>CAMCVF010000001.1 GCA_945881735.1 Methylotenera oryzisoli
GTACCCAGTACATTTTTCTCGGCAAAGCGTTGTGTTAACTCTGTAACACTGTCTCCACCCACTAGGCCAGTGGCTGTAGCAGTGGCTGATGAAGTGGTATTTCCATCATAGGTTTTGCTATCGGCTACCGCATTTAAATAGAGTGTGGCCGCGTTCACCGTTAAATTGCCTGCATTCGATTTATTTAAGGTATATCCATTTACTGAAGTAATTGGCGTAACATCAATCGCATAACTATTTACATTTGCAGTTGTTACTGATCCAACTGAAGTTGCTGATCCTATGAGTGAGTTTGCAATAGTGTCTTGCGTAAATACCCCACCAGAAGCGGCAGCATCAACAAAAGTAGTTGCTGTAAAGGCATTTGCAACTGCAGCCGTAGCATCTTGACCATAGGTTTTGCTTTGATTGGTTGAAATCACATTTAAAGTGGGGCTATCAGAAAATACATAGCGATTGCCTGTTTCAGCCGTTGGTGTTCTTAATGCGCGACCATAAATAGCCTGATTTCCGCTAGCTAAACTACCATAGGTATTGCCAGCAACTGAAGATGTATGCACTACCCAACGGCCGGTTGTAGATGTTAAGGCATTTGCACCGAAACCATTAATAAAAGCATCGCTAGTTAACAAAATATCGCCCGTTGCGGTGATGCCACCGCCTGCTTGTAAGGTAATATTGTTAGCCGCAATCGCTGTTAATGAACCCGTTAAATTAGATGCTGTATCTGAAAAACGCATACTATCAATATCACGCAAGCTTACGTTATCAGCACTGGTGATTTTAACTATATCAATATTATTGGATGCATTGACTGCTGTAACACTACCTGCGCCAATAATCTCTAAGGTGTTGCCTGGATTAGCGCTTAATATGCCACCAATTGTTAAAGTAGATACAGAAGATGTGGTTCCAATCTGACTATTATCGGCAGTTATTACGTTTCCAGAAAGCGATGCGGCACCAGTGCCCGTTAAAACGGCAGCACTATTTAGATTAATAGTTTCGTTTGCTAAGCTAGCATTATTCACATTAAGTGTTTTGCCACAGCCAACAAAGGTAGCGCCAGTTGTTGTGCCAAGCGCGTTGCTACCGGCGGCAGATAAAGTACCGTCCAGCACACTTGTAACGCCATCATAGGTATTGTTGCCGCTTAAGGTTAGCGTACCAGATCCTGTTTTACTAAAGCTACCATCGGCTTCGCCACTGATCACGCCAGAAAATGTGGTTGATGTGTTGTCGGCGCCAGCAAGTAATGAACCTGTACCCAAAACAATATTGCCTGCGTCAGCAATAGAACCAACCGTTTCAGTTAGATTATTTAAATTGAAAGTGGCACCCGATGCAACGGTGACTGCCGATGCGTTATTAATACGCTCAGAGGCAGAGATTAAAAGTGTACCTGCATTAACATTGGTAGCGCCTGTATATGTATTAATGCCGCCTAAGGTAAGGCTGCCTGCACCCGCTTTGCTTAATGCGCCAGTAGTGGTTCCAATCACACTATTTATAAGAGAATTGCCAGCACCGCCTACCGTTAAGTTTTGTTCAGCGCCGCCTATGTTGCCGCTAATCGTTAAAGTTCCCGCGTCTGAATTGATTTGAGCGTCACTTGCCAAAGTAATGGGCCCTTCCCATTCATTAACGCCACTTACACTACGAAGCGCACCGGCACCTGCTACGCCTGTGCCGTTTAAAGTAAGTGCTTCATCAACTGTAATGCCGCCTTCTAATTCTAAAGCGGCTCCATTTGCAACGGTTATGCCGCCTGCAGAAGTGCCTGCTGCTGTGTTGTTTCGTAAATTAAGCACGCCTGCATTTACATTAACAGCACCCGTAAAGGTATTAGCGCTCGATAAAACCAGTTTACCAATGCCTGATTTTGATAGCGTTGTACCGGCTCCAGCAATCGTGGCCGTTACAGTAAAAGTATCGGCTGCATTAATGCTAATATCGCCAAAGTTACTGGCATCAATTGCTAATACGCTAGAGCTTGAAGCACCAGTCGTTGTTAAGTTAACATCTCCGCCTAATGAATTCGTGCTGTTAGGGCCAGGCGCAGTGCTGATGGCCCTTGTTGTTATGCTTGAAGCGCTTAAATTAATACTGCCTTCTTTACCGCCAATCCCTGTACCACTACGCACATTAATTGCATCAGTACCCAACGTACCGGTTCCAGTGATTGACACAACCCCCGCATTACCACCAGCTACCCCGGCGCCGCCATTTGCGTTAATACTCCCTGTAATCGTTCGATTAACACCAGAAATAGTGATATTGCCGGCATTTCTGCCATCATATCCAGTATTGCCGTTTCCACCATTGACATTGAGTATAGCTAAATTCACATCGGCTTGAGAGCTGACATTAATATTGCCACCAGCGCCGTTGAAGGCACCTCTCGTTAACAAGCTGCTGCTAAACACTACATTACCGGAATTAGCTTGATTGGTAATATTAATACTACCAGCTAGACCACCCGCACCCGCTCCAGTTGCATTGCCATTAACCGCTGTAATAATGGTTCCACTAATGTTTCCAGCATCCAAGTTACTAATATTGACTGTACCAGCATCACCGCCCTTAGCACTACCCGCAGAAGCCGCACCACCACTTGCGCTAATAGCTGCACTCGAAGTAACGCCTGTTTTGGCAGTAATATCAATTACGCCAGCATTGCCGCCAGCTTGGCCTCCACCTACGTTGCCAACACTTCCATTTGCCGTAATTGCACCTGTATTTACAGAAGTACCAGCATTTAATGTAACATTACCTGCATTACGCCCAACTGTAGCTGCCGCGCCTCCAGTTGTCGTAATACTTCCTGCTAAATTAATAGCAGCGGATGATGAAATTATTACATTTCCACCATTTTGATTGGTTGAGACTGTGGCAATAGTACCACCCACCGTGCTAGTGACGTTTGCACCAGATAAGTTTGCGCCACCAATACCCGTTGCAATAGCAGCATTAATTGCCAAGTTACCTGCATCACTACCATCTTTATCTGCTCTTAATGTTAAAACGCCTGATCCTGTCGTGCTTAATGCGGCATTCACATTAATATTGTTATTGGCTTCTAATACCAAACTGTTATTGGCTGTACCTGTGGCAGCAGCAATATCGAAAGCATTTGATACCGTAATATCATTATTGGCTTGCAAGGTGATGGTGCTGCCAGCTGTAATTCCTGCAAAACTGCCACCTGCCGCCACATTAAATACGCTATCTAAACTAAGGTCATCAGCAAATGCTTCTGTAATGTCAATGTTAGGATTAAAACCAGCTGTATTTGTATCAACAACATTACTAAGAGTAATATTTTCAGGATCAAGTAATAAATTACCACCAATGCCATTGGCTGCGCTTAAATCCACGCCACCTGAAAAATTCAGCAAGCGCTTACCTGAAATTTCTACAAAGCCACCGTTGCCCTCTACTGCGCCACCTTTGGCAGAGGTGCTTCCGTAGTAACGCGTAATATCATCGGCCCAAACAATCACTTTACCGCCATCACCGCTAACAGTCGCATCCGCAACTAATTTGGCATCGCTACTCACAAATGTTTTAATTGCATTTTGAATACTGGCATTTTTACCTTGAAAATCGCCACCCACTAAAATGGTGCCGCCGCCTGTTTTGCCCGAAACATTCACTGTGCCCGCGCTAAAGATACCCACATTTTCGCCCAACAAGTGTACCGTGCCACCTTTTTGGCTAGATGAAGTTGCCGAAATTTCGCCACTATTGATGACTGTTTCAGCACCAGTTAAGCGAATCGTGCCACCATCGCTTACCATACTATTGGCTTCAATTTTGCCACTATTATTAATCACCGATGTAATTAATCCATCTGCAGCCTTTGTGCTCATCAGCACTTGGCCATTACCCACTTTAATCAAATGTTTATTCTCAACTAATGTATTCACGCTAGCGCTATCCACCTGCACACTAATCAAACCGCTACCATTAAAATCCAGCGTCATGGCATTACCAGCATGCATTGCAACTGTACCTTGCATAGCAGAAATCACACCTTCGTTTCGAACTTCTGGCGCCAGCATTGCCACATAACCACCTTGGCTTGCCTTAATGCTGCCCATGTTAACAACGCTACCATTACTGCCAGCAAACTGGTATTTTCCGCTCATAAAATCATCATCAGCAATATTCAAAGTGGTAGCTAGTAGTCCACCCACATTCACTCGCGCACCTTGGCCAAATAGTACGCCGTTAGGGTTAATCAGCCATACTTGACCATTAGAATTGAGCTTACCAAAAATCGCACTAGGGTCGCCTGTCACCACACGGTTGACTGAAATTGCACTGGTGCTATTTTGTATATAATTGACTTCTGCATTGATACCAATATTATAGTTTTGCCAATTAATAATCGATTTTTCTGTGCTTTGTACGATATTTAATTTATTGCCTTTTTGCGTAATTGCCGATTGCCCCGCAACCACCTGCCCACCAGAGGGCAGCGCATTGGCTGCAGGTTCAGCCCAAGTGACTGATTGACTCACCAAACTAAGCAAAGGAAGCAAAACAATAGCGACCGATTTACTGTGCGATTTAGCAATTTCAGACACCACTTGCCAAACCTGAGTTGATCGATTAAACACTAGGCGGTAACAATGATTCATGGTAAAACTCCAATCAGTCAATCTTTAAAATTAATTATGGTTAAGGTGCACCACCAAAAAAATTGGTGCTTAAAATAATTGATAGCAAATATCATGCCATTAATTATTTTTTTAGCTGCTTGAAATATTTAAAGCAAATAGCATGCCATTAATTATTTTTAAGCGTAAAAAAACACGTCCCCTTAATAATCAATATTAATAATTTGACAGAACCGGTAAAAATTGCTCAAAAAATTAAGCACATAGAATCATCCAATTGAGCTGATAGAACATAAAATAAACCTGTCCGCCAACATTGGCATATGCGTTAAACCAGAACACAGCGCAAAAGCCGATGTGTTAGTGATTAGAGCCGATAGTTGATATGGCTGGATTTTCACTTTAAGAAAAGTGAAAGATTAATAGCTTGGAGGGGTATAAAATAGGTATTGGAGGCGCGAGCCGGAGTCGAACCGGCCTAAACGGCTTTGCAGGCCGCGGCATAACCGCTTTGCTATCGCGCCTTACAGAAGAGCACCTAAATTAAACAAAGTGCCAAAAATTTAGATGCCTCAAACTAAAACGGCGAAAGCATGCATGCATTCGCCGTATCATTTATTATTTGGAGCGGGAAACGAGACTCGAACTCGCGACCTATACCTTGGCAAGGTATCGCTCTACCAGCTGAGCTATTCCCGCGTCGTCAAAACTGCAAGCATTATAGCGGTTTTCGGTGCAGCGTCAAGACTAGATCGACTAATTAATCACTATATTGTGCGATTAATTTTTTACGAAAAATTTTATTGAATTCATTCTTTAAGATGTGGCCAAGCCGCTTTTAGATAATAAGCCATTGATAACAATGTTAAAAAAGCAGCAAAAATGATCAAAATTTGACCTACAAATTTAGTATTAAAATCGCCTAACGCGCCTAAATTCAATTTGTCGTAATACAGCAATAAAAATATAGCGATCATTTGCGCCGCTGTTTTGACTTTTCCAATTGTAGCAACCGCCACATTACTACTTTTACCAGTCCCTGCCATCCATTCGCGCAAGGCGCTAATAGCGATTTCGCGGCCAATAATGATTAAAGCAATCACAGCACCAATGCGTTCAAACTCAACCAATACAATCAATGCGGCTGCAACCATCAGTTTATCGGCCACTGGGTCTAAAAAGGCACCAAAATTAGAGGTTTGATTAAATTTACGTGCCCAAAAGCCATCCAGCCAATCGGTAAATGCCGCCAAGGCAAAAACGCCAGCGGCGGTAGCATTAACCCAATGCGCTGGAAATGCGGCCAAAGTAATGGCACTTTTCGGCAAATAAAAGATACCGACAAATACAGGAATCAGCGCGATTCTTAGCACGGTTAAAAGATTTGGAATTTTCCACAACATATTATTTTATACTTTATTGAAGTTAAGGATGTCTCTATAAATTTAAGTTTTAAAGTCAAATAAGGCACAATTGAAAAATAATTACGCATCATATGGTTAATATGTTAGGAATTATTTTTTATGAGTAACGCCGCGTGACGACAAAGAATAAATTTTTAGAGACATTCTTAATGTAGTTGTTCGTAAATTTTAATTGCCAAGGCTTGACTAATGCCATCTACTTGCGCAATTTCGTCCATACTAGCACTTTTCACACCATCTAATCCACCAAAGCGCGTTAGCAGGGCTTTACGGCGTTTAGCGCCCACGCCTTCTATGTCTTCCAAGCTTGAGGTAATACGTGCTTTGGCGCGCTTGGCACGATGGCCTGTAATGGCAAAACGATGCGCCTCATCGCGAATTTGTTGCAATAAATGCAAGCCTTGATTATCTTTTTCAAGGTTTAGCATTTCACCTGTGTCTGAAAAAATCATGGTTTCTAAACCTGGCCTGCGCTCTTCGCCTTTGGCAATGCCGATTAGCAAAATATCTTCTAGGCCCACTTCTTGCATCACTTCAATCGCAACACCCAACTGGCCCTTTCCACCATCGATAAACACCAAATCAGGACGCGCGCCCTCACCCACCGCTACTTTTTTGTAACGCCGCATTAATACATCACGCATGGCGGCATAATCATCTCCGGGCGTAATACCTGTGATGTTGTAGCGCCTGTATTCACTATTTTGTAGATTGCCTTTATCAAAAACCACGCAACTGCCCACCGTAGCTTCCCCCATAGTGTGGCTAATATCAAAACATTCAATACGCTCAGTGGTTTCAGGCAAATTAAGTGCTTTGCGTAGCTCAATCAAGCGCACTTCTTGGTTGCTGCTTGCTGCTTGCTTTTGCGTTAGCGCAAGCTCAGCATTGGTTTGTGCCATTTTTAGCCATACGCGTTTATCGCCTATGGCGTTAGTAATGATTTTAATTTTGCGACCAGATTGCTCACTGAAAGCCAATTCAAAGGTTTTAGTGTCAACCTCAGCGCCGCATACAATCATAGGTGGAGTATTTTGCGCTACATAATGCTGGGTTAAAAAAGCTTCTACGGTTTCTACTAAATCTGCATCTTGGGTGTTTTTTGGCATAAAACTTTTATCGCCCAAATGGCGCCCACCACGAATCATCACCAAGTTAATGCAATGCTGGCCTGCAATATTGGCGCAGGCAATCACATCGGCATCCGATACGCTAAAATCACTGACAAACTGTTTAGCTTGCACTTGGCGCAAGGCTTGCATGCGGTCTCTAAAGACCACCGCCATTTCGTACTCCTGATTCGCTGCCGCCGTATTCATTTTGTCGCCTAATGTATTCATCACCTCATTGGTTTTGCCTTCCAAAAATAGCGCGGCCATATTCGCATCATGCGCATAATCTTCAGCGCAAATGTAATTAACACAAGGCGCGGTGCAGCGTTCAATTTGATATTGCAAACATGGACGGCTACGGTTGGCGAATACGGTATTTTCGCAAGTACGTAATTTAAAAACTTTTTGCAAAAGCTGAATGCTTTCGCGCACCGCTACACTGTTTGGAAAAGGGCCGAAGTAGCGAGAGCCTTTGCGCTGCGAGCCACGGTGAAAAGCTAAGCGGGAGAATTTATCACCTGTTAAGGTGATGTAAGGATAAGACTTATCATCGCGAAACAACACGTTGTAACGCGGCATTAAGCCTTTAATCAGATTGTTTTCTAACAGCAGCGCTTCTGCTTCGCTTCTTGTTACCGTCGTTTCAATTTTGACTATATTACTCACCATCATGCGTGTACGCGGACTAGGTAAGTTTTTATTAAAATAGCTAGAAACGCGCTTTTTAATATCTTTGGCTTTACCTACGTAAATTACCTCGTCCGTGGCGTTAATCATGCGATAAACGCCAGGCAAATTAGGCAGGTTTTTTAAAATGGGCTTGGGATCAAACATCCAAATATTTTAGCACCGTCCAAGCTAATTTTAGTGGCTTCATTCGTCCAGCAATTGCCCGCCTATCGCCCAATCTTCATAAGCCACTTCTTCAAACGTAATATACGTATAGGGCTTTGGTTTATTGGCCACGCGCTCTAGAGTTTCGGTGATTTCTTTGGCAATTTGGGCTTTTTGTTCGCGACTTACCTCGCCTGCAAGTTTGATATTGATGTATGGCATATGGTTACTCCTTAAATTAAATGTTTAATGATGGTGATTATCTGGCGGCTTTGCAGGTGCGACTTGCTTTAGCGTTAGCCGAATATCATTAGCTAATTTCAATGTCACCACCAATATTAAAGCTGAAATAAGTAACGATAAAATGGGGTCTGCCGCCATCCAACCTGTGAAGTGAATCACAGCACCTGCTAACAATGCCGCCACCGAGCCTAGCAAATCACCCAACACATGTAAAAATGCGGCGCGATGATTCAAATTTTCGTTTGCGCCATGATGATGCGCTTGATGATGCAAACGCTTAGCAACGAGGATATTGATGATTAAACCGACAAACGCAATCAGCATGACATAACTACCTGTGACAATGGGTGGATTTTTTATGCGCTGAATCGATTCAAACACAATCCAAGCAACCACGGCAAACATCATCGCTACATTAATGATTGATGCCCAAATTTCTATAGGGTTTTGGCCAGATGCATGTTTTGCTGATGGATTTTTTTGAGCTTGATTAACTGCAAACCAAGCCAGCGCCAGCGCAAACACATCTGAAAACATATGCCACGCATCACCTAATAAGGCCAGTGATTGTGTCCAAATACCGCATGCAAACTCAATAACTGCAAATGCTAAAATTAGAAAAAATGGGACAGCGAATGGGTTGCTATGAGAATGGCTGTAATTGTCTGACTGCTGGTTGTTCAATTCATGGCCTTAATAAGTGTGTTGGAAATGCACTTGATTCTTTTAAAGAATCATACAAGAATTTGCGGCTTTGCCACTATAATTTTGCCATGCAATCTTTGAAACTTTTAAAATGCTAAGTTACCGCCACGCCTTTCATGCAGGCAATCATGCCGATGTTCTAAAGCATTATGTGCTTAGCGTTGTCCTGGCTTATTTTAATGAAAAAGCAGCACCTTACTTTTATATTGATACTCATGCTGGTGCTGGCATGTATGCATTAAGAACTGAGTTTGCTCAAAAAAATGCCGAGTTTGAAACTGGTATTGCGCGATTAATTCATGCCGAAAATCTGCCACAATCACTGGCTAATTATGTGGCATTGATTCAAGAATTTAATCAAAACAATCGTTTAACTTTGTACCCTGGCTCACCCAAAATTGCTGATTCGCTAATACGCGCTAAAGATAAAATGCGACTTTTTGAGCTGCATCCTAATGATTACGCCTTATTGCTTCAAAACTTTAGCAATGAAAATGGCAAATTAGATAATGCCGTTAAAGTGAATCAGCAGGATGGCTTTGCAGGCTTAAAAGCCTGCTTGCCTCCACCAACAAAGCGTTCCGCAGTATTGATTGACCCACCTTATGAGCAAAAAGAGGATTATCAGCGTGTGGTGGATTGCATACAAGATAGCTTAAAGCGGTTTGCCACTGGCACTTTTATAGTTTGGTATCCATTGTTGCAACGGCCCGAACCAGCGCAAATGCTGGCAGACTTAGCTAAACTCAATCTGAAAAATTGGTTAAACATTCAATTGACTGTGCAAGCACCCAGCGCAAAAGGATTTGGCATGCATGGTAACGGTATGTTTATTATAAATCCGCCTTATATTTTACCTAAGCTGCTTAATGAATCCATGCCGATTCTGACCAATTTATTAAGCTTGGATGACACGTCGAATTATCAACTCACAAGCCATATAACATAAGTTAAAATACGCATATACTTTTAGATTAATTTAGGAAACCGAATGCAACCAAAAACCAAACCAACTTCAGGCGAATATAAACAGGGCAGCATCATGTCCAATATTTTATTTGGTAGCCGCTGGTTACAATTGCCACTTTATTTAGGCTTAATTATCGCGCAAGCCGTCTATGTGTTTTTCTTTGGCGTTGAACTGGTGCATTTAGTCCAAAAAGCTACTCAACTGGTTGAAGCAGATATCATGTTGATTGTATTGGGTTTAATTGATGTGGTGATGATTTCCAACTTGCTGATTATGGTGATTGTGGGCGGTTACGAAACATTTGTTTCGCGTCTAAACCTTAGCGGTCACCCAGACGAACCTGATTGGTTATCACATGTGAATGCCAATTTGCTAAAGGTAAAATTGGCCACAGCGATTATTGGTATTTCATCGATTCATTTGCTAAAAACATTTATTAATGCCGAAAACTTAACCGACAAAGTAATGATGTGGCAGACGATTATTCACATAACGTTTGTTTTATCGGCGGTGGCAATTGCTTACATCGATAAATTAATGGCACATAGCAGTGTTGATCATTAATCGCAAAGCATTAATAACAAAATATTAATATAAGTATCGAGTAGAGGGTGCGCTTTCTTTTGTTAAACGCACCGAAAAATGATGTACGGCTAAAGTTTTTTCGTTTTCCGTTTTAATAATCACGCGCCAATCGCCGGCTGCTGGATTAGTTTTATAGGTGTAACCTCTAAAACCGTCATAACGGCCGCCATTAACGCTAAAGCTAGCCCGTGATTGCAATACCCAACCTTGTTTGGTATGCCGATGCCAATCATGGAATAGCTTGGTTTTTAAACCGGCTGGCGCAAAAATGCTTGAGAAGCAATAAATACGCTGGCCACCAGTCACTTCTAAATCATCACTGGTTTTGCGCCAAAACACCCACCACGGTGATTTTTGTTGGCTAAGCTGATACTTGCCAGCCACTTTTTCGATGGCATAAGCCATGGCAATATCGCGCTTAACCAGCGGCACCGGTGGAATCATATCCACCGCATAAGCCAACATGAGAAAACCTGCAATCACTGAAACGGGCCAAATACTACCTAAATGATTGGGCGTTTTGGTGTAAAGCCAATACACCAACATGGCACCCAATAATGTACTTAGGTAAAACCAAATACTGAGCACGCTGCCCAAAATAAACGGTAAAGTAAAGTTAAACAGCAGCATAGCGCATAAGCCAAACAGCGCCCAACTGACGGTAAAGCGCCTGTATTGATCTTCTAAAAACTCATTGGCAACCAGCAAAACCCCTAAAATTATGCACATGAGCCAAGCCAGCCAATGGCTAGAGCTTTTGAAATATAAGATAAAAAGCGCACTTAATAGGCTGCCAAATAAAAATTGCAGTAAAAAATAGGGCCAACGCGATGTGACAAGAGTATATAGGCTGGTAGGGAGCTTGGCTTCATCCGCCAGAATAAAGCTTGGGCGACTGGTAATAAAAAGAATCAAGGCTGCTACTAACAGATAGCCCGCAAAAATGATTAAATCCGTTGAGGCAACATTGCGGCCAATCGTCAGCGCATCCCATATAAAGCCAGTAGCGAAGAAAACCGCTGGCAGCATAATGTGCCAATCTTTCCAATTAAACCTGCCGAATAAGTATTTTTCGTTAGGTTTTACCATTAATAGCTAGATCACTTCAGCAATTGGAATCACTTTTTTGCCACTGCTTAAGGAGTCTAATGCCGCTTTGTATTCCGTCATTTGGTCAAAATTTAAATACTTATAAATTTCAGCGCTATTTTGCAATTTACTGCCAATCGTTTCTAAATATTCAGCATGACTTGGCATACGGCCCAATTTGGCGCATACAGCGGCTAACTCGGCTGAACCCAAGTAAACACGGGCGTCTTTACCCATGCGGTTATCAAAGTTGCGAGTGCTTGTGCTAAATACCGTTGATTTATCGGCCACACGCGCTTGGTTCCCCATACATAAACTGCAACCTGGTATTTCAGTGCGCGCACCTGCAATACCGAATACAGAATACACGCCCTCATCGCGCAATTGCGCTTCATCCATACGGGTTGGCGGTGCAATCCATAAGCGTGTTGGAATATTACCAGTGCCTTCCAACACCTTTGCCGCCGCACGGTAATGGCCGATATTGGTCATGCAACTGCCAATAAACACTTCATCGATTTTATCGCCTACCACTGCTGACATGGGCTTGATGTCATCCGGATCATTTGGGCAAGCCACTAGCGGCTCCTTAATTGTTGCCAAATCAATCTCAATAACGTGCGCATATTCTGCATCGGCGTCTGGCTGCAATAAATGTGGTTTATCCAGCCAAGCTTGCATATTCTCAATACGGCGCCGCAAGGTGCGTGCGTCTTCGTAGCCGCTTTCAATCATATTCTGCATCAGCACAATATTGGATTTTAGAAACTCAATCACTGGCGCTTCCGATAATAAGACGGTACAGCCATTGGCAGAGCGCTCTGCAGAGGCATCGGCAAATTCAAACGCTTGCTCTACTTTTAAATTTGGCAAGCCTTCTATCTCTAAGATACGGCCGTTAAATACGTTCTTTTTGTTAGTTTTTCCAACCGTTAACGTGCCTTCATGAATTGCCGCATAAGGAATGGCATTCACCAAATCGCGCAGAGTAATTCCAGGTTGCATTTCACCTTTAAAGCGCACCAATACTGATTCCGGCATATCCAGCGGCATCGCACCTGTAGCAGCAGCAAACGCCACCAAACCTGAACCTGCAGGGAATGAAATACCAATTGGGAAGCGGGTATGCGAATCTCCACCAGTACCAACGGTATCTGGCAATATTAATCTGTTTAACCATGAGTGAATCACGCCATCACCTGGGCGCAATGAAACGCCACCGCGGCTACTCATAAATTCTGGCAAGCTATGTTGTAATTTTATATCCACTGGCTTGGGGTAAGCCGCTGTATGGCAAAAGCTTTGCATCACCAAGTCTGAGCTAAAACCTAAACAAGCTAACTCTTTAAGTTCATCGCGCGTCATACCGCCTGTTGTATCTTGACTGCCCACCGTTGTTGCTTTTGGCTCACAGTAAGTATTCGGGCGAACACCAACGCCTTCAGGCAAACCGCAAGCACGACCAACCATTTTTTGTGCCAGCGTGAAGCCTTTAGTTGAAACAATTGATGGCGTTGCTTTGATAAATATTTCGGTTTCAGGCAAGTTTAAAGCCTTGCGGGCATTTGCCGTTAAGCCGCGGCCAATAATCAATGGAATACGGCCACCCGCGCGCAATTCGTCTGGCAAGGTAACGGGATTAATTTCAAAAGTAGTGATAATCTCACCTGTCGAATTTAATACTTTTCCTTCGTAAGGGAAAATAGTGATTTCATCGCCCATTTGCATTTTGGATACATCACATTGAATCGGCAACGCACCAGAATCTTCTGCAGTGTTAAAAAAAATCGGGGCAATTTTTGCGCCTAAAATTACGCCGCCTGTACGCTTGTTCGGAATATTCGGAATATCATTACCCATAAACCATTGCAAAGAGTTAATTGCTGATTTGCGTGAAGAACCCGTGCCAACCACATCACCTACATACACGAGTGGCAGGCCTTTTTGTTTTAAATCATCAATTTTAGCCAAGCCGGCTGGCATTTTATTAATCAACATGGCTTTAGCATGCAAAGGTATATCAGGTCGACTCCAAGCATCCTGCGCAGGGCTTAAATCATCAGTATTGGTTTCGCCATCCACTTTAAATACAATCATTTTTAATTGCTTAGCAAGCACTGGCTTACTGGTAAACCATTCGGCATTTGCCCAAGATTCCATTAATTTTTTGGCATGTGCATTTCCATTTTTCATCAGCACCTCCACATCATGGAATGCATCAAACATTAAAATGGTTTGGCTTAACGCCGTTACTGCATAAGCGGCCATTGGTGTAGATAGTAGCTCAACCAAGGCTTGCACATTGTAACCACCCAGCATGGTGCCTAATAATTGAACGGCTTTTTCTGGGCTAATGACTTTTGATGTGGCAACGCCTTTTGCAATATCGGCTAAAAAAGCCGCTTTAACATAGGCCGCAGTATCCACACCGGCTGGCGTTTGATTTTCCAGCAAGTCTAATAATATAGCTTCATCTGACTTAGCTGGATTTTTAAGCAACTCGACCAGCGAAGCTACTTGTTCTGCTGATAGAGGTAATGGTGGAAGTTGAACAGCTGCGCGCTCTTGTAAATGCTTTTGATAGGCTTTTAACATGATGATTTTCAGGCTCGTTAGTAATTAATCGTATTATAAACTAGCCCAAATCGTGCGCCGTTTCACACTTGTAAAATCTTCTACATGAAACGTTTGAAATTAAAGCTAGTATGTTTTATCTGTATATAACTCTTTAGCAAACGGTGTGCTGCAACTTTTACCTTTAGCTGAAGCTTCCCATTTATCTAATAAATCTTTTTGGTATTCGCTACCGTGCAACGCAACCAAATAGGCGCGCACTTCAAATACATCGGCAAAACCGTTTTTGTCGGTGTCCATTTTGGCAATTTTGTCTTCTACAGTAGGCCCTGTATATCTACCGTCTTTATCGGTTAAGTAATCCAGCATGCTTACCGTTTTTGCGCCAGCGGTTTCTGCATTAAGTGCAACGTCAACCGCACTGACTAATGTCGCTACAAACAGAAGCAAAATCGAAGTGGCCACTTGCAACAAGCTAACTAAAACTTTATCTATTTTCATTTTAGAAGTTTTTATCATCTCATGCTCACTTTTGTTTTGTTCAATCATCATTATGACTAATGTTAACCCTAAAAGTGCATGGCAATCTGTTAATTAAGGCACATGACGCGATGTTTATCGTAGGCTAATTTTTATGGTAACGCCGTTATTTCAATCACCTTTTGTTTCGAAATTTTTTCCTGCCAAAGCGCAGGACCCGTTTGATGTACCGATTCACCTATCGCACTTACCGCAACGGTTACAGGCATATCCACTACATCAAACTCATAAATTGCTTCCATGCCTAAATCTTCAAACGCAATCACGCGCGATTTTTTGATGGCTTTACTTACCAAAAACGCCGCACCACCTACCGCCATTAAGTACACAGATTTATATTTTTTTATAACAGCTAGCGCCTCGTCGCCCCGTTCTGACTTGCCTATAGAGCCTAATAAATTTAGCTTCCCCAACATCAACTCAGTATAATCATCCATTCTGGTAGCAGTCGTCGGACCTGCCGGGCCTACTGCTTCATCACCCACTGCATCCACTGGACCCACATAATAAATAAAGCGATTACTTAAATCGACAGGCAACTTTTCACCTTTTGCCATCATATTAGCAATACGCTTATGCGCGGCATCACGTCCTGTCAGGATTTTTCCGGTTAACAATAACGTTTCACCTGCTTGCCAACTTGCAATATCTTCCTTAGATAGGCTATCAACATTTACCCTTTTTGATTGCGGGCTTGGTGCCCAATACACATCTGGGTAAGCATTTAAATCAGGTGGCATTAATTCCGCAGCACCGCTACCGTCCAACACAAAATGTAAATGCCTTGTCGCCGCGCAATTTGGGATAATCGCTACTGGCAAACTAGCGGCATGGGTTGGATAATCTAAAATCTTTACGTCCAAAACGGTTGCCAAACCACCCAAACCTTGCGCACCAATGCCCAAATTATTCACTTTTTCAAAAATTTCTAAACGCAATTCTTCAATCTTATTTAGGCTTTGCTTATCTTTCAATTTCAATTCATGCATATCAATTGGCGCCATTAGCGACTCTTTTGCCATCAGCATGGCCTTCTCTGCACTACCGCCAATGCCAATGCCCAGCATACCTGGCGGGCACCAACCCGCCCCCATTTGGGGCACAACTTCTAATATCCAGTCAACAATTGAATCATTCGGATTCAACATTGCCAATTTAGCTTTATTCTCTGAACCGCCACCTTTTGCTGCAATACTTACTTCAACTTTATCACCCGCCACTAGAGAAACATGCACCACAGCAGGCGTATTATCTTTAGTATTTGTGCGTTTTCCAGCGGGATCGGTGACGATTGAGGCACGTAATTTATTCTCAGGTAATAAATAAGCACTCCGCACACCTTCGTTTACCATTTCCTCAATATCGAGTTGCACTGTTTCGCCTAGCTGAGCTATATCTTGGCCCGCATCCCATTTAACCTGCATACCTACTTTAACAAAAGCTACAACAATGCCAGTATCCTGACAAATCGGACGCTTGCCTTCTGCACACATTCTAGAGTTGGTCAAAATCTGCGCAATCGCATCTTTTGCCGCAGGTGACTCTTCTAGCTTATAAGCTTCACCCAAAGCTTGAATGTAATCAACTGGGTGATAGTACGAAATATATTGCAGTGCATCACTGACGCTTTGAATAAAGTCGACTTGTTTAATAGTGGTCATTTTAATTATCGCGTAGATTTTGCAACGGCAATGTTGGGGCTTATGTCTTTACGCAAGATTTTACCATTTTTAGTGCGTGGAAAATCGCGAGCGAAATAAACCGATTTAGGGGTTTTGTAAGCGGCCAAATTTTGTTTACCAAACGCCAATAACTCATCTGGGTTAGTAGTCGCATCAGATTTTAAAATCACGTAAATCACCACTAGTAATTTATCTTTTTCAATCTCTTCACCTACCGCGGCGCAATCGGCCACATCGGGGTGGCCTTTATATACGCGCTCTATTTCATAAGGCGATACGCGATAGCCAAAGCTTTTGATAATGTCATCTTTACGGCCTAAAAACCAAATATAGCCATCTGCATCGTATTTTGCATAATCTCCTGTGAAAAAGTAGCCATCATGCTTATATTTTGCTGTTTCTTCAGCCAAATTCCAATAATTCAAAAACACACCCGGGTCATTTAATGGCACACTAATCATACCCTCTTCGCCCACTGCAGCCGGCTCCAAGGTTTCGGGGTTCAGCAATTCAATCGCGTGCCCTGGCTGCGGAAAACCAGCAGAACCTGGGCGAATCGGGCGAAATTGGCTTTGACTTAAGTAGTAGGAAAACTCACTCATGCCAACCGCTTCGTAAATATTCAAACCAAAACGTGAATACCATTGCGTGAGTACTTCATCCGACAAATGCTCACCCGCACTCATATAATGACGCATGCTGGGCAGCTCTGCTTGGGCGGCGGTCGTTTTTTGCAGCAATTGACGGTAAATAGTGGGTACGCCAATAAAGATGGTGGCTTGATGTTTTTGAATCAAATCCAGCCACTTTTGTGCATCGTTTTTGCCTTCATGCACAATCACTGTTTTACCCAGATACAACGGATCCATCAGGCCAGTGCCTAGCACATAGGTCCAATTAAACTTACCCGAATGCATAATGCGGTCATTGATTGAGTCCGAATAATTAAACCAATACTTTGCTGCTGGCTGACGTCCAAGCAGGGCGCGGTGCGCATGCAATACACCTTTGGGGTAACCTGTCGTACCGCTGGTATAAACTAAGTAAGCAGGGTCTTCTGCTTGTGTGCGGTAAGGCTTTTCAAATTTGTGCGACACCGTTAAGCTATTTTCTAAGCCAAGCACATTTAAGTGCGCATGAGGCTGATTATCAGTAGTTTGCGATAACAGCACATGCTTTAAATTAGGCATATTTTTTAAATCTGCAACTAGCTGCGCTTCCATTGCATACCATGCAGTAGCATCTGTTACCAGAACGGTTGCAGCTGAGTCTTTAGCCAAGTAAGCTACTTCTTCAGCGGTTAATAAGGTAGAGGTAGGTACTGAAATCGCACCCATTTTCATGGCGCCTAAAAATGCAATTGGATAATCCAAACTATTGGGCAAGCGAATGAGCACACGATCACCCACTTTGACGTTTAAATTACGCAGTAACTGTGCAAATTGATCCGTTTTATGCGCCAGCTCAGAAAAGGTGATTTGCGAAGTACCAAGCGCATCGTCCTCTACAATCATGGCAATATTGTGGGCTTGCGGCGTGCCTAAATGTTTGTCTGTGCAAGCCACGCCAATATTAAAGTGACTGGGAATTTGCCATTGCCAATCTGGAAACTGTTCAAATTTTTGCATTGAATAACCTTCTTAAAATTCAGAATTTCGGGATGAAGCGCATGGCGCACAGCGAGCAGCTAGCAGCTAGCGAAATGTACACAAAGTACATGATCATTTCGAACAACCCAAAATTTATTAACGTACATCCCCGCGATTCGCACGAAAAATGGATTTTCACAGCAACACGCCGTATGGCCAGTTTTGACGCACCACTTGCGCTGGTAGCTGCTCCAACACATGCACCGCAAACTCTTTATCGGATGTTTTTAATGCACGTAAGGCATGCGCACGCAGCAAAGTTTGCAGCGCTTTACCAAACATGGGTGGGTCTAACATTTCACCTTCAAATTTAATTGCGCCACCCAGCAAAGCATCTGCATCCATTGCTGCTTTTAAAATTGCTACTTTTTGTGTGACTTCGGTAGGTGATGGTGTATAGGCGGTTTTGCACAAATGAATATGGCCTGGGTGAATAACTTGTTTACCTGTAAGACCCATCGCAGCTTCTTGGCAGGCGTGTTTATACACTATGCGCGATTCATTATCACCATGCAAATCCAGCCAGCGGCGCACATCATGTGGCTCTAAAAATTTCTCTGGCATGATATTTTGTCCAATCAGCGTTTCAACCCCGCCAATCACTCCCTTACCTGCAATACGAGATTCAAACATAAGTTGATTCATATAAAACTGCAGTTCTTCAATCCAGCCTTCTGGCGTGATGTGAATACCCATGGCTTTTGAGAAGTCATGAATACCAAACACCACATGCTTAACTGTATTGTATTGCATTAAATCAGGTGCGATTTTCAGCGATTTTGGGTGCTCGATAATCGGCTGAATAGTGATATGTGGATTGACACTTAACAATAAACTGGATAAATCGCGCACTTCTGCCGCACCATAAACTTCGCCCGCTTTGGCTAGCATCACTACATCAATATAGTCGCCCATATCGCGTACCAACTTTATATCTTGCTCATATTCATCGGTGCGGAATGAGTTACAGCGAATCGCAATCGTCACACGCTCATTTACTTTGCGCAGAGCAGGCAATTCGTGGCGAAGTAAATCACGACTCATTTCTTTTTGCCTACAGCCGTCTTCTAAGTCAAAAATTAAAGTATGCGCAATGGTATTGTGCGCATGTTTTTTCATTCGCGCCGCGGCTTGATCCATGTCCTCATAAATTCCCAAGCTGGGCGCGTATTTTACAGGGGGGTAATACAACTGAATTCCTGGCCAGTAATCGCCTAGCGGGTTACATGTATGTGTTATTTCAGTCATTGCGTAGCTTCCCTTTTTTTGCTTGCCTTCATCGTACCAATTCATGCCTAATTTTTAATGTACTTGTTTCAATGCTCTGATTTTATTCACCACGTCCAATATATCTGCATCTTTTGGCATAATTTTATCGTTGGAAACCAAGGTCCAAAAGTCGTTATCTGGCAAATCTAATAAGTCATCAAACGCCTTTAATTGGGCTAAGGTTAAGTCATTGAAATGTAGCGCAATAAAACGTTGCAGCACAATATCCAGCTCTAGCATGCCGCGCCTGCAACGCCATGCTAATCGGCGTAGTTCAGCATCTTTCATATTTTCTGCGTTTAACATGTTGACCTAACCTTTTTAATTAACCTACTGTAATACCAAATATTTTTTTAGCTGGCTTACTATCCGTGCTTTCTTTTGCACGTTCTATTTTTAAATCTTTAATATTCGCAATCGCGGCATTTGGGTTGAGCTTTTTAGGGCAAACTTCAACGCAATTCATAATGTTATGGCAGCGGTACAAACGATATGGGTCTTCTAAATTTTCCAGTCGCTCTTCTGTTGCTTGATCCCTTGAATCCATAATAAAGCGATTGGCTTGCATCAAGCCTGCTGGTCCCACAAACTTATCTGGATTCCACCAAAAACTTGGGCATGAGGTGGTGCAGGCGCCACATAAAATACATTCATACATGCCATCTAATTTCGCGCGGTCTTCAGGGCTTTGCAAACGTTCGGTTTCTGGAAGTGGTTCATCATTAATTAAATAGGGCTTAACCGAATTGTAATTTTCAAAAAACTGCGTCATATCGACAACTAGATCGCGTATCACGGGTAAACCTGGCATGGGACGCAGCACAATTGGTTGATCCAAATCGCTCAGTTTTGTAATACAAGCTAAGCCATTTTTACCGTTGATATTCATGCTATCGCTGCCACAAACGCCTTCACGGCAAGATTTGCGTAAACTTAATGTATCGTCATATTCCTTAATACGAATAAGCGCATCCAACAACATTTGATCTTCATCTTCCAGCGCAATATCGTAATCCTGCATATAGGGCTTTTTATCCACATCTGGATTGTAGCGATATACCGAAAATTTCATTTGTTTAGCCACTTGTTTTGTCCTTAGTCCATCAACATTAATACACGCGTGCTTTGGGCGCAAAAGATTCCACGGTTTGTGGTTTTAAGCGCACTGGTTTGTAAGTTAAACGCTTATCTTGCTTATAAAAAAGCGAATGGGTCAGCCAGTTTTCATCATCTCGCCCTGAAAAATCCTCACGCGCGTGAGCGCCGCGACTCTCTGTGCGGTTATTAGCGGCGTGCATAGTTGCTGCCGCCACTTCAATGAGATTATCCAGCTCTAATGCCTCAACCCTCGCAGTGTTGAATACTTGACTTTTATCTCTAATAGTCAGATTCGGGATGCGTTTTGCAACGGCATCAATTTCACGCACACCTTCTTCCAATAAATCGGGAAAGCGGAATACGCCACAGTGCGTTTGCATAGTTTTACGCATCATGTCTCCCACTTCGGTCACATTTTCACCTTCTGCATATTCCAAGCGATTAACACGCTCTAAAGTCTTGTCAGCTGCATCGGCAGGTAAAGGCTTATGCGTGTTTGTTTTGATAGCGGCGGTCATATGGTCACCCGCAGCTTTACCAAATACGACCAAATCTAATAGTGAATTAGAGCCCAAGCGATTGGCACCATGCACAGAAACGCATGCACATTCGCCTACTGCATAGAGACCATTCACTACTTTTTCTCCCTCTAAAACAACTTGGCCATCTAAATTGGTAGGAATACCACCCATCATGTAATGGCAAGTTGGCACAATAGGAATCGGATCTTTGATTGGATCTACATTGGCAAATGTTTTGGCGATTTCGCGTATGCCTGGCAAGCTTTTATTGATGCGCTCTTCGCCTAAATGGTCTAGCTTTAAGTAAACCGCGTCTTTATTTTTTCCAACGCCACGGCCTTGTTTAATCTCAGTCGAAATCGCACGCGAGATTACATCGCGGCTAGCTAAGTCTTTAGCATGCGGGGCATAGCGCTCCATAAAACGCTCGCCTTCTGAATTAACCAAGTAGCCACCTTCGCCACGCACGCCTTCAGTAATCAGCACTCCCGCATGCAATACGCCAGTTGGATGAAATTGCCAGAACTCCATATCCTGCAAAGGCAAACCTGCGCGTGCTGCCATACCTAAGCCATCACCTGTATTAATAAAGGCGTTGGTGCTAGCTTGGAATATGCGGCCTGCACCACCAGTAGCCAACAAGGTTGTCTTGGCTTGCATAATATGAATCTGACCAGTTTCAATTTCTAAGGCAATTACGCCCAGCACATCTCCTTCGCCATCTCGGATTAAGTCCAATGCAAACCACTCTACAAAAAATTGGGTATTAGCGCGGATATTGCGCTGATAAAGGGTATGCAACATGGCATGGCCTGTGCGATCTGCCACGGCGCAAGTGCGTGATATTGGACTCTCACCAAAGTTTTGTGTCATACCGCCAAATGGGCGCTGGTAGATTTTGCCTGATTCTAAACGGTCAAATGGCATACCAAAATGCTCAAGCTCAATAATGGCTTTGGCGGCGTTTTTACACATAAACTCAATTGCATCCTGGTCGCCCAAATAGTCCGAACCTTTGATGGTGTCATACATATGCCATAGCCATTTATCTTCGGCCACATTACCCAAAGCAGCTGCAATACCACCCTGCGCCGCAACCGTGTGCGAACGCGTTGGGAATACTTTAGACAGCACAGCCACCTTAACGCCCGATTCTGCCAATTGCAAAGCCGCTCGCAAGCCTGCGCCGCCGCCGCCAACGATGACTGCGTCAAATTGATGTTTTTGAAGATTACTGGTTTTAGTAACTAAAGCCATTTTTTAAATATTCCACAAAATATAAACCAACCAAAATAGGTAAACCACCAACACAATATCGACCGCCATTTGCAAGTAGGCGCGTAATACTTTATTAAAAACGTAGTCTTTTAGTACATCCGATACGCCCAACCAAGCATGCATAAAAAGACACATAAAAAATAATAAGGTCGCTAATCTAAACCAAATTGCTGACGAAAACTCGTACCAAGCGGCATAATTTTCTTGCCAAGTGGCATTACCAAAAGGCTGTACGACTAATAGCAATATCACTAATGAAACTATATAAATCGCCATCACCAATGCCGTTAAGCGCTGCGATAGCCACAAGCGCATTCCAGGATATTTATGGGTTAATAATTGGATCAGCATACTTTTACCAACAAATCGCAATAGCAAAAATAGCGACTGAAAATCCTACTAACCACAATACGACGCGGCTCGAAAAACGTGCTTTATGTAAGCTGGTCATCCAATGAATATCTTGCAATAAATGCCTGATACCCGCAAAAAAGTGATGGAAAAACGCCCATGAAAGTCCAATAAGTAGCAATTTCATATACCAGGCATTCAGCACGTTTGTTAGCAAAAAATAACTATTCGGTGAGGCTACTGACATCTTAATAGCCAATAAAATCAAAGGCAAAACTAGAAACAAACCCACACCAGACGCGCGATGCAAAATGGATACTACTGCGTTTATGGGTAAGCGAATCGTGAAAAGATTAAGGTTTTTAGGCCTATGTCTATTTTTGTCTTTGGTGCTGTTTTGTTGCATATTTATTCTTTTGCCGCTCTTGCTACTGCACCTGAAACCCGCTCTAATAAGCGCGCATCAAACGGTTTAGGAATAATGTATTCCTTACCAAACTTAAGCTCATTCAACTCATACGCTTTTAAAATTTCTGCTGGCACTGGCTCGCGCGCCAATTCACTTAATGCTTTCGCCGCTGCGATTTTCATGTTTTCAGTAATTTTGGTGGCTTTTGCATCTAGCGCACCGCGGAATAAATAAGGAAAGCAAAGCGCGTTATTCACTTGATTCGGAAAATCACTTCGGCCTGTTGCCATTAAAATATCGTCACGCACGGCATGCGCGATAATTGGCAGAATTTCTGGGTCTGGGTTGGCTAATGCGAAAATAATTGGATTTTTTGCCATACCTTTAATCAATTCAGCGTCCAAAGCATTTTTGGCAGAAACCCCAATAAATACATCAGATTGCGGCATTACATCAGCCAAAGTTGCAGCATTTGTTGGTGCTACAGCCAAATCACGATTGTTATCATGTAAATCCGCACGATTGGTGTCTAGAACACCACTTCTATCCACCATAGTGATATTGGTCGCACCCATTAATTTAAGCAACTTTGCACAAGAACAACCCGCCGCACCTGCCCCTAAAAATACAATTTTGACTTTAGGTAATGTTTTGCCTTGCAACTCTAACGCATTCAACAAAGCAGCGGCCACAATCACCGCAGTGCCGTGCTGGTCATCATGAAAAACTGGAATGTCTAGGCGGCGTTTCAATTCATTTTCGATATAAAAACAATGCGGCGCAGCGATATCTTCTAAGTTAATACCGCCAAATGTTGGCGCAATATTCACCACGGTTTGGATAAACTCATCCGGCGTGGCGGCATTAATTTCAATATCAAACACATCAATGCCTGCAAACCGTTTAAATAATACCGCTTTGCCTTCCATTACTGGTTTGCTGGCCAGTGCACCCATATTGCCCAAACCTAAAACTGCAGTACCATCGCTAATCACTGCTACTAAATTACCTTTATTGGTGTACTTATAAGCATTGGCTGGGTCAGCATGAATTTCACGCACTGGCTCGGCCACACCCGGGGTATAGGCAAGCGACAAATCATCTTGCGTCGCGCAAGGCTTGGATGAATCAACGCTCACCTTTCCTGGTTTTGGAAATTGGTGATAATCGAGCGCACGTTTTTTTAAGTCATCCATTTTTACCCTAACAAATTTTTAATTCTTAGTTTTTATGATGTAGCGCCTACTTTTTGGCTTTAAACAAAAACATAATTAGTATTTCTCAAAAATTATTCCAGCTAGGCGGATGAGCGCAGAATATACGATGAGTGCGGCAAGCAAAGTCCCACAACGCTGGGGCATCTTTTCAAAAATACTTATTCGAGTTCGGACATGTAGTGATGGTCGTCTGTGAGACACAAGCCTAATCGCCACTCCATCGGCTTATCACCATACGTATAAGAAACACGCTCAATACTCAATAGCGGCGAGCCAACCTTCAAATTTAAGGCTTCTGCCACCTCTGAATTGGCCGCCACTGCAGTCAAGCGCTCTTCTGCGCGAATCATGCGAACACCATATTCAGTTTCATACATGCTATACATTGAACCTTTATTTTCTTCAACGCGCGTACCGTTTAGCCCTTTAAAAGGTGCCGCTGGTATCACAATATGGTCATAGATTAGAGGCCTACCCGAAAAAGTCAGCAAACGTTTTACTTCAATCAACGCCGCGCCAGCCTTTATTTCAAAGATACTCGACATGCGGATATCGGCCTTGGTTTTAGTACAATTTAATAATTCATTTTGTAGCACTTCTTTTTGACCATTGGCGGCAGTTAAGCGCAAAAAGCGCAATTTGATGCCTTCTTCTTTATGAGTTGCAACAAATGTGCCTTTGCCTTGGCGGCGAATTAGAATATTTTCGCCAGCCAAGCTATCAATGGCTTTGCGTACGGTACCTTGAGATACTTTATAACGCGATGCCAAATCAATTTCACTGGGAATCATTTCGCCAGGATGCCATTCGCCACCAATTAAACTTTGCGTAAGCAATACTTTAATTTGGTCATACAACGGTTTATAGCTAGGCGAGTTGTTGGCTTTATCGGTCATCATAGGCTCACAGTAATGAAGTTGTTGCGATTAAAACATACCTTTATAAAATAGTCTAGTGTTTTATATCTTATATAAGACATAAGATATTTGTTGACATTGATTCGAAGGCCTATATATAATCTTTTTAATTATTATCCATCTGTTAAAAATACAGCATGGGTTTGACATATTAGGACTGTATATGGAAATAGGCTTCCGCCCCCGCCGCTCAATGCTCTACGTGCCTGGTTGCAACCTGCACTACCTAGATCGCGCTCGTACACTGCAAGCCGATTCTGTTATTTTAGATTTGGGCGACCCTATATTAATAGCCTGCAAAATTGAATCGCGCGATAACGTGGTTGCGGCCGTAAAAAAAGGTGGATATGGCTCACGGGAAGTAGTTGTGCGAGTCAATAATTTGGATTCTATTTGGGGTCATGATGATATTAAAGCTGTTGCCAATATTGGGGCCGATGCGATTCTTTTCCCAAATATTGAATCGGCAGACGATGTACACACCGCCTTGAAATGGCTTGATGATGCTGGTGGTAGCCATATGCCTATTATGCTGATGATTGAAAGCCCGATTGCGGTATTAAATGCCAAAGAAATCGCAGCTGCTAGTGACCGTATTGCCTGCATGGTGATGGCAACTTCTGACTTGATTTCACAATTGCACGCTCGAGTAACGCATGAGCGTAGCGCAATACTTACATCGCTTTCATTGGTTATTTTAGCCGCGCGTGCCTTTGGTCGCTGTGTGGTGGATGGCATTTCAAGTGATTTCAAAAACATGCATTCATTTGAATATGCCTGTCGCTTAGGGCGTGATATGGGCTTTGATGGCAAATCATTGGTGCACCCTGCACAAATTGCTTACAGCAACGATGCCTACACGCCAAAAGCTACCGAAATTAAAAGCGCGCGGGCTATTATTCAAGCCTTAAAAGAGGCTAATGACTCTGGCCGAGGCACTGTTGTAGTAGATGACAAACTGGTTGAACATCATCATGTAATTGCCGCGCAACGACTTTTAAAATTGCATGGAATGATTGCCGAGCTCGAAGAAGAGTTTATCTAGAAGAAGACTAAATGATCATGCTATCCACCAAAACAAATAACGGCCGATTTTTCGAAGACTTCGTTTTAAACGAAACTATTCAGCATGCCTCGCCACGCACCATAACAGCTGGTGATTGCTCACTATATCTTGGCTTATATGGCTCACGCAACCCGTTACATTGCTCCGTGCCTTTTGCTCAAAACTTGGGTTACACAACTATGCCAGTGGATGATCTATTGGCTTTTCATATTGCATTTGGTAAAACCGTGCCCGATATTTCAGTCAATGCAGTTGCTAATTTAGGCTATGCCGACGTGCGCTTTATTCAACCCGTTTTTGTTGGAGATACGCTTTCTACATCCAGCCAAGTGATTGGTTTGAAGCAAAACTCTAACGGCAAAAATGGTGTGGTTTGGGTGCGTTCAACTACCACAAATCAGCGCAAAGAACCCGTTTTAAGCTGGGTGCGCTGGGTAATGGTACACAAAAATGATTTAGAATCACCTGCGCCAGCAACGGTTATACCTGAATTGCCAAATTTTGTTGCGCCTGAAAATTTAAGCATAGCCCCAAATGTCACAACCAAAAACTTTGATAATAAAATAACTGGCGGCAACTATTTTTGGCAGGATTACCAAATAGGCGAGCGCATTAATCATGCCACTGGCTTAACGATTAACGATAGTGATCACTCCCTGGCAACGCACTTATATCAAAATAATGCACGTTTGCACTTTGATGATTTCATGATGAAAAACTCAAACTACGGTAAACGCTTGGTGTATGGCGGCGTCTCGATATCGATGTGCCGTGCTTTAAGTTTTGATGGCCTAGAAAATGCTATTTCAGTGCTGGCGATTAATGCTGGCACGCATGCAAACCCTGCTTTTGCGAATGACACCATTTATTGCGCGACAGAAGTATTAGACGCATGGCAATTACCCAATAGGGATTTTGGCGCATTGAGACTGCGCATGCTTGGAATTAAAAATATGTCACCTGCCGACTTGACAGAGTTTAAAAAAGAAAAAGGTTACCCCCCAAATGTGGTGCTCGATTTAGATTACACCGTACTTATTCCGCGAAAAGGAAATCAATAATATGGCTGAGGTTTTAAAAACTACAGTTTTAAAAAAGGTACATCCAGATGCCGCTTTATTCGGCGGAGAAAAACCATTCCCGCTTATTCCTGCTTGTGAACACTTTGCAGGCAGTGAAAAGTTGATTTTAAAAGCGCTTAGCCTGCAAGACGCCAACAATCCAAACGCACCAGGCCCAGTATTTGATATCACCTGCGATTGCGAAGATGGCGCAGCAAGTGGGCAAGAGCGTGATCACGCAGAAATGATTGTGCGCATTTTAAATAGCGAAGCCAACGTGCAAAAAATGGCTGGCGCACGCATTCACGATTATTCGCATCCCGCTTGGAAAGCGGATATTGATATTTTAGTGGGTGGGTGTGGTCGCGTATTAAGTTACATCACTATTCCAAAATGCACTAGCTTAAATCAAGCATCCGAAATGATAGCCTATATTCAAAAAGCCGCAACTTTTGCAGGTGTTGAAAGAGTCATTCCTGTACATATCCTGATTGAAACGCATGGCGCATTGAATCAAGTGCATGAGATTGCCAAATTACCATGGATTCAAGTATTGGATTTTGGCTTGATGGATTTTGTCAGTGCACATCATGGTGCGATTCCAGCCTCTGCCATGCGCAGCCCTGGCCAGTTTGAGCACCGGTTATTGGCACGCGCCAAAGCAGAAGTGGTTTCTGCCGCCTTAGCGAATGGCGTGGTGCCAGCGCATAACGTGACTCTAGATTTAAAAAATGTAGAAACCACGAAAAGTGACGCCAGCCGTGCGCGTAATGACTTTGGTTTTATGCGCATGTGGAGTATTTACCCAACACAGATTCAAGCGATAGTAGATGCCATGAAGCCCAATTTTGATGAAGTAACCGATGCTGCCAATATTCTGCTTGCAGCACAAAATAGTGACTGGGGTCCAATTCAATATGCAGGCGAGCTGCATGATAGAGCGACTTATCGCTATTTTTGGGAAGTGCTGCAAAAAGCCAGATTAACAGGTGTGGCTATTTCAGACGAATCTATTCAAGCTTTTTTTAGTTAAAGTGATAACCCGAATGAACAATCATCTAACGGCCGGTGCGCTCTTTCGCGCCGCACTGCAGGCTGAAAAACCACTACAAATTATAGGCGCCATCAGCGCGTATCATGCCATGCTAGCCACCCAAAGCGGCTTCAAAGCCATTTACTTATCTGGCGGCGGTGTGGCAGCAGGCTCACTTGGCTTGCCCGATTTAGGCATATCAACACTTGAAGATGTATTAATTGATGTTAGGCGTATTACTGATGCGGTCGATACGCCTTTATTAGTGGATATTGATACTGGCTGGGGTGGAGCGTTTAATATTGCGCGTTCTGTGAAATCCATCGCCAAGGCAGGTGCGGCAGCCGTACATATTGAAGATCAAGTTTCTGCCAAGCGCTGTGGTCATAGACCAAATAAAGCCATTGTTTCATTAGGAGAAATGGTAGACCGCGTAAAAGCCGCCGTAGATGCCAAACCAAATGATGATTTTGTGATTATGGCGCGTACCGATGCATTAGCTGTTGAAGGCCTTCAATCTGCTATTGACCGTGCCTGTGCTTGCGTTGAGGCGGGTGCCGATATGATATTCCCTGAAGCGATTACAGAGCTCAACATGTACAAGCAGTTTGCCGCAGCAGTTAATGTGCCTATTTTAGCAAACATCACCGAGTTTGGCAGCACGCCCTTATTCACGGTAGATGAGTTACGCATGGCCGATGTGAGCATGGTGCTATACCCGCTTTCTGCCTTCCGCGCTATGAATAAGGCCGCGCTAACCGTCTATGAAACCATGCGTAAAGAAGGCACGCAAAAAAATGTAGTGCACTTAATGCAAACGCGTGCCGATTTGTATGAGCACTTAGGTTATCACGTTTTTGAGCGGAAATTAGACGCCTTATTCAAACAAGAAAAAGACTAATAAGTAAGTTCACAATTATTGATTTAAAACTAGGGAGGAGCCTTATGGAAAATGCAGCCGAAGCACCTAAAAAGAAAAAAGGCGTAGCACTAGCTGGGGTCACTGCAGGCAACACAGCGATATGCACGGTAGGCCACACAGGAAACGATTTGCACTACCGCGGTTACGATATTATTGAACTGGCTAAATTCGCAACTTTTGAAGAAGTAGCTTACTTATTGATTCATGGCGAGTTACCAAATAAAGCTCAGTTAACGGCTTACCATGCTAAGTTAAAACAGCTGCGCACGTTGCCTGTTGAGATTAAAACTGTCCTAGAGCAGATCCCTAAAAATACGCACCCAATGGACGTAATGCGAACAGCTTGCTCTATGCTGGGTACTTTACAACCCGAAGCTGCTGATCGCAATACACAAGCCGCGAAAGATTTGGGCGATAGGCTAATTGCGTGTTTTGGCTCTATTTTACTGTACTGGTATCACTTTAGTCACCACGGCAAACGTGCCAATGTAGAAACAGACGATGACAGTATTGCTGCGCACTTTCTACATGTACTTCACGGCAAAGTACCTAGTGAGTTACACATTGCAGCCATGAATACATCGCTCGTTCTGTATGCAGAGCATGAATTTAATGCTTCCACCTTCACTGCTCGCGTGATTGCTGGCACCCTGTCAGATATCTACAGCTGCGTCACAGGCGCAATTGGTGCACTGCGTGGCGCAAAACATGGCGGAGCAAATGAAGCGGCAATGGAAATCATTGAGCGTTACAAAAATGTCGACGAAGCCGAAGCCGATATTTTAGCGCGCATGGCGAAAAAAGAAATCATCATCGGTTTTGGCCATCCCGTTTACACCATTGCCGACCCAAGAAATGAGTCGATTAAAGAAGTTAGCCGCAAGTTATGTGAAGATAACGGCAATATGACACTTTTTGAAGTTTCTTCAAGAATCGAAGAGGTGATGTGGCGCGAAAAGAAAATGTTCCCCAACTTAGATTGGTATAGCGCATCTAGCTACCACATGATGGGCATCCCAACTGGCATGTTTACACCAATATTCGTCATTTCGCGGACTACAGGCTGGGTTGCACATTTGATTGAGCAACGTATTGATAACAAGATTATTCGCCCAAATGCGGAATATGTGGGGCCAGATAACAGACCGTATATTAGTCTTGATAAAAGATAACCAAACTTAACCAGTTGCGTTTAATTGCTTTAGCAATTCATTTTTAAAGATGAAGTGCAAGGCGAAAGCAGCGCAAAAACCGCAATGTACATAAGCTTGAAAGGTAAAGTACATGAGGATTTTGAGCGCTGTTTAATTAAACACTTGCAACGCAGCAATTCGCTTTAAAATCATTGATAAAGGTAATTAAAAATGTCTGCTCATATTTCTAACGTACGCCCAGCTCCCGACCAAGTGATTGTTGATATCGCCAACTATGTCGCCGATTTTGAAATCAGCTCTAGTGAAGCATTTGATACCGCGCGTAACTGCTTAATGGATACATTAGGCTGTGGTTTTGAAGCCTTAGATTATCCAGCTTGCACAAAGATACTAGGTCCTGTGGTTGCTGGCACCTTAGTGCCAAATGGCGCAAAAGTGCCAGGTACTTCGTACCAGCTAGACCCTATATTAGCGGCATTTAATATCGGCGCGATGATTCGCTGGTTAGACTTTAACGATACTTGGCTGGCGGCTGAATGGGGCCATCCATCGGATAACTTGGGCGGTATTTTGGCAGTAGCTGATTTTATGTCGCGCAAAAATATAGCTGAAGGCAAATCAGCGCTCACAATCAAAGACGTGTTGACCGCTATGATTAAAGCACATGAAATTCAAGGTGTTTTGGCATTAGAAAACAGCTTTAACCGTGTTGGTCTAGACCATGTAATCTTAGTCAAAATCGCCTCAACCGCTGTAGTAACCAAGCTACTTGGCGGCAATAAAGAAGATATTATTAACGCGACTTCTAACGCGTTTGTCGATGGGCAAAGCTTGCGTACTTATCGCCACTCACCCAATACAGGTTCACGTAAATCTTGGGCAGCAGGTGATGCAACTTCGCGCGCTGTGCGTCTAGCTTGGATGACGATGCAAGGTGAAATGGGCTATCCAAGCGCATTAACGGCAAAAACCTGGGGCTTCTATGATGTTTTGTTTAAAGGCAATCAATTTAAATTTCAGCGTGATTATGGCAGCTATGTCATGGAACAAGTATTGTTCAAAATCTCGTTCCCAGCAGAATTTCATGCGCAAACCGCTGTTGAATGCGCTATTCAATTGAACGCGCAAGTTGGCAATAAGCTACAAGGCTTAGAACAAATCGCGCAAATCGATAAAATCGTGATTACCACCCATGAATCGGCGATTCGTATTATTGATAAAACAGGCCCACTTGATAACCCTGCAGACCGCGACCATTGCATTCAATATATGGCAGCAATTGGTTTGCTTAAAGGCAACTTAGTGGCATTGGACTATGAAGATGCGGTAGCCGCCGACCCAAGAATTGATGCAATTCGCGCCAAAATGATGTGTGTAGAAAAAGCGGAATACACCAAGGATTATCACGACCCAGAAAAACGCTCAATCGCCAACGCTATTCAAGTTTTCTTTAAAGATGGCACAAGCTCTGACAATATCGCAGTGGAATATCCAATCGGACATCGCCGCCGCCGTAACGAGGGTATTCCTGAGTTGGTGAAAAAATTCAAAGTCAATTTAGCACGTCGTTTTGATAATAAGAAACAAGCGGATATTTTGGCATTATGTTTGGATCAAGCCAAGCTGGAATCTACATCGGTGAATGATTTTGTGGATATGCTAGTTGTATAAATAGTCATTTATGTGAGCGACTACTCAGCACCCTAAATTTAACTCATGCAAATTTAGGGTAAAATAGCGGTATATTGAACCGCCGATTGAAAGCTTAGAATTATGTTAGAAAAGCAGTCGCTTACTACCCTCAATGCTCTATCTCCACTAGATGGTCGATACAAAACCAAATTAGATACTTTACGCCCCTACTTTAGTGAGTACGCGCTGATAAAACACCGCGCCTGGATAGAGGTAGAATGGCTAAAAGCGTTATCGGCAGCCAAAGATTTGGCTGAAATTACGCCTTTTAGTGCAGAAACGACTCAAGAGCTAGATGCTGCAATTAAGAATTTTTCTGAAGCGGATGCCGCGCAAGTAAAAGCGATTGAAGCGCGCACCAATCATGATGTAAAGGCCCTTGAATACTGGCTTAAAGAAAAGTTTGATATCAATCATGAAATCAAAAAAGTCAGTGAATTTATTCACTTTGCTTGCACATCAGAAGACATCAACAATTTATCGCACGGCTTAATGCTGAAAAGTGCGCGCGATAATGTGATGCTGCCATTTTTGGTTGATTTAATTTCGCGCTTAACTGAGTTGAGCCATCAATTGGCTGACCAGCCAATGCTGTCACGCACGCACGGACAAACCGCTTCGCCAACCACCATGGGTAAAGAATTAGCCAACGTAGTGTACCGCTTGCAGCGCCAGCAAAAGCAATTAATCAACAATGAAATTTTAGGCAAAATTAATGGCGCGGTGGGCAATTTTAATGCTCACTTATCGGCTTACCCCAGATTTGATTGGGAAGGTTTTGCTAAGCACTTTGTCGAATCATTAGGCTTGGTTTATAACCCAATGACCATCCAGATTGAGCCACATGACTACATGGCTGAGCTATATGACACATTAGCGCGCATCAACACCATTTTGATTGATTTAAACCGCGATATTTGGGGTTATATTTCTGTTGGCTATTTCAAACAAAAAGTAAAAGCCGGCGAAATCGGCTCATCTACCATGCCGCATAAAGTTAATCCAATTGATTTTGAAAACTCAGAAGGCAACTTGGGCTTAGCTAATGCGGTGCTCCGCCATATGGCTGAAAAGCTACCAATTTCGCGTTGGCAGCGCGATTTAACTGATTCAACTGTGCTTAGAAATATGGGTGTGGCGTTTGGCTATACATTGCTAGGCTATGATTCATGTTTGCGCGGCTTAAATAAACTTGAAATCAACTCAGCAAAATTGGCAGATGACTTGGACAATAGCTGGGAAGTATTAGCTGAACCCATTCAAACCGTGATGCGCCGCTATGGCATTGAAAACCCGTATGAGCAACTAAAAGAACTCACGCGCGGCAAAGGCGGCATTAACAAAGCATCTTTGCATATGTTTATTAGCGGCTTAAAAATTCCAGCGGACGCCAAACAATTGCTGCTTGAAATGATCCCAGCTAACTATATTGGCAAGGCATCAGCATTGGCTAAGCATATATAAAATGTCTGAAATCCTAGTCCTGTATTATTCACAAGGCGGCGCTGTTAAAGAAATGGCGCAACTAATTGCGCGTGGTATTGAATCAGTAAGCGGTGCTAAAGCGCGTATTCGCACCGTGCCAAAGGTATCAGCCAATTGTGAAGCGACTGAAGCGGATATTCCTGCCAATGGTGACCCGTATGTTGAATTGAGTGATTTGCAGGAATGTATTGGTTTAGTGATGGGAAGTCCTACCCACTTTGGCAATATGGCCGCACCCATGAAATATTTTTTAGATGGCACCGTTGGTTTGTGGCTAAAAGGCGAATTGATTGGCAAGCCTGCAGCTGTATTCACTAGCACTGGTTCTATGCATGGCGGAAATGAAACCACATTACTGACGATGATGTTGCCGCTGATTCATCATGGCATGTTAATCGTCGGCTTACCTTATTCTGAGCATGAACTATCCAGCACGCAAAGTGGTGGCACGCCATATGGTGCGAGCCATATTGGTGGCGCAATGGATAATAAGCCGATTACGGCAGATGAGAAAAAATTGTGCCTAGCACTGGGTAAACGCTTAGCCGAAATCGCCTTAAAATTGAATCAATAGACGATTAAATGGGGCTGGCAATAGAGGTAAGGAAGTTTTTACGTAGCACGCGAAATGGCATTTTATCAACCCACTCTGGCAAATTTGAAGGCTACCCATTTGGCTCTTTAACAGCTTTTGTACTAGATGGCGATTGCCAGCCGATTATTTTGATTAGTAGTATTACCGAGCACACCAAAAAAATTGCCGCCAAAGCAAAAGTTTCTTTACTAGTATTTTCTGAAGGCTCTGATTTACAAGCAAATCCACGTTTAACCTTAATTGGTGAGGCAGTACAAATCGATAAAAACGATGCCGATTGGCGTGCGCGTTATTTACGCTATTTACCGCAAACGGCTGGTTATTTTGACATGCACGACTTTGCGTTTTACCGCATTACAATCCTCCAAGCGCACTATATTGCTGGCTTTGGAAAAATGGGTTGGGCCGATGGCAAGGAAATCACCACAGAGAATAATGCCATAGCCGCGCTTGAAAATGGTGTGCTAAAACACATGAATGCCGATCATATAGACAGCATGTTGGTCTATTGCCAGCATTTTCATAACATAACACCGCAACGTGTTGAGTTTGTTGGTATTGATAGCGATGGTTTTGATATTCGTGCAACAATTAATAATGACACGACAAACATACTTCGTTTTAATTTTGAAACGCCCATTTTTGACGCGCAATCGGCACGTGCTGCATATATTGCGCTTGGTAAAATCTCTAAGTAAATTCTCTGGCAAAACCAAACACATGAATCCATTTTCACTGAACAACTATCAAGCCAAATATCTGCAATTAGGCGCAAGCACTTGTTTAATCGCACTTATTTTGTTGTGCATCCTATGGGAAGGTGTTCTTGCACCGCTTAAACCTAACGGCTCGTTGCTCGTGTTAAAAGCGTTGCCGCTACTAATTCCCTTATTTGGCATCTTAAAAGGCCATCGTTATACTTACCAATGGGCAGGCATGCTAATTTTGTTTTACTTTACCGAAGGCGTAGTGCGTGCTTGGTCCGACATTGGACTTTCAAGTAGATTAGGGCTGTGCGAAGTGATTTTATCGCTAATATTCTTTCTGTGCGCGATATTTTATGCAAAACTCTCGCGAAACAATGCTTTAAAAGGCGTTGCTTAATTTATAATTGCTTAGCGGTATAAAATTATGTCGTCTTAGTAACTTTGCTCGTTTATCATATTTAAGTCTAGGCACAGCACTTTACACAACAAGAATGAAAATACTCATATCAAACGATGACGGCTATTTTGCACCTGGCCTGAATATTCTAACTAGACATATCTCTAAATTGGCTGATATTACCGTTGTGGCGCCTGAACGTAACCGCAGTGGCGCCAGTAATTCGCTGACTTTAGATAGACCCTTAAGTGTTAAAAAAGCCAGCAACGGTTTCTTTTATGTCAATGGTACGCCAACCGATTGTGTTCACATTGCACTCACAGGCTTGATGGATACCATGCCAGATATGGTGATTTCAGGCATTAATGATGGAGCTAATATGGGTGATGATACTATTTACTCTGGCACCGTAGCGGCAGCGACTGAAGGTTATTTGTTGGGCATTCCATCGATTGCCATTTCAATGTCGCAACACAACTCTACCAACTTTGAAACCGCAGCGCGTGTGGCGGTTGAGCTAGTGCAACATTATATTGAACATGGTTTTGTATCACCCACCTTACTGAATGTGAATGTGCCCGATTTACCATATGAAGCGTTAACGGGCAAAACAGTAACACGCTTAGGCAAGCGCCATAAGGCTGAACCAGTTATTAAACTTAAAACGCCTAGAAACGAAACTGTATATTGGATAGGTGCAGCTGGTGCCCCCAATGACGGCAGCGAAGGCACCGATTTTTATGCGGTAGCGCATAATCAAGTATCTATTTCACCGATTCAAGTGGATTTAACTAAACACTCGCAACTGGCCGAAATTAAAACATGGTTGACTAAATAATTCAAAGCAAATAATCCGTATGGCTTTAATCAAACCCACCTTGTTAAAACCCAGCGCCAAAACAGGAATTGGCATGACATCTCTGCGCACACGGGACCGTATGCTGGTACGTCTACGTGAGCAAGGCATTAAAGATGAAGTCGTGCTTTATGCAATGAGTGAGATTCCGCGCCATATTTTTGTGGATGAAGCCTTAAGTATTCGCGCCTATGAAGATGTATCATTGCCGATTGGCTTTGGCCAGACAATTTCGCAGCCTTATATTGTGGCGCGCATGACCGAAATTTTACGCAATAGTGCGCAATTAGATAAAGTACTAGAAATTGGTACGGGTTGCGGTTACCAGACAGCGGTATTATCCAAAGTAGCAAAAGAAGTGTTATCGCTAGAGCGTATTCGACCACTGGTAATGAAAGCCAGAAGCCACTTACGTACACTCAAATGCAATAACGTAAAATTAGATCATGCCGATGGTAGCGTTGGATTAAGCGCATTCGCCCCCTTTGATGGCATTATTGTCACAGCGGCTGCCAGTCATGTGCCGCAAGAGTTGCTAGAGCAACTAGCAGTTGGTGGACGCATGATTATCCCCATTGGTACCGCTACGCAAACCTTAATGCTCATTGAGAGAAAAGCAAAAGAATTCGTGCAAACCAAGCTAGAAGCGGTTAAATTTGTCCCCTTATTAGGCGGTGTTAGCTAATGTTGCGTTTGGTTTTAATGGGCGTTGTTACTGTATTTTTTAGTGCATGTGAAAGCAACCCACCCGCCCCAGTGGTTGATCGCAAGCCGCAAACTTCTAAGCCAAAATCAGTTACCACAAATGTAAAAAGCAATAAGACAGTTAAATCTGCTGATGGTAAAGATTGGCGCCCAGATACTTACATAGTAAAAAAAGGCGACACTTTATTTAGTATCGGTTTGGAATACGGTTTTGAGTACAAAGAAATTGCCGCCGTCAATAATATTAATGCGCCTTACACAATTTTGATTGGTCAGAAATTAAACTTAGCGAGTTTAAAAGCAAAGTCTGAAATGGCTGAAAATGGTCAACCAGCGCAAAATCAAACAGATGATGGTGTAGTTTTAACGCCAATTGGTGCAGAAACGGCTGTCTTAGCAACAAAATCGCCGGAGATAAAATCGACTGAAGCCAAACCGATACAAGCGGTTGTAACACCTATTTTAAGTGAACCTAAAGCCTTACGCGAACCATATAGTGTAGAAGCCTTTGATAAAACGGCTAGCGTTAAAATGGCCGAAAATAAGGCCGCCGAAAATAATAAAGCCATTGAGCCAAAACCTGTTGAGAGCAAAGTATCAGACAGTAAGGCAAGCGACACCAAAACCACAGAGGTAAAAGCTGGTGATGATGAAGCGATAGTTTGGGCTTGGCCTACAAAAGGCAAAGTGGTGACAAACTTTGACGAAGCCGCCAATAAGGGGTTAGATATTGCTGGCAGCACTGGTCAAGCCATTAACGCAGCCAGTAGTGGCAAAGTGATTTACAGTGGCTCTGATTTGAGAGGCTATGGTAAGTTAGTGATTATTAAACACAATAAAACCTATTTATCAGTTTACGCGCACAATAGTAAAATTATCGTTAAAGAAGGCCAGGCTGTGGCGCTTGGTCAAAAAATTGCAGAAATGGGTAATACCGATTCGAATAGCATTAAGTTGCATTTTGAAATTAGGCGCTTAGGTAAATCTATTGACCCAGCGCGCTATTTAAACCAAGATTAAACACATATCCGCCTTAAGAGATTACCGTGGCAGCACCGCAAAAAAAAGACCCTAATAAATATAGTAAAAACGCGAATATTCAAGCCGATACACCAGTTAAAACCATTATCTCGTTTGGTGGCATGGTTTTATTACTGATTGGTTTAATTGGCATTGCCATGGAATTTTTTAAGGATGACGGCTGGCTAAAAAATGCATTGAGCTGGCTATTTGATTCCTCAACACACATGATGTTTATCCCTGTGATTGTTTTTATACTGTGGTTATTAAATCGCTGGATGTCATCTGCAGCAAAAGGTGAAAAGAAAAAAAGTGGTGATTTGCCGATGTATATTATGATGATTCTAGGTGCTTTTTATGTGTTTCGTATTGCAACTACTGGCGGATTTTAATTGAGTTGTCCTTGCAGTTATAACAAAGCATGAATAGCTAAAAGTTTTAATAAAAAAGCCGCTTTTTGGCGGCTTTTTTATTATTTAGCGATTTATTTTAACCGCTTTTTGCACTTCTTCATTTTTGTAAAACTCATGCACAGTGCTCATATCATATTCACGTGCCCACTTAATAATTTCATCAAAGGCTGGCGCGCCAATTTCACCCACTTGCGCATGAATGCCCGCTTGCTCACGAATCACTAAAATGCCAGGGATTTGATTCACATCAAAATAATTACCGATTTCAGGATCGGCCTCTGTGTTCACCATGCCAAATACAATATCGGCATTTTTAGCGGCGGCCGCCTCAAAAGTAGGTGTAAATGCCACGCATGGCTCACACCAGGGCGCCCAAAAATCAACGATAACAAAATTGTTACTTTCGATCGTTTGCTTAAAATTTTCTTTTGTTAATGCCAGAACTGCCATGATTTTGCCTTAAATGAACTTGTTGAATTTAAATAATCTACAAGTTTATCAGACGAGCGGGTTTAAGTTAAGTTGCATCATCATTACTCTACTTAAATTGGCTTATTCCAAGCTGAATCAAAAAATAAATCAGCAAGTTGTTTGCGTTTACGTACGGCCAATTCTCGCGCTTTCAAATCATCAGACAATTGATTCGCATCACCTGAATAACCAATCGCAACCATCGCCATTAGGGTAAATTGCTCTGGAATAGCAAACGCCTCACGCGTCGCGTCTAAATTAAAGCCACCCATTTGGTGCGTCATTAAGCCTAAATCGGCGGCTTGCAAACATAAGTTTTCGGCTGCTGCGCCTGTATCGTATTGCGCCCAACGATTCGGTTTTTGATTATGCCCAAACAAAGTATCGGCAAGCACCAGCAATAATACTGGCGCATGTTTAACCCATTCTTGGTTGCCTGGTACCAAGCAATCAAACGCTTTTTGCCAAGCATCAACATTGCTATTTTTATCCCAAACCATAAAGCGCCAAGGCTGATCACCAAAGCAAGATGGTGCCCAACGGGCGGCTTCGCATAAGCTTAATATTTGCTCTTTTGATACGGCTTTAGTAGCATCAAAAGCGCGGCCACTCCAGCGATTCGCAATGGTTTCGTTAATTGGCGCTTGGGTGACAGCAGGATTTTTCATATTATTAACCTAAATTAAGCTTTTAAAAATGGATAATCAGTGTACCCTTTTTCAGTGCCGCCATAAAACGATTTAGAATCCGCTTCATTTAATGCCGCATCTGTTTTATAACGCTCAACCAAATCGGGGTTAGCAATAAAAGGTACACCGTAAGCAATCACATCGGCATGGCCACTGGCTATTGCATCATTACCACGTACTTTGTCGTAGCTTAAATTAGCCATATATGCGCCTTTATAAAGCTTACGCATTTGTTCAAAATCAAACGCATCGACTTTGCCGACGCCGTGAATGCCGCCTTCAACCGCGTGTAAATAGGCTAAATTAAACTGATTGAGTTGCTCAGCTACATAATTAAATAGCGCTTGTGGATTGCTGTCATGCATATTATTAAATGGATTTACAGGGGAAATACGAATACCTACCTTATCACCTCCAGCCGTTTCTACCACCGCCTTAGTCACTTCTAACAATAAGCGGGCACGATTTTCAAAGCTGCCGCCATAGTTATCAGTGCGCTTATTGCTACCGTCACGCAAGAATTGATCTAGCAAATAACCGTTGGCAGCATGAATCTCAACGCCATCAAAGCCAGCTTTCAATGCACACTGGGTTGCATACACATAATCCTGCACAATAGCTGGCAATTCGTTTGCATCCAAAGCACGCGGCTCCACATAATCCACCAAACCTTGATAAGTAAAGGCTTTGCCCGCTGGCTTAATAGCAGATGGCGCAACTGGTAGCGCGCCGTTAAGTAAAGTCGGATGTGAGATACGGCCCACATGCCATAGCTGAATAACAATTTTGCCACCTTTGGCATGGACGGCTTCGGTGATTTTTTTCCAACCAGCGACTTGTTCGTCGGTATAAATGCCAGGCAAACCAGGGTAGCCGTGACCCATTGGAGAAATCGGCGTTGCTTCAGTCACAATCAAACCAGCACTGGCTCTTTGTGCATAATAGGTAACGTTTAAATCTTGCGGTACGCCGGCCTCGCCTGATCTATTTCTGGTTAAGGGCGCCATAACAATACGGTTTTTTAGTGCAATTGAACCTAATTTGGCCGGGCTAAATAAATCTAATGGCATGCTTTTCTCCAATTTTTAAACATAAAATTCTGAATGCGCTAAATTAAATTTAGCGCATTAATTAATTCATCATTATTATTTGGCTTTGATGCCTTCAATTAGCAGCGTGATTTCAATATCGTCGCCGACTGATGCGTTAGGCTTTAAGCCCCAACCAAAACCAAAATCACTGGCATTTAACCTGGTGTGCGCTTCAAAGCCACTTCTATAACCGCCCCATGTATCCGCACCAAAGCCTAATACTTTAAATGGAAATGTCATTTCTTTTGCAACACCATGCAATGTTAATACGCCTGTTATTACACCCTCTGTGGCCGACGTTGCTTCAATTTTTTTGCTCACAAACGTCATTTCAGCAAATTTTTCTGCGTCTAAATATTCTGGCTTTTTAATATGTTCATCGCGTTTTGCAAGGCTACTGTTCACGCTTAATAAATTAATTTTTGCATTAACCGATGAGTTGGCCAAATTGCTTCTGTCAATCGTTACAGTACCTGTCACATCGCTAAACGTACCAGATGTTTTTGAAACCACATGACGAACGCTCCAATTGGCAAAGCTATGTTTATTATCAATATTGTAGGTTTCTGCCTCTGCAAAAGCTTGGCCGGCAGCTAAAGTAAAGACTGTTGCCAATGCGATTTTTTTTAATAAGAATTTCATTCTTGCTCCTATAACTAGTGGTTTTAAATTATTTTTCTGGTTTTTTATGGCAAATCAAACAGCAATACTTCTGCAAAGCCGAGCGCCTTAATTTGTATAGCTTCATCGGCATCAAAAAGTGCAGCATCACCTCTTTGCAAGGGCTTGTTATTCACTACAGCACTACCCAAAGCCATTTGCAAATAAGCTTTACGATTTAGCCTAGTGTGATACGTTAATTCGTGCGTATCTGTTAGCTGTGACACATAAAGTGCAATATCTTGATGAACAATTAATGAATCTTGCGTCCCAGTTTGGGACGCCAGCAAACACCATTGGTTTAATTTTAATGCTGGATTAAAAAATTTATCTTCGTAACCAGGAGTTAAATTCAGTTGGTTTGGCAGAATCCAAATTTGCAGCAAATGCACAGGCTCAGTGGCCGAAGCATTAAACTCGCTATGCGAAACTCCAGTAGCAGCTGTCATGAGCTGTATATAACCTCGCTTGATGGTTTTTACATTGCCAATATTATCTTTATGCGCTAATTCACCTTTTAAAATATAGGTAATAATTTCTATATTATCGTGTGAGTGCATACCAAAACCTTGTCCTGGCTGAATCACATCTTCATTAATGACGCGTAAAGCAGAAAAGCCCATCCAATTCTTATCAACGTAGCGGCCAAATGAAAAGGAATGATAACTATCTAACCATCCATGATTAAAATGGCCACGTTCATTTGATGGTCGAATTTGCATATTCTAAACACCTTCAATTAAAAAGTACGGCAATAATAGACCAGTTCAATACAAATTATAAATATTCAATTTTAAATTAAAATCTGTTCAAGCTTATATGTGGTTAAATTGTAGTCAAAACAAATTTATTTTTACTTCAAATATAGGGCCACTTATGACACAAGATCAATTACCACGCGAATTTGAACCCCTTAATAGAATCGCCGTCAAAGCGATGCTTTGGTTAAATGGATTTGCCCATATCATTATTGGCTTGGCTTTGGCTACATCTGTGGTGATGTTTACTTGGCTGTTTTTTAAAGATGTGCAACAAGCCGCCTATGCTAACAATTTAGTACATGGCTTTTTACACGCGCTAGGTACATTAATGCTGCTGTGGTCAATTTCTGCGCTGATTTCGGCTGAAATACGCTATTTACTAGGCAGTAAATTATTGGTGGAAACCTTTATTGAAGTGGTACTAGTGCTGTTTTTGCGCAAGTTAATTGTATTACCCGTCCAAGACGCATCGCCTACTTTTGAGGAAATTAGCATTTGGGTGGGTGGCGCATTTGTAATGGGTTTAATTTATGTGATGGTACGCTGGACCGACAAATCCAATCAAGACAGATAATTCAAATTAAAATCGAAAAATGGCTTGAATTTTTACCGACAACTTTACCTTGTCATTCAAACAAATAGCCATAATAAAAACTATGCAAAATACTATTCAAGCCATTCTTCGTGCAACCTCTCAGATTATTTTAGGTAAAGAGCGACAAGTAAAATTAAGCCTCACCTGCTTGCTAGCAGGTGGGCATTTGCTTATTGAAGATGTGCCAGGTATGGGCAAAACCACGCTGGCAAATACTCTAGCGCAAGTTTTAGGCCTAAGTTTTAGGCGCACTCAATTTACAAGCGATTTATTGCCTGCTGACATTATTGGCGTATCGATTTTTGATTTAAACACTTCAAATTTTCAGTTTCACGCAGGTCCAATTTTTACCAATATTTTGCTGGCAGATGAAATTAATCGCGCCACACCAAAAACACAAAGCGCTTTATTAGAGGCAATGGAAGAGCATCAGGTGACTGTAGATGGCAGCACTCATTTACTATCGCAACCATTTTTTGTGATTGCCACGCAAAACCCCAAACACCATATTGGTACTTTTGCTTTGCCAGAGTCGCAATTGGATCGCTTTTTAATGTGCATCACATTAGGCTATCCGGATGCGCTATCAGAACGTGCTTTGCTTAAAAATCAAGGTGGGCGCGCCAATGCTGGTAGCATTCAAGCAGTATGCGATGTAGAGTCATTGTTAAAATTGCAGCGACTTGTGAACCAAGTCCATGTATCAGATGCGCTATTGGATTACTTGCAGGCACTAATTCAACACACCCGCACACAAACTGCAGAAGGCTTATCACCCAGAGCTGGCTTAGGATTGCGCCAATGCGCGCAAGCTTGGGCCTTAATTGATGGCCGCAATTTTGTAACGCCAGAAGATGTGCAAGCCGTATTACCAAGCGTTGTGGCGCATCGCTTGGCGCAAGAAAGCGATGTGGCCAAGCAAATACTTGAGCAAGTCGCTATCCCTTAATAGCAACCAATATGCTTGATAAAGTCTGGCCACTTAGGTTTTGGAAATTAGGCTATTGGCAGCAATGGTTTAGAGTCGTTAACAGTGCCAATAATGTTGCGATACTAAATCCGCGTCAAATCTATATTATTCCTACGCGTTGGGGCTTGTTGTATGCAATCATGCTGATCGGCTTGCTGATTGGCTCAATCAATTACTCATTAAGTTTGGGCTATTACGTTACTTTTTTGCTAGCATCTTTGGGCAATATTGCCATGTTGCACACTTGGAGAAATTTGGTGCATTTGCAGGTAGCTGTATTAAACAGCAAGCCTGTTTTTGCGAGCGAATCCGTTGCAATTAACCTTAAAATATCAGAATCAAAAAATCGTCCGCGGTATGTGATAGGCGCCTATTTTAATCAGCAATCAGAAGTGATTCACGATATTAACGCTAACGATGCGTTAACTGTTGAGATACCCCTTGCCACACAAAAGCGCGGCTGGCAAAGCTTGCCACGCTTGACTGTGTACACCGAGTTTCCTTTAAGTTTATTACATGCGTGGGTGGTGATTGAAAACCCGTTTCAATTTTTAGTGTATCCAAAGCCATCCGATTCAAGCAACCCCAATAATTTATCAGCCGATGCCATCACGCAAGGCAGCAGCATGGTCACCAAAGGCGATGATGACTTTAATGGGCACAAAAATTATCAGGTAGGTGATTCACCAAGTAGGATTGATTGGAAGGCATCAAGCCGTGGTATTGGTATGTATACAAAGCTTTATAGCGGCGCAGAAGTTCATACTTTATGGCTGGATTGGGCAGATACCTCAGGCAGTACGGAATCGCGTATATCGCAGTTGACTAGATTAGTAATGGATGCACATGCCACCCAGCAAATCTATGGTTTAAGGTTGCCAAACAATGAAATAGCGGCGAATAATTCGGAAGAGCACTATCATCAAGTGTTAACCGATTTGGCATTATTCAAATAGCCTATGAATCAGCTCTTAAATTTCCAACTTTTAAAGTGGCTACTAGTTTCACTGGCAGCAGTGCTGGCTACACATACCCCGAATTTGCCCGTGTGGGTAATTATCGCCAGCATTGGCTTTGGCACATGGCGTTTTTTAATGGATAAATATCGATGGCCATTCCCCAAAATTTGGCTTTTACTGCCAATTACTTTATTAATTTGTGTTGGCATTGTTTTTACTTTTAAAGGATTTTTTGGGCGTGATGCATCTCTGAGTTTATTAATGGTAATGTGCTCACTGAAATTGCTAGAAACTAAAAACATTCGTGATTACATGCTGGTAATTGTGATGGCTTACTTTTTGGTGGGTAATTTATTTTTATTTAGTCAAACAATCACCACATTTGGCTTAAGCATCCCGCCACTGCTATTGCTAACAGCCACCCTAATCCATATCAGTTACAAAAACGCCGATAAGCCAAAGCCTATTATTTTCTACCTAAAATTGGCTGGGCAATTATTATTGCAAGCAGTGCCTGTAATGCTGATTTTATTTGTGTTATTTCCGCGCATTCCAGGGCCACTTTGGGGTTTGCCGCAAGATGCCAATAGCGGCATGAGTGGCTTGGGAGACAGCCTACAATTTGGCAATATCAGCAATTTAACCAAAAATAGCGCCATTGCTTTCAGGGTTCAATTTAAAGGCGCAGCGCCAGAGCAAAGCCAGCTTTATTGGCGCGGGCCTGTACTGTGGCATCAAGAAGACCGAAGTTGGACCATGAGTAGCAACAAAATTGGCTTGCAAACTGAATCATTGAAGGTTTTTGGCAAGCGAATTCAGTACACCATGACACTAGAGCCACATAACCGCTTATGGATGCTGATGCTGGATATGCCAACACTGATTCCGCATGATGCAAACTTAACGCATGACTACTCAATGATTGCCGAAAAGCCTATTCGCACTCGCTTACGCTATGATGCAACTTCTTTTAGCAGTTACCAACTGGGTGTTAATTTAGGTGAGCGAGAGCGCCTATTAAACCTGCAAATCAATGAAGGCGAAAATCCAAGGACTGTGCAGTTAGCAAAAAGTTGGCAAGGTTTAAGTGCTCCGGATAAAATAAATACCGCCTTGCAACGCTTCAGACAACTACCTTTTGTGTACACCTTAAAGCCGCCTATTTTAGGTAACAACCCTGTTGATGATTTTTTATTTAATACTAAGCGCGGATTTTGTGAGCATTACGCCACCAGCTTTGTTTATTTAATGCGGGCAGCGGGCGTTCCAGCGCGCATTATCACAGGCTACCAAGGCGGTGAATACAACCCTAATGGCAGTTACTATATTGTGCGCCAATCCGATGCACATGCGTGGGCTGAAGTTTGGCTGGCGAACAAAGGCTGGCTTCGTATAGATCCAACCGCCGCCGTATCGCCAGAGCGCATAGAAAATGGCATTAATGATTCGCTAGATGAAACCGATGAGCTCCCTTTAATGGCACGTGCTGATTACCCTTGGCTGAAAAAAGCCTATTTAAATTGGGACAGCGTGAACAATAGCTGGAATCAATGGATTCTGGGATATGACGATAAAAAACAGCTCGATTTCTTAAAAAAACTTAGCGGAAAAAATATGAGTTTGCAAGAAATGCTGATGTGGATGATAGGAATCATTGCGCTAATATTGGGCTTAACCGCCTATTTTTTAATTAGAAAGCAAAAGGCTAAACTAAACCCAGCGCAGCGTTTGTATGCACAATATTTAAAACTACTAAAACGCGCAGGATTAACACCCCGTAATGGTGAAACAACATCGGATTTTGCCACACGTGCCTCTAAAAATCTACCAAATCAAAAAACACAAATACTAGATATTGCACAACGCTATAATGTGATTACCTATAGTCAATCACCAAACCCAGAGCTGTTGCAAGATTTGGCGCAGTGTATAAAACAACTGAATATTCCAAAACAATCTTGACCATAATGACCGATACCGATTTTATGCAGCTTGCCTTAGATTTAGCCAAACAAGCCGCTTTACTTGGTGAAGTACCAGTAGGTGCCATTGTGGTTAAAGATAATGTGGTGATTGGCCGCGGCGGCAACGCGCCCATTGGTTTGAATGACCCTACCGCACATGCTGAAATTATGGCGATGCGAGAAGCAGCAACTTATTTAGGCAATTACCGCTTAGTTGATTGCGCCTTATATGTAACTTTAGAGCCATGCGCTATGTGTAGCGGCGCAATGCAGCACGGACGTATTGCAAAGCTCATATATGGCGCCAGCGACCCTAAAACAGGTGCTTGTGGCAGCGTGATTAATTTAATGGGTGAGCCTAAGCTTAACCATCACACAGAAGTTATTGGCGGAATACTTGCCGAGGAATGTGGTGCAGTGCTATCTGCATTTTTCAGACAGCGAAGATTAGTTAACAAGCAATAAAAAAGCCGACTAAAAGTCGGCTTTTTTGTGAGCTAACAGTATTAGTCGTTATTACCCATTAAACCCATCAACAGATGTAACAAGCTAGTAAACAAGTTATAAATACTCATATACAAGCTTAATGTTGCCATCACATAATTTGTTTCGCCACCGTTCACAATACGGCTTACATCATACAAAATAAAGCCAGAGAACAATATAATTCCGATACCTGACAACGCTAGTGCCATAGCTGGAATTTGAAAGAAGATATTGGCCAGCGACGCCACGATTAGCAGAATAATACCTACTAGCAAGAATTTGCCCATAAAACTAAAGTCTTTTTTAGTAGTAGTTGCAATGCCTGCCATTGTCATCAAAATAACGCCAGTTCCGCCTGCCGCTAAGCCAACGATTTGACCGCCGTTATTTAAATTAAGCGCGTGTTGCAAAATAGGGCCTAACATTAAACCTAATAAAAAGGTTAATCCCAACAATAAGACAACGCCAATGCTGCTGTTGCGGTTTGCGTTAATTGCGGCAAACAAACCGTACATCACTGCCATCGCGCCAATTGCAAACATAAACGGATGCAGTGCTGCAAAAGCAAAATTCATTTTCATGCCAACCAAGGCACCAATTACGGTTGGAATCATGGTTAAGCCAAGCAGGGCATAAGTGTTACGTAATACCTTATTTTGTGTTGTAGATAGACTACCTTCACGACCTAATACTTGCAAATCATCTAACATGGTTATTTCCTTTTAAAAAGTTGCCAATAAGGCAATACATATAAGATAGCGACTAATGAGCAAAGTTTCAAGTGACAAATTGTTAATTTCGTCAACACTTCAAAAACTTGTGCGTATTGGTACGCTTATTGGCTTAATTTATCACAATGTACGCTGGCGTACAGACTAACAAATATCCCTACTCCTACTATGACCTTAACGTATCATTCCTACCATCTCAAGGGGTTGTCATGCACAAACCAAAGCTAACAACTATAACAAACATTTTATTTGCTATCTGCTTATTTTCTGTACTTGGCACCGCACAAGCCGTTAGCTTAAGCTTAATTGGCACATCACCAATTTCAATCATTGGCTATGATGCTCTACCACGAACAACTACAGGCACTTATTCAACTGGCTTTTCAGGGACTGTTGTTGCTAATCAGGCAAGTTTAATTACTTTTTCATACTTAGGTAGTGCTAGTAATTATAAAAATAGTTTCTCATTTATGGGTAACATCTTAACTAAAAGTAATCTTGTTGGCGATACTACTAAAGCTGAGACTGTAAACGCAGGTGCACTTGATTTTAGTTTTAGTGATGATCAAGGCGGTTCTTTTGCTAATGGTGCTGCGTTAACTCCAACGCTTGGTTTCGCCATTTTAGACGGCAACCTGTCACCAGAAAGTGGTCCTAATTTTGGTCCATTTGATTATGTGCTAGGATTCAATGATAGCTCAGCTAGCGATGCCGATTATGATGATTTTGTGGTTGGCGTAAATATTAGCGCAGTACCTTTGCCAGCTTCTTTATCTTTAATGGCGTTATCTTTAATCTTATTTACAGCCGTGGCTTCACGCCGTAGATTATAAATAAATTAATACCAGCACAATTTCAATCACTTTAAGCTTGTGCTGATTATTAAGTAAAGGAATTAGGCTAATAACAATTCGGCCAGCTCAACAATTTCGCCGAGCAAATAATTCGACTTCTTGTTTACCCACCAATCCAACGCGTTTTACTGCAGCAACAAATTGAGCATTCTCATGTAGGTCGTTTGTATCAGCGGGATGATGACTTCCATGCATCCGTGCTAACCTTAATGCGCTTAACGCCGACATTTTCCATTCTAATTTCGAGAGTAACTCATCGGCCAAATCAGGGCGATTACACAACAGCACCATATCGCAACCAGCATTTAGCGCGGCTAAACTACGTGCTGTAACATCGCCGCCAACAGAGGCGCCTTCCATACTTAAATCATCACTAAAAATCACACCGTTAAAACCTAAGCGTTCACGCAATACTTTTTGCAACCATTTTGCTGAAAAACCAGCAGGCTTGTCATCCACCTTAGGATAAATCACATGTGCAGGCATAATTGCCGCCAAACCCTCATCAATCATTAGCTTAAACGGCTGCATATCGTTAGCGGCAATTTCATCAAAAATACGCTCATCAATTGGAATACTCACATGCGAATCGGCCACAACAAAACCATGCCCAGGAAAATGCTTGCCAACAGCTGACATACCGCCTTTTTTAAGGCCTTGCATCAAACTAAAGGCTAATTCATTAATCGCCGTTACGTCCTGATGAAATGCCCTATCGCCAATCACCAAGCTATCGCCATAATCCATGTCCAGCACAGGCGTAAAACTAAAATCAACACCTTGCGCGCGCAGTTCTGCCGCTAAAATCCAGCCTGCCTCAATCGCTAATTCGCGCGCATTTTTAGGATTTTTATCCCAAATTTTGCCAAACTCGCGCATGGGCGGAATCTTGGTAAATCCATCTCTGAAGCGCTGCACACGGCCACCTTCATGGTCTACCGCGATTAACAAAGGCGGTTGGCGCACGTTATGAATACTTGTAGTTAATGCTTTAAGCTGACTACAGCTCACAAAGTTGCGAGCAAATAAAATCACACCGCCCACAAGCGGATGTTGTAACCGTTTAATATCGTCCGCACTTAATTCTGTGCCAACAACATCCAGCATGACAGGCCCTAAACTCATCATCTTCCCTTAAAGTGAATTAAATGGGTTTTAATCGGTAAAGCGAGGTAATTTCTTTTACCCGCGCCTCATATAGCGGATCCGATTGATCGCTTGATTTAGCGTGTTTGGGTGAAATATCCAGCTTTTCAAGAACAGTTAAACCTGCGTCTGCAATCCACTTTTTCAATTCTTCTGGTGTACGCAAGCACAAATGCTCTGCTAAATCGGACAATATTAACCATGCCTCGCCATCATCATTTAAATACGCATTAACACCATTTAAAAACCCTTTCAACATCGCACTGTTGGGGTCGTAAATCGCATGCTCTATTGGCGCATTAGCTTTGGCCGGAAGCCATGGCGGGTTACATACGATTAAATCGGCTTTTTTGTGTCCGCTTGGGAATAAATTAGCTTGCTCAACTGTGATATAAGACTTTAAATTCAGCCTTTCGATATTATCTGCCGCGCAATTCAACGCACGCAGGCTGTTATCGGTAGCAATCACCGCTTTAATGCCGCGTGTAACCAAAATAGACGCAATCACGCCGGTACCTGTGCCAATATCAAAGGCGGTTTTAGCATTGCCTAATGAAGTCGTATTAACTAAATCCAAATACTCACCACGAATCGGCGAATATACGCCGTAATGGGCGTGAATATTGGCTTGTAGCGCATCCACAAATACGCCTTTTTTCCGCCATTCTTGGGCGCCGTTCATCCCCAGCAATTCGCGTAACGACAGTACCATTTTTGCAGGTACTTTATCTAACTTGGCGTTAACGATTAAGGCACCTATCACCGCTTCTTTTACATCTGGCGCACGTTTTAAATCGCAACTGCCATAATTAAGCTCGATTAGTAGTTTATTGGTAATGCTGGCGCGTTGAATTTGCCTTGCGCGGTGCTGGTGAAACGCTTTATTTAAGTTTTCGGCTGGTGCAATCGGTTTAATATCGAACTTACGTGTAATGGCTTGCAGTAATTGTTTGGCGTTTTGAAAATCACCACGATACAACAAGCTTGTACCTTCGCACATTAGTTTGTAGGCCACTTTGGCATTTGTGGCATCATCGGCAATCAACACATTTTTTGGTGGCAGATTACCTGCCTCGCTTTGCCATACGGCTATCTGCGGCTTGCCTTTTTCTTGCCAATTTAGTGTTAAGTTTGGTGTAGCTTCAGTCAATAAAATCTCAATTAGTTATAATTTAAAAGGGTTAAAATCGGTGTGCTTATCGTAATAGTCTGTTTGCTCTGCTTTTTTTAAAAACGCGACAGTTTTATAAACCACTGGTGTGAAAGCAATTTCTACTGAAATTTTGGCGATAATCTGTGCTCCTATCACCAGTGGAATCTTGTCGTTAGGAATAATCCCCGTGTTCCAAAACGCCAGCGGTACAAACATAACCGTATCAATCGCCTCGCCAAAAATAGTGCTGGTAATGGTGCGTTGCCACAAGCGCTTGCCGGCGCCGATTATTTTCATTTTCGCCATTATAAAGCTATTTACAAATTCGCCCACGGCAAATGCAATTAAACCCGCTAATGAGATACGCCAAGTGCTGCCAAAAGCCACTTCATATTCGTGCTGATTATTCCAAAATGGCGCGGGTGGAAGCGCCACAATCATCCATGCCATCAAGCTGGCAAAGGCCAAACCTGCAAAACCCACCCAAATAACACGGCGGCTGGCAGCGTAGCCATAGACTTCGGTAAGGATATCGCCAAAGATAAAGGAAATAGGGAAAAATAAAACGCCTGCCCCAAAGGTTAATATGCCTAATAGCGGCGCGTCTATTTGGGCTACTTTAGCGGGTCCGATTAAATTGGAACACACCAGCACCGTAACAAAAGCCGCCATGATGAAATCGTAATATTTGTATTGCTTGGTCATTTTTCAGACCTAACATCCAATTTATCACGCAAACAATCCCCACCCAAATTAACCGCTAAAATCAAGCTCATTAAACTTAAGCCCACCACCAGCACGTAATGCGGCGCCACTAGCATATAGCGCACACCATCTCGCAACATGGCGCCCCAACTCGCATTTGGCACTTGAATCCCTAAGCCCAAAAACGAAAGTGATGCTTCTGCAATCATTACACTGGCTAAGCTGTAAGTGGCTTCCACCATTAATATTGAGCCTAACAAGGGCAAAATATGTTTGATTAAAATACGCGGTACGCTTGCTCCCAACGATTCTGCCGCAATCACATGTTGCCGATTGCGTAAGCTAAGCGTTTGCCCGCGAGTTAATCTCGCGTAGCTAACCCAACCTGTGATGCACAAAGCCAAGATTAAGTTGCTTAAACCTGCCCCTAAAACGGCCGCAAACGCAATAGCCAACAAGATGCCTGGAAAAGCCAGAAATATATCGGTGATTTTCATCAAGATAGCATCTACTTTACCACCATAAAATCCGGCAAAAAGACCAATCAATACGCCAATCACCATAGTAATCAAGGTGACAATAATCGCTACAAAAAAAGAGACTTGAATACCCGCTAAAACCCTCGCCAGAATATCGCGCCCCAAATCATCTGTACCCAGCCAATAATCGGTATTGATTGGTGCCAGAATCGAATTTAAATCAATTTGATTCGGATCTAGGTGAAACAATTTCCCCACAATAACCGCCAGCACCCAAAACACTAAAATACTAATGGCAAACTTTTTCATTAACTTGCTCTGACGCGCGGGTCTGCTAATCGGTACAAAATATCAGTGAATAAATTCACCAACACATAGCTTAAAGCCACCACGAGCACGCAGGCTTGCGTCACAGGGTAATCGCGCTTTTCAATGCTTTCTACCAATAAGCGTCCAATGCCATCCCAACTAAAAATGGTTTCGGTAATCACTGTGCCAGCTAAAAGGCTACCCATTTGCAAACCGACAATGGTAATAATCGGCAATAGAGCAGCGCGCAAAGCATGGCGAACAATCACTTCGGGTTCAGATAAGCCTTTAGCACGTGCAGTGCGAATATAGTCATCATTCAGCACCTCTAACAAACTAGTACGCGTCATGCGCGTGAGTATCGCACTTAAGCCGAAACCCAACGTTAGCGCAGGCAAAACAATGGATGTACCAGAATCCATACCGCTTACAGGAAACCAACCCAGCCATAGCGCAAACACCAACATTAATATTGGCCCCAGCCAAAATGCGGGCATGGCGGATAAGCGAACACTGACTAGAGTAACGATTAAATCTTGCCAATGACCTGCATTGAGTGCTGCGTATATTCCCAATGGTATGCCTATGCTTAAGCCAATAATGAGTGATAGAAATGCCAGTTTAAGTGTAGCAGGATAGCGTGCTTTAATTAAATCAACAATCGGTGTTTTGGTATGAATAGAACGGCCAAAATCGCCCTGTGATAATGATGTCAAATAATGTCCAAACTGTTTTATCAGCGGCTGATTCAACCCTAAGTCCGCACGCAAAGCCTGCCTATCTGCCATGCTGGCTGATTCGCCCAACATCACTTCTACTGGGTCACCAGGTACGGCATGAATCAATAAGAAGGTCAGCAATAAAACGCCAAAAATCACAGCGGTAAAACTTAGCATATGTTTCAAATAATTCATTAGCTAACCTAGCCCATCATTCTGCTATCAGCACTGATGTGCCCGCCTCAACCAACTCAAATAAATCGATGATGTCGCTATTACGCATACGTATGCAACCGTGCGAACCGATTTTGCTCATATCAGTAGAATCTGGCGTGCCGTGAATGTAGATGTAACGTTGCATGGTATCCACACTGCCCAGCCGGTTAAAACCCACTTCCAAACCACTTAGCCATAAAATACGCGTCAGAATCCAATCACGATTAGGAAACTGTGCCATTAATTCTGGCGTACAGATTTCGCCTGTGGTGCGACGGCCTACAAAAACCGTATTGGGTAATGACCCCGCGCCAATTTTTGCGCGAATAATATGATTGCCTAATGGCGTACAACCGCTATTTTTTTTACAACCTACGCCGTTAGCAGCAGTAGAGACGCCATATTTAGCCTTAACGCTACCAAAATTATCGAGCAATGTTAGCGTTTGCTGTTGTATGGAGATTTCAATTCGCATAATGCATGATTGTAGCCGACCTTTTTGTCGCTGACTTAGTAATGATGGCTAAATCGTCCCAGTTGCCATCTGCTTTAGGCGCATAGTTGCTCGTATCTTTACCCATCGCAGCAAACTGCCCTTCATACCATAATGGTATATAGGGCAATTGTTGGTGAATACGCGCTGTTGCAGCAGGCCAATCTTCTTTTGCTAGTAAGCTATCCAGCGCTTTATCGGTATACCTGCCACGGTTAAAACCGTTAGGTGGAAAGCTGCTGCTACCAAAGGCTTTTGCATAGATTTCTGGCGTTTTAATACCCACCCAAGTTAAGCCGAATAGCTGAAAATTTCCCTTTTTTACATCGGCAAAAAAAGTACCCCAATCCAAACTTTTTATCTGCAAATCAATACCTGCTTTTGCCATTTGCGCTTGCAAAATGGCGGCAAAGCGTAAACGCTGCGCATCGGTACTGGTTTTATAAATAAGCTTTAATGGCAATTTAATGCCCGCCTCATGCAATAACTGTTTGGCTTTTTCGGGATTGTATTCGTAAGGTTTTAGTTGGTTATTGCTCATATTGGTGTAGTGCTTTGGCGGCAAAATGGCGCTGGCAATGAGCGTATTTTGCACCATCACATGCCTAATAATCGCCTCGCGGTCTATAGCATAAGCAATGGCTTGGCGCACTTTAATATTTTGTAAAGTAGCATCTTGCATATTTAAACCAAGATAAGAAAAATTAGCACCAACGGTAGTTTTAACATTTATTTCAGGCTGATTTTGCAAATGCTTGACCAACTCTGGCGGCAAATCACCTTGAATCAAATCTACCTCTCCGCGCAGCAATTTAAGCACTCGCACGGTTGGATCTTTTATCTCGGTTAGGTTAATAATGTGACTATCTTTAACGCGCTCTAACACCAACTTGCTATCCCAATCTACAAATTTTAGCGCGCCACTACCAATGGGATGCTGTGAAAAATCGTGATTGTTAGCGAGTAAATCGGCAGGCAAAATACCGATAATTAATTTGGATGGAAAATGGTTATCCGCTTGTTTTAATTCAAACAAAATCGATTCTTTATTGATTAATGTAATTTTTTTAATGTTGGCAAATTCGGCCGAATGTGGCGAGTCTTTTAAACGCAAAATCGAATCATAAGTCTCTTTAACATCTAAAGCAGTTAAAGCAGCTTGATGATGAAATTTTGCGCGATTTGGCTGCAAGGTAAATTGATATTGCGTTGAGCTAATCAAAGCCCAATTAGCCAATGCTGGCACAGGCTTTGAAGCAGCATCAAAATCAACCAATGGCTGATAAATCAGCCGATTCACTCGTTCCGATGCGGCATCGGTGGCATAACGAGGGTCTAAATTAAGCGGCGCTTGAGAAATGGCAAAATTGGTTTCTATATCATTATTTTGCTGACTACAACCAGCAAATAAGACCATCAGAAAAATAAATATATGTCTTTGCAATTATTAGCTTTCTGTCTGCACAAACAAAGCAATTGATTCCACATGACTGGTATGCGGGAACATATTAATAACACCTGCTGCGCTTAGGGTATAGCCTTTTTCATTCACTAGCACTCCTGCATCGCGCGCTAGTGTTGCAGGATTGCAGGATACGTAGACTATCGTTTGTGGTGCAGTAGAAGAGTCTATTGCTTGCACCAATTCGTAAGCGCCATCACGCGGTGGGTCTATCAGCCATTTATCAAACTTTCCTAAATCTAATAACGCTTCTGCCGTCATTTTGAATAAGTCGCTCACACCAAATTTTACATTTTTAATATTGTTTAGTTGTGCGCTTTCATTGGCTCTATCCACCAGATTAGCCAGCCCCTCTAAACCCAATACTGCAACTCCTCTGCAAGCGATTGGCAAGCTAAAGTTACCAATGCCGCAAAAGAAATCGGCGATTTTTTCACCCGCTTGTGGATTCAATAATTGCATGGCGCGGCGAATCATCACTTGGTTGATTTGCGGGTTCACTTGCGTAAATTCATTGGGTTTAAAGGGGTAGATTAAACCGAACTCTGGTAAACTGTATCTGAGCGCGTTGCCATTCAATGGCCAAAATGGCTTAATGGTGTCAGGGCCCTTGGTTTGTGTCCAAACTTGCACCTTATGCTCATCTGCAAAGCTTTTAAACAGAGTCTCGTCATCAATCGTTAGTGCACTCATAATGCGAAGAATCAGCACGATTACGCTACCTTCCTGCCCACTACTGAGGTCAGCTTCGCCGACTGCCAGTTCAATTTGCGGCAGCTTATCGCGTATGCTTAATTGCACAATCATTTGCTGCAAAGGCGCAATCAACGCGGACACTTCCGGCATCAATACTTCACAGGAATTCATATCGGCCACATAGCGTGTGGCTTTTTCGTTAAAACCCACAAGTACTCGCTGCTTTTTCTCTACATATTTCACACTTAAACGTGCTTTGTGGCGATAACCCCAAGTAGGGCCGTACAGTGCTGGCAACATATTGTCTGGTTTTACTTTACCAATATGCCATAAATCGTTTTCCAGCAAACGCTGCTTGGCCGCCACTTGTGCATTGGCATCTAAATGCTGTAATTTGCAGCCGCCGCATAGACCAAAATGCGGGCATTTTGGTGTCACGCGCTGATTAGATTGCATCAAGATATTGATTACTTTAGCGACTTCGTAGCTTGGTTTGATGTGTTGCGATTGATAACTAACGCGCTCATTGGGCAGGGCACCATCGATAAAAATGGTTTTACCATCTACATGCGCAACGCCGCGCCCCTCTTGGTCTAGGGATTCAATAGTGGCATTTAAAATAGGATTTAAACTGGGATCTTGTCGACTAGGCTTGCGGTTTCTTCTCATGAAGACATTTTAACCGAAAGGCCTTCATTAGAGTAACGTCAAATTAAACCGCATCTGGCAGAAAAAATTGAAAGCTTTATCGCCACGCTGCTAAAAATTCGGCCCAATGCGGTGCACTGTAACTTGTTAAGGTTTCGCGCATCAATTCAATTTCGGTGGCATATTCCACTTTTGTTAAATGCCCGCGCATTAGCTGAAATCGCAAATAAACCAAATGCGTATTGGCTACATCAGTTTCGCAGTAATTGCGGATTTCTTCTATTTTTCCTGCTTTAAAGGCTTCCCACACTTTGCTGCCATCCATGCCCAGCTTGCCCGGAAAGCCGCATAGCTTAGCTAAATCATCCAGCGGCGCATTAGCACGTGCGTTGTACAAAGCCAGCAAATCCATCAAATCTAAATGCCGGGTGTGATAACGGCTAATGTAATTATTCCATTTAAAATCTTTATCATCTTCGCCCAAATCCCAATAGCGCGGCGCCACCACATTATTCACCATGGCGCGATAATGCAACACGGGCAAATCAAAGCCGCTACCATTCCAAGAAATAATTTGCGGTGTGTATTTTTCAACGCCGTCAAAAAAACGCTGAATGATTTCAGCTTCAGTTGAGTTAACATCACCCAGCGTCCACACTTTAAAGTTGCTGCCTTCACGCAAAGCACAAGAAATCGCACATACTTTATGTTGATGCAAGGGCAAGAAATCACTACCGTTATGCTGGCGCCGCAGGTGCAGTGCGATATTGGCGACGTCTTCATCTGATGTTTCTAAAGGCAATTCCAGCAAAGCGCGCAGGCCAGTGGTGTCTGGAATGGTTTCTATATCAAATACTAAAGTGGGCGTCATTATTAATTACGGCCGCTTGAACAGCTAGGCTGCTGAACGGAAGTGCAACCTTTTACACCTTCTTCGTTTATGCCGCCTCTTACATTTCGGTATTGTGCAAAGCAATTTTGGCTTTTCTTGTATTTTTGCATTTGCACCTCACAGCTCTCATTGGTTTTGGCTTCTGAGTTGCTTGGGTCTCTTACGGGAGGAACTGCTAATAAGATGGGCGGAGATTGTTCAAGCTTGTCTGCCTGATTACTGTCGTCTTTTTTAACTTTCGGTATTGCTGGGGAAGATATTACATTTTCCTTAATTTCTACCGCTTTTGCTTTATTTTTATATCTAGCAGGGACCGAATCACCATAAGTAGTAACGCCTTTTTCATCCCCCCATTCATAGGTTTCTGCATGGCTAAAAACCGGATAGGACAATCCTAATGCAAACAATAAAACCTGTTCAATATGCATATTTTTACCAATGATTTTTTTACCAATGATTATTTAGTGAAAAATTATTTTTTAACCCAAGTACCCGCATTTTGGTAGTACCAGCCACTTTGCGCTTTATCTACCCAGCGCCCTGCAAACGTACTGCGAATTTCGCCTGCCCATTCGGGGTGGCCGTTACCGGCAGCAATTTCTTTATATAGCGCACTGCGGTCACTGTTCTCGGCAGCCACCAAACTATTAATACCACCGCGGTCTTTTAAGGGCACAGCAGTGGCATCGCGCACAGCAACCAAACCATCGGCGGTGAATCCAACGGCGCCAGTATTGTAATGCGGATTTAATTGGTTATGACGTGCTTGCATGCTATTTTTAATGGCGGTAATGGCAGGCGTATTGACATCCAAATTGGCCGCCGCGCTAACCCAATTGCTGCTCAATAATGTAGCTATTAACAAACTAAAAACGGTTATCAGTTTTTTCATGGTGTTTCCTTAATTATGGGGGTTTAAGCTACTTGGTTGGCGCGTTTGCCGGTTGGACAGGCGGCTCTTCGCCTGGCTTAAGTTGCCACACTTCATCGATAATTTTATCGGCCGCTTTTTCGGCTGCCGCGGCAGGAAAGTAAATATTGATGGTGACACACCCCGGTATTAACAAAATCAATATCCCAATAATGCCTATTTTTTTAATCATTCATTTGTCCTTAATTCACAATCACTTTGGTATTGCTATCGGTAATACGTTTAACTCTGCCCAACAAATCTCGCAAACTCACTTTTTGAGTATAGCCATTCACGTTCACAGCAGGGATACCTTTACCTTTAACGATAATGTACCCATTTGGCGTTGACTCAACGCCGCCCATTTCGCATATATCTTGCCTTAATTTGCAACTTAAGCCTATTTTTTCGTAGTTAAATTCTTTAAAAAATCGCAAAAAGGTGCGCTGCAAAGCAACTGCCGTCCCTTCGCCACCTAAGGCGGTAATATTTTCTACCGCACGTTGCGATATTTTTTTAAGATGCCGACCTTTACTGGTTTGAATCGACGCATCCAATTGCACGGGTTTCCAGTTTTCTAGCACCATGTCTTTCACAACGCCATCTAGTTTGCCCTCAATAGCACCAAAACTAAAGGTACGAGTTAAATCGCCCAAATCCAAATTGCGCATTTTTAAATCGGCATATAAACGTGGCGCCACACCCAGCGGGTCATCAATAATCAAATCATTCATGCTAATACTGCCATTAAACGCGTTAAAATTCATTGCGCCATCCATATTTAGCTGTTTATTGGCATATGTCACCAGCGGAATTTGCCCAGAAATTTGCCCTTTCATCTCTGGCCAACCCAGCGCTTTGCTAAATTCATTTAAGGTAATAGGCACTAGATTCATGCGTAAATGCCATGCCCAGTTATCGCCCAAGCGCACGGCGGAGACATCAGACAAACTTAGCGCGCCATCTAAAACGGGCAAATCTAATTTTGGCGCAGTAAGCGAAAAGCGATTTATTTCGGCCGTTAAATTGGTTTGACGTAAACCTATTTTAAGCAAATGCCCGCTTTCATAAGCCAATTGCAACTGCTTCGGCTCATCATAATCCCAAGGAATATGTGCGTTGATATGGCTAAAACCGAATTTACCATTTTTATCTTCTATAGTGGCATCGTGCAGATTCAACTCAAAGCTGGTCGGCGCTAAGTTTTTAATCTCAAATTGCCAATCGGCCTTGCCAGATACATTCATATTGCCAAAAGCGGATTTCTCTGCCATTGGCTTTAAAAATAATGCATATAGCCCAGTAAAATCCACATCTTTGGCGTTTACTTTTACGTCTTCCACTATTTTAGTTTTAATGTTTATAGTGGCAGTTGCCTGCATTTTTCCCACTTCATTTACTAGCAAACTAGCCTGCTGAACATTGATAATATCTTGCTTAAAGGTACCATCAATTTCAAACGCGTTATCCGCTTTGCCAAAGTAAAACGGCTGCCAATATAATTCACCAGCCGTCCAGCTAATTAGCCCATTCCAAGCCCATGTATCGGTTGAAATTGGTTTTTTAGCCGCCATTTTTATTTGACCAGTTAGCTTTTCACCAGCATGCAAGCCTGCTTCATCACTAAAATTGGCGCCATTAAAATCAATATCTAGCGCAAACTCGGAGGGGTAACTAACAAAGATAACCGAAAAAGGAGCACTGATTTGTTTGGATTTAAATTGCCCATTTAAGCATTGTGCTTGGCCTATTTTCTCAGTAAAAAATTGGCCGCATTTTAAATCAAAATGCGCAAAAGCTTTTTCGCTCATGGGTTTTAAGTCAGCGTTAAGTATAAGTTTTGGCTGAGCACCCTTTAAATCGACATGAAATTTTGCGTTTTTAAGCTGTCCAACGGGTGCGTCTACTTCACTAACAATGATTTGAATGCTACTGATGGCAGTTGCTTGTTGCGCAAAACTCATTAAGAAAAAGCATAGTAATAAAATGATGCGCAACATGAAAACTTAATTAACCGGGGAAAACGCCTGTAGACAAATAACGGTCGCCCCTATCGCACACAATCGACACAATCACGGCATCTTTCAGTTCTTTGGATAATTGCAGCGCCGTATAAAGTCCGCCACCGCTAGATATACCCGCAAAAATACCTTCTTCTGTGGCAAGTTTTCGCGTCATATTTTCTGCATTTTTCTGGGATACATATCGCAATTCATCCACCCGTTTGGCATCAAAAATAGTGGGCATGTATTCCAATGGCCATTTACGAATACCTGGAATCTGCGAGCCTTCTTCTGGCTGCACCCCAATGATTTGAATCTTGGGGTTTTGCTCTTTTAAATAACGTGAAACGCCCATAATCGTGCCCGTAGTGCCCATGCTGGCAACAAAATGTGTGATTTCGCCTGCCGTATCACGCCAAATCTCTGGGCCTGTAGTTTCATAATGTGCCAGCGGATTATCTTGATTACCAAACTGATTCAGTACAATGCCTTCGCCTTCGGCTTGCATTTTCATGGCTACATCTCGCGCCAATTCCATACTGCCGTCTTTTGGCGTTAATACTAGCTCTGCGCCATAGGCTTTCATGCTTTGGCGGCGCTCTAAACTTTGGTTTTCCGGCATTATCAATACCATCTTGTAACCCCGCATGGCAGCTACCATCGCCAAGGCAATACCAGTATTGCCGCTAGTTGCCTCAATTAAAGTATCGCCTGGTTTGATTTCGCCGCGCGCCTCTGCACGAGTAATCATCGAATAAGCTGGCCTATCTTTAACGGAACCTGCAGGGTTATTGCCCTCTAATTTCAATAAAATTGTATTGCTAGGGTTGGGATTCATACGCTGCAATTTAACCAGTGGTGTATTGCCCACAAAATGATCTAAGGTTTCGATATCCATATGATTGTTTCTTTAAATAATTACTTTTTTGATTAAGTCAGACTTTTTAATTTACTGAAATACATCGCGGCAAAAGCGGCTATTAAAAAAACAACTGGCCCTGCAAACACGCCATAGTAAATCATATGAGCAATACCCGATTGTGTACCTGCATGGGCAAACGCATGCCAAAAAGTGAAGTTATTAAACAATCCGTACACAAACAATACGGCTGAAAAAAAAGCAAAGGTTTGCATGCCCCGCTTTAAGCCAATTTTCCAATGATTTAACATGGCTAGGCTTTACTAAAAGCTAAGTAGACCGCAAGCGCCGCGAAGCCTAAAAATGAGATTAAGCCCAGCTGCGGCAATGTTAAGCCTATAAACGTCCAATCAATGGCAGCGCAATCGCCTGTGCCGCGAAATAGTAATTTAAATGCTTTTTGCAGTGGAAAATTCTCAAACATATAATCAAATCCGACACCGCAATCGGCAATCATGCTTTCACGGTTGGCTTGTAAATACCAATGCCGAATTGCCACACCTGCGCCGCCAAGAGCGGTTAATACTTGTAAAGCCGCGAATATTTTTTTAAAAATGTTGGCTGGCGGAATAAAAGTACTGATTAGAAACAACACACCCAAGCCCATAAACACCATGCGTTGGGTAATGCACAATGGACAAGGCTCTAGTTTATAAGTGGTTTGAATCACTAAAGCCAACGCCACAATACCAAAGCACAAAACAAAGCCCAGCAAATAGCCGCGTTTACCCGCTAATAATGTATTGAATATTTTTTGTAACATTTGTGTTAACGCCTATAATTCGGTTAATAGATGATTGTAATTGATAAAGCTGTATGACTGAACCCACTTTTTTACCCAACAAACAGATAATGACTGTCAGCGAGCTAAATCGTTTAGCGCGCGAAGTATTAGAGCAATCTTTTCCGCTGTTTTGGGTGTCGGGTGAAGTATCAAACTTCACCCGAGCGGCAAGTGGTCATTGGTATTTTTCGCTTAAAGACACTACCGCACAAGTGAAATGCGTGATGTTTAAAGGGCGCAATAGCTATGTGGATTTTATACCGCGTGAAGGCGATAATATTGAAGCTCGCGCCACGGTGACATTATATGAAGCGCGTGGTGACTTTCAGCTAACGGTTGAATTTTTACAACAAGCTGGTTTGGGCGCGCTTTTTGAGGCATTTGAAAAACTCAAAGCCAAATTGGCACATGAAGGCTTATTTGATGCGGCGTTTAAAAAGCCAATACCTACTCATCCATCCGCCATTGGCGTTGTTACCTCGCCCGATGCCGCCGCGTTGCGGGATGTACTTACCACATTAAAGCGCCGAAACCCCAATATTAGCGTGATTATTTACCCCACGCCCGTGCAAGGCAAAGGCGCGGCGGTACTAATAGCCAAAGCGATTCATACAGCAAGCCAGCGCGCCGAAGTAGATACGCTGATTATTTGCCGTGGTGGCGGCAGTATTGAAGACTTATGGCAATTTAACGAAGAAGTAGTAGCGCGCGCGATTGACGATTGCCCTATTCCGACTATTTCTGGCGTTGGCCATGAAACGGATTTTACTATTTGTGATTTTGTAGCCGATACGCGCTCCGCAACGCCTACAGCAGCGGCAGAGATGGCTTGTGCCGATATTCGGGTGTTGCAGAGTCAATTATCCAACTTGCAAAACAGACTGAATAAACAAATTAATTTTTTGATGAATCAAACCGCACAAAAACTTGATTTTTTAGCGCGAAGGCTATTTTCGCCCCAGCAACAAATTGAAAATCGTGCCATGCAAATCAAGCAGCTACAGCACCGTTTATCGCTAGCCATGCAACAAAACCTGCAAGTCAATCAACACATATTATTGCGGCTAGCCAGAAGCATAGAGCAGCTCAACCCCAAGTCGGTATTGGCAAGGGGCTATGCCATTGTGCATGGCGAAATTAGCCATAACGATTTGCTCAACACATTGCAGCAACAACTGATTACCGATGCACAACAAATCAAGCCAGAAACGCGGCTGAATATTACTTTTTACAAGGGTAGTGCCGCAGCTAAAGTGATTAGCACTGAAAATTAACCTAATTTAATCTCATTTGCGCTTGGTTTGACCATTCAATTGGTTGATAATAGCTAATCGTAATCGTCGCACATTAACATGGACAATCAATCTACCAAAAAAGCAGCCTTACCTACCATGGCATTAGCCGCTCTGGGCATCGTATTTGGCGACATTGGCACCAGCCCCTTGTACACCATGAAAGAAGTTTTTTCAGTAGGACACCATCCACTTCCACTTAATGCCATGAATGTTTACGGTATTTTGTCGCTCATCACTTGGGCGCTTATTTTAATTGTGTCTATTAAATACGTGGCCTTTATTATGCGTGCCGATAACCGTGGTGAAGGCGGCATTATGGCTTTGCTGGCCTTGGCATCCAGAAACGCCGAAGGCAATAGCAAGAAACAGCACAATATTATGTTGCTAGGTATTTTAGGCGCTTGTATGTTTTATGCAGATGGTATGATTACTCCCGCCATTTCAGTGTTATCGGCGATTGAAGGTTTGGAAGTTGCTGCCCCAAGCCTTCATCCCACTATTGTGCCGATAACTTTAGTCGTGCTCTTTATGCTGTTTTGGGCGCAAAGCAAGGGCACCGCAGTAGTCGGTGCTTTTTTTGGGCCTGTCATGTTGCTGTGGTTTGGTACTTTAGGTTTGTTAGGCATCATCAACATTCTGCACGATACCACCATACTGAATGCACTCAACCCTTTTTATGCATTTACCTTTTTTGCCTCTCAACCGTGGATAGCTTTTGTAGCGCTTGGCGCAGTTGTTTTATCAGTAACTGGTGCAGAGGCGCTTTATGCTGATATGGGTCATTTTGGGCGTTACCCTATTCGCTTGGCTTGGTTTGGTTTTGTATTACCCTCTTTATTGCTCAATTATTTTGGCCAAGGCGCGTTAATGCTGCATAACGCCGCCTCCATAAAGAACCCGTTCTATTTTTTAGCTCCAGAATGGGCTTTGTTTCCGTTGATTATTTTAGCCACAATGGCCACGGTAATTGCATCTCAGGCCGTTATTACTGGCGCGTTCTCAGTTTCGCGCCAAGCATTGCAGTTAGGTTATTTGCCACGCATGCACATTCAACATACGTCAGAAAGTGAGCAAGGCCAAGTCTATATGCCGCGTGTTAACTGGGGCTTAATGGTGGCGGTAATGTCCTTGGTGATTGGCTTTGGCAGCTCTGGCGATTTAGCGGCGGCTTATGGTATTGCCGTCACTGGCGACATGGTCATTACCACTTTACTGGCTGCCGTGGTGTTTAAGGAGATTTGGCGCTGGAGCAAACTAAAAACTAGCTTGTTAATTACGCTGTTTTTAGTGATTGATTTAGCGTTTTTTGGTGCCAACATACTAAAAGTGCCTGATGGCGGCTGGGTGCCATTGGTGATTGGCGTGATTATTTTTGTGCTAATGCTGACATGGAAAAACGGCCGCATCTTGGTGTATAGCCGACTTAAATCAGAATCGATGGCAATTGAGCCATTTATTGAAGCCGTTGGCGCACACCCACCACCACGCGTGCCCGGCGTAGCGGTGTTTATGACGCCAAACCCTGAGGGCGTGCCGCATGCTATGCTGCATAATTTAAAGCATAATAAAGTCTTGCATGAAAAAGTGATGATTTTAACAGTTAAGTTTCTAGATGTGCCTCACACTAATACACAAGAGCGCGTAACGGTTGAAGCAATGTTGCATGAGTTTTATCGTGTAACAGTATGCTATGGTTTTAAAGATGAGCCTGATTTGCCACGCGATTTAATTTTATGTGCCTCTAGAGGTTTAAATGTTGACCCAATGGACACCTCATTCTTTATTGGCAAAGAGATTTTAATTCCTACTGAAAAAACCGGCATGGCGATTTGGCGAAAAAAAATATTTGTTGGCTTATTTCGCACGGCTGAGACTATTACCAACCAGTTTAAACTTCCGCCTAATCGCGTTGTTGAATTAGGTTCGCAACTGAAAATTTAATCGATTTAAATACGTCAAAAATGACATCAACCATTTTTGGCGTTAATCGTTTAACAAGTAAAGACTATTTTGTATAACAACTTTAGGGAGTAATTATGCAAAAAATTACCTTCATTTTAGTCACCGCACTTAGCCTGCAACTTGCAAGTTGTGCTACCACCACAGCAGATAGTACCTCTGGTGTTAAACGCTCACAGTTTTTAATGATGCCTGCAAGCTCTGTAGATAGAATGTCTGCGCAAGCGTACGCCGCAACCTTAAAAGAAGCGGAGCAGAAAAAAACCTTAAACGCCGATAAAGCCATGCTGGCACGCGTACGTGGTATTTCTAATCGATTAATCGCACAAGTTGCCGTGTTTCGCCCCGATGCAGCCCAGTGGAAATGGGAAGTAAACGTTGAAAAAAATGACGCGCTAAACGCCTATTGCATGCCAGGGGGCAAAATCATGGTGTTATCTGGCTTGGTCGAAAAAATCAACGCTACAGATGATGAGTTAGCCGCTGTGATTGGCCATGAAATTGCACACGCTTTGCGTGAACATGGCCGCGAGCGCATGTCGCAAGCTTATTTACAACAATTTGGCTTACAAGCACTAGCCGCACTGGCTTCTGGATCAGCCGTTGGCGGCGCAGCAGTGCAAGCAGTTGGTGCTGGCTCACAATTGTTTTTTGCTTTACCTAACGGCCGCGAGCAAGAACGTGAAGCCGATAAAATGGGCTTAGAATTAGCCGCACGCGCTGGGTTTAATCCAAATGCTGCAGTAACTTTATGGCAAAAAATGGATGCGCAATCTAAAACCGCTCCACCAGAATTTTTTAGCACACACCCCGCCAATCAAAACCGCATTGCTGATTTAAAAGTACTGATGCCAAAAGTAATGCCTTTGTATGAGGCGGCTAAGAAAAGTTAAATTAGCACTTAATTTGCTAGCTAACCAAAAGCGCACTGCTTACCACAGTGCGCTCTATAATTTTAAGTGCATTATTTTTGGCTAAATGTTGATATAGGTTAAAATAACACTTTTTGATTATTTAACACTTACAGAGAAAAATATGGATCCACGTCAAAGTATTATCGCAGACGCGTTTGAAGACCGCGTCAATATCAACCCTGCTAATGCCTCAGCTGAATTAAAAGCGAATGTTGAATCTGTATTAAAAGATTTAGACGCTGGCAAGTTGCGCGTGGCAACCCGTATTGGGGATACGCAAGCTTGGGAAACACATCAATGGCTAAAAAAGGCTGTATTGTTGTCATTTAGATTAGACGACAATATGCTAATGGATGATGGTGTGACGCGCTACTTTGATAAAGTACCGCCAAAATTTGCCAACTACTCAGAGGAAGACTTTAAAGCGGGCGGTTTCCGTGTAGTACCAAATGCGATTGTACGTCGCGGTTCTTTTATTGGCAAAAATGCGGTGTTAATGCCTTCATACGTCAATATTGGCGCATACGTTGGCGAAGGCAGCATGGTGGATACTTGGGCAACCGTTGGCTCATGTGCACAAATTGGTAAAAATGTGCATTTATCTGGTGGCGTAGGAATTGGCGGCGTATTGGAGCCAGTACAAGCTGGCCCAACCATTATTGGCGACAATTGCTTTGTAGGCGCGCGCAGTGAAGTGGTTGAAGGTGTGGTTGTGGAGGATAACTGCGTAATTTCAATGGGCGTGTATATCGGTCAAAGTACCAAAATTTACGACCGTGAAACAGGCGAAGTGTTTTATGGACGTGTACCAGCAGGCTCAGTAGTGGTTTCTGGCAACTTACCATCAAAAGATGGTAGCTACAGCTTATATTGTGCGGTAATTGTTAAAAAAGTAGATGCCAAAACATTAGGTAAAGTAGGCATTAACGAATTATTACGTGGCATTTAACAGAAATTAACAACTGCGCTAATATTTCATCAATTAGCGTGCAAAACCCTTTTATAAGACATACATAATAAAAATTTTTTAGTTATATAAATAAGTTTATTTATAACCAAAAAAATATTTAACCATACTATTTATGCGCTTGCGTAGGTAGTATGGTTTTTTTCTCCTATTCATATCATGAAATTAGCTGCCAACATTGAATGTGGCACAGTATGTGCTTTGAGGTGTATTAACATAATTAATAATCTCAAAAAAAAATCATGATCATGAAAGCATCTTACGATATTTGGCTCATACCACTCTCACTATCAGCGAGTGCTTTTGCTATGTATGTCACTTTTGGTTTTGTTGAAAACCTCTACCGCACTGCAAGCCAGCACCGCGCCATATTGTTTAATGTGTACTCTATTGCAATCGGTACGGGTTTATGGGCCATTCACTTTGTTAACTTACTCATTTTCTATGGCAATCAAGCATTTACGGTATTTTCGTTGGCAATATTTGCGTCTTGGTTAGTCGCTTTGAGCATAGGCTATACCATTTGCGCGACCAGCAGCAAAAAAGTCATGACTTTTAATTGCTTAATATTTAGCGGGATTGTAATAGGTCTAGGTAGTTACCTAATGTTTTACCTTTCTTTAAGTGGCTTAAACGAAACCAATAATCTTTGGAATCTAAGCACCAATATTTCTTTTTACCCAATTTCACTATTGCTAGCACTTAGTACTGCGTTCGGTGCAGGCCTGCTTTCAGTAGTAACACTTTCATGGATTAAACACTATATAGGCGATAACAAGCTATTGATTAAGGTCATTTTTTCGGTAATTACTGGCATCGCAATTTTGGCGATACACGCTACATTTAATACCACTGTTGATGTGCAATCACAGATAGTAGAATCACAAATCTTACTAGCCGATAAAACCTTATCAGAGGTATTAATTACCCTGGGCCTAATCTGCCTGTTTCTGCTCGCTTTTGTGGTGGCTTTGTACTATGAAAAATTTAATACAAGCACACTAAAACACCTCTTAAACACTCAAAAAAGTACAGATAGCGCCAACTCAGGCTTTAAAGACCCACTAACACAATTACCTAACAGACGCGCGTTTAAACGCGAACTTGAAACCGCCATCAAACGCAGTGAGCGTGCCAGCAGCACTATCGCACTAGCCTATATTGATTTAGATCACTTTAAACCAATTAATGACAGCCATGGCCACCACGTGGGCGATGCTGTGCTAATGCTTGTGGCACAACGATTAAATGCCGCTGTGCGTGTTTGCGACACCGTAGCGCGCATTGGCGGCGATGAATTTGTGGCTTTAATCGAAGAAATTAAATCCGATGAAGATATTATTCCAATCGTAGAGCGTATTGTTAACTCGATTAAAGAACCCTTCTTGGTGAGTGGCCAGCAAATCGATATTTCATGCTCGGTTGGCATTGCGGTTTACCCACGTGATGGCGATATGGAAAGGCTGATGATTCGTGCCGACGCCGCTATGTACAAAGCCAAAGAAAACGGTAAAAATCAGTTTAAATTCTTTGATTCTGAAATTGAATCAGCGTCAGATAAAATGTTGGAAATGCATCGTGATTTGCAATCTGCTATTGAAAACAACGAGTTTAGTTTAGAGTTTCAACCAAAAGTTAATTGCAAAAATCAATCCCTAGAGGGCGCAGAGGCTCTTATTCGCTGGAACCACCCCACTAAAGGCGTCATTTTACCGAAAAAGTTTATTCCAGCAGCTGAGCGTTTTGGCCTGATTAATCAAATCAACGATTGGGTTGTTGAAGAAGGTTGCCGTGCGATTCGCCGTGCCAAAGATGACGGTGTTGATTTAAAATTATCGATCAATTTAGCACGACAACAATTTAGAAACCCGAAATTGGTGGACAAAATATTGCAATTACGTAAACGTTACAAAATACCTGCAGCCAACTTAATGTTTGAAATCAAAGAAACTACTGCCATTAAAAATGAAAATCAATTTAAACACTTGCTGCTTCAATTTAAAGCGGCAGAAATTAAAGTAGCACTGGATGACTTTGGTTCGCAACAATTTAGTTTGAGCTATCTGCAACATTTAAATATTGATGAAGTTAAGCTAGATAAAGTATTTATTGGTCAAATTAACGAAAACAAAGCATCACGCGCATTAGTTGATGCTGTAATTCGCTTAGCGCACGCATTAGATTTAAATGTGGTGGCAGAAGGCGTAGAAACAGAAACGCAACGTGAAGCATTGGCCGATTTAGGTTGCAATCAAATGCAGGGCTACTTAATCTCAAAACCGATATCAGAACGAAAATTATTAAATCTATTTAAACGGCTAAATGTAATTGATCAATTTTGGGTGTCCGATCATCAATCAGAAGCCGCATAATAACGACAACTACCGCTCGTAGGTGATAAAATAAGGCTTAAATTAACGAAGCCCTCAGCACCTACTCCCATGACACTTTATGGCATTCCAAATTGCAATACCGTTAAAAAAGCCCGCGACTGGCTAGCAGAGCACAAAATTGTGCTTGAGTTTCACGATTTTAAAAAACACGGCATTGCAGCGGCAGAGTTATCCAACTGGCTCACCCAAATACCACAAGATAAACTCATTAATCGCGCTGGCCTTACTTGGCGTGGCCTAGATGAACAAACCAGAATTAGTATCACAAGCGATGCTGCCGCCATCGCATTAATGCAATCCAAAACCTCAGTGATTAAACGCCCTGTGCTAGTTAAAGAGGGCATCGTTTTATGCGTGGGTTTTGACGAAACACGATATGCCGATATTTTTAAATCTTAAACAGGTCATTACGCTATGAGCAATTCATCCCCCACCCTTGATTTGGCTATTGATTTATTAAGACGCCGCTCAAACACGCCAGAAGACGCTGGCTGCCAAGAAGCGATGATTGCGCGACTTGAACCGCTAGGATTTAAAATTGAGCGCATGCGCTTTGGTGATGTAGACAATTTTTATGCGCGCCGAGGTACAGCATCCCCATTATTGGTGTTTGCAGGTCATACTGATGTAGTACCAACTGGACCGCTAGATAAATGGTACACACCGCCTTTTGAGCCTACCATTGTAGATGGCATGCTTTACGCGCGCGGTGCGGCCGATATGAAAACGTCACTAGCCGCATTTGTGACTAGTATTGAAGAATTTATTGCTCAAAATCCAAACCATACAGGTTCTATCGGCTTGTTAATTACTTCTGATGAAGAAGGTATTGCCGTAAACGGAACAGTTAAAGTGGTGGAAGTATTAAAAAATCGTGGTGAATTCATCGATTATTGCATCATAGGTGAGCCAACTAGCAACAAAGTCGTTGGCGATATGATTAAAAACGGTAGGCGCGGTTCACTCTCTGGCAAGCTGACCGTTAAAGGCTTGCAAGGCCATATTGCCTATCCACACTTGGTTAAAAATCCTATTCATATGGTCGCCCCTGCTATTAAAAACATGGTCGAAACCGTTTGGGATAAAGGTAATGAATACTTTCCACCTACCAGTTGGCAAATTAGCAACATGAATGGCGGCACAGGCGCCACCAATGTAGTGCCAGGCGAAGTAGAAATTTTATTTAACTTTCGGTTTTGCCCAGAATTAGAGGGCGCTGGCAGCACAGAAGCTAACTTAAAGCAACGTGTACACGCCATTTTAGATGGTCACGAATTAGATTACGATTTAGAGTGGGAATACAGCCCGCCTTACATCACGCCACGTCTCAACTTGGTTGAAGCCATTAGCGAGGCAATTGTTGAAAGCTATCGCATTTCGCCAGAACTGTCCACCACTGGCGGCACCTCTGACGGCCGATTTATTGCCGACATTTGCAAACAAGTGATTGAATTTGGCCCGCTGAATAAAACCATTCACAAGTTAAATGAGTGCGTGAGCGTTGCAGATATTGAGCCGCTCAAACAAACTTACAAGTTAACGTTAGAAAAATTAATTAAATAGCAATATTAATTAAATAGAAACAGAACATATGACGCATTTTCCCAGTTTATCAGAAGAGTTATTCACCATCCGCGACTGGCTACGCTTTACGGTGAGCCGGTTTGAGGAAGCGGGAGTTTTCTTTGGCCATGGTACCGATAACAGCTATGACGAAGCAGTCTGGTTGATAATGAGCGCCCTGCATCTGCCGCACGAAACCCTCAACAATTTTTTAGATGCGGTGATAACCGAGCAAGAACGCAAAAAATTGGCCCATTTAATTGAACAGCGCATCACCAAACGCACGCCAACCGCATACCTAGTGCGCGAGGCATGGCTGCGTGGCTTTAAGTTTTATGTGGACGAGCGCGTGATCGTGCCGCGTAGCTTTATTGCCGAATTATTAGACTTTAACGAAGAAGGCGAGCATGGCTTGCAACCGTGGATTGAACATCCCGAACTGATTAACTCTGCTGCCGATATCTGCACAGGCAGCGGATGCTTGGGCATTTTGCTAGCCAATGTCTTTCCAGATGCCGCTATTGATGTAATTGATATTTCGCCAGATGCAATTGCAGTGGCTAATATCAATATTGCCAATTATGCATTACAAGAGCAAATTAAAGCGATTGAATCGGATATGTTTACTGCCTTAGAAGGCAAAACCTACGATTTGATTATCAGTAACCCGCCTTATGTAAACGCACACAGCATGACAAAGCTACCCACAGAATACCGCAATGAACCGCAATTGGCGTTGGGTAGCGGCGCCGATGGATTGGATCATACGCATACGATTTTGCGTGAAGCGGCAAAACACTTAAATGACGACGGTATATTAGTCGTTGAAATTGGCCACAACAGAGAAGCTTTGTTGAGTGCTTATCCGAATTTAGACTTTACTTGGTTAACGGTTGAATCGGGTAATCAATATGTGTTTCTACTCACTAAAGATCAGCTTATTCACACTACTGATTAAGCAAATAGCTGACTATGTAAGCCTAACGCTTTTTGGTCGTCGTTGCAGGTAAATCACTGGATTGACGGACACGCCTGTTAGCGGTTTTTCGTGGTTTTGAATCTTTAAGCGTAGGCTTTTTAGCCTCTGTATTTTTTGCCGCACGTCCGCGATAATCAGGCTTACCATCTTCACCTAATTCGCGCACAGGTCTATCCAGCGCGCTCATTCTTTGTTTACGCACTTTTGGCACAAATACGGCGGTAGCTTTATCTTTTTCGCGTTGGCTTAATTGTCTTAATGGTGCTTTTGGCACCTCTAAGCCAGCCCATTCCAACAAGTCCACTACGGTTTTTTGTTCCAGCTTAAGCATAGTGCCTCGCTTTACCCTAGGAGGTAGATTCACAGGGCCAAATCGCACGCGCATTAAGCGGCTAACAGGCAATTGAAAAACTTCAAACAAACGCCGCACTTCGCGATTACGGCCTTCTCGAATAATTACTTGATACCAATGATTGGCACCCTCACCGCCTTGCGCGCTTATGCTGTCAAAGCTAGCAGGGCCGTCTTCCAGCTCAATTCCTTGCGTGAGCATGCTCATTTGTTCATCGGTTAATTCACCAAAAATACGCACGGCATATTCTCGCTCAACTTCATAGCGAGGGTGCATAAAACGGTTAGCCAATTCGCCTGAGTTGGTAAATATTAATAATCCGCTAGTATTCATATCCAAGCGTCCTATTGCAATCCATTTGCCTTGTTTAATTTTTGGCAACTTATCAAAAACCGTGGCGCGGCCTTCTGGGTCGTCCTGACTAACGATCTCACCTTCCGGCTTATGGTAAATTAGTACTTGTGGCAATTCAGCTTCAAACGATAAGCGTACAGGTCGGCTATCAATACGCACAATGTCATATTGGGTAACACCCGCGCCAACTTTGGCAATTTCGCCATTAATCGTCACACGACCACTGGCAATCAGCTCTTCCATATCGCGGCGTGAACCCAATCCTTGCATCGCTAACAATTTATGTAGGCGTTGAGTTGGTTCGGGTGAGTCATCTTCGTCCACTTCCAGCTTGGTAAAGTTAGTTTTGGGACGACGAATAGGTGCTTGTGGGTCGCGCTGTTGCTTGAAAGGACGTGCCATGATGAGCTTGATTTATTTGCTAAGCAATGATTTTACAGTAGTTACTGCGAAAATCAGCATAAATTAATGGATTGGTAAAAGCGGTGAATTAATTATCTAGTGGTATTTCTGTTTGCGCAAACTCTTCAAATGGCGGCAACTCGCTTAAACTACGCAAACTCAGGTCATCCAAAAAGTGCTTTGTGGTGGCATAAAGTGATGGTCGACCTGGCACTTCACGCTGCCCCACCACGTCAATCCAATCACGCTCTTGCAATTGGCGCATCACATTTGGGTTAACTGCTACACCCCGAATTTGCTCAATATCACCTCTTGTAACTGGCTGCTTATAGGCAATAATTGCTAAAGTTTCCATCACGGCGCGCGAATATTTTGGTTGCTTTTCTGGACTTAATCGCGCAATAAATTTGCTAAACTGCGGCTTGGCTTGGAAGCGGTAGCCTGTAGCCACTTGCACTAATTCCAGCGTTTTGGCGGTATTCTCCTGCGCCCAATCCTGCTTTAATTCATCTAAAAGCATGCGCAAGGTGGTACGCTCCATGCGCCCTGCGAATAACTTTAATAAATCATCCAAGCTAAGTGGCTGGCCTGCAGTCAATAATGCGGCTTCCAGAATCTGCTTGAATTCAGTAATGTTATCGGGTTCTTTCACAATCACTCACTGGCATTGGATTGTAAATAAATAGGCGAAAATGCTTGTTGTTGTGTGATGCGTATTAAGCCTTCTTTTGCCAACTCTAGAATCGCCAAAAAGTGCACCACCAGTTTTGGCAAACCATCTGTCAACACATCAAATAAGGCCGAAAATTCCACCATGCCATCTGCTTTTAAGCGTCGTAGAATCTGGCTCATGTGTTCTCGCACCGATAATTCGGCTTTGCCGATTTTATGATTCGTGGTTAATTTTGCGCGTTTGAGCACATTGCGCCAAGCTTCTACCAGTTCATCCAGGCTTACTTCAGGCGGTTTGATATCGGCAATATGCTGGTAACAAGCGGCTGCCACTTGTATTTCTCCACCCACTTGCGGCATTGCATCCAAACGCTGTGCCCCCAGCTTAATCGCTTCATACTCCATTAATCGACGTACCAACTCAGCACGCGGGTCGTCCTCTTCTGGCACTTCTACTGGCTTTGGCAGCAACATGCGCGATTTAATCTCAATCAACATGGCTGACATCAGTAAATAATCTGCCGCTAACTCCAGCTTAATCACCTTCATCTTTTCGACATATTCCATATATTGCTCAGTCAACTGAGCCATAGGGATATCCAGAATATCTAGATTGTGCTTACGAATCAGGTATAGCAGCAAATCTAGAGGACCTTCAAAGGCTTCTAGATACACCTCCAGCGCATCTGGCGGAATATATAAATCTTGCGGCAATTCCGATAGGGTTTCGCCATGAACGCGTATGCCTAATATGAGTTGCGTTTGCATTAGCTAACTTAATGACCTACTGACTTTGAGAACAAATTAATCACAAAAACTCCTGCAATAATTAAACCCATACCAATCATAGATGGTAAATCTAATGTCTGTTTATAAACCAGCCAGCCAATGATTGAAACCAGCACAATACCCATACCTGACCAAATGCCGTACATAATACCAACTGGCAATACGCGCAGGCTAATCGACATAAAATAAAATGCAGTACCGTAACCGATGACTACAATCAGAGATGGTATTATCCGCGTAAACTCGTTTGAGGCTTTCAGCGCAGTTGTGGCAATCACTTCACCGGATATTGCAATTGCTAAAGCTAACCAAGGATTCATGTCGATTATTTTAATCTCATGAATAATTCAAACCCATCGCGTCTCGCACATCGCGCATGGTTTCTCTTGCCAACTTACGCGCTTTTTCACAGCCTTCTGCGACGATATTTTTAACTAAAGTTGGGTCATCGGCGTATTGGGCTGCACGTTCCTGAATCGGTTGTAGTTCTTTTAATACGCCCTCAATCACTGGGCCTTTGCATTCAATACAGCCAATTGATGCAGATTTGCAGCCGTTTTGTACCCAATCTTGGGTGGTTTTATCTGAATAGATTTCGTGCAATTGCCAAACAGGACATTTGACTGGATCACCTGAGTCAGTGCGGCGAATACGCGCAGGATCGGTGGGCATAGTTTTGATTTTTTTTGCGATTACATCTTTACCTTCGCGTAATGAAATGGTGTTGTTATACGATTTAGACATTTTCTGACCATCTAAACCCGGCATTTTTGAGGCTGGCGTAAGCTTATAATCTGGCTCTAGCAGAATCATTTTACCGCCGCCCTCTAAGTAGCCCAGCAAACGTTCTTTATCGCCCATGCTCATGCCTTGCTGTTCTTCAATCAAAGCGCGCGCTGATTCTATGGCTTCTTCATCACCCGCTTGTTGATAAGCGCTACGCATCTCTTCATACAACGCACCTTTTTTGCTACCTAATTTTTTGATAGCGGCTTTGGCTTTTTCTTCAAATCCGGTTTCTTTGCCATAAATATGGTTAAAGCGGCGCGCGATTTCACGGGTGAATTCGATATGCGGGATCTGGTCTTCGCCAACAGGAACCTGAGTTGCTTTGTAAATAAGGATATCCGCGCTTTGCAATAGCGGGTAACCCAAAAAGCCGTAAGTAGATAAATCTTTGCTAGCTAATTTTTCTTGCTGATCTTTATAGGTTGGCACACGCTCTAACCAACTTAAAGGGGTAATCATGCTTAATAATGTATGCAATTCGGCATGCTCTGGCACGCGCGATTGAATAAAAATAGTCGCATTAGCTGGGTCTACGCCGGCTGCCAGCCAATCAATGACCATTTCCCAAACCGATTCTTCAATGATTTCTGGCGTATCGTAGTGAGTGGTCAATGCATGCCAATCGGCCACAAAAAACAAGCATTCGTGCTCATGTTGCAGCTTAATCCAATTTTTAAGCACGCCATTGTAGTGGCCTAAATGCAAACTGCCTGTTGGGCGCATGCCCGATAAAACGCGTTCTAACGCCATATTTAACCTTGTGAATGACTTATTATATTTTTGTAAATGATACTTATAGTACTAGAAAAAAACCGCTGAAATACCCTGCAAAGTTAACATCACAAACGGCCACATAATTTTATCAAGAATATGCGTGACCAATAAAAAAATTAAAATAATAAAACCATAGCGCTCAATTTGTGCGTATTTAATCGCTAAATTGTTGGGCAGCAAGCTCACCGCAATGCGTCCACCATCTAGAGGCGGCAATGGTAATAAATTAAGCACCATTAAAATGATATTGGTTAATATACCCGCCGCACCCATCAAGGCAAATGGCAGCGCCGCATATTCAGGCAAAAAGTGTGCAAACTGCATGGCAATTGCCCACAAAATTGCCATCACTAAATTGGCGCCCGGCCCTGCAGCGGCTACCCACAACATATCGCGCTTGGGGTGGCGTAAACTCATAAAGTTAACCGGCACTGGCTTGGCCCAACCGAAGAAGATACCGCCAACTAGCATGGTAATGCTTGGCACAATAACGGTACCAACCAAATCAATATGGCGGATGGGATTAAGCGAAATACGACCTAAATTGTGCGCGGTCATGTCTCCATAATAGCGCGCGGCGAAGCCATGCGCCGCTTCGTGCACAGTAATGGCTAGAATCATGGGGATGGCTGTTACCGCAATACGTTGAACAGTAGTGAGTGATTGCAACGCGTTTAAAAGATTAAAAAAATCCATATTGCTTTCTGAAAATTATTTTTAAATATTAATTTATTTTGTGATATAAAGTGTTTTAGAAACCAAACGGCGCCGCATCTACCATGCCTTGGCGTATTAAGGCAGGCTCAACGGCGGTTAAATCAACCACAGTAGTTAGGCCTGCGACACTAATTGCCGAATCAATCACTAAATCTACTTGGCTCTCTAACCTATCGCGAATTTCCCACGCATCGTTTAAAGGCGCGTCATCCGCTGGCAATTGCAAAGTCATGCTTAACATCGGCTCTGCCAATTCATCTAACAAGGCCTGCACTACTAAGTGATTGGGCACACGGATACCAACAGCGCTGCGCTTGGGGTGCTGCAAGCGGCGCGGCACTTCCCGTGTGGCTTTTAATATAAAGGTAATTGCGGCTGGGGTATTGGCTTTAAGCAATCTAAATTGACTATTATTTACTTGCGCATACACGCTTAATTCACTCAGGTTGCGGCAAATTAAAGTAAATAAATGATCATCTCCCAAGCCACGAATTTGGCGAATTTTGTCTTGCGCCTCTTTAAACCCAATCATACAACCCAAAGCGTAACTAGAGTCGGTAGGGTAAGCAATCACGCCGCCTTCCCGCAAAATCTCAACCGCATGTTTTATTAAACGTGGTTGAGGGTTATCGGCATTTATTACAAAATACTGAGCCATTTTAAAACAGTGCCATGTTGGGTTAATTTAAATTTTTCGCTTCTGGCCAATCGCCCCAGATGGGCTCGCAGCCAACGGGCAAATCAGGCATGCAACCCATAGCCATATAGGATAAGCCAGGACCATGATAATCGGAGCCAAGTGAGGCTTTTAAGCTAAAACGATGTGCGATTTTGGCAAATTGTTGGTATTGCGGTGGATTGTGGCTACCAGTTACCACTTCAATCGCGGCGCCGCCATAACTTCTAAACTCGTGCATCAACAACATCATGTTTATGGTGCCTAAATCGTAACGTCCGGGGTGCGCAATCACCGCTTGACCGCCTGCATTGGTAATCAAACTCACTGCAGACTCTAAATCCATCCATTTATAGTCAACAAAACCCGGCTTGCCTTTGACTAAAAAATTTTTAAAGACCGATTTAACATCTTTAGCATATCCATTTTTAACCAAAAACTGTGCGAAATGGCTGCGCGTCAAAATACTTTGTTTGGCGATTTCTTTTGCACCTTCATAAGCGCCTGCAATACCCGCTTTGACTAAGCCTTCTGCCATTTGCAAAGCGCGTTCATCGCGCCCAATGCGTACACCCGCCAACGCATTTTTTAAAGCCTCATTTTCGGCATCAAACTTTAAACCCACAATATGCAAAGTACGTTTTTTCCAAGTGACTGAAATCTCAACACCATTTATAAAATGAATACCGTTATCAATCGCCGCATTGCGCGCAATATGCAAGCCAGTAATATCATCATGATCGGTTAGCGCCATCACTTTAATGCCGCTTTTAGCAGCCAGCGCCACAATTTCTTGCGGCGCTAATAAGCCATCTGAAATGGTAGAGTGGCAATGTAAATCTATCTGTGCAGCCATAAATATTTTTCGGTTATCGAATATTTTGCAAACAATCGTAAATCATAGCAAAATACAATCTTTACAGATAGTTAAGCTTTTATTTAGATCACTCCATTTTAAGGCTCGCATGAAATTTCTCTTTGATTTGCTTCCTGTTATTTTATTTTTTGTGGGCTTTAAGCTTTACGGTATTTTCACTGCCACCGCCATTGCCATTGCGGCTACAATTGCCATGATAATTTACGCCAAAATCCGCCATGGTGTAGTAGAAAAAATGTTGTTAATCAATGGCGCGATTATTGGCGTGCTGGGTGGAGTTACTCTTTTACTACACGACAAAACGTATATTATGTGGAAACCAACCGTGCTTTATTGGCTATTAGCGGTTGTGTTATTAATTGCCAATTTGTTTTTTAAGAAAAACTTTATTCAACAAATGATGGGCAAAATGCTAGACGCGCCTAAGTCTATTTGGGATAAGCTTAATCTTGCTTGGGTGGTATTTTTAGTGATATTGGGCTTTGTAAATTTATATGTCGCGTTTCACTACTCTGAAAATGCTTGGGTAAACTTTAAACTGTTTGGCGTAACCAGCATTATGTTTGTTTTTATTATTGCGCAAACACTGTTGCTAAAACAATATTTAATTGAGCCAGCCGACGATAAAGAGAAAAAATAATGCTGTACGCCATTATTGCTGAAGATAGCCCAAATAGCTTAGATAAACGATTACTCAACCGTCCTGCACACTTAGCCAGATTAACCGAATTGCAAAACCAGGGAAGATTAGTGTTAGCAGGGCCAATGCCCGCCATTGATAGTATTGACCCAGGCCCTGCAGGTTTTAGTGGCAGCTTAATTGTGGCCGAATTTAGCGATTTAGAAACAGCAAAAAATTGGGCAAATGCAGATCCATTTGTAGGCGCAGGTGTTTATACAAACGTTATGGTTAAACCGTTTAGAAAAACACTCCCTTAAAATTAAGGTATTCTGCTTAACAATAACTAATTTTATCATTTAAGCTTTTTGAGTACTTAAAAACGAATGAATTTAACTGAAATCATCAAAACCAAACTGGCAATATTGGAACCTATCAGCTTAACACTTAAAGATGATAGCGCTTTGCATGCAGGCCATGCTGGCAATGGCGGTGGAGGACATTTCAGCCTCACTATCGTTAGCTCGCAATTTTCCCAAAAATCACCGATAATGCGACATCGTTTAATTTATGAAGTACTTACCGACTTAATGCCGCAACAAATTCATGCTATAAGCATTCTTGCAATTTCGCCAGATGACCCCAATTCAACTTAATTAGCATTCTAATAACTCTAAAATACTTCATCTAAGACTAAGGATTTTTATGAAAATCACCCAAATTTTTATTGCAATTGCAGCACTAACGACTCTTTCTATTACTCCAGCCGTATACGCTTCCGATGCAGCTGCTACCGTTAACGGCAAACCCATTAAACAAGCTTGGGTTGATTACATTATGAAAGACGCGCAAGCACGCGGCCAAAAATCTTCAGATGGTATGAAAAATGCCATCATTAACGAATTAGTGGGGTCGGAATTAGCCTATCAGGAGGCTCAAAAACAAGGCATTGATAAAATGCCTGACTATAAAATTAATGAAGAGCTTTCACAGCGCAAACTACTAGTAAATATTTTCTTAGCGGATTTTATGAAAAAAAATCCAGTGACCGAAGCCGATACCAAAGCAGCTTATGAACAATACAAAAAAGAGCTAGGTGATAAAGAATATAACGCTCGCCATATTTTAGTTAAAACAGAGGCCGAAGCGAACGAGATTTTGGCACAAGTAAAGAAAGGCAGCGATTTTGCTAAGTTAGCAAAAGAAAAGTCAATGGATCCTGGCTCTAAAGAAAAAGGTGGCGATTTAGGCTGGTTCTCACCTGCTGGTATGGTAAAACCATTTAGCGAAGCGGTAACCACCCTTAAAAAAGGCGAAGTAACAGCTGCTCCAGTACAAACGCAATTCGGCTGGCACGTAATCAAAATGGTTGATACACGTGCAACTCAAGTCCCTACCTATGAAAAAGTAAAAGAAAGTTTAGAGCGCACTTTACAACAGCGCAAACTGGAAAAAATGATGTTAGATTTAAAAGCAAAAGCAAAAATTGAAGTAACTGGGGCGGCAAAATAAATTTAAATACAAGTTTTAAACACATTTGAAACGTAAATATTAATTGTCAGTTTCATTATAAAAAAGCCTGCATTAGCGGGCTTTTTTATTGCCTGTAGGTAGTGAATTTTAAAAATATATGTCACAATCAAGAACTATTATCATTTAGATTAAACTAAATAAAAACTTAATTGGGATTACCTATGTTTGAAACCTTAATGATTACTTTTAGAGAAGGCTTAGAAGCTTTTTTAATTATTGCGATCGCTGTCGCATATTTAACCAAAACAGGTGGCCAAAAATTAATTCCATCTGTACGTAACGCTTGTTATGTAGGCGTTTTAGGCTGCGTGATTTTGGGTATTGTGTTGGCGCGCATTGGCGGTTTAACGCCGTTTTGGGAAGGCACGTTAGCGCTAACGGCAGCTATATTAGTCATTAGTTGTACTGTGCATATGCTTAAAATGGGCAAGCACATGAAACGTGAAATAACAGGCGCTATTGATAAAGCGGTTGCCAACCCAGGTAATGGGGCAAAAGTAGCCGTATTTGCGTTTGTATTACTTATGATTGGGCGCGAAGGCTTAGAAGCCTCTACCATGATTGCATCATTGGCACAAACCAATGACAGTACGCACTTGGTTATTGGCGGCATTTTAGGCTTATTGGTTGCGGGCGCTGTAGCGTTGGCATGGAGCAAATATGGCCACCGCGTCAACTTAGGCTTATTTTTTCAAGTCACCGCCTTATTTATGGTGCTGTTCTCCATACAACTACTTATCTACGCTTTTCATGAGTTTACGGAGTCAGTTGAATTTTATAATTTAGGTCTATTTGATAACGCGTACTGGCATGCCGCTACCGAAGACTGGGGTCCTAAAGGCCGTATCGGCGCATTAATTTCGTACAGCTTGGTGGTGGTGCCTCTTGCATTTTTAATTTACAGCTTTGTCACAAACAAAAACATACCTAAATTAGCAAAAAGTAATTAATATTCAAGTGCATTTTTAGAATGTCTAAAAATGCACTTCTTTCATCGGTTAGACAAAGCACTGTAAAAATACTTCGAGCAATATGCGTTAACACTTAAAGCATTTAATCAGATTAGCCATTGCGCTTTCTGTTAAAATATTGATAATTTTTAAATTTTTCAATTGCTTATCATCCATGTCTTCCGCTTCAATTTCTAGCACTTCGTTTCTACCACTTCGTGGCAGCCCAGCTTTATCCACATTCCGCCTAGATAAACTGTACGCTTCTTTAAAGCAATACTCCCCTAGCATCACGCATATTTATGCGGAGTTTACACATTTTATATTTAGTGATTCAGTACTTAGCAATTCCCAGCAACAAACGCTTGAGCAAATTCTAACTTATGGGCCGCAGGCACAATCAGAAGAGCCCATTGGGCAGTTTTTTTTAGTGGTACCACGAATTGGTACTATTTCGCCATGGGCATCGCGCGCAACCGATATCGCGCACAACTGTGGCATAGAAAACGTATTGCGCATTGAGCGCGGCGTCGCGTATTTCATCAAAACAGTCAATAACAAGCCTTTAAGCGAAGCTGAAAAAACAGCCTTTAAAGCAGCAATTCACGACCGTATGACAGAAGCTGTTTTAAACAATTTAAGCGATGCTCAGCAGTTATTTCATAGCGCAGAACCTAAACCATTAAATACGGTAGATATTCTGCAAGGCGGCAAAACCGCGCTTAATACGGCTAATAGCGAAATGGGCTTGGCTTTATCGCCTGATGAAGTGGATTATTTGGTTGAAAACTTCAGAAAAATAGGCCGCAACCCAACAGACGTTGAATTGATGATGTTTGCACAGGCTAACTCAGAACACTGCCGCCATAAAATATTTAATGCCGACTGGGTAATTGATGGTGAGGTGCAAGATATCTCGTTGTTTGGCATGATTCGTAATACGCACAAATTAAATCCTGGCTATACTGTTGTTGCCTATTCCGATAACTCTTCAATTGTGGCTGGCCAAAAAACCCAGCGTTTTTATCCAAATTCAAACGGTGAATATGGCTTTAATGAAGATGAAATGCACTACTTAATGAAAGTAGAAACGCATAATCACCCTACCGCTATTTCGCCTTTTGCGGGCTCTGCAACTGGCGCGGGCGGTGAGATTCGTGATGAAGGCGCAACCGGAATTGGCTCTAAACCGAAAGCGGGCTTGACGGGCTTTTCAGTATCTAATTTAAATATACCTAACTTTACCCATCCCTGGGAAAAGGCCTATGGCAAACCAAGCCGTATTGCCACGCCACTGCAAATTATGACAGACGGACCATTGGGTAGCGCCGCTTATAATAATGAATTTGGACGTCCCAATATTGCCGGCTATTTCCGCACCTTTGAATTAGAATCAATTGACTCTGAGGGTAAGGCTGAAGTGCGCGGCTACCATAAGCCGATTATGCTGGCTGGTGGCGTTGGTAATATTTCGGCGGATCATTCTCATAAAAATGAGATTCCTGCTGGTGCCGCATTGATTCAATTGGGTGGTCCAGCCATGTTAATCGGCTTGGGCGGTGGCGCTGCATCCAGCATGGATACGGGCAGCAATACCGAAAACTTAGATTTTGATTCAGTGCAACGCGGCAACCCAGAATTGCAACGCCGCGCGCAAGAAGTGATAGACCGTTGCTGGCAATTGGGTGATGCGAACCCTATTTTGAGCATTCATGATGTTGGTGCTGGCGGCATTTCAAACGCCTTCCCTGAGCTGATAAACGATGCCAAAGTGGGTGCTGTTTTTCAATTGCGCGATGTGCATAATGAAGAGCGCGGCATGTCACCACGCGAATTGTGGAGCAACGAATCGCAAGAACGTTATGTGATGGCAGTTTTGCAAAAAGACTTGCCATTATTTAAGGCCCTTTGCGAGCGCGAACGTTGTCCGTTTGCGATTGTGGGTTATGCGACTGAAGATCCCCATTTAACGGTAGCCGATAGCCACTATGACAATAAACCTGTCGACATGGATTTATCCGTCTTATTAGGCAAGCCACCTAAAATGACGCGCGATGTAAAAAGCATAGCTAAAAAATTAAGCGCTTTTGACACAAAAAAAATTGATTTAAAAGATGCTGTTACCCGCGTTTTAAGGCTGCCAGGTGTAGCAGATAAAACGTTCTTAATCACCATTGGTGACCGCACAGTAACTGGCTTAATTGCGCGCGACCAATTTGTGGGCCCTTGGCAAATTCCAGTGAGCGATGTAGCTGTCACTTTGGCGGGCTATGAAACCAATGTAGGCGAAGCTTTTGCAATTGGCGAACGTGCGCCTATTGCATTAATTGATGCGCCTGCTTCTGGCCGTATTGCGATTGGTGAAGCGATTACCAATATCGCCGCTGCAAAAATTAGCGACATTAGCAACCTAAAATTATCAGCCAACTGGATGGCGCCTGCAGGTCACTCTGGTGAAGATGCGGCCTTATTTGCTATGGTAAAAGCTGTTGGCATGGAGTTATGTCCGGCACTTGGCATTAGCATTCCTGTTGGTAAAGATTCCATGAGCATGAAAACGGTGTGGCAAGATAGCGACGTCAAAAAAGCCGTGACTTCACCTATTTCGTTGGTAGTCACCGCTTTTGCCAACACAACGGATGCACGCAAAACCTTAACGCCTCAACTACGTACCGACCTATGTAGTCAAAATCTGGGTGAAACCAAGTTAATTTTAATTGACTTAGGTAATGGCAAAAACCGTATGGGCGGCAGTAGCTTGGCGCAAGTTTATGGCCAAGTGGGGGATACAGCGCCAGATGTGGATAATCCATTGCAATTAAAAGCATTTTTTGCCGCCATACAACAATTAAATACTGAGAACAAACTACTGGCTTATCATGATAGAAGTGATGGCGGCTTGTTTTCAACCATAACTGAGATGGCACTTGCCGGGCATTGTGGCTTAAACGTTGATATTTCTAGTTTAAGCGGTGACGTTGCCAGCATATTATTTAATGAAGAATTAGGCGCTGTGATTCAAGTGCGCGCAGGTGATGCTGATGCTGTTTTAGCGCAGCTTAAAACAGTATTAAGTGCGCATATAATTGGCGCTGTGAACAATCAAAATCAAATCATCATTACACAAAACGGCAAATCTGTTTTTACTGATAGCTGTGTTAACTTGCATCGTATGTGGTCAGAAACCACCTATCACATGCAAAGCTTACGTGATAATCCAGTATGCGCACAGCAAGAGTACGACCGCATACTAAACGAAGCAGATGCTGGCTTACATGTGAACTTAACATTTGATATTAATGAAAATATTGCCGCGCCGTATATCAATACTGGCATACGCCCAAAAATGGCCATATTGCGTGAGCAAGGCGTAAACGGCCAAGTGGAAATGGCGGCCGCGTTTGACCGCGCAGGTTTTAATAGTGTCGATGTGCATATGAGTGACGTGATTAGTGGTCGCGTATCACTGAAAGAATTTGCCGGATTGGTGGCTTGCGGGGGCTTTAGTTATGGCGATGTGCTGGGTGCAGGCGAAGGTTGGGCTAAATCGATTTTATTCAATAATCGAGCAAACGATGAATTTAGTGCGTTTTTTAATCGTAACGATTCTTTTGCGCTGGGCGTTTGCAACGGCTGCCAAATGATGAGCAATTTGCACAGCATTATTCCAGGTAGTGAGCTCTGGCCGCATTTTGTTAAAAACAAATCAGAGCAATTTGAAGCACGTTTTGCGATGGTAGAAGTATTAGAATCACCTTCAATATTCTTCAATGGCATGGCTGGCAGCCTTATGCCGATTGCCGTTGCACATGGTGAAGGATTTGCGGAATTTTCTGAAACTAGTGATGTCAATGCGGTGTTAGACGAAAAGTTGGTAACGATGCGTTTTACAGACAATACGTCAGCGCCAACAGAAGTATACCCGTTTAATCCTAACGGTTCGCCGCTCGGAATTACGGGTTTAACTACCCCAAATGGACGATTTAGTATTATGATGCCACATCCTGAACGGGTATTTAGAACGGTACAGCACTCATGGCACCCAGACGATTGGTTAGAAGACGCGCCTTGGATGCGGATGTTCCGCAATGCAAGAAAAATCATTGCTTAAGTTGGCATTTTGCCAAGCACGCACTTTATTAAAAACAACAAGGTTGGAGAAAAATAGAATGAAATTATTAAAAGCACTTTTTACAGTTTTGGCTTTAAGCTTATCAATGCACGCCTTTGCAATGACAGATGATGAATCAGTTGAATTTAGCGATGCGGTTGGTAAGGGCGATATGAAAATTGTCAAAAGATACGTGGCAAATGACGCAAAAGTAGTTAATGAGAAATTCTTTGCTTGGACTCCAATCCAAATGGCGGCCACTAAAGGTCAATTTGAAATGGTGAAGTACTTACTTGAAAAAGGTGCTGATAAAGACTATGTTCATCCAATCACTAAAATGACGGCATTTCATTTAGCGGCTTTTGACAATCATGCTGATATTGTTAAATATCTAGCTGAAAAAGGAGCTGACATAAACAAAAAAATGAAAGCAGACATTTCAATTCTTCGCGTTATGAAAGATGAAGGTGAGCGCGGTGCCGATATGGTTAAATTATTAACATCACTTGGCGTTAAAGATGATGGCTGCCTAGAAGAAAAATGCTTTGAGTAGTGATGGTTTGCGCTACAACTTTAGTTACAGCGCAAAATCATTGATCTTATTAAAATAGTGTTTTTATTTCAATAACAAACACTAAATGATTAGTAAAACATTCTTTTCAAGAAAGTTACTATTAAGTGTCATCCTAATATCCTCATTTGACTTGCCAATTGTAGGTAAAGCCAATGAGGATATTTCTTTTTCAGCGCCTAATTTACACACCCAAACCCTTGCTGCTTCATGTGCGGCTTGCCATGGTAGCAACGGTAATGCATTAGTTGGAAATGCTGTATTAGCTGGGATGGATAAAAGCTATTTTATTAGCCAAATGCTGGCTTTTAAAAATGGTGATAAATCCGCCACGGTTATGCATCGTCATGCCAAGGGTCTGCAGGTGGAGGAAATCAATGAACTAGCCGCCTATTTTGCTGCGCAGAAAAAAGTGCCCGCCATAAGCCCAGCTATGCAACGCTTGAAGGCCAATCATGACTAAACTAAAATCAATTAACACAGCAAGCAATAGCCGCCGCCATTTTATTAAAGCAATTAGCGCAAGTGGCTTATTAGTATCTAGCTATTCATTATTAAGTGCTTGTGCCAATAACACAAAAAAGTCGGCTACAGGTACCGTAGTGATAATTGGTGGCGGTTATGCGGGTGCAACGGCTGCCAAATATATTCGCCTGTGGAGCGTAAACAATATTGATGTAGTGTTGATTGAAAAATCCACTCAATTTGTATCTTGCCCGCTCAGTAATTTAGTGCTTGGTGGTAGCAAAACCATTAATGACCTTACATTTGGCTACGATTTAGCCAAAAAAAATCATGGCGTGCAGTGGATTAATGATGAAGTAACCGTGATTGATACCGCCAATAAAAAAATAAGCATGAAGCGCGGCGAAATCAGTTTTGATCGCTTAATTATCGCGCCTGGCATTGATTTTATCTATGATTCGCTGCCTAATTTGCAATCAACTGAAGCACAGAAAGCAATACCACATGCCTGGAAAGCAGGCTGGCAAACGGTTAATTTGCGTTCACAATTAGAAAGCATGTTTAATGGGGGCGTGTTTGTGATGAATGTACCCAAAGCACCCTACCGTTGCCCGCCCGGTCCTTATGAGCGCGCGTGTCAGGTGGCCAGCTATTTCAAGAACCATAAACCTAAAAGCAAAGTGATTGTGCTGGATGCCAACCCAGAAATCACCTCTAAAAAAGGGTTATTTACTAAAGTATTTAATGAGATGTACGCAGGCATCATTGATTACCGCCCTAACAATTTAGTACTAGATGTAGATATTAAAACAAAAACAGTGAAAACCGATTTTGATACAGTGTCTGCCGATGTGCTGAATATTATTCCGCCACAACGCGCAGGCAAACCAGCGCAAATGGCAGGCCTAAACAATATTGATAAAAGCTGGTGCGAAGTGGATTTTTTAACTTATGAATCCAAGATAGCGCCATATATTCATGTGATTGGCGATTCTGTTTCAGCTGCACTGCCAAAGTCAGCACATATGGCCACCAGCCAAGCACGGGTTTGCGCCAGCGCAATTGTAGAGTTAATGCAACATCGTGTGCCAGATCAAAACCCCGTTTTTGCCAACACTTGCTACAGCTATGTGGATGACAAACAAGCCATGCATGTAGCCAATGTTTACCGCTATGATGAATCAAAAAAAATCATGGTATCGGCTGAGGGTGGCGGCGTTTCGCTTAAACCTTCAGAGCTAGAAGGCGGCTACGCAAGCGCATGGGCCACTAATATATGGTCAGATGTGTTAACTTAAGCTTTTATCTTTACTTAATAGTCTCCATCAAATGCTTAGTGCTTTTTTTAATCAGCTTGGCTTATACCTTAAAATTGGTTTATGTCAGATAGCGAGTATTGGTTGTGCTTATGGCGCAGAATCGATAGATCCGCCCAATCAATTAGCTCTTAATTTGCCGTCAGGCTTTGAAGCAAGCATCTATGCAAAATTGGCTAAAAACTATGGTCAGCCGCGCATGATGGCACTGGATAAAGAGGGGCGACTATTTGTTGCTTTAGGCTCATCTAACCAAGTGCTCATGCTGCCAGATGCCAATAAAGACGGCATTGCTGAAAACCCTGTTGTGATTGCAAACAATCTAAACGCACCAAATGGTTTGGCTTTTATAAACGATGATTTGCTGATTACAAACCAAGACTCAGTTGTTAAATTAACGCAAAAAAATGGAGTTTGGTCTGCACCACAGCCGTTTATTAGCAATTTGGCTTTTGGGCACCATACTGTTAAAACCATTAAATTGGGCCCAGATAATCATCTATATATCAATATTGGCTCAAGCTGTAATGTATGTTTAGAGGAAAATGCAACGCGCGCTACTATTCAACGCTACACTGCAGAGGGCAGGCCTGCAGGTAGCTTGATCACACTGGGCCGACATGCACCCGACCCCACATGGGCAAAAGGTTTGCGCAATAGCCAAGGTTTTGCATGGCACCCGAAAACGGGCGCCATGTTTGCCACTAATAATGGTTCTGATATGCGGTCCAGCACCAAAAACGGCAAAGTAAACGACGAAATTCCACCTGAACATTTAAACCGTATCGAATCTGGCAAGCATTATGGCTGGCCTTATTGCTGGGGTAACCCCGATAATTTAAAAGCAATGGTTGAAGACCCGAATTTCATCGGTGCTGAAAATTTTTGCAAAACGGCAACGCCGCCTGCTATTACGTTTATTTCGCATTCAACCCCTATTGGCATTAGCTTTTTAGATAAAACCAATTGGCCTGCTGAATATAAGAATGATGCGATTGTGGCTTTGCATGGGTCATGGAATCGCCAAAATCCTAGCGGCTACAAATTGGTACGTGTTAAATTTAATGGTGATACACCAACAGAAGTGACTGACTTTGCCACGGGATGGTTAAACGGTAAAAGTGTTTGGGGGCGACCGACAGATGTTATCGTTGGCACAGATGGCGCATTGTATGTGTCAGATGACCGCGCAGGCTATATCTACCGTATTGGCTATCAGCCAAACAAATAGACGCAAACCGAATTAATAACAAGGCAATAATTGCATGATTAAAAATCGCTTTATACAAATAGTGACTTGCTTTATTACAAGTGCATTTATTAATAATATGGTACTAGCGCAAGGCGCCAAATTGCCAGGCAATATCGCGGTACATATTGCAAAACTGCACTATGAACATCCTGTGCGCCTACTGCACCCTTATTTGGATGTATGGCATATGAAAGGCCCACTGGCTGAAAAGGCCGCACTTAAAGAATTGGGGAAACGATTCGCCAATATACATTTATGCAAAAGCGGTGAAAGCACCAATGTGGTTTTATTGCTTGAGCCGCATATGTTTTATAACGCTCAGTTGCGGGTTTTTCATGGTGAAATCATTGCCAGAGTGTTTACTAATGTCTCAGCATCTGATTTAGAAAATCCGATTGTAAGTATTAAAAAACAAGCTCAACAAAATGGTGAGCTTGGCATTAAGCCTGAATTTTATATGGAAAAAGCCTACGCAAAAGCAATGGATAAAGTCATTAAAAAACTAGAAATTGATAAATCATTTTTAGCCGCAATTGATACCACCGCCAATGGCAGCGCAGTCAATCTATGCTCAGCTTTAGATGATTTGCCATTTAGCAAAATTTACTACTAATTTTATTTAAACGCACCACCTTAAGAAAGGTTATAGATATGAAAAAAACACTATTAGCATTGGCTTTACTGCAAGCATTAACCGTGCATGCCATAGAGCCAATTCCTACCAAAATTACAGGGCTAAAAACACCAGAATCTGTTGTACAAGGCAAAGATGGCAGCATTTATATTTCTGAAATTGGAGAGTTTGGCAAAGATGGTGATGGCCAAATTAGCAAAGTGGACAAAAAAGGTAACATAGCCGTGTTTGCAAAAGGCATGGATGACCCAAAAGGTTTAGCCATGATAGGTGACAAATTATATGTGGCAGATAAAAACCGTGTGCTAGAAGTAAGCAAAGACGGCTCTTGGCAAGTATATGGTGCGCAAATGGCTTTTCCGAGTACACCTGTTTTTTTAAATGATATTGAAGCGGACAAATTAGGCAGTTTATATGTATCTGATAGCGGTGATTTAAAATCAGGCGGGCAAATTTATAAAATCGCTAAAGGTGGTGCACCAATTACCCTGATTGCGGATAGCAAAAACCCCGATATTTTGGCGCCCAATGGTTTGCTGTTCGAAGGCCGCAATCATTTATTATCTGTCGATTTTGAATCTGGTATTTTGTATCGCGTGAATTTAAGCACTGGGGCAACTACTAAAATAGCCGAAGGCTTTGGTGGCGGTGACGGTATAGTTAAAACCAAAGCAGGAAAAATCATTATAAGCGACTGGAAAACGGGCAAGATTTATGAACTGGTGGCAGGTAAAGCGCGCTTGATGAAAGAAGGCTATCAAGCAGCTGCCGACATTGCATTAACAAACGATGGAAAATATTTAATGGTGCCCGATATGAAAGCAGGCGAATTAGATTTTGTTGAAATCAAATAATCTTGTTATTAAGCAATATTGAATGCCGCAAAGCCGCACTAGATTTGCTTTGCGAACATGACTCCTGCAGCAAAGCGGCAGGTGTATTGGCTTTAGGCAAAAATCCATCTGTTTTGATTGAGCCTTCAACACAATTCACCCCAACCGCAGCCATACCTGGCCGCCCGCTTAAACCAATACTAGTTAGGCCGCTTGCATTACCCAAACGTTCTATGCGCTCTATTGATGGCCGCGCCGCTTTGATTCACGCCTTGGCCCATATTGAGTTTAATGCGATTAATTTGGCGCTGGATGCCATTTGGCGTTTTGCTAATATGCCAGAAAACTACTACCGCGACTGGCTCAAAGTCGCAGCTGAAGAAGCCCATCATTTTTTACTCTTGAATGCGCACTTACAATCAATAGGCTATGAATACGGCAGTTTTAGCGGACACGATAGCTTATGGGAAATGGTGGACAGAACTAAAGACGATGTATTGGCACGCATGGCCTTGGTGCCGCGCACCATGGAAGCACGCGGTTTAGATGCATCGCCGCAATTGCATAATAAATTCATGCAGGTTGGCGATTTAAAAATGGGTGAAATCTTAACGATTATTTTGCGCGATGAAATTGGCCATGTGGCGATTGGCAATATTTGGTTTAATTGGTTATGCCAGCAGCGAAAATTAGAGCCGATTGCTACGTTTGAAACGTTGAGAAATCAATATGCCGCGCCCAAATTGCGCCCACCTTTTAATATGGAGGCAAGGCGACTTGCTGGCTTTAACGAAGCCGAGTTAGCCTTATTAAACTAGACTGTAAGCAAAGCTAGGCCGTAAACAAAGCAGCTACCGAATCCAAACCAGTAAAGTTTAGCGCATAAGTTGCTTGTGCTTGCACTAATGGTTTAGCATGGTACGCCACACCAACGGTTGCAACTGCCATCATTTTTAAATCATTGGCGCCATCACCTATCGCAATGGTTTGATCGGCTTTTAAGCCTAAATTATCGCGCAACTTTAACAGCTCTTGCGCTTTACGCTCAGCGTCTACAATATCACCCACAATATTACCCGTTAACTTGCCGTCAATAATTTCTAAAGTATTAGACACGGCGTAATCCAATCCCAACAATTGTTGTACATGGTCGGCAAAAAACGTAAAGCCGCCAGAAACTAACATGGTTTTGATATTGTTGGCTTTGCAAGCCGCAATCCACTGTTTCGCACCTGGGTTCAACTTTAAGCGCTCATCAACCACGCGCTGCAGTGCGGCTTCTGGCAAGCCTTTAAGCAAAGCAACGCGCTGTTTTAAACTTTCTGCAAAGTCTAGTTCGCCACGCATGGCGGCTTCTGTTACCGCCGAAACTTGCGGCTTAATTTGCATCATGTCGGCAATTTCATCAATACACTCTATACTGATTAAGGTTGAATCCATATCCATCACACATAAGCCGAAATGACTTAATCGTTGGGCATCGGGTACTAACGCATAATCAATTTGTTGCTCTGCACAAAACGCCTTAACTGCTTCTACATCGCTTGATTGCGTGGGCAAATAATAGCTAAATTCGCCCACTTGCATAAACTGTGTATTGCCACCGGTTAAACGATGAATATGGGTGAGATGCGCAACAGTGATGGCGCGGCCTTGGACAACTAAACGCATAACAACATCCAAATAACTTTAAAAAGGCTAATTATACCAGTTCAATTTTCAATCACAGCCTATGCTTTTACAACCAATTTAACTCGGCATGCTAGTTTACAAGGCTTATCTCGCCTATAATATTTCCAAGTACCCCAATTCGAGTTATTCGCAATGAAATCAACCAATATAAGCCGTAATATCATACGGCGTACCCACCCCTACAAGCATTCTGAATATGCATAAAGGGAATGTTTCAATCGCGCGCCATTTGCAATAATTGTTGCGCTTCCAAAATAGCGAGCTCTACATTAGACAACTGCATTACGCCACTGCGAAAGGTGTTTTGGCAATCGACCATAACTCATGCTGAATCTTTTAGGCTGGCATGATTAAAGCCCATACCCTATATCTAAAGTAACGTTTGGAATGCTTGTGTCGTTTGATTTCCTTATTGAGAAATGGCTTTTTTACTAGCTTATAGCGCACTTTTGCGCGAAAATAGTAGCTAAAATTAAAACTAGCAAAAAATCACTTTAAAATGAATCTACACGAATATCAAGCTAAACATTTGTTGCAACGCTATGGACTTGTTACCCCTACAGGAATAGTCGTGCAATCAGAAGAGGCTGCAGCGGCAGCCACTAGAGAAATTGCCGGTTGTGCATGGGTAGTGAAAGCACAAGTGCATGCAGGTGGTCGCGGCAAAGCGGGTGGCGTTAAAATTGTTAAATCAGCGCACGAAGCGCATGCAGTAGCCAGCGCGCTTTTGGGCAAATCTTTAGTCACTTACCAAAATGCACCAGAAGGCCAGCCTGTGCATCAAATCTTGGTTGAGCAAACGCTACCCATTGCGCGCGAATTGTATTTATCCATGTTGGTTGACCGCACTTTAGAACGCGTCGTCATCATTGCATCCTCTGCCGGCGGTATGGATATTGAGGAAATTGCATCTACGCAACCCGAAAAAATCTTGCAAGAAGTATGCGATCCCTTGAATGGTTTAGTCGATTATCAAGCACGTAATTTAGCGTTTGCGTTAGATTTAAGTGGCGACCAGATTATGGCTTTTGCTAAATTAACAAAAGGCTTGTACAAACTATTTAAAGAAAACGATTTAGCGCTACTAGAAATTAATCCATTGGTGGTGACTTGCGATGGCAAACTGGTGGCACTGGATTGCAAAATGACAGTGGATGACAATGCGCTGTATCGCCAAAAAGGCTTGGCCGAGCTGCAAGACTGGTCTCAAAGTGACGCCAAAGAAGCAGTGGCACATCATGCTGGGCTCAATTATATTGCATTAAATGGCAATATTGGCTGCATGGTAAATGGCGCTGGCTTAGCCATGGCGACGATGGATTTAATTAAATTGCATGGCGGCATGCCAGCCAACTTTTTAGACGTGGGAGGTGGCGCAACGGCTGAAACCGTAACTAAAGCGTTTAAGATTATTTTGGCAGATAACAACGTTAAAGCGATTTTGGTGAACATTTTTGGCGGTATTATGCGTTGCGATATTATCGCTACGGGCATCATTGCGGCAGTAAAAGAAGTGGGTATGACTATTCCAGTAGTGGTGCGTTTGGAAGGTACCAATGTAGAGTTAGGCAAACAAATATTGGGTGAAAGTGGTCTTAATATTACCTCGGCAGAAAACTTAACCGATGCAGCTAAGCAAGCTGTGCTTTCAGTTAATAATTCGGCTATAAAGGCAGTAGCATAATGGCGATTTTAGTTAATAAAAACACAAAAGTTTTATGCCAAGGCTTTACGGGTAAACAAGGCACATTCCACTCTGAACAGGCGCTAACATACGGTACCAAAATGGTGGGCGGTGTCACGCCAGGCAAAGGCGGCCAGTTTCATCTTAACCTACCAGTATTTAACACGATGCGCGAAGCTGTGCGCGAAACACAATCCAATGCCAGCGTGATTTATGTACCGCCACCGTATGCGGCCGATTCAATTTTAGAAGCGGCCGATGCAGGTATTGAATTAATTGTGTGCATTACGGAAGGCATTCCTGTATTGGATATGCTCAACGTTAAAGCCGCCTTAAAAGCCAATGGCACCAAATTAATTGGCCCTAACTGCCCTGGCATTATCACGCCAGATGAATGCAAAATTGGTATTATGCCTGGTAGCATTCATCTGCGTGGCAAAGTGGGAGTAGTATCGCGCTCTGGTACGCTTACTTATGAGGCTGTACATCAAACTACGGCACTGGGTTTGGGTCAAACAACCTGTGTGGGTATTGGTGGCGATCCAATTAAAGGCTTAAACTTTATTGAATGCTTAATGCTATTTGAAGCCGACCCTGAAACTGAAGCTATTATTATGGTGGGTGAAATTGGCGGCAATGATGAAGAAGCGGCGGCTGACTTTATTAAAAACCATGTGACCAAACCAGTAGCCGCTTATATTGCTGGCTTAACCGCCCCTGCAGGTAAGCGTATGGGCCATGCGGGCGCCATTATTTCGGGCGGCAGTGGCCGTGCAGAAGATAAAATTGCGGCTCTAGAAAGCGCTGGTTGTGTGGTGGCAAGCTCACCCGCTAGCTTGGGCGAGGCCGTTGTTAAGGCCATTGAATTAAAATCGAAAAGGTAGAATTGTTGAAAATAAACAATATAAATATCACCAACATGATGGTGGCTTTAGTACTTTGTGTTGCTTCGCAATTAAGCATGGCGGCAGAAATTCCGTATTTGCTAACGGCTGCTTCTAAGGGCGATTTAACAACTGTTAAAGCGATGTTAAACGGCGGTGCCAACGCCAATACCAAAGATGAAAACGATATTACTGCATTGATGTATGCGGCACGCAAAGACCAAGCTGAAGTGGTTGCCGCTTTATTAGAAAAGGGCGCCGAGGTTAACGCCAAAGATAAAGGCGGCTGGACTGCGCTGATGTTTGCCTCGAAAAAAAATTACATTAAGACAATTAAAGTGCTACTTGAAAAAGGCGCAGACCCTAAAATTCGCGATGAAAGTGGCTGGAGTGCTTTTGGAATGGCCGCTACAGCGGGCCATGCCGATGCGGTTAACTTAATTATTCAGCATGGAGTAGATGCCAACGCAAAATCGGATGATGGTAAAACAGCGTTGATGTATGCTGCCAAAAGTGGTGATGTGCCGACTATTTCATCACTAATGTCAAAAGGTGCACTGCCGAATGTAGCCGACAGATTAGGCGCTACACCATTGATGTATGCTGCGCGTGAAGGCCATGCGCCAGCCGTAACATACATGATTGAAAAAGGTGCCAATATGAATCTGCAAGATCAATCAGACTGGACGGCATTGACGTGGGCGATTAAAAAATCGCAACTAGAAACCGCCAAAGTGCTCATTAATAAAGGCGCAGATGTCAATCATGAGGACTCTGAAGGCACGCCATTGTTGCAGCTTGCGGTTAGTAACGGTTCTGCAGAATTAGTATCATTGTTACTGGACCACAAAGCAGATGTAAAAGCACGCGATAAATACGGCTTAACCGCTTATGTATATGCGCTTAAAAAAGGTGATGTAGAAATTGTTCGCTTGATTAAAGATGCTGGCGGCAAATATTAACTCCACTTTTGAACGCTTTTCAATAGTTACTAAGCCATGAAAATAGCGCTGGCACAAATTAACGCGACTGTTGGCGATATCGCTGGCAATGCCGACAAAATTATCGACTTCGCCAACCGTGCGCATGCACAAGGCGCAGGCTTGCTGATTACGCCTGAACTGGCGTTATGCGGTTACCCGCCGGAAGATTTATTATTTAGAGAAGATTTTAATCTCGCTTGTGAACGCGCACTTAAGCGCATTGCCAATGCACTACCACATATGTCGCTTTTAGTAGGCCATCCACATAAGGTGAATGATGATTTATTTAATGCGGCTTCGCTTGTCCAAAATGGCAAAATCAGCGCCACTTACCACAAACAAAGCCTGCCTAATTACAGCGTATTTGATGAGGAACGCTATTTTACTGCAGGTGATAGCCCTTTAGTTTTTGAGTATGAAGGCACAAAATTTGGCGTATTTATCTGTGCCGATGGCTGGGGATCTGACCCTGCGATTCAGGCAAAACTGGCAGGAGCACAAGCACTACTGTCTTTAAACGCATCGCCCTACCATATGGATAAGCTTGAAACGCGCTATGAAGTATTAGCCAAGCGCGCAACTGAAACGGGCTTAAGTGTGGTGTATCTTAATTTAGTTGGCGGGCAAGACGAATTAGTGTTTGATGGTGGTTCGTTTGTGCTTGATAAGACTGGGAAAGTGGTGCAACAGCTACCTAACTTTGTTGAAGACTTAGATTTTGTTGAATTTATTAATCATCAACCAGTGTCAGCAATTGTTTTACCAAAGCTAACTATTGAGTCTGCTGCTTACCATGCACTAACAATTGGCTTAAAAGATTATGTGAATAAAAATGGCTTTCCAAGCGTTGTGTTGGGATTGTCTGGTGGAATTGACTCGGCCTTAACACTAGCCATTGCAGTTGATGCCCTAGGCGCGGAGCGGGTAAAAGTGGTGATGATGTCATCAGAGTTTACCGCCAGTATGAGCGTTGATGACGCGATGGAAATGGCGAACTTAGTGGGTGTGAAATACAGCCAAATCCCCATCAAAGATTTGTTTAATTTATTTTGCGATACATTAAAACCTGAATTTGGCGATTTACCCTTTGATACTGCAGAAGAAAACTTGCAAGCGCGTATTCGCGGAATGTTATTGATGGCATTAAGCAATAAATTTGGCAGCATTGTGCTCACCACAGGCAATAAATCTGAAATGGCAGTTGGCTACAGCACGTTATATGGCGATATGGCAGGTGGATTCTCACTATTAAAAGATGTGCCAAAAACGCTGGTTTATAAGCTGGCCGAATACCGCAACCATTTATCGCATGTGATTCCGTTGCGCATTATCACGCGCGCACCAAGTGCTGAGCTGCGTGCTAATCAAACCGACCAGGATAGTTTGCCACCTTATGAAATTTTGGACGCAATTATGCAGGCTTATGTTGAAGATGACGCAAGTCGCACTTCTATCGTGCAAATGGGATTTAGTGAAAAAGATGTGAATTGCGTAACCAATTTGATTGACCGCAACGAATATAAACGACGCCAAGCGCCAGTTGGCGTTAGAATTACACAACGTGGCTTTGGTAAAGATAGGCGCTACCCTATTACCGCCAAATTAAAGTTTGATGTGGCATAAAAATGTCATTAATATTAAGCATGCAAAATGCGTAGTTAACAGATACGATTAAAACGAACCAATAATTAAGGGAGAGCAAGAATGAAAAAAATTGAAGCGATAATCAAACCATTTAAGTTAGATGAAGTGCGCGAATCGCTCTCTGAAATTGGTGTAAATGGCTTAACTGTAACTGAGGTAAAAGGCTTTGGCCGTCAAAAAGGCCATACCGAGCTCTACCGTGGCGCAGAATACGTCGTCGACTTCTTACCTAAAATCAAAATTGAGTTGGTAGTCACCGATGAAATGGTAGAATCCGCCATGGATGCTATTATTAAAGCCGCGCATACTGGCAAAATCGGTGATGGCAAAATTTTTGTTAGCAGCATCGACCAAGTTATTCGTATACGCACAGGTGAAACAGGCGAATCTGCCGTTTAAATATTAAGCATGTCGTTCAGTCACCACCCATAAAGACGTGACTGAACAAAACAATAATCTAGCTCATACTATGGTTTTTCATTAAAAGCTTTATTTCAAATGTCTTTATGACATTTGATTGGTGTGTTCATCTAAAAGAACTCAATAACACAACTTGGATTATTGCTGCGCTGATTAGTTGGAGTATTGTGCTGGTGGAGTATTTATTTCAAGTGCCTGCCAACCGTATTAGCTTTACTGTGCTATCGATAGGGCAACTGAAAATGTTGCAATAAGTCATCACATTAAGTGTATTTGAGCCCTTTACCTTTTTTTATATGCACCAACCGTTAAAGCTGGATTTTTTGTACAGGATTGTTTTTACTGGGTGCGGTGTATTTTATTTAGAACTAATATTTAAAATAGCTGCTTAAACTAAAAATAAGCTTCGCACGTAATCTAAATCTTCTTGCGTATCTACACCACTTGCGGGTGCATTGTTAGTGGTGGTAACTACAATTTTGTAACCGTGATGCAATACTCTTAATTGCTCTAAACTCTCAATTTTCTCTAACTCTGTGGTGCTTAATTGCGCGTATTTTTTCAAGAATCCTACGCGATAGGCGTAAATACCAATATGGCGATAGGCTTGAATATTGTTTTTATAAGTATCATCGCGCGGATAGGGAATCGGCGCACGGCTAAAATATAAAGCGTTGCTATTTGCATCAATCACCACTTTAACGACATTAGGATTCAATAGCGCTGCCTCATCATGTATAGCATGGCAAGCCGTTGCCATTACTGCCTCTGTGCTGTTAGCTAAGTGCTGCGCCACCTCTTGAATCAATATTGGCTCAATCAGCGGCTCATCACCCTGTACATTCACCACAATGTCAATATCTGCCCAGTTTAGCTTTCCGGCCACTTCGGCAATTCTATCGGTGCCAGAGGTATGGTCAATACGCGTCATTACCGCTTTAATATCGTGCTGCGCGGCTATATGGCAAATTTTCTCAAAGTCGGTCGCAATGACAATTTCATTGGCGCCACTTTTTGCGGCTTGCTCTGCCACGCGAATGACCATTGGCTTACCAGCAATATCCAATAGCGGCTTACCAGGCAAGCGGGTGCTGGCGTAGCGGGCAGGAATGACGACTTTGAAATTCATGCAAACATCCTAATTACTCTGATTAAATTTTTAGGATGCGTCTTTTTCGTCTGCACCGATTTTTTCATCAGGACTTAGCTTTCTAGCCTCCTCTTGCAACATGACTGGGATGCCATCGCGAATCGGGTAGGCTAAACGTGCCGATTTAGAGATAAGCTCATTATTTTTTTTATCAAAAATCAAAGGCCCTTTGGTAACGGGGCAGACTAAGATATTCAGTAATTTAGAGTCCATGTTGTGCCTTTTTTGATATCAATTAATTGATATTGAGTTTAATACTTAATGTATGCTTTGTTGCAATTTTTTCATCACTAAGTGCATCAAGTCGCCGTCTATCTTTGCCGCTATAGGCAATACCCAATGGTGAGGCTGTGCAAATGGCTTGCATTTCACGGCGTCTTTTTCTGTCATTAACAATACATCACATTCCAATTGCGCTAAATCAGACGCCGCAAAGGCGTGATGATCTTCAAAACTAGAGGATGAAAAGTTTAAACCTAATTGGCGTAAGTGTTCATAAAACCGCGCAGGGTTGCCAATGCCGGCTATAGCTTTAATAATTTTTCGCTTAAAATATACAACGCTGGCTTTTATTTTGGGATCTACTAAGTTATAAAACTGAGAGCCGACTAATTGCATTTGATAGGCGTTGGTGTCCGATTCTGAATGCTCAAATTCAGTATCTTCAAGCCCATTCTTAATGATTGCATCTACCTTACGTAAACGACGCATAGGCTCTCTTAAAGAACCGGCTGGCAGCAAGCGTGCATTTTTCAAGTAGGATTCAGCATCAATAACTGCAATCTCTAAATCGCGTTTTAAACGATAATGCTGCAAACCATCATCGCTAATGATCACATTACAACTTGGATGGGCTTTTAACAATTCAAGCCCTACATGTACACGATCTGTACCCACATATATCGGGCAATCACATCTGTAAGCAATCAGTACAGGTTCATCGCCAACTTCTTTGGGGTTACTATTAGCATGAACAGCGGTGGGCAACTTAACAGTACCACCATAACCACGGCTAATCACCGCAGGCTGATAACCTTGCTGCCTTAATTGCTCTACCAGCCAAATAACAACTGGGGTCTTACCGCTGCCGCCAATATGAATATTACCAACAATAATCACTGGTACCGTCAGCGAATGAGATTTCAGTATACCCAATCGATAGGCCCAGCGCCTTAACAAACTAATCAGCGCGAATACCCAAGATAACGGCACCAGCACGCAATAAAACAGTGTATTTTTTTTGCACCAAGCTTGATGAATGATTTCTTGAGTGATGATGAACTCGCTTTAAAAAATAATTCAAAATGTAGAATTAATTAATTAAGTTTAATCAATCTGAGCCAACGAACAGTCATAACAAACGTTGGCTATCAAAAAAATAGCTAAATAAATTAAGTTCCTGAACCGACTTGGGTAGCAAACGTAATATGCGTGTAATTAGCTAATCTCGAAGCCTCCATCACGTTAACTACGGATTGATGCGTGGCTTTTGCATCTGCGTTAATCACAATTGTCGGCTCTTTACCGCTTCCTACCGCTTTAACCAGTGCGCTAGATATATCATTAATACTGACATTATCGACTGCATTGCCATTTACTACGTAACGACCACTTGCATCGACTTCAACTGTGATAATCAGGGGTTTATCTTGAGGGCTGCTAGCCTCTGCCGTTGGAAGATTAATTTGTAGCTCGCTGGTACGCGAAAAAGTCGCACTTACTACCAAGAAAATAATAATAACCAAGAGTACATCAATCAGTGGCACTAGATTCATCTCTAGCTCTTCGTGCCTTTTACCGCGTTGAAAATTCATATTTTTCCTTTTACCGCCAATTACTTTATAGCCATAACTTTAGAATGCTCTTTCAAATTAGGTGAAGACAAGGCATTTTGCGCAGACAGTACAATTAAGTACGGCAAACAAAAATAACGCCGTAATCACATGATTTCAAGAGAATTGCTTAAATTATTTGCGTTCACCGTGAAGTGTCTCTACCAACTTAATCGCCTGTTGTTCCATATCCACCAAAATTCCATCCACTTTTGCACGGAAATAGCGATAAGCAATCATAGCAGGCACCGCCACAACAATACCCGCCGCCGTATTGTAAAGCGCAACAGAAATACCACGCGCAAACTGCGCAACATCGTGACCGCTATTGGTAAATGAGCCGAATAATTCCACCATACCGATAACTGTTCCTAGCAAACCTAATAATGGCGCAACAGTTGCGATCGTGCCTAGTGTTGGCAAATAGCGCTCAAGTTTATGCGCTACTGCCCGGCCCGTTTCTTCAATGACCTCTTTGGTGATTTCACGCGAACTTTTGCTATTTGCTAAAGCGCTTGCAAAGACCTCACCAAGTAAGGAATGTTTTTCTAGTTTTGTCAGTGTTTCTTTAGTGACACCTCCTTGGCTTAACCATTTTTGGACTTCTGGCAATAAACTACTTGGCGTGACCACTTCAGTACGTAAAGCCCAGGCACGTTCACCAATAATGGCCAACGCAATAATTGAAGCAATAATTAAAGGCCAAATTGGCCAGCCAGCGGCCAGAATAATTTCCCACACAGCAAAACTCCTTATGTTTTTAAAAACTACTATAACTTTAGCTTGAAGCGGCGTTTTCAGCAAGTTCAAGTTGCATTGCTTTACACTTTAATCGGCTATTATTTGATACGAATCATGCCAATATTTGGGCTGCTTTTGCCGCCATGATTCTATGCTTGGCGGCTGATTTTGGCTAAAGTTAATCTGTAGTGCACCATGATAATCTGAGCGATAATTGTTTGCGCCATTGGCGCTATAGCGCGATTCAATCATCGGTTTTGGATGTTTAAATCGATTTAAATAACCCACAGTAAAAATAACTTGCTTGGCATTTACGGCTTGCACAAAATCGCTGGTAGATGAAGTTTTGCTGCCATGATGCGGCGCAATGAGCACATCGCTTTCCAGCATATCGCCAGAACCTAATTCTTGATTGGCTTGGAGCAATGCCGCCTCTGCTGATTTTTCAATATCGCCTGTGAGTAGAATACTGCCGAATTGACTAGTGACTTTTAACACGCAACTGCGATTATTGTCGCTAATTTTAGTATTTCCGTAACTGTCTAAATTAGGATTAAGCACTTCAAATTTTACGTTATTCCATTCCCAAGTTTGACCAGCAAAACATTTAATTGCCTTTTTAGCCTGCCAATGATCTGGAAAATCAAAAGAAGTCGCCACCCAATTCACAGGCATTTGCTCTAAAACAGATGCCGAACCACCACTATGGTCACTGTCGTCATGGCTAACTATAAAGCCATCCAACTTGCTAATACCTTCACCGCGCAAATAGGGCATCACAATACGAGCGCCTGCATCATTTTGGCTGGAATAGCGACTTCCAGCATCATATAACAATACATGATTGACGGTTTTAACCAAAACGCTTAAACCTTGGCCTACATCTAAAACGGTTACTTGCATGGAGCCAGCTTCTAACTGTTTAATGGGCACTATAAACAAAGGCATTAACAGCACAAATCCCAACCAGCGCTGAGGAAAGCCGCGTGGCAATAAAAGCCACAAAACACCAAACACTGCTGCAAAAAAAGCCCACGCAGGCGGTGTAGCTTGTTGCCAAACAGCTATGGGCAAATTAGCCAGCCAATTTAATCCAATCATGCACCATTCAAGTACCGTATGCGCGCCATTTAGAACAATATCCATAGGCAAAAAACTACCTAATATACTAAAAGGCACCACAATTAAGCTAATAATAGGAATAGCAAAGGCGTTTGCCAGAGGCGAAATGATGGATGTTTGACCAAATAACATAATTAAAATAGGCAACAAACCCAGCGTAATGGACCATTGGGTGTGTATAGCGGCGGCTATCCAATGCGGCGCGTGTAACCTACCGACAGTCACATAGGCAATAAACGCCACCGCACAAAAAGATAACCAAAACCCAGGCGCGATGACAGCCCAAGGGTCAATAAGTACAACCACAAGTAGCGCAATTGCCAATGCGCGTGAAATGGCTAGATTGCTCCCCAGCATTAGCGCTAGAGCAAATGTCGTCAACATAAATAAGGTGCGCTGTGTGGGTATGGACATGCCCGCCAAGCAAGCATAAATAACGGCAATAACCAAGCCTGCAATGGTGGCGGCTTTGCGGGTAGGCAACAATAAAACTAAATTAGGGATGCGCCGCCAAATAAAAGCGGTAAACGCAAAAGCCAAACCAGCCAGCATAGTAATGTGCAAGCCAGATATGCTCATTAAATGGTTAGTGCCTGTGCGCAAATACACAGTCCAATCGTCTGTACTAATTTGACTATCATCGCCCACCACCAGTGCGCGTATGACGCCCGCATAGGGCTTTCCAGCTAAATCTTGTGAAATGCGATTACCAATTTTTTCACGGCAATATTCAACCAAATACGCTGATTTAAACACAAAGTTTTGCAGCTTTCTATTGCCACTTTTATTGGAAATAGTGCCAGTGGCCCTTATATTTTGCGCTAAGGCCCAAGCTTCAAAATCAAAGCCATGCGGATTAAATGTGCCATGTGGGCGCTTTAATTTAACATTAAATTGCCAGCGCTGACCTGCGTGAAATTGGCTGATTGGCTTTAATGAATTGGCGGCATTAGATGAGTTTGTAGAGTTAAAAGTTGATTTTGGATAGAAGCTTAGCGATATATGCTTTGGCACGTTTAAATCGAGTGCCTTGGTTAATACTTGCTCAACATCAAACTTAAAGCGCTCACCATGCTCGGTCTGCTCTGGCAAGCTGGCAATAACACCAATTATGATGATGCTTTTTTGCTGCCAGTTTTTAGGTAGCTGATCGTTTAACCGAATATGTGCAAGTGTGGCTGCCCAGCAAAAGCCGATTGAAAAAGCCGTTAAGAAAACTAAACTATTTTTAACTAAATAATTGTTTAAATTGAAGGCTGTAGGCTGAGATTTTGCTAATCTAAACGCTATCAACAATAAAAGTGAAAGCAGCCAACACCAAACGCTTGGCAAAATGACCTGATGTTGAAGCCACAAAGCCCCTAATACAAAGCCTATTGCCGCAATAATCATTTGACTTTTCTAAATATGAATCGCTAGATATTAAAACACTCTAATCAACAAGCGGCTGCAATTGGCCGTCTACCAGACGATATTGGCGCTGCATTTTGGAGGCCAAGCTTAAATCGTGCGTGACCACTACCAGGCTCGTGTTTTGCTCCTTATTGATTTCCAACAATAAATCAAATACTTGGTTAGCCGTCACGCGGTCTAAATTACCTGTGGGCTCATCTGCCAATATACAGGCGGGCTTTGTGACTAATGCCCTGGCTAGCGCGGCGCGTTGGCGCTCACCACCCGATAATTCGCCTGGCATATGCTCTAGGCGATGGCCTAATCCAACTTTTAATAACGTTTCTTTTGCCATCGCCATAGCTTGCGCGCTTGGCATACGACGAATCAACAAAGGCATGGCCACATTTTCAATGGCGGTAAATTCTGGCAATAAATGATGGAATTGGTACACAAATCCTAAGCTTTGGTTACGCAATTGGCCCTTTTGCGTTTCGGATAATTTGCTCAACTCATTGTCGATTAAGCTAACGGAACCGCTAGTTGGCGTATCTAGTCCGCCCAACAAATGTAGCAAAGTGCTTTTGCCTGAGCCTGATGTGCCGACAATGACGATTTGCTCGCCTTTATTGACTGTTAGATCTATTCCATTTAATACGGTCACATCTAAGCCTGTATAGGTTTTGGTTAAAGCATTACACTTCACTATATTATTCATATCTTAATGCCTCTGCTGGGTTGATTTTAGAGGCTTTATAGCTAGGGTAAATGGTAGCCAACATGCTCAAAACAAAAGACATCACCACAATCGTAATCACATCAAGCCATTCTACTTTTGATGGCAAATCGCTGATGTAATAAACATCTTTGGCCAAAAATTGCACATGGAAAATGCGTTCTAACAGCGGCACGATGGTATCAATATTGAGCGCAATCAGCACACCAAATACAGCGCCCATTAAAGTGCCAATCACACCAATCAGCGCTCCTTGAATCATAAAAATACGCATGATGCTGCCAGGGCTGGCGCCAAAAGTACGCATAATAGCAATGTCCGCGCGCTTATCTGTTACCGCCATCACTAGCGTTGATACGATATTAAAAGCGGCAACCGCTACAATTAACGTTAAAATAATAAACATCACGCGCTTTTCAAGCTGCACCGCTTTAAAAAAATTGGCGTGTTGCTGTGTCCAATCGGTGACAAAATAGCTGGTATCTGTTTGGCTTAAACTTTGAGTCAACTTGGCCGACATGACTGGCGCATCAAACAAATCATCCAGCTTTAAACGCAAGCCCGATACGTTATCACCCATGCGGTAGAGCTTTGCTGCATCATCAATATGAATTAGTGCTAAGCCTGCATCGTATTCGTACATACCGATTTGAAACAAGCCAACCACTTTAAATTGCTTAATACGCGGTACTACACCAGTTGGCGTAAATTGGCCTTGTGGAGCCAATAACACGACTTTTTCGCCCACGCTAATACCTAATAATTGCGCCAAATCGCCACCCAGCACAATATTAAATTCGCCCGCTATGAGGTCATCTAGGCTGCCTACTTTCATGTGCTTGCCTAAGTCGGCAACTTTATCTTCTAGCTTGGGCATCACGCCACGTACGATTGCACCTTGGACGCCTTGGCCGTAACTCAGCATGCCTTGCGCCATCACATAGGGCGCGCTAGATTTCACTTCTGGATTGGATTTGACCTGATTAGCCAGTTTTGACCAATCGCTTAATTGATTGTTAGCGCCTGTGATTTCTAAGTGCGAAGCCACACCCAAAATACGATTCCGCAGTTCTGCCTGAAAACCATTCATAACTGACAGCACAATAATGAGCGCAGCCACCCCCAGCGCAATGCCAATCATACTTGTAAACGAAATAAAGGAAATAAAATGATTTTTGCGTTTGGCCTTGGTGTAACGCAAGCCAACGAATAATTCAAAAGGTAATTTGGAAACGATTTGGGTAAAAATTGACATAAGGCGAATCTTAGCAGTTTATCTGGCTTTGATTCTAGCTGAGATTCTATATCACCCGCCATTTTGATCACTGAATTGTTTTTTGCTGCTAGAAAAACGTGGCTAATTTAAAAGACTCATCATGCAACTCCACGCCAACCTACTCAGGATGTTTCATTTATAAAATAACGGTTTGAACCAGATTTTCATTACAACCTGCTTGAATAATATATTGTGTATAGGCTATATACAATTGGCGATAATACAAGTATGCGGCGTTATAAATACTGACTTCTAGTTTTTTATTAATTCTTAATAATCTTAGATACTTATGCATTTCTTTCTTAGCATAGAGGTAGATGTAGTGGTCGATTTCTAGCACTACATCAATTTGAAGTTTGGCTTGTTGAATAGACTAAAATGGGATTCTTGCCAACTGCTGTCTGATTTCAATTAACACATCCAGCTCGGCTTTTTCGGGTAAAGTATTTACCCAGCCGAGCGTTTTCTGCATTTCTTGATGCTGAAAATCAGACTGAATTTTAGTGACAACTCAGACAACATTGCGCAAAGCTAACATTTGTAATCTATCGAAGTATTTCTATTATTGTTAGTTATGCAAAATACGTATTACTTATTAAGTACAATTTTAGCGTTTTTAATGTGGCAAATTCAGATTTTATTACAGTTCTGATTAACTACTGATAGGACACAACTGTTAAAATGTATGCATGTTTACAGGAATAATTCAGGCCGTAGGCCATATTGACAGCATTACAACTCTCGGCGACGATATTAAGTTGCAAATTAATGCGCAAGATTTGGGTTTAGATGATGTTGCAATAGGCGATAGTATCGCAGTAAATGGTGCATGTTTAACAGCCACTCAACTGCTAGAAACCAATGGCATCAAAACGCACTTTACCGCGCATGTTTCAACAGAAACGCTTAAAGTAACCACTGGCCTAAATCAGACAAAGCCAGTCAATTTAGAAAAAGCGTTGCGTTTAAATGACAGGCTAGGTGGCCATTTAGTTAGCGGTCACGTCGATGGTATTGGCATCGTTGTTACCTTTACCGATTTAGGCGATTGCTGGACCTTGGCTATTGAAGCGCCACGTGCGTTATCCAAATACATTGCCCAAAAGGGTTCGATTTGCGTAAATGGCGTAAGCCTTACGGTAAACAGCATTAATAAAAACATCTTTACCATGAATATTATTCCTTACACTCTTCGACACACCATGTTTAATCAACTTAGAACTGGCAGCCAAGTCAATTTAGAGATTGACCAAATTGCGCGCTATGTTGAGCGCATGACCGAGTGGGCGAATGAACCACTAGACGAATGAAAAATCAGGCAAATGAAATTTAAACTATGCCACTAAAATCGATTAGCCCTATTAGCGACATTATTGCCGATATCAAAGCCGGAAAAATTGTTATCTTAGTGGATGACGAAAGCCGTGAAAACGAAGGCGATTTTGTGATTGCAGCCGAATTTGCCACGGCAGAATATATTAACTTTATGGCAAAATTTGGCCGAGGCTTAATTTGCTTAACCTTATCGGAAGCACACTGCAAACAATTGAATTTGCCGCCCATGGTACAAAAAAATGGCACACGCTTAGGCACTAATTTTACTGTTTCTATTGAAGCGGCAACGGGCGTTACAACTGGCATATCGGCCAAAGATCGCGCCACAACCATTAAAGCCGCTGTTGCCAAAGATGCCACACCTAAAAGTATTATTAGCCCAGGTCATATTTTTCCGCTTACCGCTTTAAATGGCGGCGTACTGGTTCGCGCGGGCCATACAGAAGCAGGCTGCGATTTAGCGGCGCTGGCTGGTATGCAACCAGCCTCGGTTATTTGCGAAATACTAAAAGATGACGGCGAAATGGCGCGCTTGCCTGACCTGGTCGAAATAGCGCAAAAACATGATATCAAAATTGGCACTATTGCCGATTTGATTCATTATCGCAGCGAAACCGAAAGACTGATTGAGCGCGCGGCAGAACGATTAATCACTACAGCATACGGGCCAATGCGCTTGATTGCCTATGCCGATAAAATCGCCAATGAAACACATTTAGCCTTAGTAAAAGGTGAGCCTTCTGCAGATAAAGAAACTTTGGTGCGAGTGCATGAACCGCTATCTGTTTTCGATTTGCTAGATAGCACCAGTTGCACGCATAGCTGGAATATGTTGCAAGCCATGCGCGTGTTGTCAGAATCCAATTGTGGCGTGATTGTATTGCTGCATCACAGTGAAAGCGCGGGTGATTTACTCTCGCGAATTTCACATGCTGATGAGCCGGTTCGCTATAATCAAGAGTTGCGCACTTATGGTATTGGCTCGCAAATTTTGCTCGATTTAGGTGTTCGCAAAATGCGCTTAATGGCAACTCCGCGCAAAATGCCTAGTATGATGGGTTTTGGCTTAGAAATAACCGGTTATTTGGAATTCGAAAAACCATAATTGCCTATCAAAAAAATTATAAAATATTCGTTAAGCAATTGATTAAATTAACTAAATAATGTTAAACTAACAAAAATTGGAAAATATTAATCTAACAGGTCAGTTTCTCATCGCGATGCCCGCCATGACAGATCCTTATTTTTCTAAAACCGTCATTTATATTTGCACACATAATCAAGACGGTGCAATGGGGTTAGTGATTAATCGTGCGACTGATATCACCATAGTTGATCTATTCGAACAAATCAAACTCAACCCTGACTCACCCGCCTTACTCGAAAAAATTGTGCATTACGGCGGCCCAGTTCAAACTGAGCGTGGATTTATTTTGCACACACCGCATGAAGATTACAACTCAACCATCTTGGTCAATAACACCATTGCACTTACTACTTCCAAAGATATTCTAGAAGCGGCTTCGAAAAGTACGGGGCCCGAAAAAATATTGATTGCGCTGGGTTATGCAGGCTGGACAACTGGACAGTTAGAAGATGAAGTATTACAAAATGCGTGGTTAAATATGGATACCAATAATATCCATGACATTCATACTTTAATTTTCGATGCGCAAAACGATTCAAAATTTGATATTGCCATGCAGTTAATGGGTTTAAATTTAGCTAACTTCACGCATAACGCAGGGCATGCTTAAGTGATGACGGATGCGCCAGACAACCCAAGCAGCGCCAAAAGTCCTAAAAACCAGAGTCATTTACCCATTTTAGAACGCAAATACCCCGATATTATTGGCACTGTACTTGCCTTCGATTTTGGTGAAAAACGGATTGGCGTAGCGGTTGGCGAAATCATACTCAAAGAAGCCTACCCTGTTACCACTATTGAAGTCGAAACCAATGATGCCAAATTTGCAAAAATTGCTCACCTCATTCAAGAGTGGCGCCCTAGCTTGCTGGTAGTAGGTTTGCCAACACACATGGATGGCACCGAACACACCCTGACCCATTTAGCCAAAAAATTTGCGCAGCGCCTAGAAGGTCGCTTTAATTTGCCAGTCACCATGATGGATGAACGATTGACTTCTGTTGAAGCGGTCGAGCGCTTACAAGCAGCAGGTATTAAAGGTGCCAAACAAAAAAACCTGATGGATTCAGTGGCCGCGCAAAGCATATTACAATCTTATTTTGAGCAATTAGCTTTCTAATTATTAGAAAAAACGTATGCAACTACCAAACCCAGAAACACTATTAAGTGATATCAGCACCAAAATTCTAGCGCATCTGGCGAATCCTGAATTATCCGAAAATAGTGCGTTAGTCGGCATTCATAGTGGTGGCGTTTGGTTAATGCAACGCATTTTAAGTCAACTTAAAACTGCTATTTCTTACGGCACGCTAGATGCCGCATTGTATAGGGATGATTATTCACAGCGTGGCTTAAAAGCCGAAATACAGCCATCTAATATTGCATTTAACGTGCAAGATAAACACATTATTTTGATTGACGATATTTTTTACACAGGCCGTACCACGCGCGCTGCTATGAATGAGCTTTTTGATTATGGCAGGCCTGCCAGTATCACACTGGCGGTGTTGATTAATCGCGGTGGCGCACAACTACCTATTAAGCCACAAATTGTAGGTGCAGAAATTCTGCTTAGATCCAATCAGAGCTTGCAGTTATCGCAAGATACCAGAGGCAAATTACATTTAAGCCTAGAAACTGACGATATGTCAGCAACAAACGATTTAAAGGCAAGCAATGTATAACCCGCAACTAGACTCTGATGGCAATCTAAAGCACTTGCTGACTATTGAAGGCTTACCAAAGCGTATTTTGAATCAAATTTTAGATACGGCTGAAACATTTGTAGGTGTGGCAGAGCGCGATATTAAAAAAGTGCCATTGTTACGTGGTAAAACCGTGTGCAATATCTTCTTTGAAAACAGCACCCGCACCCGCACTACCTTTGAAATCGCAGCCAAGCGCTTATCAGCCGATGTGCTTAATCTTAATGTTGGTACATCAAGCCAATCTAAAGGTGAAACCATTCTAGATACGGTGGATAATTTAATCGCCATGCACGCTGATATGTTTGTGGTACGCCACGCGCAAAGCGGTGCAGCGCATTTTATTGCCCAGCATGTGCGTGACAATATTAGCGTGATTAATGCAGGAGATGGTCGCCATGCGCACCCAACGCAGGGTTTGTTGGATGTATTTACCATCCGCCGCTACAAGCCTGATATGCATAATTTGCGCATAGCTTTAGTGGGTGATGTGTTGCACTCAAGGGTGGCAAGAAGCGAAATTCATGCGCTTACTACTTTAGGTGTACCAGAAGTGCGCGTGATTGCCCCTAAAACATTATTGCCAACTGGCATTGAAAAAATGGGCGTGCAAGTGTTTCACGATCTAAAAGCCGGCTTAAAAGATGTAGATGTGATTATGATGTTGCGCCTGCAAAACGAACGTATGAGTGGCGCAATGCTGCCTAGCGCACAAGAATATTTTAAAACCTTCGGCTTAACCCAAGAAAAACTCAAACTTGCTAAGCCAGATGCCATTGTAATGCACCCGGGGCCTATGAATCGCGGCGTAGAAATTGACTCTAGCGTAGCAGATGGCAGCCAATCGGTGATTTTACCGCAAGTGACATATGGTATTGCGGTGCGGATGGCGGTGATGGCAATGCTTGCCGGGGGTACAGCATGAAAATTCATATCAAAAATGGTCATGTGATTGACCCTAAAAATAATATTAATACTAAACAAGATATCTATATCGCGGCGGGTAAAATCTTGGGGGTTGGCAATAAACCAGCAAACTTTGCCCCTAATCAAACCATTGATGCAGAAGGCTTAATTATAAGCCCAGGCTTTGTAGATTTAAGTGCACGCTTGCGCGAACCAGGCTCAGAATATTCAGCCACTTTGGTGAGTGAGTTACATGCCGCGGCCGCAGGTGGTGTTACCAGTATTGCCTGCACGCCAGACACACAACCCGTACTAGATGAACCTGGCTTGGTTGAGATGCTTAAATATCGTGCTAGGCAAATCAACCTTGCTAACGTTTATCCGCTTGGTGCCTTAACACGGCAGCTAAATGGCAAACTGCTCACAGAAATGTGCAAGTTAACAGAGGCTGGTTGCGTAGGTTTTAGCCAAGCCGATAGCTCCATTACCGATACCCAAGTGCTTTGGCGTGCTTGCGAATATGCGGCTACATTTGGCTACACCTTATTTTTGCGTGCTCAAGACGAATATTTGGCCAAAAATGGTGTGGCGCATGACGGCGAAATGGCTAGCAGGCTTGGTTTAAAAGGTATTCCAGCGGCAGCAGAAGGCTTGGCCATTGCCAGTATCTTAAGAATTGCTCAAGAAACCAATACCAAAATTCATCTGTGCCGATTATCAACCGCGGAAGGGGTCGCGTTGGTACGCGATGCCAAAAAGCAGGGCATACAAGTCACGGCCGATGTAAGCGCGCAGCACTTGCATTTAACCGATTTTGACATAGGTTATTTTAATACTCATGCCAATTTAAAACCGCCACTACGAAGCCAGCGCGATAAAGATGCTCTGTGCGCTGGACTGAAGGATGGCACCATTGATGCCGTTTGCTCTGACCATACGCCAGTGAACGATGATGCAAAACTATTGCCTTTTGCTGAAGCCGAAGCTGGGGCCACTGGCTTAGAATTACTGTTACCACTCGCATTAAAATGGGCTAGCCAACATAAATTATCGGTTTTGGATGCGATTAGCAAAATCACTAGCCAGTCAGCCGCAATATTAGGCATAACAGGCGGCAATCTTTCAATTGGCAGCGATGCCGATATAGCCATATTCGACCCAGAACAAGTATGGACAGTTACACCAAACCAATTGGTTAGCCAAGGCAAAAATACTCCCTTTTTGGGCATAGAAATGATGGGGAAAGTGCAATATACTTTATTGCACGGACAAATCACCTATCAAGCAAACCTCTAGTCGTCAACATTTTGGATAATGTTAAGTTTTATGTTTAGGAACAGTTCGGCCTGATAACTACTTGACGTTTCTATAAAAAGGGCCGATAGACACCACAGTGTTGTAAGGTTTCGATGCAACTATTAGGTTAGTTGCGATTGTTGATTGGCTAAAACACATCCTAAATCTAAAGCAATACTTTCTGGTTATCGTAATCCAAAAGGCAACCAAATCTCTAATGAAGCCTAAGCAAAATAACGGGCTGAATCAGTAGAAGATACTTTGGAAGATGCTAGATTTGACGAAGAAAGAATCGATAAACGCAAACCACGGAGCGTATATGGCGGCTCCTATTAAGCAGAGGCGAGAGGCGTAGAGGTTTCTGTTGAGTAATCAATTTCTCTACTTAAACTTCTAGCCGTTAAAAATGCCTATGTATGCATCGGCATTTTATTTATTTATTAACTTTACACAATGCCTAAATGATCTAAACCAGAAGATACATCTTTATCATGCGCACCTTTTCCGTGCAGTTTAATTTTAAGTCGTATGTCGTTGACTGAGTCAGCATTTTTAAGCGCATCTTCGTAACTAATTGTACCCGATTCATGCAGATCGAATAAAGCTTGGTCGAATGTTTGCATACCAATTTCGCGCGAACGGCCAATAATCTCTTTAATTTCATGCACATCGCCTTTAAAGATTAAATCAGAAATCAATGGCGAATTAATCATAATCTCAATCGCTGCCGCGCGGCCAATACCATTAACCTTAGGAATCAAACGTTGTGAAATAAACGCACGCGTATTCAGTGACAAATCCATTAACAGCTGATGTCGCCGCTCTTCTGGGAAGAAGTTAATAATACGATCCAGCGCTTGGTTGGTGCTGTTAGCGTGCAAAGTTGCCATGCATAAGTGGCCCGTTTCTGCGAAAGCAATCGCATAATCCATGGTTTCGCGATCGCGGATTTCGCCAATCAGAATCACATCAGGTGCTTGGCGCAGCGTATTTTTAAGCGCAATATGCCAATTCTCAGTATCTACACCCACTTCCCGTTGGGTGATAATGCAGTTTTTATGATCGTGCACAAACTCAACCGGGTCTTCTATAGTAATAATATGGCCATAGCTATTTTCATTGCGATAGCCAATCATAGCTGCTAAAGAAGTAGATTTACCAGAGCCTGTACCGCCCACAAAAATCACCAAACCACGCTTGGCCATGGCAATATCTTTTAATATTTCGGGCAAGCCTAAATCTTCAAATTTAGGGATTTTGGTGGCAATGGTCCTAAATACCAAACCCACAGAACCGCGTTGTACAAAGGCATTCACCCTAAAACGCGCCACACTTGGCAAACCAATAGCAAAGTTACATTCGTTGGTGGCATCAAACTCTGATGCTTGCTTATCATTCATTATAGATCGAGCAATTTCCCGTGCTTGTTGCGCTGATAATACTTGCTGGCTGATGGGTGTCATTTTGCCATCAATCTTCATTGCTGGCGGAAAGCCCGCGGTAATGAACATATCCGAGGCTTTTTTGACAATCATTAAGCGCAATAAGTCAAATACGAACTTTTCAGCCTGGCCTTTTTCCATTATTAATTCCTAGTATTATCTATTAATATTACTGTCAATTTTTAGCCAATAATTGAATCTTTATTGGATGCTTTGCTACGTGCCTCGTTAGCTGAAATAATATTACGGCGCACTAAATCTTGCAGATTTTGATCCAGTGTTTGCATGCCAATATTTTGGCCTGTTTGAATCGCCGAATACATTTGCGCTACTTTATTTTCACGAATCAAGTTACGAATAGCGGGTGTACCAATCATAATTTCATGCGCCGCCACACGGCCTTGCTCATCTTTAGTTTTACACAAAGTTTGCGAAATCACAGAGCGCAGTGACTCAGACAGCATTGACCGCACCATTTCTTTTTCTGCCGCTGGGAACACATCCACAATACGGTCTACTGTTTTAGCAGCAGAGCTGGTATGCAAAGTACCAAATACCAAGTGACCTGTTTCCGCGGCACTTAGCGCCAAGCGAATCGTTTCCAAATCGCGCATCTCGCCCACTAGAATCACATCAGGGTCTTCACGCAACGCAGAGCGCAAGGCATTTTGGAATGATAGGGTGTGAGGCCCTACTTCACGCTGATTAATCAGACATTTTTTAGAGGTATGCACAAATTCGATTGGGTCTTCTACCGTTAAAATATGGCCCATTTCGTTTTCGTTAATATAATCTACCATAGCCGCCAAGGTTGTGGATTTGCCTGAACCAGTCGGCCCTGTGACCAGCACAATGCCACGCGGTGTATTGGCAATTTCTTTAAAAATCGCCGGGCAATTCAGTTGCTCTAGCGTTAAAATTTTAGAAGGAATGGTCCTGAAAACGGCGCCAGAACCACGATTATGATTAAACGCATTAACGCGGAAGCGCGCTAAATTAGGGATTTCGAATGAAAAGTCACATTCCAGTGTTTCTTCATACACTTTGCGTTGGACATCGTTCATGATGTCGTACACCATGCCACGTACTTGAGTGTGATCAAGCGCGGGAACATTAATTTTGCGAATGTCACCATGCACACGAATCATAGGGGGCAAGCCTGCTGAAAGATGCAAATCCGATGCTTTATTCTTAACCGAAAAGACCAGTAAATCTGAAATATCCACGTGCGGCTCCTGCTATAATATAGACTTGCATTAGCGTTTAATCAATAAATTATCACTATTAATAAGTTACATTAAAAAAATTACTTAAACTATTTGAATTATGACCATAATTGCGGATTCCTTGCAAGAGATTCAAGTAAAAATTCATACGGCTTTACGCTCTGCAAATCGCCAAGATACTTTACAACTGTTAGCCGTTAGCAAGGCACAAACAGCTGATAAATTGCGCGAAGCATATTTGAGCGGCCAGCGTTTGTTTGGTGAAAACTATTTGCAAGAGGCTATTTGTAAGCAAGAGCAATTAGCTGATTTAAATATTGAATGGCATTTTATTGGTCCAATTCAAAGCAATAAAACGCAACTAATTGCTCAACATTTTGATTGGGTGCACTCTGTGGATAGGCTTAAAATAGCACAGCGTTTATCGGATGCCAGACCAAGCAAACTAGCCCCGTTGAATATTTGCATTCAAATAAATAGTAGCTTTGAAGACACGAAAAGCGGTGCTGATTTAGCCGAAGTGACTACGCTGGCGACTGCCATTAATCAATTACCCAATCTAAAACTTCGTGGCTTGATGTCGATTCCTGCGCCCGCCAGCGATTACGACAAACAACGTGCACAATTTAAAATTGTGTCAGATACTTTTAACAGTTTAAAGCGGCAGGGGTTCATTATAGACACTCTATCTATCGGTATGTCCAATGACTATGTTGCTGCGATTCACGAAGGTGCTACTATCATACGTATTGGCTCTGCCTTATTTGGCGAACGGAAAGTATCAACAACTTAATTAGAACAATAGAATGAGATTACGTTAAATGAAATTGGCTTTTATTGGCGGCGGCAACATGGCACTTGCCTTGATACTGGGATTAAAAAAACGAAAAGTCAGCATGTCCAATATCTTGGTGGTGGAACACGATGTGAGCAAATGGCAAGTATTAGAACAGCATGGTGTAAATGTCAGCGCTGATTTAAGCACTGTTGCCGATTGCAGCACCATTGTATTAGCGATTAAGCCGCAACAATTATCGGCATTGGCAAAAACCTTAACACCGCTACTGAACGCAACCGAACGGCCCTTGATTATTTCCATTGCAGCAGGCATTCGCTTGATGGATTTAAGCCGCTGGTTGGGCAATTATCCAATTATTGTTCGCGCTATGCCCAACACCCCAGCACAGATTCAAGCAGGCGTTACTGGCTTATATGCCATGCCAAGCGTATCTAAAAAACACATCACGCTAGCAGACCAAATATTAAAAGCGGTTGGCAACACAATTTGGTTGGATTCGGAAGAGAAATTAGATGCGGTTACGGCCATTTCCGGCAGTGGCCCTGCCTACGTATTTTATTTTATAGAAGCTTTAGAAGCTGCCGCCCTAAACTTAGGTTTAAATGAGCAACAAGCCAAAGAGTTAAGCATTGCCACTTTTAAAGGCGCGAGCTTATTGGCCGATGTCAGTGCAACGCCGATTGAAACCTTGCGCAAGCAAGTGACATCAAAAGGTGGTACAACAGAACAAGGCGTGTTGAGTTTAGAAAATTCACAAGTAAAACAAGCTATTATGCTGGCTGCGCAAAAAGCTTGCGAACGCGCCAATACCTTAGGTATTGAATTAGGTAAAGATTAGTTTTTAAACTCACCAATATCATTAAAAGGCTTTTATTAACATGTTAAGCACCGCGCTACAATTTTTACTGACAACAGTTTTTAATTTACTCACTTTGGTATTTTTATTGCGCTTTTTTATGCAGTATTTAAGGTCACCATTTAATAACCCATTAGGATTAATGGTAGTTACACTTACCGATTTTGCTGTTAAGCCCGTACGTAGAATCATTCCCAGCTTTAAAAAAATCGATTTATCTACTCTGTTTTTGGGGCTAATCACACAGTTAATATTGCAATTTAGCCTACTTTTATTGCGTGACTTTCCTATTTTTGTTGCTGGCGAAACCGCTTGGCTTAGCTTTATTGGCTTAAGCTTTCTGGGAATTTTGCGCACCGCATTAGATGTGTTTTTTTATGCCATTTTGTTGCAAGTAATTTTAAGCTGGGTAAATACACGCTCTCCTTTTTCAGGAGTTTTAGATACCTTAACCAGACCGATTCTAAGCCCAATTCGCCGTTTAATTCCCAGCACAAACGGTTTGGATTTTTCACCATTGGTTGCTTTAATTTTGCTACAGATGGTGAATATTTCGGTATTTAAAACCTTAGAAGTTCAATTATTGTCGCTATTTTAGATTGCGCAGAACACATGAAAATTAAATACTTAACAGTTGTAAACGTAATAAATGTTTACAGTTAATTCTCTTCAGAATCCAGCTTGGCTTTGAGGCAGTTAACCCGCGACCACTGGATATGTCAAATTTTATTAATAATATGCTCTCTCAACAAAAATGCTTTATCAAGTAACGCCTGCACAAATTAAAATCAATACTTAAATCCAGATAATATCAAATGCCTCTTTGGCATATTGGCTATCTGGCTGCAAAGTAACTCGTTTTTTTATAAAGTCTGATAAATTCGCTAAGCTTTGCGATTCTTCATCTTGTAACATATCAATCACTTGTGTGCAGGCAATCACTTTGAATTCTTTGGCGTTAAACTGTTTCGATTCGCGCAATAATTCGCGCATAATTTCGTAACAAATGGTTTGCGCGGTTTTGTGCTCACCACGACCTTGGCACACATTGCAAGTCTCGCAAAGCAAATGCGCCAAGCTTTCCCTAGTACGTTTGCGCGTCATTTCCACTAGCCCAAGTGAGGTAAATCCATTAACACTAATACGTGCACGGTCAATGCTAACTGCTTTTTTAAGCTCTTCTAAAACGGTTTCGCGCTGTGTGTCGGTATCCATATCAATAAAATCGATAATGATAATGCCGCCTAAATTTCTTAAACGTAATTGGCGCGCAATGCAATGTACCGCTTCTAGATTGGTTTTATAAATCGTATCTGATAAACTTTTGCCGCTAACAAAGCTACCAGTATTTACATCCACTGTAGTTAGCGCTTCGGTTTGATCAAAAATTAAATAGCCGCCTGATTTTAAATCGACTTTACGTGCCAGCGCGCGCTTGATTTCAATTTCAATACTATAAAAATCAAAAATTGGCCGCTCACCTTGATAGTGATAAAGCGGATTTACCGCTTTTGAAACGTATAAATCGGCAAACTCTTTTAGCTGCAAATATGTTTCTTTAGAATCAACTCGAATACTGACTGTTTGGTCATTGACCACATCGCGCAAAATGCGTCGCGGCAGGCTTAAATCGTAAAAAACCAATGAGCGCTCACCTGCCGATTGACTATCCACCTGAATCTTCGCCCATACTTTTTGCAAGTAATCGATATCGGCTAACAGCTCAGCATCACTCGCGGTTTCTGACATGGTGCGAATAATAAAGCCACCAGAACGTTTCTCTGGCAACAACCCAAGTAGGCGATTACGCAACATTTCGCGCTCTTCTTCATCTTCAATCCGTTGCGAAACGCCAATATGATCTTGATGCGGCAAAAATACCAAAAAGCGCCCTGCAATACTCACTTCAGTGGTCAAGCGCGCGCCTTTCGTGCCAATAGGCTCTTTAATCACTTGCACGATGATCGATTGCCCTTCACGCAGTACATCTTGAATCAAGCGCTCCGTAGGCGGCTCTCCGTCAATATGACATTCCATAATATCTGCCACATGCAAAAAAGCCGCGCGCTGTAAGCCAATTTCCACAAAAGCCGATTGCATGCCAGGCAGTACCCGGCACACTTTGCCGCGATAAACATTTCCCACAATGCCTAGTGAAGAGCTACGCTCAATGTGTAACTCTTGCGCGATGCCCTGCTCTAACACGGCCACGCGCGTTTCTTGTGGCGTTACATTGATTAAAATTTCTTGTCCCAATTTGTTACCTTGTTTTCTTATTTAACTATTATATTTAAAAGCCAAACCTTTTAAGCAGCATGAATGTTTCATGCACAGGCAAACCCATCACACCACTATAACTGCCATCAATTCGTTTAATCCAATTACCCGCTAAACCCTGTATGGCATAACTACCCGCTTTGTCTTTATGATCTTTAGTAGCAATGTACGCTGCTATCATAGCATCGCTGAGCGGCATCATCTCCACCAATGTAGTGTTTAGCGCCAACTCAATTTGCTGATTAAACATCACAGCTACTGCCGTATGAACTTGATGTTGTGTACCAGATAATTTTTTAAGCATTTCCGCAGCGTCTGCATCATCTTCTGGTTTGCCAAAAATACTATCTCTTAGTGCAACTGCAGTATCGGCTGCCAAAATGGGCATTTCAGCTTGCTTTGCGTTTAATTGCCCTTTAATGACTAGCGCCTTTTGTTTCGCCAAGCGCAATACATAATCGCTTGGCGATTCATTATCCAATTGCGATTCATCAATATCAGCAGGCATCACTACGCAATTAATACCCATTTGCATTAAAATGGTCGCTCGGCGAGGGCTTTGTGAAGCTAATATGATTTTTTGAATATTTATCTGCATTGCGTTGCTCTTAATTGTTTACTATAAAATTATTTAAAACCATACTAACAAAGCTATGCTTGCTTACAAACCTTAACCTGTCAATTATGAGTAAAATTCATGGATTTACTGAATCAAGATTTTAGCCACTTACTCAAAATTACTATTGCACTACTAGCGATTGTGAATCCGATTGGCAGTTTGCCAATTTTTATTAGCGCAACTGATGGCTGGAGTGTGCCTGACCGTGCTAGAAACGCGCGCACTGTTGCTGTAACTGTATTTATAGTCTTAAGTCTAGCGGCATTTGTTGGTGATGGTATGTTAAGTTTCTTTGGCATTTCTATTCCATCGTTCCAAGTTGGCGGCGGCATTTTAATTATGCTAATTTCTATCTCCATGATGCACGGAAAACAAGGCGGCAATCGCCAAACGGCTGAAGAAGCGCAAAGTCTGGCAGAACATGAAGTGATTGCTATTGTGCCACTGAGCATTCCTTTGTTAGCGGGGCCAGGCGCGATTTCTAATATGATTTTAAGCGCGCAACAACAACCAACATTTCTTGGTCACCTTTCGCTGGTTATTCCAGTTTTGTTAGTCAGCATCATTATTTGGCTAGTGCTTAAATTATCCGATAACATTACGCAAAGACTAGGGACCATCGGCATCAATATTATCACGCGCTTAATGGGGCTAATTTTGGCAGCAATGGCGGTTGAATTTATTGCGCATGGCTTATTAGGCTTATTTCCTCAACTCGCAAGCAGCTAGCGACCAATCTGATATTTTTAGGTAAAATAGGCATACTAATTAAAAAAAGTATTCTTTTTGAAAAATCAACAATTTAGGCCCAACTCCACAGTCGCTGCCATTATCGAGCAAAACGGTAAGTTTTTGTTGGTAGAAGAAAAAACCGATAGAGGCAACCGTTTTAACCAACCTGCTGGCCATTTAGAAGATAACGAAACACTTGTGCAAGCTGTGATTCGCGAAACTTTAGAAGAATCGGCCTATGATTTTGTCCCCACGGCTTTGTTGGGAATTTACCATTGGAAACACCCGCATAACGACATCACTTATTTGCGTTTTGCCTTTATTGGCAACGTTGGCGTACATTATGAAACGCAACAATTAGACGATGGCATTATCAGCGCCGTTTGGATGACGCTTGACGAAATTCACGAAAAAGCCACATTAATGCGCAGCCCACAAGTATTAACCTGTATTGAAGACTATTTAAGCGGAAAAAGCTTTCCATTAGAAGTGATTACTAACTTATGACCAAAAAGAGAGTTGTTGTAGGCCTATCTGGCGGTGTCGATTCATCTGTAACTGCGCTGTTATTGAAACAGCAAGGCTATGATGTGGTTGGCCTTTTCATGAAAAATTGGGAAGATGACGACAATGATGAATACTGTTCATCCAAGCAAGATCTAATTGATGCAGTTTCAATTGCCGATAAAATTGGTATTGATATTGAAGCAGTGAATTTTAGTGCCGAATATAAAGACCGTGTATTTGCTAACTTTTTAAGTGAATATGAAGCAGGTCGCACGCCAAATCCTGATATTCTATGCAATGCGGAAATTAAATTTAGGGCATTTTTAGATCATGCTATGAGTTTAGGCGCCGATTTAATTGCCACTGGTCATTACGCGCAAGTGCGTGAAAACCCCTTAAAACCGGGCTTATTTCAACTACTAAAAGCCGATGATGGCAGTAAAGATCAAAGTTATTTTTTGTATAGGCTTAATCAAGCTCAATTAAGCAAAACATTGTTCCCACTGGGAAAATATCTAAAAACTGAAGTACGCGAGATTGCACGCCAAGTAGGCTTAATAAATGCGGACAAAAAAGATTCAACTGGCATTTGCTTTATAGGTGAGCGCCCTTTTCAAGAATTTTTACAACGCTATTTGCCCAAAAAACCGGGTGTTATTAAAAATGCTGAAGGCAAATTAGTGGGTCATCATGAAGGCTTAATGTATTACACATTGGGCCAGCGCCAAGGCTTAAAAATTGGTGGTAGCCGCGATAGCAATGGTGAACCATGGTTTGTTGCTGCAAAAGATATGTTCAAAAATGAGCTCATTGTGGTGCAAGGTCATGAACATCCTTTATTGCTAAGCGACGGCTTAAAAGCCAGCCAATTAACATGGATAGACAACGAAGAACCTATTACCAACTGGGTGTACGCTGCTAAGACGCGCTACCGCCAGCCCGATGCGCCTTGCGAAATTGATGCATTAGATAGCACGGAGCTAACGGTTAAATTTGGTCAAAAACAATGGGGGATTACGCCTGGGCAATCGGCAGTAGTGTATGAAAGCAATGTTTGCCTCGGCGGTGGCATTATCACCACCGCCATATAAAAATTCTGTGGTATTATCACTGCCGCCATTTATTCTAAAGTTCGATAGTGCGATTGTGTTATGTTTAAAGTAAATTAATACTGCTTAGTTTTTCAGCATAAATATCGCGGATAATTCGCGTCAATTCTTTGGCGTAGTGACGTGCCATCATTTCATTAGTGCCGATTGCATGCAGCTCAGAGCGAAGTCCATTGGCGCCAATCGGCTTGACCATTACATAATTATCCTCCACATATTAAATAAATTACAAATTTAAACAAACTAGTCCACTGGCATGCTTAGCTTAAAGCTGGGGCGCTTTACTAAAACGTTGTAATGCTTGGCCAAATTGGGAAATTTGTCTTGCCATTGCAAATGCTTAAATCGCAAATCGATGTATCCCAGCATGCAACCCAAGGCAATATCGGCTAGGCTAAATGTCTCGTTTACACACCATTTTTTCTTGGTAATATCCAAATTAAGCACTTCTAAACCTAGCAACACTTTAGCCAGTTGTTTATCAATATTGGCTTGCGACTGATGCGCTGGCTCACGACGACTTTCTAACATGGCGCTAACTGCCGCATCGCAAATACCATCGGCTAACGACTCCCAGCGGCGGGTAATCATTTTACTGGTGCTATCTTGCGGAATTAAATGAGCACCTGGGGCACGATTGTCTAAATATTCCACAATCACTTTTGAATCGTAAACGCTGTCGTTATCATCTAAAACTAATACGGGCACTTTTCCCAACGGGTTATAATTTTTGACGGGGCAATCAGGATCTGCTAGCACCACTTCTTGCAATTCAATGTCGATGTGCTTTTCAAGCGCAACAATACGCACTTTGCGCGCATAAGGACTATTTGGGGTATATAAAAGCTTCATATGATTTTGTTTTAAATGAATTTCGCATTAACAAAGAGAAAAAAGATTCGTAATTAATTTGCATTATAATAGATTAATGCTAACACCTCTATTTACACAACATTATCCAAGGGGATCAGACGCATTTAACGCTTTAATTGAGCAAGATATCAGGCAAGCTTTAGAAGAAGACGTTTGTAAAAGCGATTTAACGGCAATGCTAATACCTGCCGCCAATATAGCTCAAGCCACCATTATTACGCGTGAAGATGCTGTAATTTGTGGCATTGATTGGGCAAATGCTTGTTTTAGAGCCATCGATGCCGATGTCAAAATAAAATGGTTAGTGAATGAAGGCGAAAAAATTGCTGCTAATCAATTGTTATGCGAGATTACAGGCAACGCCCGCGCGCTATTAACAGCAGAGCGTTGCGCACTTAACTTTTTGCAATTAATGTCGGCCGTTGCCACGCAAACGCACCAATTTGTGATGGCGGTTTCTGGTACTAAAGCGCAAATATTAGATACCCGAAAAACCATTCCTGGCTTACGATTAACGCAAAAATATGCTGTAACGGTTGGTGGTGGCGCAAACCAACGCCTTTGTTTGTACGATGGAATTTTGATTAAAGAGAACCATATTGCCGCAGCAGGCAGCATTTCGGCAGCGCTTGAACAGGCATTCAAAGCGCATCCAAACGTCAGTATGCAAATTGAGGTTGAAGACTTAGATCAATTAAAACAAGCGTTAGACGCAGGCGCTACCAGTATTTTATTGGATAATTTTGGCTTGCTAGATATGAAAAAAGCCGTGCAATTTAATGAAGAGCACTTTGCTGGCCGCGCTCTGCTCGAAGCCTCTGGCGGCGTTGATTTAAGCTCTGCGCGCGCCATTGCTTTAACAGGCGTTAACCGGATTTCAATCGGCAGCCTTACCAAACATATCCGTGCCATTGATTTATCATTAAGAATCAAATAGTGTACTCATAGTTAAAATATTAATATTTGCGTTTCAAGATTACTATTAAGCCATTTTAAATAAAGCAATCAATGACCAAATTACCAGATACTGTCAGTAACCCTACCTTACTAAACGCTGCAAGCTTAGCAAAGCAAACTGGGCATTCTATTAGCAAGCCTGCTGGGGTATCAAAAGCAGGCGGAAAATCCAAATTAAGTTTGGGCGATGTGTTGCGCATGCTGGTGAATGATGGCAGATTAGATAAAGCGCAAGCCGAAAAGCTTTATAAGGATCGCCAACTTGATAGCTCTAACCTACACCCATTAGTGGTGATTGGAGATCAAAACTGGAAAGATTTGCGCCCGCCACACAAATCGTTAACGGTAGATTATTTAAGCCGCTGGCTATCAATACAAACAGGGCTGGATTTTTATCCTATTGATCCATTAAAACTGGATTTTACTTCTGCCGCGCAAATCGTCTCAAAAGCCTATGCCGAAAGGTTAAGAATCATGCCTATTTCGGTGCAAGGTGATGAAGCTACTGTGGCCACCTCTGAGCCTTATCAGCTAGATTGGATACCCGATTTAGAGCGTATATTAAATATGCGCATCAAGCTAGTGTTTGCTAACCCGCTAGAAATTAACCGTTATTTGCCAGAAATTTACAGCCTCGCCAGCTCGATTAATCAAGCCAACGTGGCTAAAGCAGGGCAAATTGTTGGTGTGCAAAATTTTGAGCAACTGGTGGAGCTAGGCAAAGATAAAAACTTAGATGCAAATGAGCAGCATGTGGTGAATATTGTGGATTGGCTGTTTAAATACGCGTTTGAACAGCGCGCCAGCGATATTCACCTAGAGCCAAGGCGTAATATGGGCATGATGCGCTTTAGAATTGATGGTGTATTGCACCAGGTATATCAGTTACCCAGCAATATTATGAACGCGATTACCAGCCGCATTAAATTACTTGGCCGTATGGATATGGTAGAAAAGCGTCGCCCACAAGATGGCCGGATTAAAACGGTTAGCAATACTGGCGCTGAAGTCGAATTACGTTTGTCCACCATGCCTACCGCATTTGGTGAAAAATTGGTCATGCGAGTTTTTACGCCAGATGTTATTGTGCAAGATTTTGTGCAATTGGGATTTTCCAAAAAACAAGCCGATTTATGGGAGAAATGGACTAAATTGCCTAACGGCATTATTTTAGTCACGGGGCCAACAGGCTCCGGAAAAACCACCACTTTATATTCCACCCTTAAACAGCTGGCAACGCCAGAAGTAAACGTAAGTACCGTTGAAGACCCGATTGAGATGATTGAGCCTGCGTTTAACCAAATGCAAGTTACCAGTAATATTGGGCTTAATTTTGCGGATGGTATTCGCACGTTAATGCGGCAAGACCCAGACATTATTATGGTAGGTGAAATTCGCGATATTGAAACCGCCGATATGGCGATTCAAGCCGCCTTAACCGGCCATTTAGTGCTCTCTACATTACATACTAACGATGCGCCCGCGGCTATTACGCGACTTTTAGATTTAGGCGTAGCGCCTTATTTAATTCATTCTACCGTGCTAGGCATTATGGCTCAGCGCTTAGTGCGGACTTTATGCCCCGCTTGCAAAGCGCCACACGAAATTACAGATGATGAATGGAAATCCATCACCTATCCATTTAAAGCAGCCAAACCCACCACTTGCATGAAAGCTGTTGGCTGCATTGAATGCCGCAACACAGGCTACCGTGGCCGCAGCGGTATTTATGAAATGCTGACCATGACACCCAAATTGCGAAAGTTGATTAGTGCAGATACCGATTTACCCATGATTAGAAACATGGCTTACCAAGATGGCATGCAGCCACTCATGTTAAATGGTGCCGAAAAAGTGGCGGCAGGATTAACTACGGTAGAAGAATTGTTAAAAGTAGCTCCACCGTTAGAATCTTAAAAAGCCGCTTTTTTGTCTGGCTTATTTTGATCACTTTCAATTCGAAATTTTGCTACCTACTTCAATTTTCTCTTCTCACTAGGTTTAATCACGTAATTACAATGGACTAAACTTGACCAATTTCGAGTAAACGGTTATGGTTTAGGGTTAATCATTTAATCGTAAAAAATCAAGTTTTTATGAATCCACAAAATAGTAATACGACATCTGCTAATGATGCAAACAGCACCAACCCGACCATTAGAGGCGCAGAGATTGTTATTCGATGCTTAAACGAGGAAAAAGTTAAATTTGTATTTGGCTATCCTGGCGGCGCAGTACTGCATATTTACGATGAAATTTACAAGCAAAACGGCTTTAAGCACATTTTAGTGCGTCATGAGCAAGCGGCTGTTCATGCTGCCGATGCCTACTCACGAGCGACTGGAGCGGTGGGCGTAGCTTTGGTTACCAGCGGACCAGGCGCCACGAACGCGGTAACAGGCATTGCTACCGCTTACATGGATTCCATTCCAATGGTCATTATAAGCGGCCAAGTACCTGTTCCCGCTATTGGCTTAGACGCTTTTCAAGAAGTAGACATGGTGGGCGTAACACGCCCATGCGTAAAACATAACTTTCTAGTTAAAGATGTAAAAGACATTGCTGGTACCCTTAAAAAAGCTTTTTACATTGCTGCCACAGGCAGGCCTGGCCCAGTTGTAGTGGATATTCCAAAAGATATTACGGCGCATTTGGCTGAATATATTTACCCAAAAATGGTAGAGATGCGCTCGTACAACCCAGTGCTAAAAGGCCACAGTGGCCAAATTAAAAAAGCCATCAAGTTGTTGCTTGAGGCTAAACGCCCAATGATTTACACAGGCGGCGGCTTAGTATTGGGTGACGGTAGCCACGAATTAGTAAAATTAGCTCGCGCGCTTAATTATCCGGTCACCAACACCTTAATGGGCTTGGGTGGCTACCCTGCTACAGACAAACAGTTTGTTGGTATGTTAGGAATGCACGGAAGCTATGAAGCCAATATGGCCATGCAAAACTGCGATGTATTAATTGCCGTTGGCGCTCGCTTTGATGACCGCGTAATTGGTGACCCAAAAGATTTTTTAAGCAAACAACGTGCGATTATTCATATTGATGTGGATCCGTCTAGCATTTCTAAACGTGTAAAAGTGGATGTGCCAATTGTTGGCCATGTGCAATCGGTATTAGCTGAAATGAATGAAGCGCTTGCATTAGAAAAAACCACAAATGACATTAGCGCGTGGTGGAAGCAAATCGATGAATGGCGTGGCGTTGAGTCCATGGTATATGCCAACTCAGACATCGTGATTAAGCCTCAATATGTCATTGAAAAATTGTGGGAAGTGACCAAGGGCGAAGCTTATGTGACCTCTGACGTGGGTCAACACCAAATGTGGGCGGCACAATATTACAAATTCGATCAACCACGTCGCTGGATTAACTCTGGCGGTCTGGGCACCATGGGCGTTGGTTTGCCTTATGCAATGGGCTGTCAGTTTGCTGATAAAAATGCACAAGTGGCCTGCGTAACAGGTGAGGGCAGCATTCAAATGAATATTCAAGAGCTTTCTACCTGTGCGCAATACAGCTTGCCAATTAAAGTGATTATGTTAAATAACCGCTATTTAGGCATGGTGCGCCAGTGGCAAGAGTTTTTCTACGAAAACCGTTATTCAGAATCGTATATGGATAGCCTGCCTGATTTTGTTAAATTGGCAGAATCCTATGGTCATGTAGGCATGAAAATCACCAACCCTGCTGACGTTGAAGGCGCATTAAAAGAAGCATTTACCAAAAAAGATAAATTCGTGTTTATGGATTTTATTACCGACCAAGATGAAAATGTATTCCCTATGATTGCGGCAGGTAAAGGTTTATCAGAAATGGTTCTTAAAAAAGATAATAAAGAAAGACATGAGGATTAATTAATTTTATGAAACATATTATTTCTTTGCTAATGGAAAACGAAGCTGGCGCTTTATCGCGCGTGGCAGGCTTATTTTCAGCTCGCGGCTACAACATTGAATCGCTGACCGTGGCGGTAACTGAAGATCCAACTTTGTCGCGTATGACCATCGTGACAGCAGGTTCTGATGAAGTGATTGAGCAAATCATCAAACAACTTAACAAATTGATTGATGTGGTTAAAGTGTTGGACTTAAACGATGGAAAATACATTGAACGTGAATTGATGCTGGTTAAAGTGAAAGCAAATGTAAACTTTAAAGACGAAATGAAACGTATGTGCGACATTTTTCGTGGTCGTATTATCGATGTGGCTGATAATAGCTATACCATTGAGCTTACTGGCTCATGCAGCAAATTAGATGCTTTTTTAGAAGCGATTGATAAAACCGCGATTCTAGAAACGGTACGAACAGGTGCATCCGGCATTGGCCGTGGCGACAGAATTTTAAAAATTTAAGTGTGATTGAAACAGTAATTAATCAAGTTAAGTAATCTATTAATAAATAATTGTATTTAAAGGGAAAAGCAATGAAAGTTTATTACGACAAAGACGCCGATTTAAGCATTATTAAATCAAAAAAAGTAACTATCGTTGGTTACGGCTCACAAGGTCACGCCCATGCGGCAAACCTTAAAGATAGCGGTGTATCTGTCACTATTGGTCTGCGCAGAGAAGGCAGCTCATGGGCTAAAGCAGTTGGCGCTGGCCACACGGTAATGGATATTGCGGATTCTGTTAAAGAAGCCGATGTTGTAATGATTTTGTTGCCAGATGAAACAATGGCAGGCATTTTTCATGCCGAAGTGGCAGCAAACTTGAAAAAAGGTGCTGCACTTGCGTTTGCTCACGGCTTTAACATTCATTACAACCAAATCGTGCCACGTGCCGATTTAGACGTAATAATGATTGCACCAAAAGGCCCAGGTCACACAGTGCGTTCTGAGTATTTAAAAGGCGGCGGCGTTCCTTCATTAATCGCGGTGTATCAAAACACTTCTGGCAAAGCAAAAGAGATTGCACTTTCTTACGCAGCAGCAAACGGCGGCACTAAAGGTGGTGTGATTGAGACTGATTTCCGTGAAGAAACAGAAACCGATTTGTTTGGTGAGCAAGCCGTATTATGTGGTGGTGCTGTAGAGCTAGTAAAAGCCGGCTTTGAGACATTGACAGAAGCGGGTTACGCGCCAGAGATGGCTTACTTTGAGTGCTTGCACGAGTTGAAATTGATTGTAGATTTAATGTATGAAGGCGGTATCGCCAACATGAATTACTCTATCTCAAATAACGCGGAGTACGGTGAGTACGTGACTGGCCCACGCGTGATTGGCGATGAAGCTCGCGCTGCCATGAAAGAATGTTTGAAAAATATTCAAAACGGCAACTACGCTAAACAATTCATTTTAGAAGGCCGCACTAACTACCCAGAAATGGTGGCTCGTCGTCGCTTAAATGCTGCTCATCCAATTGAGCAAGTGGGCGGTCAATTACGCGCAATGATGCCTTGGATTGCTAAAAACAAATTAGTTGATCAATCAAAAAATTGATCAACTTCTAAAGTGCAATCAAAAACTAAGCAAAAACAGATTTTTGCTTTAAGTTTAAGCTAAACTAAAGGGTGAAACGCAAAACGTTTTACCCTTTTTTATTTTTAATTATCAATCGCATTTTTGGGGCTGATAACAAAACTGGAAAATATAATTGAAACTGAGCATTCTTTTACAATACCTACTCCCTAAACAAGCCATTACTGGCCTTGCAGGCAAGCTTGCCAACTTAAGAGGCGGCGCAACAACAACCAAAGTGATTGCATGGTTTGTGCAGCGCTACCAAGTAAACATGGCTGAAGCAGCGAATCCAGATATTAGTAGCTACGCTACTTTTAATGATTTTTTTACGCGCCCATTAAAAGCAAACGCACGACCTATTGAAGATGCCGATTTTATTTGCCCTGTAGATGGTGGGATTAGTCAGCTTGGAAATATTAAGCAAGATCAAATTATCCAGGCAAAAAATCACCATTACTCAAGCCTAACTTTGCTGGCAGGCAATCAGGCACTAGCCAACAAATTTCACAATGGCAGTTTTGCTTGCCTTTACTTAAGCCCCAAAGATTATCACCGCATTCATATGCCTTGTGATGGCACATTAAAAAGCATGGCTTATGTGCCAGGGGATTTATTTTCAGTGAACCCAAACACCGCTGCCAATGTGCCGAATTTATTTGCACGTAATGAGCGTGTAGTTTGTGAGTTTGAATCGGCACAGCACGGCACCATTGTAATGGTGTTGGTTGGCGCCACCATTGTGGGTAGCATGGCAACTGTTTGGCATGATTCGCCCAATAAAGTGATCAATCCGCCACGAAGCAAAAATATCCGCACTTGGTCATATGAAAATATCTCACTAAAAAAAGGCGATGAAATGGGCCGATTTTTATTGGGCTCTACGGTGGTGATGTTATTTGAAAAAGATGCGCTGCAATTTAATAGCGATTGGCAGCCTGCACGCGCCATTAAATTTGGGGAGAAAATGGGTAGTAAACAAGCTTATTAAAGTTATTATTAATAAAAAAGGCCTGCTGATTTAGCAGGCCTTTTTAATTTCAGCATTTAAATAGATGTATAGCTAACTATGTTTAGAGGGATGCGTTTTGATTTTGTGATGCAGATGCGTTGCAAGCTCATTTAACGCGGCTTTATACACATCGCGTTTAAACTCAATCACATCTTCTAGTGGAACCCAGTAATCACTCCAACGCCATGCGTCAAATTCAGGATGCTCAGAAGCGCGCAAAGAAACATCGGTATCACGCCCAACCATGCGCAATAAATACCAAATCTGCTTTTGGCCTTTATAGCTACCGCGCCATTCACGCTTAATCCAGCTACTTGGCACTTCATAACGCAGCCAATCACGCGTGCGACCCAAAATTTCCACGTGTTTAGGCTCTAAACCAACTTCTTCCATCAGCTCACGATACATGGCCTGCTCTGGGCTTTCGCCATATTTAATACCACCCTGTGGAAACTGCCAAGCGTGCTCTCTTATACGCTTGCCCCAAAACACTTGATTTTGAGCGTTACACAGGATTATCCCAACATTGGGACGGAATCCGTCACGATCTAACATATTGCAAACTACCTAAAATATTTAATGCAATTTTTTCATATTTTTGCCACTATTGAAAGCTCCCATTTGCAAACTAACCTTTATTTAAGCTTAAAACCCCTTATTTATGAAAAATTTAATTTTATTCACTGCATTTAGCATGATATCGACACTAAACGCCTGCACATCCACCAAAAATGAAACTAGTTTTGCTTACATTAGCAATCAAGGCGATCACACAGTTTCGGTGATTGATAATGCAGAATCTAAGGTCATTAAAACAGTGAAAGTGGGCAAAGGACCTGTTGGAGTGGCTGTGTCACGTGCTTTAAATAGAGCTTTTATTACCAATGTTGAAGGCCAAAGTATCTCAGTGATTGATACCAACACGAACACAGTGATTGAAACAATTGGGATTAAAGGTTCCCCAGTGGGCATTGCCATTACCCCTAACAGTAAAACTTTATATGTGGCCGATTGGTTTAGTGACCGCATTTTAGCAATTGACACCAATAACTATCAAAATCGGCATGAAGTCATTGTGGCTAAAGCACCAGCAGGCTTAATTGTAAGCTCAGACAGCAAAACACTATACGTTGCAGCCCGCGATTCCAATGATATTGCTGTAATTGACACATCCACCTTTAGCGTCACAAAACGCATTCCTACAGGCAAGCACCCTTTTGGATTAACGTTAAGCGCTGATGACAAAATGCTGTTAAGTGTAAATGTTTATGACAACACCATATCTATTACAAATACCGATTCCTTTAAACTAGAAACCATTAAAGTGGGCGAACATCCTTATTGCGTTGCGCTAAACGCTAATAATCAAACGATTTATGTGACAAATACGCAAGATGATACGGTTTCGGTAATTGATTTAGCCAGTAAAAAAATCATGGCGACAATCGATGTTGGCATGACGCCTGAAGGTGTTAGCTTTGATGCATTGAATAATCAAGTTTTAGTTGCCAGCTGGGGGCAAAATCAAGTCAGCGTAATTGATGCGAAGACTAATCAAATTTTATCGTCAATCAAAACTGGTGATAAAAGCCGCGCATTTGGTCAATTTATATTGGTAAAATAACAAATAGCACAATTTTTTTAAGTAAGTAATTATAGAACTCTCCTACTGAGTCTTAAATAATGCGCAACATTAAAGTCAACGCCGCGCATAACCACGCGTTAAGGCTAAACATAGGCTTATTTAGCTAACTCATTTATAATAGTGCGCTAACCAAATTGATTAGTTCGTTATTTAGTTTATTTTTTGTCATTTAATGGAGAGCATGCATGAGAAAGTTTTTAACATTATTAGCCCTAGCGACATTATCGCTTAACGCGGCTGCACACGGCCCATCGCCACAAAAAGTAGAAAAAACCATCGTTATTAAAGCAGCGCCAGCAAAAGTGTGGGCAATGGTAAAAGACTTTGGAAATCTGCAAGCATGGCATCCAGCTATCGCCAGCACAAAACTAGAAAAAAAAGGCGAAGAAACACATCGCACATTAACCTTAAAAAATAATGGTGGCGAAATCACTGAAAAATTACGTTCATCTGACGACAAAGAAATGAAATTGAAATATGAAATCACTGGTGGCGCAGCCCCAATAGCAGATTACAACTCATTTATTCAAGTAACACCTGGCCCAGGCGCTGGCGAATCATCAGTAACATGGGTTGGTCGTTTTTATCGGACTTATAAACTAAATCCACCAATTCCTGCTGGCCAAGATGACGAAACAGCGGTTAAATTCGTAACAGGTTTGTATGACGGCGGTTTAGCCAATTTAAAAAAGGTACTTGAAAACTCAAAGTAACGGGCCAGGCAGCTGGTGCAACAACTAAAAAACCATGGTGGAAGTTTTAGTAGTTTTATAAACCTTAACTAAACCTTACTAAAGGGGTTGTAAGCGATGCTTACAACCCCTTTTTTGTTTAATCATTTTAAGAAGTTTATCTTTTTTTGCTATTTTATGGGGCAATAATCAATAACAAGCCAAGCGAATTACAGGTGACATAATTGGTAAATACTGACACTTTTTGTCATCTAGTTATTTAGTAAATTCACTTATAAATCCAATTTTTAACTTAAAAAAAGAATTAAAATGTCGTAAAACAGACCATAAAAACTATTTAATCCATACAAATCATTCACTTAATTAAACTATTAAAAAGTTGGCACAACCATTGCTAATATAGATTAAACAATAGCAAAAAAACTTAAAACAGTTTGTGATTACTTGGTGTAAGCAACTTAAATTTAAAATTTAATTAAAGGGATTTAAAATGGATATGAATAAAATGAAACAAACAGCACAAAAAGGTTTTACATTAATCGAGTTAATGATTGTGGTGGCCATTATCGGTATTTTGGCAGCTGTAGCAATTCCATCTTATCAAGATTACACCGCAAGAGCACAAGTAACTGAAGCAGTAAACCTACTTGGGGGTGCTAAAACAGATGTCGCATCAAATTTCGATCAAGATGCATCTTGTGTTGCTCCAGTAGTTCAAGCCGGTAAATATGTAGCTACTATTACGGCGACAGGTACTGCAACTACTTGTACAGTAGTTGCTACATTTAGAGCAACTGGAGTTGCAGCACCCCTCGCGAGCGGCACTTTAACTATGGTTTACACTCCTGCAAATGCAACACAATGGACCCGCTCATCTAGCCTTGCTGCTAAATATCTTCCAAAAGCATGGAGCTAATTTGCAAAGAAGTTAGCCAGCAGGAGCAACCTCGATGCAATCAAATGAAATTGCGGTTCAATGGTAACAACAATCCCTGCAATTTGCGGGGGTTTTGTTTTGGGCGCCGCATTTAGCCCAGAATCTCATCAAGGCTGCAGAATTTAATTTCAATCTCCAGCAAAAACACTTAAAATAATTTGTGATTACTTGGTGCAAGCAACTTAAACTTAAAATTTAATCAAATGGATTTAAAATGAACATGAATAAAATGAAACAAACAGCACAAAAAGGTTTTACATTAATCGAGTTAATGATTGTGGTGGCCATTATCGGTATTTTGGCAGCTGTAGCAATTCCATCTTATCAAGATTACACGGCAAGAGCACAAGTAACTGAAGCAGTAAACTTACTTGGCGGTGCTAAAACAGATGTCGCAGCAAATTTCGATCAAGATAGAACTTGTGTTGCTCCAGTAGTTCAAGCCGGTAAATATGTAGCTACTATTACGGCGACAGGTACTACAACAACTTGTACAGTAGTTGCTACATTTAGAGCAACTGGAGTTACAGCACCCATTGCGAGCGGCACATTGACTATGGTTTACACTCCTGCAAATGCAACACAATGGACCCGCTCATCTAGCCTTGCTGCTAAATATCTTCCAAAAGCATGGAGCTAATTTGCAAAGAAGTTAGCCAGCAGCGGCAATAGCTCGTCTAAACGACTGGGCGATGATATGGCATTCGGCTAAAAATGCAACAATACGTTTTGGCTTATTGCTGCTGCAACTGAGTTTTGTAGTTAAGTAATAAGATTTAACTTATAAATTAAAAATTTGTTGTTGTTGCAAGGCTGTGCAGTGCTGTGTTTGAGGGTTGGCGGCAATTTCTTGCATAATCGTGGCATCTTCGCCTGGTTTTAAATGCGTGATGTATATTAATGGCTTACTTTGCAAGTGCGCTAACTCGGTTGCCAAGGTTGCAGGGCATAAATGCTTAGAAAGCCTTGCTAATTCAGCCTCGACATTACTAAAGGCGGTTTCTATAATCAACACTTTTAAATTATTAATTTGATTGATATCGTGCCAAAAAGCGGCGCTACCCATGGTGTCACCCGTAAATACTAAACTATTTATGCCATTATCGATTTGGTAGCCAACCGCCGGAATTACATGGTTAGCGGGCATCGCAGTAATGATTTTTCCGCCAATTTGTACACCATTGCCCACGGAGATTTCGTTGTATTTTAAAAACGGCGCAGCAGGATCGGGAATTAAATTAAAATTAGGCCAAATAAGCCAATTAAACACATGCTGTTTTAAAATATTTATTACTTCATGTGTGGCATGTACGGTGACAGGTTCCCTGCGCAGACTCATGACTGTATCTAATAGCAACGGTATGGATACAATGTGGTCAAGATGCGAATGCGTGACAAAAATATGGTCAATTTTTAATAAGGCATCCAGCAATAAATCACCCACGCCAGTGCCTGCGTCAATTAGCACATCGTCATCCACCAATATAGACGTGGTACGCATATCTCCGCCAATACCTCCGCTACAACCTAAAATTTTAATTTGCATTTGTTTATCTTTGATATTGTCTAGTCGCCATTTTTTATTGTGTAAATTTCTAACTACTTCGTTTCAACATTAAAAGCGCCATCCCAATCCGCTCTTGCTATTGCTTGCCTTAGCTGACCACTACTTGATATAAAGCGCGTAAAGAAATTTTTGTGGGTGCCTATTTTTCAGATTAATAAACTGTATTTGACTTAAATTAAACTGTTGATTGTGCTGCAACTTAAATGCCCCGCGATACAGTTTCAGCTCATCAATAGTTGCCGCCAACAACAGACTTTTTATATCCAACGACTCACATACCGGTACTGGAATATCTTTACCTTTCACCCTGACCAAATCTAGTTCGAGATATACAAACCGCGGCGTTTGCGCCTTTAAACAATCACAACACGGTTATCTTGTGTGCGAGGCATTAAAAAATTAAGCCGCACGACATGGCTAAAATTTTCAAATTTTGAACAAAGCCCAGCGGCAAGTTTCCGCTAATACTCAACAACATGAGTAAAATAATTGCGATAATTAGCTCAAATGGTACTCCATGTTGTTTTAAAAGGGACAAAAAAACATAATGATTAATAAAATGATTTTAATGTTATTTTACAACTTTTATAATCTATAGCATAACGGATAAACTTCCTAGTGAATAGGCGGTTTATAATGAATAACAAATGATTTTTATACAGAATAAACCAACAAAATTGACGGATAAACCAATAGAAATAGCCAGTAAACAAGCAGCAAATGCCAGCGTTATTTGGATGCATGGCCTAGGCGCTGATGGCAACGATTTTGTGCCAGTAGTTGAGATGCTTGACTTACCCCATGTGCGCTTTATTTTGCCACATGCGCCCTACCGAAATATCACGCGTAATAATGGCTATGAAATGCGTGCTTGGTACGATATTTATGGATTATTACCCATTAGCCGCGAAGATGCGACAGGCATCAGCGAAAGCCAAGCCGCTATTAACGCATTGATTGCACAAGAAATAAACCGTGGCATAGCGCCAAAGCGCATTGTGTTGGCTGGATTTTCACAAGGCGGTGCGATTGCATTGTATACGGCGTTACGCTACCCAAAACAGCTTGCAGGAGTTCTGGCGCTTTCAAGCTATCTTCCACTTAAAAATAATTTAGCGCATGAAAAAACCAGCGCAAATCAGCACATCCCCATTTTTATGGGGCATGGCGTGGATGACGACATTATTACCATGGAAACCTGTCAAGCTTCATTGGCAGCTTTACAAGCTCAAAATTACAATATTGTTTGGCACGAATATCCAATGGCACATTCTGTTTGCATGCCAGAAATCGCGGATATTAAGCAATTTCTCAAGCAGATTTTAATCGATTCCACTATTTAGTGAATTTTTACAGAATAAAGTGTGAATAAATTCGGAATTAATCCGCAACTATTGATTGTTTTGTTAAAATCTGAAAAAAAGGTTTTTGCTAAAAAAAATCTTTTTGCACAATAAGTTACTTTAAAGTTATGTTAAAAAATGACAGTTTCTACAAAATCGCCTGCTAAAAAAACGCAAGCCAGCGCGGCTGACGCTGCTGCTAACAATCCGCTTAGCTTTGAGCAAGCGGTACAAGAACTGGAAACGATTGTCCAGCAAATGGAGTTGGGCAATTTAGCGTTAGATGAATCGTTCAACGCTTATAAACGTGGTGCCGAACTGCTACTAAGCTGCCAAACATCTTTAAGCAATGTAGAGCAACAAGTGCGCATTTTAACTGACGCCAGTAAATTGGCGCCATTTAACGTAGACAATGCATCAAGCTAATAGCTCATTAATACACGGCCAATTAAAAACAATCGCTAACTGAATGACTGAACTTAATTTAGATCAAAAAGAAACATTTGCTATTTGGTCGGCAAGCCTGCAAGCGCGTGTGGAAGATGTATTAAACACCCATATGCCAAGTGCCGAAACAATACCAACCCGATTGCATGAAGCCATGCGTTACTCAACTTTGGGTGGTGGCAAACGTGTTCGCGCATTGCTGGCCTATGCAGCGGGTGAGTTTTGCGGCGCCAAAACAGGCGCCATTGATCTACCAGCAGCTTCAGTTGAATTAATTCATGCATTTTCGTTAGTGCATGATGATATGCCGTGCATGGATGACGATAATTTGCGTCGAGGCAAACCTTCTACCCACAAAAAATACGGCGATGCCATGGCATTACTGGTGGGTGACGCCTTACAAAGTTTAGCCTTTCAATTTATCTCACAAGATAAATTACTAAAAAATGACACGCAAAAATTACAAATGTTGCACATTTTGGCATTGGCCAGTGGCTCACGTGGCATGGCGGGTGGTCAGGCCATTGATTTAGATAGTAATGGTATTCTGCTCACGCGCGAAGAACTTGAACATATGCATATCCACAAAACAGGTTCACTCATTCTAGCAGCGGCATTATTGGGTGCCTATAGTGCAGAATCGCCATCTGAAGACAAATTAAAAGCCATTGACCATTTTGCCAAATCCATTGGCTTGGCTTTTCAGGTAGTGGATGACATATTAGATGCTGAGGCAGATACAAAAACCTTAGGTAAAACAGCCGGCAAAGATGCTAGGAACAACAAATCTACCTATGTCACCATATTAGGTTTATCAGAGGCTAAACAATTATCGACTGAGCTGCACGCTAATGCCATGGCGGCTTTGTCTTATTATGGCCGTGAAGCTGATTTGCTTCGTCAACTAGCTAGTTACATCATGCTGCGCAGATTTTAGTCCCTTTTTCCGCATGTTTAATTTATTAGATTCGATTCAGTCGCCGGTAGACCTGCGCAAGCTAAACCGCGATGAACTAGCTGTTTTAGCTAGCCAATTAAGAACCTTTTTAATTGAAAGTGTGGCTAAAACAGGCGGCCATTTAGCCTCCAATTTAGGCGTAGTTGAGCTCACAATCGCCTTACACTATGTATTTAACACGCCTGACGACCGCTTGGTGTGGGATGTTGGTCATCAAACCTATCCGCATAAAATTTTAACAGGCCGTCGCGAAGCGATGGCAAATTTGCGTAAACCCAGCGGTATAGCAGGCTTTCCAAGGCGCTGCGAAAGTCCATTTGATACTTTTGGCACGGGCCACTCTAGTACCTCAATCTCTGCGGCACTCGGCATGGCAATTGCCGCTAAACAAGCAGGATTAGAACGTCGTAGCGTAGCAATAATTGGCGATGGTGCTATGACTGCGGGCATGGCGTTTGAAGCATTGAACAATGCAGGTGACATGGATGCCAACTTGTTAGTAATTTTAAATGATAACGACATGAGCATTTCTAACAACGTTGGCGCGCTCAATAATTATTTGGCGCGTTTATTATCAGGGCGTTTTTACGACACCGTGCGCCGCAGCGGCAAAAAAGTGTTGGGCGTAATGCCTAATGTAAAAGAATTTGCCAAACGTGCCGAAGAACACGCCAAAGGCATGGTCACGCCAGGCACTTTGTTTGAAGAATTTGGTTTTAATTATATTGGCCCGATTGATGGACATGATTTGCCTGTATTACTGGATACTTTAGCTAATATTCGTGAATTAAAAGGTATGCAGTTTTTGCATATTGTCACGCAAAAAGGTAAAGGTTTTGAGCCTGCTGAGGTCGACCCAAATAAATACCATGGTGTAAGCAAATTTGATCCTTGCAATGGCGTTTCTAAAAGCACTTCTCAAGCAAAAACCTACACACAAGTGTTTGGTGATTGGTTGGTGGACATGGCTGATGCAGATAGCCAATTAGTGGCAATTACTCCCGCCATGTGCGATGGTAGCGGCTTGAACACTTTTGCCAAAAAATATCCAAAACGCTATTTTGATGTAGGCATTGCAGAGCAACATGCCTTAACCTTTGCGGCAGGCTTGGCCTGCGATGGACTTAAGCCAGTGGTTGCCATTTACAGCACGTTTTTGCAACGCGCTTACGATCAACTTATCCATGATATCGCTATACAAAATTTAAACGTATTATTTGCAATTGACCGTGCTGGCTTGGTTGGTGCCGATGGGCCAACGCATGCGGGCACGTTTGATTTAAGCTTTTTGCGTTGCATTCCCAATATCATTATCATGGCGCCCAGCAATGAAAACGAATGCCGCCAAATGCTCACAACGGGTTATCAATACAATGGTGTAGCCGCTGTTCGCTATCCACGTGGCTCAGGCCCCAATATGCCAATTGATGCGACATTAAGGACTTTGCCAATCGGCAAAGGTGAAATTGTGTGTCAATCATCTATTCAAGCAGATAAAAAAGTTGCTATTTTAAGTTTTGGCAGTATGCTCGGCGTAAGCTTAAAGGCGGCTGAGGCACTAGATGCCACCGTTGCAAATATGCGTTTTGTTAAGCCGCTAGATAATGTACTTATTCAGCAATTAGCGAATAGTCACGATTTAATTGTTACCATTGAAGAAAATGCGTTAATGGGTGGCGCAGGCGCCGCCGTATTAGAAGCCATGCAGGCTCTCAATTTGACGAATCCCACTTTATGTTTAGGCCTACCAGACGTATTTATTGAACACGGTGTGCATGACGCCATGCTCGCGGAATGCGGCTTAGATACCGCAGGTATCATTAATGCGATTCAATTGAAACTAAATATTAAAAATTAAGCCTTATTGAATGTAACAGCTATTGATTTAACAAAATTCAACCACAACATTAATTCTACAACTAAAATAGTTGACTCATTTGCGCAAGCGAGTAAATTTAATGTTAAATTAATATCTAGTACTAGTCTTATAATTTTAGTTTTTTGTTGCCTCTGTTTAACATTGCGCCAATTTTAAGTGAGCACTTTACAATGAATTTACCTTTACCAGACGTTGCCAGCACCAGCATTGAAGACACGCAAAACTTGCACGATGTGCGCCACCTAGACATTAACAAAGTTGGCATCAAATCGATTCGTCACCCGGTGGTGGTTAAAGATAAAAGCGGAGGCGAACAAAGCACTGTAGCGGTGTTTGATATGTATGTATTTTTGCCGCACAACTTTAAAGGCACGCATATGTCGCGGTTTGTTGAGATTCTCAACACAAACGAGCATGCCATATCAATTGAGTCGTTTGAGTCTATTTTGCGCGAAATGGTGAGGCGCTTAGAAGCCGATTCTGGCTATGTCGAAATGCGTTTTCCATACTTTATAAGCAAATCTGCACCCATTTCTGGCGTAAAAAGCCTGTTGGATTACGATGTTACTTTTATTGGTGAAATTAAAAATGGAAAATTTGATATCACCATCAAAGTTTTAGTGCCTGTAACCAGCCTTTGCCCTTGCAGCAAAAAAATATCCGATTACGGCGCGCATAATCAACGTAGCCATGTCACTGTTACGGCGTTAATTAATGATTTTATTTGGATTGAAGATATTATTAGCTTGGTCGAAAAACAAGCATCTTGTGAGTTATATGGCTTGCTTAAACGCCCTGATGAAAAATTTGTAACCGAGCGCGCCTATGACAACCCTAAATTTGTTGAAGACATGGTGCGAGATGTGGCCACACAATTAAATAATGAAAAACGGATTGATAAATTTACAGTAGAGTCGGAGAACTTTGAAAGCATTCATAACCACAGCGCCTATGCTTTGATTGAGAACGATAAGCGCGTTAAGTAGCTTTTAACGCAAATAAAAAACGGGCTAATTAGCCTGTTTTTTTATTCAGAATATATGTTTTAATACTTTTTCGTCAGCGTCATAATCGAATTATCACGCTTCATTTCCACACGATTGAGTGCCGTCATGCCCAATAATACATAAGGTGGAGAACCACCTTCGGTGACCACTGCATCAATATTATTGAGTATGATGGTGCCAATTTTTAATGTATTTAATTTCACCAAATACGCAGCAACTTCACCGTTGGCGGTAGACATGGTGACTTTTTCACCTTTTTCGTAATCTATTTTGGCAAATTTTGCATCGCCGCTATTGATTGAAACACTAGTCGCGCCTGTATCTACTACATATTTTAGTGAGGAGCCATTAATGCTTAAATTGCCGTAAAAATGACCTTGGCTATCGGCATATAAGCTCACAGGGGCATTATTAACAGGGCCAGCGGTGGCAGCAACTGAAACCGCCTGCCCCATTTTAAGAACTTGCCGCTTGCCTTCCACCATAAAAGTGGCCGACTCGCTATCGGCAGAAATCAGTTTGACGCCATTTTTGGTTTGGCCAGCCGAAATACTCAGCGGGGCCCCGCCGTTAATGGCAATCAGTGCTTTATTGTTGAATAAGCCAACTACGTTAATTTGCGTAGCGGCAACTGCCAGCATTGCAACGCTTAGCATTAAAAAACTCAAGCTTTTAAATATGAGGTTTTTAAACATGCTATCTTTGAACATTCTGTCTTTAAACATAAGGACTTCTAAGTCATTTCAACTAAAAATACCGGCTTTTGCGTATGTGCTAGCCAACTTTAAACCTAACGCAACAACAATAAAACCGGCGAGCGGAAACAACGCCGTTAATAAGAATGTATTCTCACCACCTAAAAACTGCAAGGAATATCCGCCAGCAAGTCCACCAATAGTGCCACCTACGCCATATGCCACACTATTGTAAATGGCCTGGCCTTTGGCTTGATGGCGGCCATTAAAAAATTGCGTGATAACCTCAACCGAAGCGGCATGAAAGCTGCCAAATGTGGCGGCATGTAAACTTTGTGCAATAATTAAAAGTACAAGGTTATCTACTGCAACGCCTATCATACTAAAACGGATTACCGCCAGCACAAGACTCACCAACATAATATTTTTTAAGCTAAAGCGCTGCATTAATTTTGGCATCAGCATAAAAACCACAATCTCAAAAATCACCCCAACAGCCCACAGCAAGCCAATCATGGCTTTGCTGTAACCATGATCTGCCAAATAAATAGAATAAAAGTTATATAGCACGCCATGCGCCGTGACCATTAATGAGCAACCAACCAGTAAAGTAATCACCGCAGGCTGTTTAATGATTTGCCATATTGAAAATGAATCATGCGCGTGCGGCGCAATAATGGCTTCGGGCAATCTAAAAGTAAGCGCAAATAACAAGATTTGCACACCTAGCAAAAACCACAATAAACTTTTAATGCCGTAAACATCAATTAAAAAGCCCAATATAACGGCCGCTAGAATAAATCCCATCGAACCCCACATACGGATGCGGCTGTAATGGCCGTTAGTGGTTGCTAAATGGGCTAGTGTTAAGGACTCTGAAAGAGGCAAAGTAGAGCTGGTAAACAAGCTAAGTGAGGCCATGACAAAAAATAGCCAAAAGAAACTATGTGCCCAAAACACCGCCACAAAACCGCATAAACCCAAAAATGCAGTGAGCTTAATCCATGTAACACGCTTGCCCGTGTGGTCTGCCAGCCAGCCCCAAAAATTTGGCGCAAAGATGCGGCTAATTTGAAATAGCGACATAAGAATTCCGATATCCGACGCCGAAAATTGCTCGGATTGCAGATACAACCCCCAATAAGGCACAAAAGCACCTACAAAGAAGTAGTATATAAAGTAAAAACGAGAAAGATTGGCGTGCAGACTGTGGCTCAAAATAGGTTCTCTAAAATTATTTCATACCACTTAATTTGCCATTACTGCGTGGCCAGGAATGGCAAATTAAATATTCAAAATACTAGATTTTCGGTACGTTCGAAACTACGTCAGCATTTTGCGCGCGATGGCGTAGCGCATGATCTATCAAAGTGAGTGCTAACATTGCTTCTGCAATTGGCGTGGCGCGCACGCCTACGCATGGGTCATGTCGACCTGTAGTTTGCATGTTGACGGCGTTCCCATCTTTATCAATCGAACGGCGTTCTTGCGGAATGCTAGAAGTGGGCTTTAAGGCAACGTTAACGCGAATTTGTTGACCCGTAGAAATACCGCCCAAAATACCACCTGCGTGATTAGTCACAAAACCCTGCGGAGTCATTTCATCGGAATGCACACTCCCCCGCTGGCTAATAGATTCAAAGCCTGCACCGATTTCCACGCCTTTTACTGCATTAATGCTCATCATGGCATGTGCGATATCGGCGTCTAATCGGTCGAATACTGGCTCACCCCAGCCGACTGGCATGCCATCTGCCACCACGGTGATACGCGCGCCGACTGAATCACGTTCAGCGCGGATTTTGTCTAGATACACCTCTAACTGCGGCAACACTTCAGTATTCGGTGAGAAAAATGGATTTTTATTTACACAATCCCAGCTTTGAAATGGAATCGCAATTTCGCCCAGTTGGCTCATATAACCGCGCACGGTTACACCAAAACGCTCAAACAACCATTTTTTTGCAATGGCACCTGCCGCTACACGCACGGCTGTTTCGCGCGCACTACTTCGCCCGCCACCGCGGTAATCGCGCACACCGTATTTTTGGCTATAGGTATAATCGGCGTGCCCAGGGCGGAAAGTATCCATGATTTTGCTGTAATCTTGGCTGCGATGGTCGGTGTTGCGAATCAGTAAGCCAATCGGTGCGCCTGTGGTTTTACCTTCAAATATACCCGATAAAATCTCTACCGCATCAGCCTCTTGGCGTTGAGTGACGTGACGCGATGTGCCCGGTTTACGGCGGTCTAAATCGATCTGCAAATCCTCTGCGCATAAACTTAAACCGGGTGGACAGCCATCTACAACGCCGCCAATTGCTGCGCCATGCGATTCGCCAAAGCTAGTTAAGGTAAACAGAGTGCCGAATGTGTTGCCAGACATAATGAATTCATCTAAATTAAGTTTTCACCATTTTATCATGTTTAACTATGTCTACTATAAGTGCGATTAAACAGCCGCCAATAGCTACCAATTCAGACCAACAAAGTGAACAAATTTACCAAGCTGGTTAAAACGCACCAGAATAGCGATTTTAAAAGCGCTCGAACACTATTCAGACGCTATCAATAGACACCTAACTCATATTAAAGCCAATTATTTATTTGGTGTTTTGTGCTGCCAAATGCATCAATTTATAGATGCTGGCAGCGGCTCATTTTCGTCCTCTTTGACCAGCTCCCATGCAATTTGTTGCACATCTAAAAAATCACCCCAAATAGCCTGGGCCTTCATGCGCAATAAATCTAAAAATAATAACTAGTTTCATGTCATTTATATCTTTACTTAACAACCTTAAATTGACCATTTTCAATATCGCCTATGTTGTATTTTCCGATGGCGTAACGAATCAAACGTAAAGTTGGAAAGCCGATTTTGGCGGTCATACGACGTACTTGGCGATTCTTTCCCTCACTGATTTTAATTTCCAACCATGTTGTAGGAGTTGCTTTGCGTTCACGGATAGGTGGATGACGTGCCCAAAGGTTGGCAGGTTCATCAATCACACGAATTTCAGCAGGCATTGTGACAAAATCACCCAAATCAACCCTTTGTCTTAATGCTTGTAAATCAGCATCCTGAGCAACCCCTTCAACTTGTGCCCAATAAGTTTTAATTTCTTTGTGTTTTGGGTGACTTAATTGGTGTTGCAATGCGCCGTCATCGGTTAAAATAAGTAAACCTTCGGAATCCGTGTCTAAACGCCCAGCGGCATATACATTCGGAATACCGATAAAGTCTTTTAACGTGGGGTGCCCTGATTGACCGTTTTTTGGGTCATGCGGGCTAAACTGGCACACGACGTTAAAAGGTTTATTAAATAAAATTATCATTTTAGGAAATGTAATGGTTTCAAAAACAGTGAATTCAAAGATTGTTATTCCCGCTGGTGACAAAATTACCGTCAATGCCGACAATTCGCTTAACGTGCCCAATCACCCTATTATCCCATTTATTGAAGGTGATGGCATAGGTGTGGACATTACGCCGCCAATGAAAAAAGTAGTGGATGCCGCCGTTGACAAAGCCTACAGCGGCGCACGCAAAATCGCGTGGATGGAAGTTTACGCAGGCGAAAAAGCCGTTAAAACATACGGTGAAGATAAAGAGGGCAAAGATAGTTGGTTACCGCAAGAAACCATGCAAGCGGTGCGCGATTATGTGATTTCCATCAAGGGTCCACTCACCACACCAGTTGGTGGCGGCATTCGTTCACTCAATGTATCGCTTCGCCAAGAGCTTGATTTATATGTTTGCATGCGTCCTGTGCAATATTTTACTGGCGTACCAAGCCCCGTTAAACATCCAGAAAAAACGAATATGGTGATTTTCCGTGAAAATACGGAAGACATTTACGCGGGTATTGAATGGGCGGCTGGCACTGATGAAGTGGCAAAAGTGATTCAATTTTTAAGTGACATGGGCATGCGTAAAAAAATCCGCTTCCCAGAAAACTCAGCAATAGGCATCAAACCAGTATCAATCGATGGTAGCAAACGTTTGATTCGCAAAGCGATTCAATACGCCATTGATAACAATCGCAAAAGTGTCACTATTACCCACAAAGGTAATATCATGAAATTTACCGAAGGTGGTTTTAGAGATTGGGGCTACGAATTAGCCAAGCAAGAGTTTGGTGCGGTTGAAATTGATGGCGGCCCATGGCTAGAGATTAAAAATGAAAATGTGCCAAACGGCATTGTCATTAAAGATTGTATTGCCGATGCATTTTTGCAAGAAATTTTATTGCACCCAAGTGAATATGATGTAGTAACAGCCACCAACTTAAATGGCGATTACATGAGTGATGCGTTAGCCGCACAAGTAGGTGGCATTGGCATTGCTCCAGGCGCTAATTTAAGCGATACGGTTGCGATGTTTGAAGCGACGCATGGCACGGCACCTAAAATTGCAGGTAAAAATCTTGCTAATCCTAGCTCTATTATTTTGTCAGCCGAAATGATGTTGCGTCATATGGGTTGGGTTGAAGCGGCTGATTTAATATTAGCTGGTGTGGGCAAAGCGATTCAAGCTAAACGCGTGACTGGCGATTTTTCAAGTCAAATGGCTGATGCGACGCAAATAGGTACGGCTGAATTTGGGGATGAAATTATTGCTAATATGGGCTAGTAGCGCATTTTAATTAGGCAAAAAAAATGGCTCGCAGTTGCGAGCCATTTTAGTTTTAAGCTTAATATTTAAACGCTTAACTCGAAGGCAAGCAAAAAGGCTTTATGCCTTTTGAATATTAGAAGCTTGTTTACCTTTTGGGCCTTCAGTCACTTCGAAGCTCACGCGCTGACCTTCTTTAAGACTTTTATAACCAGCTTCAACAATTGCAGAGAAGTGAGCGAATAAATCGTCACCACCATCATCTGGCGTAATAAAGCCGAAGCCTTTTGAATCGTTAAACCATTTTACGGTACCTAATGCCATTTCTTCATTCCTAACAAAATACTTAACGCATCACAAGGATGCGCTCCAAAAAGTTTGTTTCAAGCACTCTTATATTGCAACAACAAATAACCATTTATCTCAATGTTTAAAGTAACCGTTACACATAGAAACTTAAATACAAACACCTATCCACTTTATATGTTACAAATTGTAAAAAGTCAAGCTTAATATATAACAAGCGATTTAATTGCAAAAGTTTATTGTTGAAAACAAATTTGATTTACAAAAAATTAACACGTGAATTTTGCATTAACTTTACAAAAAAACATAAAGTGCATTATTATGGACAATAAAATATTGTTTAACTACAATAGTTTAAATAACACTAATTAAAAACTAGATTAAAAGCTATTAACAATTAAATAATCATCGGTGAGCAATCAATAATGACTGCAAATGCAACTTCAATTAAATTAAGTGGTTTGGCGCGAATGTTAGTGCAAGAAAAATTGCTTTCTGAAACAGAAGCCAATTTAGCGCAAGCTCAGGCAAACACGTCGCGTGTGCCATTTATTTCGCAAATTATTGCGGGCAAACGAATAACGGCCGAAAAAATTGCAGAAGTATCATCACACGCTTTTGGATTTCCCTATTTTAATTTAGATGCATTTAATCCAGATTATTTACCAGCCAAATCCATCGATACCAAATTAATGCAGACCAATCGCGTGATTGCATTACAAAATCGCAATAATGTATTGTTTGTGGGCATTTCCGACCCCACTAATTTGCACTCCTTAGATAGCGTGCAATTCCAAATGGGAATGACTTTATCGCCAGTAGTGGTCGAGGACGACAAACTAGGTCGCTGGATTGACCGATTAGTTGAATCTAAAGATACCAGCATGAAATCGCTTGATATGGACGGTGACTTTGATTTGGATATGGGTGGCGACGACTTAGAAAAAGAAGTCGAAATATCGCAAGAAGTGGATGATGCTCCTGTCGTTAAATTCTTAAACAAAATGCTGATTGATGCAATTAATATGGGTGCCTCCGATTTGCATTTTGAACCTTATGAAAAATTTTATAGGGTACGATATCGCGTCGATGGAATTTTAAAAGACATTACGCAGCCGCCACTAGCCATTAAAGACAAGCTTGCATCACGTATTAAAGTTATATCAAACATGGATATTTCGGAAAAACGCATTCCACAAGATGGTCGCATGAAATTGGTATTATCTAAAACGCGCACCATTGATTTTAGGGTGAGCACTCTACCATTGATTCATGGTGAAAAAATCGTGATGCGTATTTTGGATCCTTCCAGCGCTACGCTTGGAATTGAAGCCCTAGGTTATGAACCTCTTCAGAAGGAGCGTTTGTTAAATGCGGTAAGTCGTCCTTATGGATTGGTTTTGGTGACCGGCCCAACTGGTTCTGGTAAAACGGTTTCACTTTACACTTGCCTTAATATTTTGAACAATCCAGGCGTAAATATTGCTACCGCTGAAGATCCTTGCGAGATTCCACTAGCAGGCATCAATCAGGTAAACGTGAATGACAAACAAGGCTTAACCTTTGCTGCCGCCTTAAAATCCTTTTTACGGCAAGATCCAGACATTATTATGATTGGTGAAATTCGTGATCTTGAAACAGCCGACATGGCAATTAAAGCGGCATCTACAGGCCATATGGTGCTATCAACTTTACACACCAATGATGCACCATCAACCTTAACTCGATTACTTAATATGGGTGTTGCGCCATTTAATATCGCCTCTGCCGTATCACTAATTACCGCGCAACGTTTAGCGCGTCGACTATGTAAAAACTGTAAAGTGCCCATCGACGCACCTAAAGAAGCATTATTGGACGTAGGATTTATTGAAGAAGATTTTAACGAAAAATGGCAATTGTACGGCCCAAATATTAATGGCTGCGAGATGTGTAACGCCGGCTACAAAGGTCGCGTGGGCATTTATCAAGTAATGCCAATCACCGATGCGATTAGCCGCATTATCATGTCGCATGGCAATTCAATTGACATTGCTGACCAAGCCAAACGCGAAGGCGTGAACGATTTGCGTCGCTCTGGCATATTAAAAGTCATGCAAGGCTTAACTTCAGTTGCAGAAGTAGAAGCTTGTACTAATGAATAAGTCATTGAACAAATTATTATTGAATTTGCAGAATCGAATAAGGAAGCGCAATGGCTGTCACTGCTAATAAACAAATTACCTACCTATGGGAAGGCAAAGATAAAAAAGGTAAAGTTCTTAAAGGTGAGATGCGTGCGTCTGGCGAAGCGGTTGTGAACGCTACCCTTCGCCGCCAGGGTATTACTGTTACTAAAGTCAAAAAACAAAGTGCATTTGCTAGCAAAGGTAAAATTAGCGATAAAGACATCACCCTATTTACTCGTCAATTAGCCACTATGATGAAGGCTGGAGTTCCATTATTACAAGCTTTTGATATAGTTGGAAAAGGTCATAACAACCCTGCTGTTGCCAAATTATTAGGTGATATTAAAGCCGATGTTGAAACTGGTAGTAGTTTAAGCGCAGCTTTTCGTAAGTACCCCTTATATTTCGACGCCTTATTCTGCAATCTGGTTGGAGCTGGAGAACAGGCAGGCATTTTAGACACCTTACTTGATCGCCTTGCCACTTATAAAGAAAAAATCCAAGCGATTAAAAGCAAAATTAAATCAGCACTGACTTATCCAATATCAATTATTGTTGTCGCTTTTATCATCACTGCCGTGATTATGATTTTTGTGATTCCTGCATTTAAAGAATTATTCAGTAGCTTTGGCGCTGACTTGCCAGGCCCAACTGTAGCAGTAATGGCAATCTCTGACATATTTGTAGAGTGGTGGTGGGCAATATTTGGCTCAATAGGCTTCGGACTTTGGTTTTTCTTTTACACTTGGAAACGCTCTGAAAAAATGCAATCAACTATGGATCGATTGATGCTTAAAATGCCAATTTTTGGAGAACTGATTCGCAAAGCCACTATTGCACGCTTTGCACGTACATTATCCACTATGTTTGCAGCGGGTGTCCCTTTAGTTGAAGCATTAGACTCCGTGGCAGGCGCCGCAGGAAATCGCGTCTACTATGATGCAACTAAAAGGATTCAAAGTGAAATCAGCACTGGCACCAGCTTAACTGTTGCCATGCAAAATGCGCAAGTTTTTCCGAATATGGTGTTACAAATGACGGCAATTGGTGAAGAATCTGGTGCGCTAGATTCGATGCTAAGTAAAGTAGCCGATTTTTTTGAGGCTGAAGTAGATGATGCGGTTGCCGCTATATCTAGCCTAATGGAACCCGTGATTATGGTGGTATTAGGGGTATTAATTGGCGGCTTAGTGATTGCCATGTACTTACCAATCTTCAAAATGGGACAGGTTGTTTAACACGAAAACTTTAATTTAGTAATTAAACCCGATGCCTAAAAATCAAAGAGCCACATTTATGTGGCTCTTTGATTTTTGAAGTAATTGATTGATTATTATTTTCCAGAGGATTTGCTACTAGCCGCCTGCAAATACCGCTCAATCTCTTTATAAGGTACTGCACCAGGTATTTTTTTACCATCTGAAAAAATCAATGCTGGCGTACCGGTAATACCAAATTTACGCGCCAATTCACCTACTTTTTCTAACGGGACTTCACATTTACCTGTAGTTGTAGGCAATTGGTCTTTTAAAATCCAATCAGTCCAAGCCTTTTCACGGTTTGTTGCGCACCAAATACTTCTAGACTTATTAGCGGCATCTGGATGCAATTGATCAATCGGATACAAAAAAGTATAAATGGTGACGTCAGTAATATTACTAAGTTCTTTACGCTCTAATTGCTTGCAATAAGGGCAATCTACATCCGAAAATACCACCAACTTACGACTACCATTACCTTTAACAATCTTAATCGCCTTATCTAACGGCAGACTATTAAAATCAATTTTGGTCAGCTCTTCTAAACGCTCACCTGTCACATCCTTTTTTGTCTTTGGATCGACTAGTCGGCCTTCTGCAATGATAAAACTGAGCTTTTCGTCCGTATAAATAATCTGCCCGCCCATAAAAACTTCATATAGGCCTGCATATGGCGTTTTAAGAACGCTATCTACTTTAAATTTTGGATAAGCCGCTTCTATGGCTTTTTTAAGACTCGCTTCATCTGCGACGGCAAAGTGACTTAAGGCCATCATTGATAGCAGAGCGAAGGATTTAAGTAGCTGAATTTTTAGCTTCATGTGTACTTTCAAAATAGTATGAATAGGTGAATCTTTATTAATGTGCTGCTTGTTTTATTAGTAGTCTCTTCAGGCTAGGTTGCCGTGCAATGGATCGCAAGCCCCAATTGGTTAATTTTTTCAGCATTGTTTGCTCTGTTGCAAATAAATAATCCAAGCCGCTTGTTAAGGTATTCATGCTCATCACATCGGCTTTTCTAGCGCGCTCATATTGACGCAAAAATGCGCGCTCGCCAATATCATGCATCGGATGTAGCTTAGTCGTTAATTGTGCCAATTCTATTACATCCCTAAAACCTAAATTGACACCTTGCCCTGCCATTGGGTGTACTTGATGCGCCGCATCGCCCACCAAAACTATACGTTCACCTATCAACTGTGATGCGGTTTGCTGTCTTAACGCGGCGGTTTTTGTTTCTCCAATTTGTTTTAATTTCCCCATTGATTCTTGCGATTGCATCTGCACTTGTTCACAAAGCGCATCACTGGTTAGTGCTAACAGTTGAGCAGCTTTTTCGGTTGACACTGACCATACCATGGATACATGTTGATTAGGCAAAGGCAGTAGCGCCAAAATATCATGCGCGTTAAACCATTGTTTTGCTTCATTATTATTTGGATTCTCTGCTAGAAAATTGGCGACGACCGCCACTTGATCATAATTTTTTACACTTACACCAATATTAACCTGCTGCCTAACCCATGAATGCAAACCATCCGCCGCCACAATCAGCTTAGCATTAATTTGCAAGGCTGAGTCTGTACGCAAAATTACATCATTTGTAGTATGTTCAATTTTTGTGCAACGCGAGTCTGTAACTAATGTCACATCAAGCGACTGCAATTTTCGCCATAAAGCCGCCATTAATTGCTGATTTTCGATTATCAAACCCAACTTTGCCAGATTTGCATCGGCTGCTTTTAGAACCAAATCAGTTTGTGACCCCCATATATGCATGGCATCAATCGAGCTCACTCGATTTTCATCCACAAAATCCCATACACCAATCGATTTAAGCCATACTTCTGTACTAGAAGTTAATGCGTATACGCGCTCATCCCAACTATAAGCACTAAATGTGGGTTTTGTTTCTAAAACAGGCTTATCCGAAACTAACACTACATTTTTATGTTTGTCAGCCAAAGCGATTGCTGCCGCCAATCCCACCAGACCTGCACCCGCAACAACCACATCACAATCCATTTTATTTGCCATAGCTCATTTTACTGACTAAAAATTCGCGTGCTGGCTTAAACATTGAGAGCGCACCAAGACCAAAACCACGCGCGCCAGAAATGCCTATCCAATCATTGGAAAATAGTTCTAGCAAACTATCGGTAAATTTAAGACTACCGCGGGCATCTCGTGCTCGCTGCTTTTGATAGTCTTGCAGCATCTGTTCACTCCCCCACCGCTCGCTTGAAACTGAAATTAACAATTTAGCTAATGCTTCTGCATCGCGCAGTCCCACATTAAAGCCTTGTCCAGCCACTGGATGCATGGTTTGGGCCGCATTTCCAATAATTGCCAAATGCGGAATAGCCACTGACTTCAATGTGCTCAATTTAAGCGGAAATCGATTGCGCTTTTCTGTGGATAAAAACTGACCTACACGGTCACCAAAAGCTAGATGTAATGCCTTTAAAAATGCATCATCATCCAACGCCATTAAGGCGTCAATTTTGGCTTTTTCACCTGTCCACACCAAATTAAAGACGTGCGATTCTGGACTTTTACCATCAGGCAATAAAGCCATCGGCCCTGTTGGCGTAAAGCGTTCATAAGCAGTATTGGCATGAGGTAACTCTGTTTTTACTTTACTGACCAAGGCATCATGGCCATAGTCTTTTGTATTACGCTTAATAATTGGAATATCTTCCAGACTGCGCCCACCATCGGCGATTACCGCTAAGGAGCTACTGATGCTTATTTCAATATCCACTTGCTTAAAAAAAACTTCTGTCATTTTTGGCAATTGGCGCACTTCTGTAGCAACCGCATCATATAGAACATGATTCAAATCTAGCGCCGCATCGAGCGCTTTAGTTAACGCGCCATATGGCAGCACATAGCCCAGCGCAGGCAATTTATGTTCGGCGGCTTCTAACTTGGTGCGGCCAAAGCCACCGTGTTGCGAAACATGAATGCTTTTAATCTCGGTGGCTTGCCCTTCAATTTCAGACCAAATATTGAGTTTTTCTAAAATTAAGCGGCTACCATCCGATAACGCCAGCGCACGTGTGTCGCTGTGTGAGGCGCCTTTTGCACGCGCTTCTAACATGCTAAAAGGTATACCATTTTGCTGCAGGCTAAGCGCCAATAAAGCGCCAACTGGCCCACCACCCACAATAACAATAGAGTCTGCTTGCGCCATCATTTAAGTATTTTTTAGCATGAGTTTTGCATTAGTTGCTCAATATCAGCTATATTTTTCACCGCATTCTTAGTCAGCACTTCATTGCCCGTTGCGGTAATCAGCACATCATCTTCAATGCGAATGCCGATATTCCAAAAATGTTCAGAAACATTATCGGCTGGACGCACATAGCAACCTGGCTCAACCGTCAAGGTGTTGCCTGCTTCAAGCGTCGCCCAATCTCCTGCTTTATTTTTATAGTCACCGGCATCATGTACATCTAAACCCAGCCAATGGCCGGTACGGTGCATGTAAAATTGACGATAACTGCCGTTTTCCAGCACTTCTTCAATACTACCTTTACACAATTTAAAATCGATAAAGCCTTGCACCAAAATATTCAGAGCTGCTTCATGTGGCGCATTCCAATGATTCCCTGGCTTAGCAGCATCAATCGCAGCCAGCTGCGACTGCAATACCATCTCATATAAATCGGACTGTATATTGCTAAACTTACCATTCACAGGGAAGGTGCGTGTAATATCGCTGGCATAGCCATCTAATTCGCAACCTGCGTCAATTAGTAACAAATCGCCATCATTAAGGACACAATTATTGCCGTTGTAGTGCAAGGTGCAGGCATTGGCGCCACCGGCAACAATACTTTTGTAGGCAGGCGCTTGCGCGCCATTTCGATAAAATTCGTATAGAAATTCAGCTTCGATTTCGTATTCTTTTTTATTGACCTGCGTTACTTGCATGGCGCGATTATGTGCGCCAGCTGCAATATTGGCGCTGCAGCGCATTAAATCAAGTTCAAATGGTGTTTTAACCAAGCGTTGTTTATCAACTAATTGGCGCACATCCAACACGGCTTCTGGCGCCGAAACGCCAGTGCGCGATTTGTCTTTAACTTTATTAAGCCAATTTATGATGCGCGCATCCCAGGCCGCATCAAAACCCAAACTATAAAATAATTGGTTTTGATTAGCCATTAAATCTGGCATAAGCGCGTCCAGCTCTTGAATACTGAAGGTTTCATCAAAACCAAACTGGATTTTGGCGGCGCCTGGCCCAAAGCGAAAGCCATCCCAAATTTCACGCGTCTCATCTTTATCGCGGCAAAATAAAATACTCCTAGGCGACTCACTTTTGGCAGTATTGCCTGCAATTAAAATCAGCACACTTTCAGGCTCGGTAAATCCCGTTAAATAATAAAAATAGCTGTCAAAACGGTAGGGGTAGTAACTATCACGATTGCGCACCGCTTCTGGCGCGGTGGGGATAATGGCGATGCCGCTGCCCATTTTGCTTAAAAGCTGGTTGCGGCGTTGCTGAAATTCGTTTATTTTAAACATAAGTTTTATTTAATAATCGATGGCTGTAATAGAGAGTTCAAAGCTTTTAAAGCATCAACTTATTTAGAGCCTGTAATCGCTCAGGCGTTCCAATATCGTGCCACACGCCTTGATAATACTGCGCGGTAGCTTTTTTTTCAGCGATGGCTTGGCGTAATAATGGCGCTAACTTTGCGTTATCACCAGCTTTAATAGATGAAAATAAATAAGGGTGGTAAATGCCAACGCCTGAAAAGGTATGCATAGGCGCGCCTTGATTGATTAACATACCTGCTTCAATTGCAAAATCGCCATTTGGATGCTGTGGCGGATTTTCCACCAACACCAGATGAGCCAGCATATTGGGTGCCAGCTTAATTTTCGCAAAATCAATATCGGTAAATACATCGCCATTTACCACTATGAATGGCTCATTTTCGCTATCATTTTGAGTAAGAAAATGCAGCGCATTGGCGATACCGCCAGCCGTTTCTAAGGCTTTCTGTTCTGGACTATAGGTAATTTTCAAACCCCATTGGCTGCCATCGCCTAGTGCTGCTTCTATTTGGTTGCCTAAATGCGCATGGTTAATGATCACTTCTTTAAAACCAGCTTTAGCCAGATTTTCTAAATGCAAAACAATTAATGCTTTACCTGCCACTTTCAATAGCGGCTTTGGCGTATGATCTGTAAGTGGACGCATGCGCTCACCTCGACCTGCGGCTAAAATCATCGCCCTCATGATACGGTTTCTATTGAAATTGCTAGCATTAAAAGGTAAAACCTTCTTGTGACTTAATGTTTTCTAACTGATTTAACAATAGCAACATTGGGCGCAATTCCACATAACGCTCACACGCTTTGCGCAAATAATGCATCACTAATGGCATATCTTTTAAGTAGCCATTTTTGCCGTCCCTATGATAAAGCCGCGCAAAAATACCCAGCACTTTAATATGGCGCTGAGCACCCATCCATTCAAAATCGCGATAAAAATCACTAAAATCCGCCGGCACAGGTAAGCCTGCTTTTTTGGCGGACTGCCAATAGCGCACTGCCCAGTCAATCACATGTTCCTCATCCCACTGAATATAAGCATCTTTTAATAAAGACACCAAATCGTAGGTAATGGCGCCGTGCACGGCGTCCTGAAAATCCAACACACCAGGATTATGCTCTGTAGTGACCATTAAATTGCGAGCGTGATAGTCACGATGCACCGTCACACGCCCTTGCGCCAAAATATTTTGAATCAGCAAAGAAAACGTATTTTGTAACACCTTCTCTTGCTCAACGGTTAGCATGATACCTAAATGCTTGCTGATATACCAATCAGGAAAAAGCTGCATCTCACGTAACAATAAAGCCGCATCGTAATTCGGTAAAATACCTTCTTGGCTGGCTAATTGCATTTTAATTAGTGCATCAGTAGCATCTGAATATAATTTTTTTGCATTTTCAATAGTTAGCACGCTCAAATAAGTGTCATCGCCTAAATCGCTAATCAGCAAAAAGCCTTGGGTAACATCTTGCGCCACTATCTTAGGTACATTTAAACCTGCCGCCAACAGCAATTCTGCAATCTTAACAAAAGGCCTACAATCTTCTTGTGGCGGCGGCGCATCCATGGCAATTAATGTGCGGGTTTCTGGGTGGGTATCCGCCAGATGCACCCTAAAATATCGCCTAAAACTCGCATCGGCTGAGGCAACAGTTAAAGTAAAAGGGTGTTTTAGCGTCGCATTCAACCAAGTTGTTAATTCTGATAATCTATCCACCGCTAACCTTTAAAATGTTGACTTTTTTCAATTAAAGCAATTGCCTTAAAGTGACTATTTAAATACAGTTATATACGATTTTATCATTCATCTGTAAAATAAACCCTCTAGGATTTGTGTGAGCAAAAACATTTATTACCTTGCGCCCTTTTATTCGTTGCACTAATGTAGATTGCGCCAAAAAAGAAATTGCCATTGCACTATACTTTTTTAAATATTATTCGTTCAAATGTTGATTATGCGCGGCTTTTTTGCGCGCCAATCGCAGCCCTATTGCTTTCTAGTTTTAGCCTTATGGCGTTTGCAGAAACCTTAACGACCGAACTTTTCCAAATCCCCGAAACTGCCCTACCAACTGCCCAGCGAGATGCCATTGAAATTGAAGGCGACAAAATGGATTTATACTTAGACCGCAAAATGCGCGCCAGCGGCAATGCTTCTATTAGTAAGGGTGATCAAAAAATATATGGTGATAATATTGAATATGATTTGCAAAATGATGAGTTGCAGGTCAATGGCAATGCGCGTATCGAGCTAGGCGAAGGCCAAATCACCGGGCCTGCACTCAAAATGCGCCTATCCGATAGCATTGGCGAAATGCGGGACGCTTCTATTACATTGAAGAAAAGTATCAGCAACAACTCTTTGCCCTACAGCCCCCAAACTGGACCCAGCGTTTATACGCAATCTAAATTACTTAACTCGCAGACCAGCTTAACAGACGACCCAAAACTGTATCAAGATAATTATCGCGAACCAGCAATCCCCATTGGGCAAGCTTCTATCGACCCCCAAATTAATTCATCGCGCGGTGATGCTGAAGCGGTAATTTTTGAGGGGGAAGATAAAAAACGTTTAAAAAAAGCGCGCTACACAACTTGTGAGCCAGGTGTTGATGATTGGTACATTAAAGCGCGTGAAATTTCATTAGATGATTACACGCAATCTGGAACAGCCACCAACGCTCATATTGAATTTAAAGGTATTCCTCTGTTGTATATGCCTTGGATGAGTTTCTCGTTTAACAATGAACGCAAATCAGGGTTTTTAGCGCCCACTGTTGGCACCACCAGCCGCAGTGGTTTTGAAACCTTAATCCCTTATTACATCAATATTGCACCAAATGTGGATGCCACATTAGGCACACGTTACCTAAGTAAGCGCGGATTACAATTTCAAGGCGAATTACGTTATTTAAACGATAATTTTTCGGGTGTAAATAATGTCGAGTATTTGGACAATGATAGCCAAAGCGGCCAGCAGCGCTACTATGCCAACCTTAACCACAGCCACAGGCTAAGCGATCGCTGGTCGGCTAGCTATAACATCGAGAAAGTGTCTGATGACCAATACTTTTCTGATACCACTACCCGTATTGTGAGCACCAGCCGCGTTAATCTGCAGCAACAGGGCAATATTGATTATGTGGGCGATGTATGGCGATTTAACGGTTTAGTGCAGCGCTATCAAAATTTAGACCAAATCAACTACGCCTACCAACGTTTACCCCAACTAACGCTTTCAGCCGATAAAAACTGGGGTGCCGTTAATACCAATTTGTATAGCCAATGGGTTTATTTTAATCGAAACGGCGAGGCACCAATAGCACCAACAGGCAGCCGCCTCACCATGCACCCTTCTATTACTGTACCGCTTACAAAACCATACGGTTTCATTACACCTAAAATCGGCGTACATGCCAGCCATTACAACTTAAACGACAATAATTATATGGTTAATGGCAGTAATGTTAGCAACAATTCTGCCACGCGCACGCTGCCAATTTTTAGTTTAGACAGTGGCTTGTATTTTGAGCGCGATGTGAATATTGTTAAAAATAGCTATACGCAAACCATTGAGCCACGCCTGTTTTACGTTTACATCCCTGATAAAAAACAAGATTTACTGCCAGTATTTGATACTGCTTTGGCCGATTTAAACTTAACCACTTTATTTACCGAAAATCAGTTTACGGGTAATGATAGAGTCAATAACGCTAACCAGCTTAGCTTGGCCGTTACATCACGCATGATTGATAAAGATACAGGTATTGAGCGTTTATCTACAACCGTTGGTCAGCGTTTCTATTTTGCAGATCAAAACGTGACGTTACCAGGCAGCATACAATCGCAAAGCAATTCTTCCGATGTAATTGCCGCCGTTACTGCTAGGCTTTCTAACAAATGGAATTTAGATTCTTTTTGGCAATACAACACGGATGATGCCGGGATTGTGAGAGCAAACTTGCTGGCGAGATACAACCCAGAACCAGGCAAATTAATGAATGTTGGCTACCGTTACACCCAACAATTTTTAGAGCAAATTAACATATCAGGTCAATGGCCATTAAGCCGCGGCTGGTATGGCGTTGGTAGACTTAACTACTCCATCCGCGATAAAACGTTAATTGAAAGCTTAGCAGGTGTGGAATATGATGCAGGATGCTGGCAATTACGAACCGTATTTCAACGTGTAGAAACCGCGACTGCTGAAGCTAACTATGGCTTCTTCTTACAACTTGAGCTAGGTGGCTTAGCATCAATAGGATCTAATCCACTTAACTTATTACGCCGCGATATTCCAGGCTATTTAAGCTCCAGTGAAATTCCAAACATTTACAGGCAGCAAAATTACAACCAATGAAATTCACTTCTATGATTCAATTTTTTAAACCTTTATTGTTAAGCCTGCTGTTAGCATCCAATATGCTAATGGCGGCAACCAACACTGATAGCGCCGTTAAAATGGATCGCATTATTGCTGTAGTCGATCAAAGCGTCATTACTGAGCAAGAATTAACCGATAGAATTAAGACGGTTAACGCCCAGCTAGAAAAACAAGGCACAGCATTACCACCTGCAGAGACACTTCAAAAACAAATTTTAGAGCGATTAATTGTTGATAGTTTACAGCTCCAACTAGCCAACCAATCCGGTATTAAAGTCGATGACACGCAGCTTGATAAAACCATCGACCGTATAGCCTCCCAAAACAAACTGACTGTGGATGAGTTTAAAAAAGCCTTAGAAGCAGATGGTTTAACTATGCGTAAATTTCGCGAAGATATTCGCAGTGAGATTACGATTGCGCGTTTACGCGATCGCGATGTGGATAATAAAATAACGGTTTCAGATGGCGAAATTGACAACTACTTAACCACGCAGGCTAATCGCGGTGATGAACAAGACGAATTTGAGATTGCGCATATCTTAGTGCGTTCACCAGAAGATAGCTCGCCAGATGACTTGGAGAAAGTACGCGCAAAAACCGAAAAAGCTATGCAAGAGCTATCAAGTGGCAAAGATTTTGCACAAGTATCGGCGAGCTATTCCGATGCACCCAACGCATTGGAAGGTGGCAAACTGGGCTGGAAAAACAGTACCCAAATCCCCGCATTATTTCTAGACGCCCTTAAATCCATGCAAATGGGTGAAATCTCACAACCGTTGCGTAGCCCAAATGGTTTTCATATTTTAAAACTGACCAATCGTCGCGGTGGAGCATCTACTTTGATGATAGACCAAACACGTGCACGCCATATTTTGATTAAACTAACCGAGGTTGTCTCTGAAAAAGACGGTAAACAAAAAATGGATGCCATCAAAGAACGTTTGGATAATGGTGTCAAATTTGAAGAAATGGCGCGTCAGTATTCTGAAGACGGCAGTTCCAGCAATGGCGGTGATTTAGGCTGGGTAAACCCAGGCGACACCGTACCGCAATTTGAAAAAGTCATGAATGAGCTAGGTCTTAGTGAAATTAGCGAACCAGTACGTTCACCGTTTGGCTGGCATATCATTCAAGTTTTAGAACGCCGCAAACAGGATATGAGCAAAGAAGCCGCCCGCTTAAAAGCGCGCCAGGAAATTCGCGCCCGAAAATCCGATGAAGCGTATCAAGATTGGGTACGCGAATTGCGTGACCGCGCTTTTGTTGAGCTGCGCTTAGAAGATAAGTTTTAATTACTTGTCATAAATAGGTCGCTTTGAGCTCGCACATACCTCGCATTGCAATTACCTCTGGCGAACCAGCTGGCATTGGGCCAGATATCTGCGTACTGCTATCGCAACTGGACATTGAGACTGATATCACCATTATTTGCGATAGTGAATTATTAAAAAATCGCGCCAATCAACTAAATATTAAGTTAGATATCGTGCCATATGAAATTTCGCAAGAGATTCAGCCGCACATTAAAAATCAACTTAAAGTATTACATATTCCAACCGATTCACCAGTTACGGCAGGCATGTTAAATCCTGCCAATAGCCGTTACGTGTTAAACACCCTCACTTGCGCTATTGATGGCGCTCTTAGTCATGCGTTTGATGCAATTGTGACTGCTCCTGTTCATAAAGGCGTGATTAATGATGCTGGCATTGCGTTTACAGGTCATACCGAATTTTTAGCTGAACATACCAATACTCCACATGTAGTGATGATGTTAGTTGGTAGTGGTTTGCGCGTGGCGTTAGCCACTATACATTTAGCTCTAAAAGATGTGCCAGCGGCTATTACGCAATCTGGCTTAGAAACAACTATTCGTATTTTGCATCACGATTTAGTGACCAAATTTGGGCTTAAAAACCCACGCATTCTAGTGGCCGGCCTAAACCCGCATGCGGGCGAAGACGGCTATTTAGGATGTGAAGAGATTGAGGTTATTAATCCAGTGCTAAATAAATTGCGCCATGAAGGCATTCTATTAATTGGCGCGCTACCTGCAGATACGTTATTTGCCAAACACCATTTAAGCCAAGCTGACGCCGTGCTAGCCATGTATCACGATCAAGGTTTGCCCGTATTAAAACACGCCAGTTTTGGGGAAGGCGTAAACGTCACTTTAGGTTTACCTATTATCCGCACCTCTGTTGATCACGGTACTGCGCTGGATTTAGCAGGCACAGGCAAAATCGATATCGGTAGTATGCTAAGTGCCATACGCTTGGCCATAGAATTAGCAGGCAACCAGGCGTCATGAAACACGCCGCAAAAAAAAGATTCGGCCAAAATTTCTTAACCGATCAAGGTGTAATTAGCAGCTTAATTGACGCTATTAATCCACAAGCCAACCAAGTGATTGTCGAAATTGGACCTGGCTTAGGCGCGCTAACCAAGCCACTTTTGGCCAAGATTGAGCACTTACATGTAGTGGAGATTGATCGTGATATTGTGGCTTGGATGCAAACAGAATATGCAAAACCTGCCTATGCCAAAAATACTTTAAGCATTCACAATGTGGATGCGCTGAAATTCGATTTTTCAATTTTAAGCAGCAGTCTTAGGGTGACTGGCAATTTACCTTATAACATTTCCACGCCTATTTTATTTCACCTGCTAGATAATGTTAGCCGCATTACCGATATGCATTTTATGCTGCAAAAAGAAGTGGTCGAGCGCATGGTTGCACTGCCTTCAATGCCAGAATATGGGCGGCTATCGGTAATGTTGCAATATTACCTGGCAATGGAATATTTAATTACGGTGCCGCCAGAAGCGTTTGACCCAGCACCAAAAGTTGAATCTGCTTTTGTGCGTTGTGTGCCACATACTGCGTTACCTTTTGTTGCCAAAGACACCGCATTATTTTACAAAGTAGTGTTAGCCGCCTTTGGCCAGCGCCGCAAAACCTTACGCAATACCCTAAAAGGGTTGCTTGATGATGCTGGCTTTAGCGCATTAGGCATTAACCCACAGTTGCGCGCCGAAAATCTTAGCGTGGCAGAATTTGTTACCATTAGCAATTATGTTGGCAATTCGCTTGTTTGATATAATCCCCTTTACCCAAAACTCCTTAACCTAAAGCTAGAGAAATAATCATGCGAATCATTTTACTTGGCGCACCAGGCGCAGGCAAAGGCACACAAGCCACTCACTTACGCGAAAAATTCAATATCCCGCAAATTTCCACTGGCGATATGTTGCGCGCCGCGGTTAAAGCAGGCACGCCACTAGGTTTAGAAGCTAAAAGTTTTATGGATAGCGGCGGTTTAGTGCCAGATGCCGTGATTATTGGCTTGGTGAGCGAGCGTATTAAAGAGGCAGACTGTGCCAACGGATTTCTTTTTGATGGTTTTCCACGTACTATCCCACAAGCCGAAGCCATGAAAGCAGCAGGCGTTGGCATTGAATACGTAGTAGAAATCGACGTGCCAGATGACGCGATTGTAGAACGAATGAGTGGCCGACGTAGCCACCCTGCTTCCGGTCGCACTTATCACGTTAAATTTAATCCACCCAAAACCGCTGGCAAAGACGATGTAACTGGTGAAGATTTAGTGCAGCGCGATGATGACAAAGAAGAAGTGGTTAAAAACCGCTTAAACGTTTATCACAGCCAAACCAAGCCATTAGTAAAATACTATGTAGACTGGGCAAATAGCGGTTTAGCTGGCGCGCCTAAGCATGTGTTTGTCAATGGTATTGGTGAGATGGATACCATTAAAAACAGTATTTTCAACGCCCTAAAATAAGTGATTTAACGCTTATTTAGATGCTAATTAAGCGTAACTAGGATTAAACTATAGGGCTACTGATTATAGTTTTGATATGCAGTCCTGCATTTTTAACGCTTAATCATTTTCAAGCAAGAATACCTATTTGAAAGTTAGCGCATTAATTTACTCGGCGTTTTGGCCTTATTTTTTTAGCATTTATAATACTCAATTGGTTTACCATTATTCCGCCAACCACCCTTAATTTAACGGTTGCCGAAGTTAATGCACCACTTGGTTTGTTGATGCTAGGCATATTAGGTGTACTCTACGCCGTGTTTCTTACTTTTATGGTTTATTTACAAACATCGGTGCTATTTGAAGCGCGTCATTCCAAAGAATTATAAACGAATTGTGAATTAGCTAATAAAGCCAAAGCGTCTCGTTTCACCGAATTGCGTCAGCTTATGGATGAAAAATACATAAACAAGCGGCAAGCCAAGCCGAAACCAAGTCTGCGTCATTAACCAAATTAAATGCACGATATTAATCGTGCGATTGATATTTCTGGTATCTCACTTTCGGCTTATATTAGCGAGCTTGAAAACAGCTTAGAATCTAAACTCCCCATTCAAATGTAAGCCTCTAAGTAAGCTTAACCTCCCCGCTATTCTTTGGTAGCGAGGAAGTTAATTTAAAACTCAACAACTTAATCTCATCGTGCTTACTCATATGTAAAAACACGAGCCCCTGCACAACTATCACAGGCCATGCCAAAGCTGATGCCTTCAAGTATAATTTCGATATTTCTAATTTAAGACAACTAAGTTAAGACACCCTAACCATGCAACAGCAGTACCCTTTCAAAGAAATTGAACAAGCAGCTCAATCATATTGGGAAGCAAATCAAACATTTGCCGCCTCAGAGCAATCAGATAAACCTAAGTATTATTGCCTATCAATGTTCCCCTACCCAAGCGGACGCTTGCATATGGGTCATGTGCGTAACTACACCATTGGTGATGTATTAAGCCGTTTTCACAAAATGAAGGGCTTTAACGTGATGCAGCCCATGGGTTGGGATGCATTCGGCTTGCCTGCGGAAAATGCAGCCATTAAAAACAATACTGCACCGGCCAAATGGACTTATGAAAATATTGAGCATATGAAAACCCAGCTTAAACAATTGGGTTTAGGCGTGGATTGGAAACGCGAAATAGCGACTTGCAAACCTGAATATTACAAATGGGAACAATGGCTTTTTACCGAATTATTTAAAAAAGGCCTGATTTACAAAAAAACTTCCACCGTAAATTGGGACCCAGTGGATGGAACGGTGCTTGCCAATGAGCAAGTGATTGACGGCCGTGGCTGGCGCAGTGGCGCGCTGGTCGAAAAACGCGATATTCCGCAGTATTTTATGAAAATCACCGCTTACGCTGAGGAATTATTAAACGACTTGGATAATTTAGATGGCTGGCCTGAGCAGGTTAAAACCATGCAACGCAACTGGATTGGTAAAAGCTATGGTTGCGAAGTGGAATTTCCAATTGTTGGTCAAAGTAGTAATTTAAAAGTTTACACTACCCGCCCAGATACATTAATGGGCGCGACTTATGTGGCGGTGGCGGCTGAGCATGCGCTAGCGACTTTAGCAGCACAAACCAATCCCAGATTAGCTGATTTTATTGCTGATTGTAAGCGAGGCAGCGTAGCCGAAGCCGACGTAGCTACCGCTGAGAAAAAAGGCATGGATACAGGCCTATTTGTAACGCATCCGCTAAATGGTGAGCAATTGCCCGTTTGGGTAGCCAACTATGTATTGGCTAGCTATGGCGAAGGTGCTGTAATGGCGGTGCCTGCGCATGATGAGCGCGATTTTGAGTTTGCTAATAAATTCGGATTGCCTATCAAGCAGGTGTATCAAAACTGTAACCTTTCGGCGGTAGATGGAGAAGTAAGGCTTCCAAAATCTAACCCGGATTATGTACATTTATGTTTTGATACTAAAACTTGGAAGGATTGGTATGCATCAAAATCTGAACATGATGTTATTACCTTCAATTCAGGCAAATATGATGCTAAGTCGTTTCAAGAAGCTTTTGATGCAATTTCATCGGATTTAGAAACTAAAAATTTAGGTAAAAAGCGCACCCAATTCCGCTTACGCGATTGGGGTATTTCACGCCAACGCTACTGGGGTTGCCCAATTCCTATTATTCATTGTGAAAAATGCGGTGAAGTACCTGTGCCTGCCGACCAATTACCGGTTGTGTTGCCGGATGATGTGGTGATGGACGGCGTTGGATCGCCGATTAAAAAAGACCCACATTTTTACGAAACCACCTGCCCAACTTGTTGCGGCAAAGCCACACGCGAAACCGATACTTTAGACACCTTCTTTGAGTCTTCTTGGTATTTTGCGCGTTATGCCAGCTTTGATGCCGATAAAATGTGTGATGAGCGCGCTAATTACTGGTTACCAGTGGATCAATATGTGGGCGGTATTGAGCATGCTATCTTGCATCTTTTATACGCGCGTTTCTTTAACAAATTGATGCGCGATGTTGGTTTGATAAGTAATGATGAGCCATTTATCAAATTGCTGACGCAAGGCATGGTGCTAAAAGATGGTTCAAAAATGAGCAAATCAAAAGGCAACACAGTTGATCCTCAACAACTCATAGACACTTATGGCGCTGATACGGCAAGATTGTTTATGATGTTTGCAGCGCCGCCTGAGCAAAGTTTGGAATGGGCGAATAGCGGCGTTGAAGGGGCGAATCGCTTTTTACGCCGGCTTTGGAAAGCGGTTTATGAGCATATTAGTTTGGGTGAAATTGCGGCGTATAGCACGGGCGATTTAAGTGCAGAACTTAAAGCCATTCGATTGCAATTGCATTTAACCATCGAAAAAGTAGCCGATGACTATGGTCGTCGCCATAGCTTTAATACGGCTATTTCATCTGTAATGGAATTAATGAATGCGCTAGCTAAAATTGAAGCAACAGATGCTATCACTAGAAGTGTACGTCAAGAGGTACTGCAAAATGTGGCGCTGCTATTATCGCCGATAGTGCCGCATATTTGCCAAGCTTTGTGGGCAGAGCTAAGGCCAAATAGCAGCATTTTAGAGGCTAGCTGGCCGATTGCCGATAAAGCAGCCATGGTGCATGACGACGTGGAATTGGTACTGCAAGTGAATGGGAAATTACGAGGCAGTATGATTGTGTCTAAGCAATTGCCTAAAGATGCTATTGAGCAATTAGCCATCACGCAAGCTTGTATTAAAAAGTTTTTGGTAGATGGCCAAACTGTGCGTAAAATAATTGTTGTACAGAATAAATTGGTCAATGTGGTGATTGGATAAAACTTGAATCTTTCGAATATAAACGCAACGCTATGCACACTTTTTTTTGTAGTTATATTAGCAACCTCAACCAGTTGTGGCTTTAAGTTACGCGGATCTGCAAACATTGCTTTTGAAAGCATCTATATTCAAGGTAACACTTTAACTATTTCAAAAAAATTGGTTGAATCGCTTAAATTAAATGATATCAAAGTGTTAAATTCGGCAGATAACGCGAGTTTACAGCTTGAGCTAATGGGCGAGGAAAACGAAAAACGTATTCTTTCCTTAAGTGGTAGCGGTTTAGTCAGAGAGTTTGAATTATTTTATCGCATTCATTACCGCACAAGACAGGCCGATGCCGCACTTTGGAGCCCAGTGCAAACGATTGAAGCTAGACGTGATTTTTCTTACAGTGATGCCAACATACTCGCCAAACAAGCTGAAGAAAGACAATTAAACGAAAATATGCAAACAGATGTATTAAGCAATTTAATGCGTCGTCTTTCTAGACTTAAAAAGTAATCTTGTTGTAGGCTAGCCAATGCAGTTAGATTCAAATCAACTCAACTCTCATCTGACTAAAACACTAGCCCCTTTATATGTTTTGGTGGGTGATGAACCACTGGCTCAGAGTGAATGCCTTGACAGCATTCGCAAAGCGGCGCGCAAGTCAGGAGCAGATGAACGCAATAGTTTTATTGTAGAGCGGAACTTTAACTGGCAACAAATCAACCAGTTTGCGCATGCGCTTTCTCTGTTTTCTAGCTTACGCATCTTAGAAATTATAATCCCCAGCGGCAAACCAGGTGTTGAGGGCGGCAAAGCATTAATTGAGCTGTGTGCAAACTTAATACCTGACACCACCATCATTATTGTATTGCCAGCATTAGAGCGTGACGTTAAAAATAGCGCTTGGTTTAGCGCCTTGCAAAAAGCGGCAGTAGTCATTGATTTAAAAGAAATAGCGCCCGCTCAATTACCACAATGGCTAGCGGCAAGATTAGCACTTCAAAATCAAACAACAGATGCCATTTCACTCGCCTTTATTGCGCATCAGGTTGAAGGCAATTTACTGGCAGCGCATCAAGAAATTCAAAAGCTAGCCTTGCTGCATCCCGCTGGTGAAATTAGCCATGAAGCGATACGTGAGGCAGTTTTAAATGTATCGCGTTTTGATGCGTTTCAATTAGGTGAGGCCTTAATGGCCGGCGACACCAGTCGCGTAACGGCTATTTTGCAAGTTTTACAAGATGAAGGTGAAAACGCTGTGGCGGTGATGAATCCATTAATGTGGGTACTGCGGCCTTTGTTACGTATTAAACAGGCAGAATCACATAATGAAAACATCGCATCTGCCATGGCCAATGCGCGTATTTATGGCGATAGACAAACACTGGTGAAGCGTGCCTTAAGCCGTTTAAGCTTGCGTCAACTGGAAGCAGCGTTGCAAAAATTATGCGATATTGATCAAACGGCCAAAGGCATGATGCAAGGCGATGCTTGGCTTGAACTTTCCAGGCTATGCTTTGGTTTAGCCAAAGTGCGCGGGCGTTAATCACTCAAATTTAACCTAGCTAGTCTAGTGCTTAGCAAAACCGTATAATGTCTTTTATGGATATTAAAAATTACATGCAAACGGTTGGTATTAACGCGCGTGCCTCATCACGCCTCATGGCAGCAGCCGAGACCAGCACTAAAAACCAAGCACTAATCTATATTGCCAGTGCTATCTTGCGCGAAAAATCGGTATTAATTGCAGCTAACCAGCAAGACTTAGCCGCCGCGCGTGCCAACGGTTTAGATGATGTAATGTTAGATAGATTAACGCTATCAGAAAAATCGATTCTGACCATGGCTGAAGGCTTGCAACAAATTGCTAATTTAGCCGATCCAATTGGAGAAATGAGCAATCTTAAATACCGCCCAAGTGGTATTCAAATCGGGCAAATGCGTGTGCCATTAGGTGTAATAGGTATTATTTATGAGGCACGTCCGAACGTAACAGTAGACGCGGCTGGACTTTGTATCAAGTCAGGCAATTCTTGTATTTTGCGTGGTGGAAGTGAAGCGATTCACTGTAATCAGGCATTATCAAAACTAGTGCACGAAGGCTTAGAAAAAGCAGGTTTGCCAACATCGGCGGTACAAGTGATTGAAACGACTGACCGTGCAGCCGTGGGCGAGTTAATCACCATGAAACAATATGTGGATGTGATTGTGCCACGAGGCGGCAAAGGTTTGATTGAGCGCATTTCGAATGATGCCCGCATTCCTGTGATTAAACATTTAGATGGCAATTGTCATGTATATATTGACGATCAAGCCGATTTTTCTAAAGCATTGCCTGTTTTAGAAAATAGCAAAACACAGCGTTTGGGCACTTGCAACACGGCAGAATCATTGCTGATTGCACGCTCAGTGGCAAAGGATATGCTACCAAAATTAGCCGCCATGCTCACTGAAAAAGGCATTGAGATTCGTGGCTGTTTGGAAACATTAGCTTTGGTAGCTAATGCTAAACCTGCTACGGATGAAGATTTCTATACGGAATACTTGGCCGCTATTATTTCTTGTAAAGTCGTTGATGGCTTAGAAGAAGCCATTACGCATATCAATCAACATTCTAGCCAACATACTGAAGCGATTGTGACTGAAAACTACACCAAAGCCAGACGCTTTTTACGCGAAGTGGATTCTAGCAGTGTGATGGTAAATGCCTCTACACGTTTTGCCGATGGCTTTGAATATGGCTTAGGTGCAGAAATCGGTATTTCTACCGATAAGTTGCATGCGCGTGGCCCAGTAGGTTTAGAAGGCCTCACTTCACTTAAATATATCGTACTTGGTGATGGCCAAGTACGTCGCTAATTTTAAGTTATGCGGCTCATAGGGCTTTTGGGTGGGACATTTAACCCCATCCATTTTGGCCATTTACGCATGGCACAAGAACTAGCCGAAGTACTTAGCTTGGATGAAGTGCGCTTTATTCCTTCCGCCAATCCACCTCACAAAACAGCACCAAGCGTCTCTGCTAAACATCGTGCCAATATGGTGCAATTAGCTGTTGAAAACAATCCACTTTTCAAACTAGACACCCGTGAGCTACAGCGAATTGGCGCATCCTATACAATAGATACCTTAACATCGCTACGTCATGAGTTGGGTAATAATGTGGCTTTATGCTTAATGATGGGCAGCGATGCGTTTACCAAGTTAAACTCGTGGCACCGCTGGCAAGAGTTGCTAAATTTTTGTCATCTTATTTTAGTACAAAGGCCGAATAACCGAACAAAGCAACCTTTAGTTAAAGAACTGGAGTCTATCTTACATCAGCACTACACACAGCATAGTGAGGATTTGACTTCGTATGCTGCTGGCTATATTCACATGCAAGCGATTACAGAATTAGATATTTCCTCAACCACAATTAGGGAAACTTTTAAAAGAAAATTAATGCCGCGTTACTTAATGCCCGAAACGGTAATTAACTATATTCAAGCAAATCAGTTATACGTTTAAAAGTTGTTAAAGAAAATATAAAAGCCTCCAATTGGAGGCTTTTATATTAAAAAAACTAAGACCATTGATTTAAAAATTAATTATTTGGCAGCTTTTGCTTTGTTACGACGACGTGCAATACCGAAAGCTCCTAATGCAGAAGCCAATAGAGGCAATGCAGCTGGGACTGGTACAGCGCTAACACCAATCACGTAGTCATCATAATCTCCATCTAAATCACCGCTGTCGTTAAAGCCGATCAGGAACTGATATGGTAAGCCTGTAGCTGCATCAATGTAACTGCCATTATTTAAGATGTATGCGATCTTATTAATATTATCACCAATGTTTGAAGCACTAACGCCTGTTGTTGTATCGTTAAAGCCAAAATTGATTGCACCTGCTGAAACAGCGAACTCAAATGATTGACCAACAGTTACACTGCCAGGATCTACGTTAATTCCCGATTCAGTTACGTCAGTGCCGTTTGCTACATAGAAGTTAACATCTTTAGCTTCTGCACCTAAGAAAGTTGCTCTGAAAATTGCGGCTTCATCAATTGAAAGCGTGCCAAAATTACCACCTAATGCACCAGTAATAACATCATGCGCTCCAGTGGGAGAGTAGGTGCCTTCAACTGTTGTAAAAAAAACTGGACCAGATACATCTAATGACAACGTGGCTGCTTGAGATGACATTGATGCTAAAATAAAACCTAACGCTACTAAAAAATTTTTCATCATGAACCCTAATTCAAGTTTAAAAACTGAGCTTACTTAAACTTATTTGTTAAATATTTAAACATTATAAAAACATAATAGGCAGGTAGGTAATTCGCGTCAATAGCCCGTATGGGCTAACACTGAATAATCGGTAGATAAAATATTTAATAATATTCTAATCTATTGATTTAAAAGATTAACTGATGTTTATAGATGGCCATCTAAATGTTAATTCTATTAATTGAATATAATTTCTTTTCAATACTAGCAATATTGTCACTAGCGCACTGCATTTGTGAGTCTATAAGATTCGCAACCCAGCCTTTTATGGGGCAATTACGTGCTTTAATTGATTCAATTGTGAGTAGCGCATGGTTGATACAACCAAGTTTTATGCCAACCACCACTATTATAGGGATGTTTAATGCCTTTGCCAAATCCGCAATATCGTTTGAATTGTTTAAAGGCACCAAAAAACCGCCAGCACCTTCTACAATCACTATATCTGCGAGCTTGCATAACTCGTCAAACGCTTGCTTGATTATCGTAATCTCTATTGTTTTGCCTTCAAGATCAGCGGCGATATGTGGCGCGATAGCTTCTTTAAAACTATACGGATTGGTTAGCTCGCGCGGGACTTTAATATTGCTGGCAGCTTCTAGTTTTAGCACATCATCATTGATCCACTCGCCGTTTACCCAATCGCATCCAGCAGCTACAGGCTTCATGCCAACCACCTTGTAGCCTTGCGCAACATATTGCTTTATCAACTTGCAAGCAATATAGGTTTTACCTATGCCAGTATCAGTACCAGTAATAAAAAATGCTTGTTTCATGGGTGACGCACTACTTATAGGTTTTAAAGGTAATAGGCGAAACGCCGATACCTAAATCTTGCTTTGCTTCTGATTTCCAAGCATGCCCATATACCACTTCAAATGTGGCTGGTAGTTTGCCATCTGCTCTAAACTGCTCATAATTTTGTGCTAGTTTTTGTAGAAAGCCACGCCCTTGTAAGACGCGTGCGCGGCCTTCTGTTGCGTTTTGCGCGCCAATTGCTTTTAAATCTCGCATTAAAGCTTTTACATCGTCATAAGTTAGTGTGTAATGCTCAACATCCAGCACTGGCGAGCTAAAACCAACACGGGTTAAGGCATCGCCAATATCATGCATGTCGATAAAACGGCTGACGTGTGTATTGCCGTTATTAGTGGCAGTACGCAACTCTTTTAGTGTATCTGGCCCAAACGTACTAAACATTAACAAGCCATTAGGCTGCAAAACGCGGGCTATTTGGTTGAATGCTCCATCTAAATCATTGCACCACTGCAAAGCTAAATTTGACCACACCATGTCAAGGCTACTGTTAGCAATTGGCAAGTCCTCAATATCGGCACAGATTAAATTTTTTTGCTTAAAGAACCTGCTTAACAGTGGCTGTTGTTGATGCGTTTTTTGCAACATGCCAAGCGCAATATCCAGCGACACTACTTGCGCGCGGTCAAACTTTTTTTGCAGTGCAAAGCTACCATGTCCTGTGCCACAACCTGCATCGAGTATCATTTGTGGTTTAATTTTAACTAAATCTAGGCGGCTAAGCATCTCTGTACGAATCAGTTTTTGCAAGATGGCAGCAGCGTCATAAGTCTTTGCGGCGCGATTAAACGATGCGCGCACGCGAGCTTTATCCAAATAATAGTTATCTTGCACTTTCAAATCTGACATTAAGGGCTATTTAAAATTAAGGTTCTAAAAATTGATTCATTGCGGCAATAAATTGTTCTGAATGAGAAAGAAAAGGCGCATGCGCGCTACCAGATATCACGCGCAAAAAACCGCGTGGAAGTTGTTGCATCATCCAATGTGCCGCTTGCACAGGGGCTAATGTATCGCGATCGCCATGGATAAGTAAGGTGGGCTTGCGAATATTGGCAATCTCATCGCGTAAATCGGTATCAAGCAAAATCTGCAAAGCTCGTTGCAAGGTGGTTTGTGTGGGTGTTGGCCGTGTTTCAAAGCTGGCACGCAATTGCTTGAGCGTGCTACGTGCATCATCGGCTTTCATGCATTGAAGGGTTAAAAACTGCAATATAGTGGCTTTGTAATCGCTATTCACGTTTTCTGCAAAGGTCTCAAAATTACTGGGGTCTATACCAGCATCCCAGCCATCTTTATCTACAAAGCATGGCGTTGAGCCGACCAAAACCAAGCGTCTAATACGGTCTGGCTGGTTTAGCGCGATACGCTGCGCCACCAAACCACCCAGCGACCAGCCAAGCACATCTGAAATACCCGGAATCACCTGTGCCACTTCATCGGCAAGTGCATGCAAATGATAGGGCTCAATCGGGCGGCTATTACCCATGCCGGGCAAATCCACCAAATACAACATATATTGCGCCGATAATTTTTTAATCAGTGGCTGCCAAACTCCGCTGTGCATACCCCAGCCATGCAGCATAACCAATGGTTGGCCCTGGCCAATTATTTCAACATATGCGCTCATACGGTTTCTAAACTTTCAGTTATCAACTTTTCAGCCTCGTTAATCGCATTCGCTAATCTTAATACATCGTCAACAGAATGAGCTGCCGATAAAGAAATACGAAGCCGCGCCGTTTTCATTGGCACCGTGGGCGGGCGTATAGCTGGCACTAAAATACCTTGCGCTTGCAAGTACTCACTTAAGGCCAAAGCCTCACGGTTACCGCCAATGACTAAAGGCTGAACGGCGGTATCAGATGGCAATAACTGCCAATTTTTTAAATCTAAATTCGCTTTAAGTATGGAAATTAATATGCGTAAATGTGCGCGCAAATCATTACCGTTTTCAATTAATGTTACCGCTGCCGACAATGTCGCTGAAAGAGCAGGCGGCGCTGGCGTTGAATAGACATAGCTATTAGCTTTTTGAATCAAGTAATCAATCACAACCTGCTCGCCTGCCACAAATGCACCGGCAACACCTGCTGCCTTGCCTAACGTAGCCATCATAATAATGCGTGGCGATTTTAACTTAAGGTGACTTAAACTACCCTTGCCATGCTCACCCAAAACGCCAAAACCGTGTGCATCATCGATATAAAGATAGGCGTCATACTTTTCGCACAAGGCTAAATATTCCGCTAACGGCGCAATATCGCCATCCATACTAAAAACGGCGTCTGCCGCAATTAGCTTATGGTTTGCCGTGCTTTCTTTAAGCAACTTTTCTAGTGCAATCACATCGTTATGCGCAAATCGATGAAACGCGGCGCGTGATAAATAAGCGCCTTCGTTTAAACAAGCATGATTTAATTTGTCAGCAAAAATTGCATCATGCCTACCCATTAATGCGCCAATCACACCAATATTAGCCATGTAACCATTCGAAAATAATAGCGCAGCGGGCATTTCTACAAACTTTGCTAACTGTTTTTCTAATGCATCGTGAAAGCGATGATGACCTGTAATTAAGTTAGACGCACCGCTACCCACACCAGAATCGCCAGCCGCTTTTTGCATGGCAGCAATTAGCTCTGGGCAATTCGCCAAACCTAAATAATCATTGCTGCAAAACGATAAAAAATGTGTATCGTTAGCAATAATATGCTCAGCTTGAGGCGAGTCCAACAATCTGCGCTGACGCAATAAACCGTCTGCTTTACGCTGAATAAGCTCTTTTTGTAAGCCAGAAAACAGGCTCAACACTTGATTTGATGACGCAAACATTGCTTAAATTAAACTTGATGGTTATATTTTGTTAATGCCAAGTTTGTCGAATAGTTTTTTATCTGTCGTCGCTTGTGGATTGCCCGTCGTCAGTAGTTTTTCACCATAGAAAATACTATTCGCGCCCGCTAAAAAGCATAACGCTTGAATGCCTTCGCTCATACTTTGGCGGCCTGCAGACAAACGCACAAAACTATTTGGCATGGTAATACGCGCGGCGGCAATGGTGCGTACAAACTCAATCGGGTCTAATTCCTCGGTGCCATGCAATGGCGTGCCTTCAACTTGCGTTAGCAAGTTAATTGGCACGCTCTCAGGCGGCTTTTCCATATTAGCCAGTTGCGCCAATAAGCCAGCGCGCTGATTGCGCGACTCACCCATGCCGATAATACCACCACTGCATACATGAATATCCGCATTTCTAACGCGGCTTAAAGTATCTAATCGGTCTTGATAAGTGCGCGTGGTAATCACATCACCATAAAACTCTGGTGCGGTATCTAAATTATGGTTGTAATAATCCAAACCGGCTTCCTTTAACTGCTCAGCTTGGCCCTCTTTTAACATGCCTAAAGTGGCACAGGTTTCTAAGCCCATCGCTTTTACTTCTTGAATCATTTTCAATACCGGCTCCAAGTCACGCTGTTTTGGGCCACGCCAAGCGGCACCCATACAGAAACGACTAGCGCCATTGTCTTTGGCCTCTTGAGCAGCCGCTAGCACCTCGCCCAACCTCATTAATGGCTCGTTTTCCACTTCAGTATGGTAGCGCGCGGCTTGTGGGCAGTAGCCACAATCCTCACTACAGCCACCCGTTTTAATCGACAAAAGCGTACTGACTTGAACCGCATTAGGGTCAAAATTGGAACGATGAATGGTTTGCGCTTGATGCATCAAATCACTAAATGGCAGCTCAAATAAAGCCACAATCTCAACTACACTCCATCGATTAGGAGTATTGGCCTCCGCATCACTTTGGCATGCGCGACGTTTCAATGTGTCTATCTTAATAACAGACTCTGACTCTTGTGTTTGCTGTTTAATCGTTTCAAGCATGATGCATCCCTTTGATAATACTTAGATTTGGCTTATATTTGATAGTACGCGGATTTTAAAATGGCTAATTAATTAGAATATTGATGATGGAATTATAAGCTGTAAAGACAATATGAGGCAAATAATAAACAACTGGTTAAAAAATAGTCACTTGTCAAAATTAAAGTTTTTTTCTGCAACTGTTTTGCGCGAAAACTGCTTTTTATGTGCCGCCAGTCGGATTAAAAATCATGGATTATGCGAAGCCTGTTTGAAAGATTTACCTTGGTTACCCGCCAACAGTTGTACAAAATGCAGCTTAAGCTCTGGCGGACAAGTTTGCGGCAGTTGCCTAAGCACACCTCCCTATTTTGACGCCACCCACGCTGTGTTTTTATATAATTATCCAATCGATGCCTTGATTCAACGCTATAAATATGGCGATACAGTTAGCTTAAGCCATACTTTTGGGCAACTTATGAGCGAAAAAATTTGTTTGGTTAATAGCCAAGAAAATATAGATTTAATGATTCCCATGCCGATGCATCCAACGCGATTAAAACAACGCGGCTTTAACCAGGCGCTTGAAATAGCTAAAGTCACCAACCAAGCTCTTAACAAAAATAACAAAACAAAATTAGATTACAAAAGCGTCAAACGCCAAACCTTAACCCCGCCCCAAGCCAGTTTACCGCTTAAAAAACGCGTTAAAAATATCAAAGGCGCATTTATGGTGAATGCTGACTTTAGTGGCAAACGTATCGCCATTGTGGATGATGTAATGACAACTGGCGCTAGCTTAAACGAGCTAGCTAAAACCTTAAAACAAGCAGGCGCAACACATGTAGAATGCTGGGTAATTGCACGTACTCTGCCTCACTAAGATACATAAAACATGTTTACGATCTCCTTATTTGAACCCGAAATTCCACCCAACACTGGTAACATCATCCGCCTATGTGCCAATACTGGCGCCAACTTACACCTAATTGAGCCGTTAGGTTTTAAGCTGGAAGATAAGCAATTAAAGCGTGCGGGGTTGGATTATCACGAATATGCCAATATAAAAGTACATAAAAATTGGGCAGATTTTAAAGAGGCCATGGCAGACAGACGCCTATTTGCAATTACCACTAAAGGTAGCAAAAATTACGCAAAAGTCGATTTTAAGGCAGAGGATGTGTTTGTTTTTGGCCCAGAAACGCGTGGCTTGCCAGAAGAAATTCGTGCAGAATTTACGCCAGAGCATAGGTTGCGCTTGCCTATGTTGCCAGACAGCAGAAGTTTAAATTTATCGAATAGCGCTGCCGTGTTGCTATATGAAGCTTGGCGGCAGATTGGGTTTGGGGGCGGAGTTTGAAGCTCATCCTCCATTTTAGTGGGAAGGATGAGATAGGGGATTGAATCTCGCAAATTTGTTTGTGAACCTCAGATAGCACTGCCTAAGTATTTGTAAGTTCATCATTGTTCCAAAACCTAAGCACTTTCCAGACTGCTCGGTTTAGTGTTTTAGTTCTAATTTCATCAAAATAAATACATCAAAATCAATATTAGTGGCGTGTTGACCTCTAACTAATTCTGTTGATAATCTAATATCAATAAAAGCAAAATCTAGAATATAGTCATATGCTAGATGCTGGCGACCAAACTTTAATACTGTTTTCTGGCACGTACGTTCGTATCGTCATAGGTGTCGCTAGGCATCAGCTATATTGGTAAGAAGTTGCCTTTAGTTGGGCGCCAAAGATGGTATTTCTTGCTATTTCAGCCCTGAACCTTACATTCCACTCAAGCGCTCCCTCTTAAAGCATGACAGAGTAAGAACTAAAATCCTTCGGCTTTCTGATTGCGCCCTAATAAATCCATCACCGCATCGCGCGCTGATTTGCCATGTGTTAAAGCTTGATTTACTTCAAACGTAATCGGCATATCGATACCCATACCATATGCGCGGCGCATTACTTCGCGTGCAGTGTTTACCCCTTCGGCCACATGACCTAACCCTTGTAGAATATCTTCCAGCGATTTTCCGCTGGCTAACTGCAAGCCTACTTCACGATTTCTGGAGTATTGACCTGTACAGGTTAAAATTAAATCACCAGCCCCAGCTAAGCCCATAAAGGTTTCAGTTTTTGCACCTAAAGCCACGCCAAAACGGGTGATTTCAGCTAATCCACGGGTAATCATGGCGGCGCGCGCGTTATTGCCAAAGCCCATACCATCACTAATGCCTGCGGCAATAGCCATTACGTTTTTTACTGCTCCGCCAACTGAAACTCCCACCACATCGGTGCTGTTGTAAACGCGTAAATTATTGCCATGAATTAAATTAGCTGCCGTAATTGCAAAATCAGCATCAGTTGCTGCCAAAGTAACCGCTGTTGGCAAGCCGCGCACTAATTCGGCAGCGAAACTAGGACCAGATAAGGCACCCCACTTTTGACCAAGACTTAATTCTTCAAGCGCTACTTCATGCGGGAGTTTTGCGGTTTTTGGCTCTAAACCCTTGTGCGCCCAGACAATAGGTTGATTGGATTTTAAACTTTTGATTTGTTTTAAAATATCGCGGAAACCAGCGGTGGGCACAACAGATAAAATAATATCGGCGCCATCAATGGCAACACCTAGATCATCTTCCACCTGCAAATTAGCATTAAATTTAAAATCGCCCAAATACATGGGGTTTGCGCGTGCTTTGCGCATGCCTGAGACGTGCCCGCTATTACGCGCCCATAAAGATACCTTGTGTTGATGGCTGATTTGGATGGCAAGCGCTGTTCCCCAAGCACCTGCGCCCAAAACAGCAATTTTAGAGCCGGCAATTTTAGTCATTTAATTCAAATAACGTATTCACGAAAAACACATTTTTAATTTAAACCCCACAGCACACTTCTAGGCAGAAAGCCAGTTACGCCATCTCTGTGTTTGACTTTTACCCAACCTGTTTTATTGCTAATACTAAGCAACTCTAACACTACATCTTTTTCGACTGTTGCCACCAAACTGGATGAGGTATCATCTGTTGATTTAATATCGGATTTAACCATCACCAATACGGTGCGTTTTTCACTTAATTGCTTGCCTTCTATCCAACTTAAGCTACCTGCAGCATCACGGATTTTGATCCACTCACCTAGACTCACAATCACCTCAACAGGATAGCCTTGCCCAAGAATATAGAGTTTACTGCCTTCAACCGATGGCGCGTCATACAAAATAGCTTTTGCAGGCACAATTGAGCTGTACTCTAGGGCAAATGCTACAGAGGAAGATGCCAAGCCTACCATAAGGCCCAGCAAATACTGTCTTATTATATTAGTTTGCTTTTGCGGCATTTTCAGCTTGTTGCTTTTGCTGCATAAACAAAGCTTCAAAGTTGATTGGGTTTAATAAAACTGTAGCAAAACCAGCGCGTGTTACTAAATCAGATACCACTTCGCGCGCATAAGGGAACAAAATATTAGGGCAAGTCACACCCATAATCATTTCGATATTTTCTTCTGGAATATTGCGAATCGCAAAAATACCAGCTTGTGTCACTTCTACCAAAAAGGCCACTTTATCACCGATTTTTGCAGTCACTGTCACTTTAATGGCTGACTCATAAATACCATCACTCAATTTTTGTGCGGCATTGCCTAGCTCTACGTTTACTTGTGGTGCCGTGCGATCGGTAAAAATTTGTGGAGCATTAGGGATTTCTAATGAAGCATCTTTTACATAAAGTTTTTCAATTGCAAAGCCAGGTTGTGCTTCTTGCGGCTCTTGGTTTGTTGCGTTATCTGCTGTTGTCATATTGTTTTCCTAAAACGGTGATTATTTTTAATTAAAAATGGTAATAAAATTAAGCAAAAGTATTTTAGCTTTTAATTGATTTTTGTTCATTACATTATTGTGACAATCTGCCGTCATTACGCAAGGTTAAGCAAGGGGTCTAGTTGGCCCGCTAAATCTAGCGCACGCAAATCATCATAGCCACCCACATGTTTGTCATTGATATAAATTTGCGGCACTGTGCGGTGACCGGTTTTTTTGGTCATTTCCGCCCTCAACTCTGGCTGTAAATCTACGCGAATTTTATTAATGACAACGCCTTTTAACGTTAAAAGGCGTTCTGCATTGATACAATAGGGGCATGTACCAGTCGCGTACATCAACACATTAGGTGTGCTTTTGGCTTCCATTTTATTGACAGTCTAGCTTTTAACTAAAGGTAATTTAGCATCTTGCCAAGCGTTTAAACCACCTTGCAAATTATTAAGCTGGCTAAATTGCTGCGCTTTTAAAATAGTGCAAGCGGTTTTAGAGCGCATACCACGTTGGCAATGCACAAGAACCGGCTTATCTTTAAACTTTTCAATTTCTTTTAAGCGGCTTGCCAGCTCCGCTACTGGGATATGTTTTGCGCCTTGAATATGGCCGCTGGCAAATTCAGCCGCATCGCGCACATCCAAAATCAAAGGCTTGCCGCGACTCAACATTAATACCGCCTCTGTGGCTGTTAAGTTATTTACGCCACTAGCGCCACGATTCATCAGTGGCCACAACAAAGCAGCACCAGAGCCAATTGCCAAGCCAATTAGTAATGCGTTTTCTTTCACAAATTCAAACAGGGATATTTCGGTCATATTGTTTCCAAAAATGTATGCATTGGCACGATAATTACATGCGCATTAACTAACCAACTATTATAATGGATAACTTAAATTTGATTTAGAAGATTTTGACATGTCAAGCATCACTGCTATTACACCCGCCATATTATTAATTTTAGATGGCTTTGGTCATCGCGAAGATGTTACAAATAATGCAATTGCGCAAGCCAAAACACCTAACTTAGATGCATTAAAAAGCACAGTGCCGCATATGTTGATTAATGCTTCTGAGCATTACGTGGGTTTGCCAGATGGGCAAATGGGCAACTCAGAAGTTGGCCACTTAAATATAGGCGCTGGGCGCATAGTGTTTCAAGATTTTGAGCGCATTAACAATAGCATTACCAATGGCGAATTTTTCAAGCATGCTGATTTGGTTAAGGCCTTACAAAACCTAAAAGCCAGCAATAAAGCGTTGCATATATTCGGCTTACTATCGGACGGTGGCATACATAGCCATATCAATCATATTCTTGCCATGCTAGAAATGGCCACGCAGCAAGGCCTGCAAAAAGTGTACGTGCATGCTTTTTTAGATGGTCGGGATACTCCGCCAATTAGCGCTGTACCTTATATCGCGATGCTTGAAGATAAAATTCAAATGCTAGGAGTTGGTAAAATCGCGTCTATTTCTGGTCGCTTTTACAGTATGGACAGAGACAAACGCTGGGAGCGCGTAATGCCAGCCTACAATATGATTGTAAACGGCATAGGCGAATTTACAGAAGCCACCGCAAGTGAGGCAATGCAAAATGCTTATGCCAGAGGTGAGCAAGACGAATTTGTAAAATGCACCGTTATTCGTCAGGGAAGTGAGCCAGCAGTGCGCTTAGAAGATGGCGATTGTGTGGTGTATATGAATTTTAGAAGCGACCGTGCGCGCCAATTAACCGATGCTTTATTAAAAGATGATTTTACTGGGTTTACTCGCAACCGCTTACCAAAACTATCTGGCTATTTCACCCTAACACAATACGACCAAAACCAAAAAAGCGCGACGCCTATTTTTGCCGCCACCTGCGTTCCTAATACCTTTGGCGAATATGTGTCTGGGCTGGGTTTAAAACAATTGCGTATCGCAGAAACCGAAAAATATCCGCATGTGACCTTCTTTTTTAACGGCGGTGATGAGGCGGTATTTACGGGCGAAGACCGTATATTAGTGCCTTCACCCAAAGTGGCTACTTACGATTTGCAGCCAGAAATGAGCGCACCAGAGTTAACTGATAAATTAGTTGCAGCAATTGACAGTCAACAATACAGCGCCATTATTTGCAATTATGCCAATGGCGATATGGTTGGCCACACGGGCAACTTAGCCGCAGCCATTAAAGCAGTAGAAACACTAGATACCTGTGTGGGCCGCGTGGTGAAAGCAGCTAAAAAAAATGGCGCTGAAGTGATTATTACTGCTGACCATGGCAACGCCGAAATGATGTTTGACAGCATGAATAATCAAGCACACACCCAACACACCACCAATTTAGTGCCCATGTTTTATGTGGGGCGCAAAGCTAAATTAGCGGATTCAGGCGCACTTTCTGATTTGGCACCTACTTTATTAAAGATGATGGGCTTGCCACAACCAATTGAGATGACAGGGAAAAGCTTGCTTAGCTTTTAAACCAAGTGAACTTCAAAACAAGTGAATTTCAAGCAAGGTAAAATTCAATGTCAGCAAAACTGTTGAATATATTTTAAATAAACTGAATGCTTAATTTATACCGTGCGTTTTATATTTTAGTAGCAGCCTTAATGCTAAATGGCGCCTTGATTGGCAGCACTTTTGCGGCAAAAAAAATAGATGTCGCTAAAGAAGATTTAGGCGATTTGCAACAAAAAATTCACGCCTTAAAACAAGAGTTAGATAACAAACAAATGGCGCACAAAGATGCGGCGGATGCGTTAAAAGACTCTGAAACCGCTATTAGCCTAGCCAATAAAAAATTATTTGAGATTAATCAAAAGCAGCAACAAAACAAAAGCGCATTGGTTTCTTTAAAAAAAGAATCACTCACCTTAAACGAAAAACTACTTGCGCAACAAAAGCAATTGAGCAGCTTAGTAAAGCAGCAATATGTAGAAGGCAATCAAAGCTACACTAAACTATTATTACAAAACAAAAACCCCAGCCAAATCTCGCGCGACATTCAATATTATTCTTACATAGCCAAAGCGCATGCAAGGCTAATTAATGAAATGCAGGACAGTCTTGTAAAAGTAAATGCATTGAATAATGAAACTGCGGCTACCTTGCATGCGGTTGCCGATTTAAAAGCTAAGCAATTGGCGGAACGTAAGGAACTGGTAAAGCAAAAACAAGAGAAATCTAAAGTGGTTAAATCGCTTTCCAACCAAATTGCAGCGCAGCGTAATGAAATTAAAAAACTGAAACGTGATGAACAAAGTCTATCTAACTTAGTACAACGTTTGACTAAAATTATGGCTAAAAAACCACCAAAAACAGTGGAAAAGCAAACAAACGTTGCCAAAAAATCGGGCAACCCTATTGATGAAACTGAAAACAAAACCATTGCCAAAAATGACGAAACGCCAACTAACGCCTATGCTGGCAGCAACTTTTCCTCATTAAAAGGTAAACTAAATTTACCTGTGCGAGGCGATGTAATCAATCGTTTTGGCAGCAGCCGTAGCGATACTGGTGTTTCATGGAAAGGTTTATTTATTCGCGCCAGTGAGGGCTCAGAAGTTAAATCAGTTGCTAGCGGACGAGTGGTATTCGCCGACTGGATGCGCGGTTTTGGCAATTTGATTATTGTAGATCATGGTAGCGGTTATATGAGCCTGTACGGCAATAACCAAGCAGTGCTTAAACAAGTGGGCGATGAAGTAAATGCAGGTGACAATATTGCAGCAGTGGGCAATACTGGCGGTAATGAAAGTAATGGACTTTATTACGAACTTCGCCGCGCTAGTAAACCTTTAGACCCTTTAAGCTGGAGTGTGATTCGTTAATTGTAAAGCCATAACTTGCAATAATCATTTGCAAAAATGCTAGGCGACAGAAAAGCGTGCATAAGCACGCTTTTCTCCACTTTTAAGAGTCAGTGGCGATCTAAATCATTACTCTGCAGGTGCTGCCTCAGCTGGTGTTGCTTCTGCAGCGGCTGCGTCCACTGTAATGCCTGGCACTCGCTCTTCAGCTGTTGGCTCATAGCCGCCTGCTGATTCAGCTGCAGGTGCCGGAGCTGGTGCTGCCTCGGCTGCTGGTGCTGGGGCTACTTCCACTGGTGCTTCAGCTGGTGCTGGCGCTTCTGCTGTTTTTTCACCACAAGCTGTTAACAATAATGCGCCTAATAATGTTGGAACTACTAAAAATGCATATAATTTCATCTTATACCCCTGAATTGTTCTAAAAAAAGGTTATATTTAACCCGTATCTGCAATCATATCAAAACTCCTCTCAATGTCATACTGCAAGGTTCATTGTGTTGTTTTAATGCAATAAATTAAAGGATTTGTCGCAAAATCAGCAGCGACTTAGCGCCCTTTTGCATAAGCCTCTATCTCATAGGTGCTTATATAATAGCCCTAGCAGCAAGATCACAGATAGTTTAACAAGCTCATCCCATGCAAAAATTGTGATACATATATTAATTAGTGCCCTAATAACTCGGCATCGAGCTTGATATTGGACAAATTAGACCCTCTGCGCAAATAAATAGTACGCTCCATTAGAACCGCACACATACTTCAGCGTATCCCAAAAGGCACTTTTCCATACATAACTCGAGTCTCTTTTATCACAATATATGCAAAATATGGGTTAAAAATGGCGCGCACTTGCTGGCTTAAAGTGCGGTCTTTACGCTGATTAATCACTTTAAAATCAATCGCCTAAAGCATGTAGAATAATACATCTGGTGGCTGGCATATGCCTATGCTCAAATAAGAATATACCCTGCCACTGCCCAAGCGCAAGTTTGCCTTGCAGAATGGGAATAGACAAACTGGTTTGGGTTAAAGCGCTTCGCACATGAGCAGGCATGTCATCTGGGCCTTCAACGGTGTGAATAAATAAATCATCACCATCTGGGACCAAACGCTTAAAAAACGCTTCCATGTCAACTAGTACATCGTCATCATAATTTTCATTAATCAGCAAACTGGCGGACGTATGTTGAATATACAAAGTAAGTAAGCCGGTATTAAAACCTAGCTGATTGGCCCAGTCTAATACTTGCGGAGTAATGTCATACAGCTTACGCCCTTGCGCGTTAGTGCTAATTTGTTGTGTATATTGCTGCACTTGCTTGAATGCCTAGTTTTTAAATAAGGGGTAGATTAGCACAATCTATTTTTTTATAGATAGCTAAAATACTAAAAAAATTTAATTCCGCTTCTCATTGTAGACTTTAATATCCGCCCTAATCACTGGCTAAGAAGAAGCTTAATGCAACTGCATAGGCTCAATACAGCCTGAATCAATGAGCTTTAAAGTGGGCTGGAGAATATGCCTAGACCAGTTTTTTGAGATAATTAAAGATGGCAATCACTAATATAAATGAGCCTAAGGCTTTTAATATTTAACCAGTCACTACCAGTCAAACGGGTAGCCGTAATTTAAACCAAACCCAAAGCGGCTTCCAAGACCTCTGTTGTAACGATAAAAGGGATGGCCATAAAAACCACCAAAACGTGGGCCCCAAAATGGGTCGTAATAGCTATTGCGAGCTGCATCGCGCTCGCGTTTCAGTATTTTTTCAGCGGCTGCGCGCTCTTTTTCGCGCTTATTTATTTCATCTGCAATAGCATTTTGTTTCGCCAATTCATTGCTTTGGTGAATGTAATCCAACACTTTGATATTTAAACCTTGCCTACTTAAATCCAAAGTTTGTGCAGGCGTTAATTCATAGCGCGAATTACTGGCTTTAATTTTTTCAATAATTTGCTCTGGGGTTTTGCTTTCTTTAGAGTCATTAATAATTTCATCTAAACTCACAGTGGCAACAGGCAGCGGCAATAATAAGGCCAACTCTTCTGGCGTAATCCGTTTAATCTGCGCGGGCGGCTGGGCTGTGGTGGCGCAACCAGCAAATAGCATGGCACTAATGATTAAAATTAACACCTTTGTCATTTAACAATCACTTTCTTTAAAGCGGGTTACGCCTGCTCAATGCTGGCATCAAAATCGTGGCATTTAGCTTCGTGTAGGCCCAACACATTTTTCAAATGAGCGCACATTTCTTTGCAAGTTAGAACGTCTTTGTATTTCTCTGCATGGCATTCGCCCGCTTTAAAGGCCTCTCAGCTTAGGTCACATCGCCCCTAAAATAAGACAACAAATAGCGCAAATAGGCATTTCAGCCGTTTTAATCTCTATGGTTTACAACATTTTATGCGCTTAAAAAAACCATGCTTTAAAGCAATACCAAACAAATTGGATGCATAATCACAGTTAGCTGGTATGCCACGTCCAAACGCATAAAAGATACCTAAGCGAGAAACGCCTTCTGCACTGACATAATGTGTCACTTTAAATATAAATTAGTTGCTTTCCAAGCCGAATCTACTTTATCGGCATCACCCATTAATACAATGGCACACTCTAGTAAATATTTAATAATCGGCGGCTCATTATCAAAGAGTTCTAATTCACTGGCCGCATAAGCCGCACAAACTCCAACGCCCACTATTAGGTTTGAAATCACAACTAAATAATAATAGGTGTTTTCATCTATGCCAGCTTACGCGCTAATTAGCCTTTTACAAACGACATCTTGCCACCTTTTTTATCAACTAATATGGTATCTTTCGCCACAAAACTGCCTGCCAAAATCTCACGCGCCAGTGGGTTTTCAATCTCACTTTGAATCGCTCGTTTAAGTGGTCTTGCACCATAAACAGGGTCAAAACCCGCATTAGCTATTTCGGCAATCGCAGACTCTGTAATATTTAATGTCATATCCATTGCTGCCAAACGCTTAGCCAACAGCTGAATCTGAATCTGCGCAATCGCTTTGACCTGTGCCTTACCCAGGCTATGGAAAACGACAACTTCATCAATACGGTTGACGAACTCTGGCCTGAAATGTGTTTTGACTTCACTCATCACCGCCAGTTTCACTAATTGGTAATCTTGGTCGGCCATGCTTTGAATCATCTGGCTACCAAGATTAGAAGTCATGATAATCACCGTATTTTTAAAGTCTACCGTGCGGCCTTGGCCATCGGTTAAACGACCATCGTCCAGAACTTGCAACAGCACATTAAATACATCTGGGTGCGCTTTTTCCACCTCATCCAGTAAAATTACACTGTAAGGTTTGCGGCGCACCGCTTCTGTCAGCGTGCCACCTTCTTCATAGCCCACATAGCCAGGCGGCGCACCAATCATGCGAGCCACACTGTGTTTTTCCATAAACTCGCTCATATCAATGCGAATTAAATGTTCTTCTGAATCAAACAAAAAGCCTGCTAATGCTTTGCAAAGTTCCGTTTTACCCACGCCTGTTGGGCCTAAGAACAAAAAGCTGCCATAAGGGCGGTTGGGGTCGCTTAAGCCGCTACGCGATCTGCGAATCGCATCTGAAACCAAGCGCACTGCTTCATCCTGACCAACCACACGTTCATGAAGTTTGCTTTCCATGGTCAGCAATTTTTCACGCTCACCTGTGAGCATTTTGCTAACTGGAATTCCAGTAGCACGACTGACCACTTCGGCAATTTCATCTGCGCCTACTTCTGTACGTAACATTCTATTTTTGCTTGGCGTTGCGTTAGCATCAGAGCTTGAAGCTTCTTTTAATTGCGATTCTAAAGCCGGTAATTTGCCATATTGTAGCTCAGACACTTTTTGCCATTCGCCCTTACGCGTGGCTTCTTCCATCTCGAACTTTACCTTTTCAATAGCTTCTTTAATATGGCTTGTGCCTTGCACTTGCGCTTTTTCAGAGGTCCAAATATCTTCTAAATCGGCATATTCTTTCTCAAGCTTTTCAATCTCTTCTTCAATCAAACCAAAACGTTTACGGCTACCTTCATCTTTTTCACGGCGCACGGCTTCACGCTCAATTTTGAGTTGAATAGTCCTGCGCTCGAGCTTATCCAACTCTTCTGGCTTAGAGTCAATTTCCATTTTGATTCTAGAGGCGGCTTCATCAATCAAATCGATGGCCTTATCAGGCAAAAAACGGTCAGTAATATAGCGGTGTGAAAGTTCTGCCGCTGCCACAATCGCTGGGTCAGTAATCTCTACACCATGATGCAATTCGTATTTTTCTTGTAAACCACGCAAAATCGCAATCGTCGCTTCAACCGTTGGTTCATCAACCAATACTTTCTGAAAGCGGCGTTCTAACGCGGCATCTTTTTCAATGTATTTGCGGTACTCGTTCAATGTGGTCGCACCTACGCAATGCAACTCACCACGTGCTAGGGCGGGTTTGAGCATATTTCCTGCATCCATAGCACCTTCGGCTTTGCCTGCGCCCACCATGGTGTGTAGCTCATCGATAAACACAATGGTCTGCCCTTCATCTTGCGACAATTCTTTTAGCACCGATTTCAAGCGCTCTTCAAACTCACCTCGGTATTTAGCGCCAGCCAATAAAGCAGCCATATCCAAACTTAAAACCTTTTTGCCTTTAAGCGAGTCAGGTACTTCTTCATTAATAATGCGCTGTGCCAAACCTTCTACAATCGCGGTTTTACCCACACCTGGCTCACCAATCAATACTGGGTTATTTTTGGTGCGGCGCATTAAAACCTGAATCACGCGGCGAATTTCATCATCGCGGCCAATCACAGGGTCTAGTTTGCCTAGTTTGGCACGTTCAGTTAAATCTACTGTGTATTTTTTTAACGATTCGCGATTGCTTTCGCCTTCTTGGTCGTTTACATGTTCAGCACCACGCACCGCCAATACCGCCGCTTCTAGCGCATTTTTCGTTAAGCCATTTTGTTTTAAAAGCTTGCCAGTTTCGCCTTTATCTTCAGCAAGCGCTAATAAAAACATTTCACTGGCAATGTAAGCATCGCCGCGTTTTTGCGCCAATTTATCGGTTACGTTTAATAGATTATTCAAATCACGTGAAATCGCAATTTCGCCATTATTTGCAGTGGATTTGGATAGATTAGCAATCACGCTATTTAATTGTGTTTTAAGTGGCGTCAGATTAACGCCAGCACGCGCAAGTAATGACGAAGCGCCGCCGTTATCTTCTTGCAGTAATGCCAATAATAAATGTTGTGGCTCAATTGCCGTATTGTCGGCGCCCACTGCGATGCTTTGCGCATCGCTTAAGGCTTGTTGAAATTTAGTAGTTAATTTATCAAAACGCATTTTCGCCACCTTAAAAGTTTAGTTACTATTAAGGTGGGGCGAATGCTATGATTTTCAATATAGGTGATAATACGTACTAATTAATTGACATGTTGCTAATTAAGCGGGACTAACTGATAGCCTTTTAGAGTGTTCCAAGATAAATAGACTTTCTTACCATTGCTAATTAAAGTAGGGTAATCGGCTTTTTCGCTGGTGCTAGCCAGAATTTTTGCATCACCCCAATTTCTGCCGCCACTATCTGAGAACATGCCCATAATTTTATAGCTTTTGGCTTCTACCTCGCGCCATACTAGCCATACTAGCTCTTCCTCTTTTTGGCCAGATACGCTTAAAATAGCAGGATGACCCGCCTGATGATGATCATTACCAAACTTTTTAGCAGTTGATGATGCCCAAGCTACGCCATCCATACGGCTGTAATACAAACCTGGGTTTGCGTCGTTACCTTCAAAATAGGCCATATGGTAACCCCACCAATCTTTACCAGCCGCTCCTGCTGCCAGCGCAGCGCCATGGTGTGGGCAACCATCAATTTTCCAATGTCCAAACGTAGCGCGATGAAGTTCTGGCTTTAAGTCTGCTTTAGGAATCTCGGCAATATTATGATCACGCTCGCTACCTTCAAAGACATGGCGCCACATGGCCACTACCGTGCCATCAGGCTTATTAGTGGTCACAATACGGCAGCACTCACAACTGTTATCCGCTAACTTTTTCTCAGGCTGAAAACTTAGCCCTTTATCGCTTGAAACCGAGTAATAAATGGCCGCACCATCGTATTTTTTGTTAACCGCTTTCGCAGCTAATAAGTCGCGCTTATCTACCCAAGTAACAGTGATTTTGCCATCGGGTGCAATATGCAGTGCGTCAAATCGATGGGTAATTTCAGAACGGTCTGTATGCACTATCTGTGGTTTTTCAAAGCTTTTGCCCGCGTTGATAGACCGCGCAAACCAAATATAGCCAGAAAATGGCGTTTTTAGCGCTTCTGTCCAAGTTAGGTAAATATGGCCTTCTGGACTAATCGCAATTTTGGGCCGGGCTTCACCATCGGCGCCAATTTTTTGTGGCACTGCATTAACCTTCACGGCAGGCGAAAAACTTTTAGCTAAATCAATGCTGTAATCGACCATCACAATTCCATCGCGCACACTCGCACGCCAAAGTTTACCCGCCGCATCCATCGCCACGCTAATGGCCATATTAGATTTTTGCGGCATGGTGTGCTCTTCATGCGCATAACTGATGATTGTTGTGAAAAGCAAACACAAAGACAACAGTAATTTTTTCATTTTTTCACCCTAATAATCAAACTGCATCCCAGCAAAAAACGTACGCTGCGGATACGGGTTTGGGTTCACGTAATATTTGTAGTTGTTCAAGTTATTCACTCCAAACGATGCCGTCCAGTGTTTGTCCACTTTGTACAAAAGTTTAGTATCAAACACCGTGTATTTGGTTGCAGTTGTACCGTAAGTATTGGGATTGGTGGTGTTATAAAGCAAATTAATTTCTTGATTGCCACTATAACGGCCCGCCAAACTTACCGAGAACTGGTCATTCACATGATACACACCCACAATTGTGGCACGCCAATCAGGAATACGTGGCTGGTCTTTGCCTTCGGTAAATGGGTTTTTGTTATTCTTAATAATTTCGGAATCCACATAGGTGATGCTGCCATTTAAATCAAAACCATCAAACCATACATCAACCAGTTGAAAAGCAGTTTCAATGCCTTTGGTGCGGATTTTATCTATGTTTTGAACGCTGCTTATCACAAATCCTGGTATTGAGGTAGTGTCGGTTTGATTAGTTAAAGCATCTCGCTTGTCTTCAAAAAAGAATGAAGTTCTTAGCAAGCCTTTTGGTAAGATTTTTTCGACGGTAAATTCGCTAGATCTGACGCTCTCTGGTTTTAAATTGGGATCATTCGTGACTGCAACGTTGAAAGGCGCAGGAAAACCAGCAATTTGTGGAAGTGTTGGGTTTGTGCCCCCCACTGTTCTAATTCCTACGTTTGCAAACAACTCACTCACTGTTGGGTAACGATACGCTTTACCAAACGCACCTCGCAACATCCAATCGTGAGTTGGCTGATACGAGATCGCAAATTTCGGTGAAAAGTCAATTTGTTTGCGATCATTATAATTAAGCTGCTTAGGACCTCGATTGGCTTCATTAAAATTACTGCCATCAAACGCCTGCCAGCGCTCCCAACGTCCGCCCGCAGTAGCTTTCCAACCATGCGCAAACCCCCATGCATCTTGTAAGTAAAAGGCTTGCGTACGCGTTGTACCAAAAGAGTTGGTGCGTAAAATGCCGCTGTTGCTGTTTTTCCATTCAGCGATATTCAGGGTTTCCGATTCTAATTCATATTGGTCATAGTGATAACCAAAACTCACTTGGTGTGCGCTTTTTAAGTCGCCGTCTGGGCGCCATTCACCACGCAAATCAAGCGTTTTCCAACCTGTGCCATCATTGTTTACCAAGGTTCCCGCAGAATTAACCGCTCCATTACCATCATCAAACGCATTGGTTTGAACAGCCGTACGCACAAAGTCTTTGTTTTGTTCGTACATACTGGCAATTGCCTCAAAATCCCACTTGCCACCTGTATTCGATTTGAGTGAAAGCCCATGCATCCAGTGTTCACTTTCGCTTTGGCTAGGGCCAGTTGCTGTCACTGTATAGAAATTAGGGTCACCGGCAAATTGCACACGCTGAGTGTCACCACCGCTGGTGGTATTAAAAAAATTTTGACCTGTTTCAGTTTTTAAATAGCTCTCTACAGACCCGTTAGACTCATTTTGCCATAAACCTAAACTGTATTTTGCTTGCAAGGTTGGGGTTATATCGTACGCGATTTTAATTGTCGCGTTATCTTGCACGGTGTGATCAATCCCTGTGGTACTGGTGATAATGCGTGGCTGTCCTGTAGTATCAATATCGCGAATACCACCTGATACAAGCTTAGAATTGCGCGTGCTGGTGCTGCGCACGGCATTACCAAACGTTTGTGGCTGTCCGTGGCTATCTAAATGGTCCACATTGATTAAAAAAGAGAGGTCATTATATTTGCTGCCAACAGACGCACTACCGTGCCCACCACTAAATTGGTCATCCGCCCCGTACAATTTAAAACGTTGCGTAAAGCCGTCTAAGGCGACATGCGCTTCAAACTTTTCTGGCATACGCGTCGTGATATTTAACACGCCACCCATTGAATTACCTGGATACAGTGCAGAAAATGGACCGTACATCACATCAATACGTTCTATCTCATTAGGCGAAACCATGGCCCAACGTGGCGGTGTGCTAAAGCTGTTATTCAGGAAATTAGACAGCAGCAGATTATCGGCATACACTAATGTTTGTGCGCTAGCAATTGAGCTGTTCGCGCGCATCACCAAAATGCCGTTGCGGTCGCCAATATAACGCTCACGTACGTGCACACTGGGCAAATACTGCAATGCACCAGAGGTGGTGACCGTGTTCACACTTTCTTTAATTTGTTTGGCCGTAACGCTTTCTACTGTATTCGGCGCATTGTTTGGAATGCCTAGTTTTGCGGCAGTAATTTCAATTTTTTCTAAAGACTGAAAATCTGCAGGCTCTGTATCATGCTCAGCAAAGGCAACTTGACAGCTTAACAAAGCAATAGAAAATAGGTTGATTTGAATCGTTTTTTTCATTGTGTCAACTCCAATTAAACGGTTGCAGTGATGAAATCAACTGCAATTAAAATCGCTTCGCTAATGCGCGAAACGCCTTAAAAAAATCCAATTTAATTAACGTGCTGGCGGAGCTAGTGCAGGCGGAGGGAGTACTGAAAAACGTGGGGAAAAAAGGGTGGTTGTTAAGGTGGTTTGTTGTGCTTGTGCAGCTAACAACGCCACAATTGGCGCATGAGATGCTTTAATGACCGCATCAGTATTAAAGTTGGCGCAGAAAGGGCAATGTTGTAAATGATGTCCGATTTCAATAGGAGCCTTACCAGTTGCCTTGGTTGTCAGCTCGGTCACAATTTGATGGCCTTTTGTAGTTAGCACTTGAATAACCACTTTTTCACCGCTGGTGGTACAGATCTCTTGCGCAAAGCTATTGGTATTGTTTTGCGCCGCTAATGCGTGCGAAATACTTGGAGCTACAGACGCAAAAAATATTGCAAATAAAGCAATACTGTGTACAAAACGAAATAATTTTTTCGAAAACATTCATATAGTTTACTTTTGAAATTCGCAAAAAGTCAAGTCAAATTTTATTATATAGATCAAATGCAGGAATCAAACTCTGTATAAATTAGGTTAAAATTTGCCTTAATCTTTGTAGGAAAATTATCATGGCAGCTGGCAGTTTACTTGCTTTTTTAGACGATATTGCAAGCATTTTGGACGACGTTTCAGTGATGACTAAAGTAGCGGCCAAAAAAACGGCTGGTGTATTGGGTGATGATTTAGCATTAAACGCTCAACAAGTTTCTGGTGTGGCGGCTGAGCGCGAGTTGCCAGTAGTGTGGGCCGTGGCTAAAGGCTCTTTTATCAATAAACTCATTTTGGTTCCGGCTGCTTTAGCCGTTAGCTATTTCGCACCTTGGACAATTACCCCATTACTAATGGTTGGTGGCGCATTTTTATGCTTCGAAGGTTTTGAGAAAGTTGCACAAAAAATTTTGCATGCTGAAGATGTTGCGGCACAGAGTAAAGTGATTGAGCTAGCCGTTGCCGACCCAAAAGTAGATTTAGTGGCTTTAGAAAAAGATAAAATTAAGGGAGCGATTAGAACAGATTTTATTTTATCAGCCGAAATTATCGTGATTGCACTGGGCACCGTTTCTACCGAAATATTTAGCAAGCAAATCACCGTTGTTTCCGCTATTGCACTGATTATGACAGTAGGAGTTTATGGATTGGTAGCAGGCATTGTTAAGCTAGATGACTTTGGCTTGCATTTAATGCTTAAAAAAGGCCAAAGCTTCTTCAAACAATTACAGCGAAAAATTGGCCAAAAATTATTATCCTTTGCGCCTATTTTAATGCGCACTTTAACTATCGTGGGCACGGCTGCCATGTTTATGGTTGGCGGCAGTATTATTGGACATGGGGTTCCTGCGCTGCATCACTTTAGCGAGAGAGTTTCTGCAAATTTACTGCAATTACCTGCAATTGGCCGCACTTTAGCCTTTATTTCGCCGATTTTAGTGGATGCTTTTATTGGCTTAATTGTAGGTGCAATATGCGTAGGTGTATTTGAGTTTATTAAGAAATTAATACTTAAAAAGCATTAATGCTCTATAAAAACTAAGCATGGCAATAAGCAAGCTTTTTGCGCTTTTCGTTATCGCAGTCGTAGCAGAAATTGTCGGCTGCTACCTACCTTATTTGTATCTTAAACAAATGGCTCAGCTTGCTTATTGCTACCCGCCGCATTTAGTCTAGGCTTGTTTGCATGGTTGCTTTTACATTTTCACACTTCACCCCACAGCCGCAGGGCATGTCAATGCGGCTTATGGCGTTGTTTATAATGGGTTGCCATTATGTGGCTATGGCTGGTGGTTTCTGTAAAACCAAGCACATCAGACTTGCTGGGCACTAGCATTTGTTTGGTGGGCGCGGCTGTGATTGTTGCAGGCGCAAGAGCCAGCTAATACAACGGCAGCTTTTAACAACTATTTAATAGCCTTGCTCGTCGGCTGAAAGCACTCTTCTTTAAATGGGTTGGCTTCGTTATGGTAGCTACGTACTTCCCAAAACCGCGCATATCATGATCATCCAACTCAATACCTTTTAACCCCTTTGCGCCTTTTCAAGCATGGCGTTTGGGCACAGTCATGCCTACAGGGTCGGCATTTTCTTTCGTCAGTGGATTACCTAAGTCCTTATACGCAACCATCGCATCGTCATCCAGCAATGCTTTTAGCGGCATTTAGGTGGTGTAACCAGCATATCCATTCAAGGTCACATAGCGCGAGTTTTCAAGGAGATAGCCATCATCAGCAAATCTTGCGCTTTCCAATCCAGCCAAATCTATATCTTAACGTGTCCAGCGCTTTGCATAGTAAAAATCGGAAACATCTGTCGTTTGTGGCAAGGCTTGAAAAGCATCCCTATGTAGGCTCAGCTCATTTGCAACTAAACCATATTGCACAGCTGCCAATTCTGTTTATCAATATCAGGCAGAATGCCAAAATCGAGAATAGGAAAATTTTTTACTTCTGTCTGAACTGCAATTACACGAATATCCACATTAATTTTACCAGCACTATTCCCTTTACTGGCAACAACAATCTTATCTGCAATGAGCTTTTTCCAATCTGGCACTGCAACCTAATCGCGTTTAGCGCGCTGCTATTTTTAGCTTTTTTATACTGCAGGCTTTTTAAAACTATCAATCAACAAAAGCGCAACACCAACACAAATCGCGCTGTCGGCCACATTAAAGGCTGGCCAAAACCAATCGTTTACATGAAATGACAAAAAATCCACCACATAACCCAAGGTGAGCCTGTCATATAAATTGCCAATGGCACCGCCTAATAATAAGGCCAAGCCTAAGCAAAAAAGTTTTTGACTTTGATGTTTTTTAATCAAATAAGTAATCACCAATATCGCAATCATTGAAATACCGCTAAAAAACCACCTTTGCCAACCACCAGCATTCGACAAAAAGCTAAAAGCTGCGCCCTCATTGTGATAACGCACTAAATCAAAAAAACTAGTGATTTTTAAATGTTCAGCATATTCAAAAGCGTTTTGTATTAAGTGTTTTGTGTATAAATCTAGCCCAAACACAACGGCGCTGACACTCATCCATTTACGCATATTTACGCGCCTCGCCCGCACCAAACAAATTGCTCACACAACGTCCACAAATAGTTGAGTGCTCAGCATGCACGCCAACATCAGCGCGGTAATGCCAGCAACGGTCGCATTTTTTATGATTACTCGGGGTGACGTCAATTTGAACACCAGAATCAACTTTTTTATAAACGTTGGCACGCGAAGAAATCATCACAAATCTCAAGTCATCTTTTAAGCTAGCCAACGATTCATACAATGGCCCATCAGCATAAATATCAATCTCTGCTTGCAACGACGAACCAACCAAACTTTGCGCACGTTGTTCTTCAATCGCTTTATTCGTAAGTCCACGTACGCTAATCACATCTTGCCAAGCTAATAGTTGTTTGTCAGTTATTGCATATTTAGGTAGCTGATACCAAACGTCTTCGAATACAGTTTTTGGATTATTGACTTCTAAAATATGCCACATCTCATCCGCGGTAAAGCTTAAAATAGGAGCGATTAAACGCATAAAGGCATGCGTAATATGATGTAAGGTACTTTGCGCAGCACGGCGCGCATGTGAGTTTTCACCGGCGGTATACAACCTGTCTTTCAGTATATCTAAGTAAAAGCCGCCCAAGTCTTCTGAGCAAAAACTCACGATTTTTTGTACCGCCAAATGGAATTCATAACGGTCATAATCGGCCAATACTTCTGTTTGCAGCTTTTCGGTTAAGTGCAAAGCATAACGGTCAATTTCCAACCATTCGCTTACTGGCAACAAATCTTTGTTGGCATCAAAATCAGCCAAATTCGCTAGTAAAAACTTCATAGTATTGCGAATACGGCGATAACTTTCTGCCACACGCTTCAAAATTTCGTCCGAAATCGTTAGCTCTCCGGAATAATCAGTTGATGCCGTCCATAAGCGCAAAATATCAGCGCCGTAAGTATCCATCACCATTTGTGGCGCAACCACATTACCTTTAGATTTACTCATTTTATGGCCTGCACCATCAACCACAAAACCATGCGTTAGCAAGGCTTTGTAAGGCGCCCGGCCGTCAATGGCGCAGCCTGTTAATAAACTGGATTGAAACCAGCCGCGATGCTGATCGGAACCTTCTAGGTACAAATCTGCAGGGAAATTTAACTCTGGGCGAGTTTTAAGAACAGCGGCATGTGTAGCACCAGAATCAAACCAAACGTCTAACGTGTAAGTGACCTTTTTATACTCAGCCGCATTTTCAGGCACATATTGTGACAAGAATGCTGCTCCATCCAAGCTAAACCAAGCTTCAACACCTTTTTTTTCAACTAGCAAGCATGCTTGTTCTAGTAATTCGGCTGTTTTTGGATGCGGCTTGCCCGTTTCTTTGTGCACAAAAAACGGCATTGGCACGCCCCAATTACGCTGGCGCGATACGCACCAATCAGGGCGATTTTTAATCATAGCCTCTAAACGCGCGCGACCCCAGCTTGGGAAAAATTCGGTTTGATCCACCGCTTTATTCGCATGCTCACGCAAACTTGCACCGGTTAAATCTTGTGCGTTCATGCCGATAAACCATTGGTGTGTAGCTAATTGCATCAACGGCGTTTTATGGCGCCAGCAATGTGGAAAGCTATGATTTAAACGCGCACTGACCAGCAAATTACGCGTTTCTAGCATTTTAGCCAGAATCACTTTATTGGCATCCTGACGACTTAAGCCACGAATCGCCTCGAATTCGACCAAATCGCTATTAAAAAACTTACCATCACCGCCCATTAAGATACGCGGTTTTTCATTGGGGAAGTTGGCTTTCATCACCAACCAGTCATCATTACCATGCGCCGCCGCGGTGTGAACCAAGCCTGTACCTGCCTCGGTAGTGACATGGTCACCACAGATTACAGGCACTTGGCGGTTATCAAACGAATGATGTAATTGCAATGATTTAAGTGCAATACCTTTGCAGGTGCCGATGACTTTGTAGTTTTCCTCTCCATAGCGGGCAAGCGTACTTTGGGCTAAATCATGCGCAAGGATTAACAAGCCTTTGCTGGTTTGAATCAAATCATAATCAAACTCTGGGTGAACGCTCACCGCTTGATTTGCAGGCAATGTCCAAGGAGTAGTAGTCCAAATCACAGCATACGCATTACCTGTCACTTCTACACCAAATGCTTTACCTAATGCTGAATTATCCACCACCTTAAAACCCACATCAATCGCAGGCGAATTCACGTCTTCATATTCCACTTCAGCCTCAGCCAGTGCAGAAGCACAATCAACACACCAATGCACGGGCTTGCTGCCTTGATACAAATAACCATTGGTATAGATTTCACCCAAAGCGCGCATGATATCGGCTTCGGTTTTGAAATCCATTGTAAGGTATGGATTATCCCAATCACCCAAGACGCCTAAACGAATAAAGTCTTTCTTTTGCTTTTCTACCTGCTCAGCCGCATAGGTGCGACATAGCTCACGAAACTTGGCAGGGTCAATATTCTTGCCGTGATTTTTTTCTACCACCAACTCAATCGGCAAGCCGTGACAATCCCAGCCTGGCACATAAGGCGCATCAAAACCACTTAAGGTTTTAGATTTAACAATAATATCTTTTAAGATTTTGTTCACCGCATGGCCGATATGAATATCACCATTAGCATAGGGAGGACCATCATGCAGAATAAATTTTTTGGCGCCTTTACGCGACGCACGAATGCGCTCATAAAGCCTTTTGTCTGTCCATTGTTTTAACCAAGCGGGCTCACGTTTGGCCAAATCACCGCGCATAGGGAAAGGGGTTTCTGGTTGATTGATTTTGTATTTTAAATCTTTGGTTTGTTCAGTCATGGTTTAATTCTTAACATCTTGTTCATTAAAATATTCTCTAGCTATAACAATATCTTGAGCAATTTGCGCTTTTAAAGCATCTAATCCGCTGAATTTCATTTCATCGCGTATTTTGCGTAAAAATTCCACATTCACATGTCTTCCATATAAATCTTCATTAAAATCAAGTATATGCACTTCTAATGATAGCTTTGGTACCCCTGCAATTGTTGGGCGCACACCCAAGTTTGCTACTGCGTTCAAACCATTTAGCTTCTGTACTTGAAATTGAGTTGCACTTAATTTCGTTAAAGTTAATTTTACGGCATATACCCCAGTTAAGGCAGGTCGCTCATGCTTGATATGAATATTAGCCGTGGGAAAGCCCAATTCGCGACCCAGTTTAGCGCCATGCACCACTTTGCCGCTGATGCTGTAAGCACGACCCAGCAATTGAGACGCTAGCTCTAAATTGCCATAAGATAAAGCATCTCGCACGCGCGTGCTAGATATGCGCTCATTGGCAAAATTGACTGGTGCAAAATCAATCAAGTCAAAACCATTGGTTTTAAAATCGGTCACCGTGCCAGAGCGCTTGACACCAAATCTAAAATCTTCGCCCACCAGAATCGTGTTCACCTGCATTTTTTTGCGCAGCATTTCATTCATAAACGCTTGGGCATTAATAGCTGAAAAAAGTTGATTAAATGAACATATAAAGGTTTTTTGCACGCCTGCTTCAATAAAATACTCTAGCTTTTCACGCAAATTACATAAGCGGCTTGGCGCGTTTAACGGCGTAAAAAACTCGCGCGGATGCGGCTCAAACGTCATCACCGCTGGTATTAAGCTTTTAGCATGCGCGACTTCTATCAAACGCTTTAATAAAGATTGATGACCCAAGTGCATGCCATCAAAATTGCCAATCGCTAATGCAGTTGGCCTATTATCCGTTGCTGGAATATGCCTAAAAACCTGCATTAGTGTTTAACCCTGCGCATATAGTCTTTAGGCCTAAAACCCAATATAAACAAGGCAGCGAAGTAGCTAACGCCACCCAACACAACCAACATACTTAGATAAGTTAAGCGCTTCATTAAGCTAAAATCAAGCCATGTACTGGCATCACCCATGGCAAAATACAGTACAACGGTCATCACACCCAATGCCAGCAATAATTTCATCAGAAAAATCAGCCAACCAACCTGTGGTTTAAAAATTTGCGCTTTTTGCAAATGATAAAACAGCAAAGAAGCGTTAATGCAGGCCCCCAAGCCAATTGCCAGAGCTAAAGCCGCATGGTTTAAATGTAGCCCAAAAATAAAAATCAGATTCATTAACTGCGTTGCCACCAAGGTGAATACCGCAATTTTTACTGGCGTTTTGACATTTTGCCGTGCGTAAAAACCTGGGGCTAGAATCTTCACCAAAATCAAACCCAATAAACCAATGCTATAGGCAATTAGCGCTTGTTGCGTCATGGCAACATCTATCGCGGTAAACTTTCCATAGTGAAACAAAGTAGCCACCAAAGGCGTTGCCAACACCGACAACGCCACAGCGGCGGGCGCGGCCAAAATAAAGGTTAAACGCAATCCCCAGTCCAGCAATTGTGAGTATTCACTATCGTCTCTTCCTGCGTATGCCTTTGATAAGCTTGGCAATAATATGGTACCTAATGCTACACCCAGCACACCTGTTGGGAATTCCATTAAACGGTCTGCATAATACAACCAACTAACACTACCGGTCGCTAAAAATGAAGCAAAAATAGTATTAATAATCAGGGAAATCTGTGCGACAGAAACTCCTAAAACGGCTGGGCCCATTAGTTTTAAAATACGATACACACCTTCATCATCGCGCTTCATTTCAAATTTTGGTAGTAATCCAATTTGCTTTAAAAAAGGAATTTGAAAAATTAACTGTAAAAAACCACCCACAAATACTGCCCAAGCCAGTACTTTGATGGGCTCCCTAAAATGCTCCGCAAAAAACAATACCGCTGCAATCATCGCTACATTTAGCCAAACGGGGGTAAATGCAGGGATACTAAATTTGTTGTAGGTATTTAGCACACCGCCCGCCATTGAAACCAGCGAGATAAAGAAAATATAAGGAAATGTGATGCGCAACAACTCAATAGTGAGTTGCATCTTATCGGGCTCTGCTTTAAAGCCAGGCGCTATTAAGGCGACAATCCAAGGTGCAGCAAGCATACCAAGCAATGTAACACCAACCAGAATTATACCCAGCCAAGTGGCTACTCGGTTAACCAAGCTTCGCGTTTCATCAAATGTGCGCTGGGTTTTGTATTCCGCCAAAATGGGGACAAACGCCTGACTAAAGGCTCCTTCAGCCGATATACGTCGCAATAAATTAGGAATTTTGAACGCGACAATAAAGGCATCCGTAATCATGCCAGCACCAAACACACGAGCAATCAGTGCATCGCGCACAAAACCCAATATGCGCGAGATAAACGTCATACTGCCAACTTTAGCTAAAGCTTTGAGTAAATTCATTTTTATTTAGAATGGATGACTTAGATAACTCTTGTTGATAGATGCTTTTTTAATAGTAGGCATTTTAACATGGCGGCTTGGCTTTAATTACATGCTTTTTAGTGATTAGTTCTTGCCAAAGAACTTAAAAAACACTATTATGCACGGTTTCGTATTAACACTAACTTACTTTAGTCAAAGTATTATTACTTCGACTAAAGCATTGGGATAATGAACACATGGCAAATACCGCACAAGCACGCAAACGCGCACGTCAATCTGTTAAAGTAAATGCGCATAACTCTGCATTGCGCTCAACTTTACGTACCGCAATAAAAAAAGTATTAAAAGCAGTAGAAGCTGGAGATAAAGCTGTTGCAATGGCTACTTACCAAGAAAACGTCAGTGTTATTGATCGAATTGCCGACAAAAACATTATTCACAAAAATAAAGCAGCACGTCATAAAAGCCGTTTAACTGCTGCTATTAAAGCGCTTTCAACAGATGGTCCTGTGATGTTAACTAAAAAAGTAGCTCCTGCTAAAGCTAAAGCAGCACCAAAAGCGAGTGCGGCAGCTCCTACAAAAGCTAAAGTGGCAGCAAAACCTAAAGCAGCGCCAAAAGCAAAAACTGTTTAACCGAAAATAATTTAATTAAAATTAGGTAATTTAGCTAGTTTTAATTAACCAATAAAAAAGCCTCGCATGCGAGGCTTTTTTATTGTGCGTTCTATTTAAATACCGTCATTTAAATAAAATTAATTAAATCAGCACAATATAAAAATCATTTTAACCAATATTTAACTGACTACGAGCAATTAAAGCGGTATTCAATAGCGCTTGTTTATCTTGCACCTTCAAGCGACCAATGACGGTAAAGTGACCCATTTTTCTAGCTCTGCGTGGCTCTTCTTTACTGTATAAATGTAATTTTAGATTATTGTGCGCCATGGCTTTATTCCATGCGGGCTCTTGATTATCAACCCAGCTATCACCCAAAATATTCACCATCACCGCATTGCTATGCAAACCTGATTCACCCAGTGGCAGGCCAGTCAATGCACGCACTTGCTGTTCAAATTGATTCGTTATGCAGGCATCAATGGTGTAATGGCCCGAATTATGTGGGCGCGGTGCAATCTCATTTACCAGCAATTGCTTGCCCACCACAAAAAATTCCACTCCTAACACGCCAATATAATCTAGCTTTTCTGCCAACTTTTTAGCTAGCTCTTGAGCATTGGCTTTAACCACTTCACTACATCGCGCAGGCACAATGCTGATATCGAGTATGCCATTGAGATGACTATTTTCAGCAGTAGGGAAAGCGGCAATATTACCTTTTGCATCACGCGCCAACACCACAGAAACTTCTAAATCCAGCGGCAGCATTTGCTCTAACACACAAACTTCCTGCTTAAATTCGGCAAAAGCTTTTTGCGCTTCTACTTGATTTTTAACACGCGCTTGACCTTTACCATCGTAACCAAAGCGCGCCACTTTCAAAATAGCTGGGTACAAATCGCTGTCATCTGCTGGCAAATCGGCTATTGTATTAATAACTACAAACGGCGCCACTGGCAAACCCGCTTGTTTAATAAAGTTTTTTTCTAATACGCGATTTTGCGCAATAGCCACACAAGTAGCACTTGGGCGAACGATTACCGTTTCAGCTAATTTTTCCAAAGTTGTCGCGGGCACATTCTCAAACTCAGTCGTTACCGCTTGGCAAGTTTCCGCCATTTGTTTTAAGAACTTTGCATCATCATAGCGAGCGCACAGATGTACATCGGCAATTTTGCCTGCTGGGCTATTGGGGTCAGGGTCTAGAACCGTGACTTTATAACCCAACTCATGCGCGGAAGTCACAAAAAAGCGACCCAACTGGCCGCCGCCTAACATACCCAGCATGGCTGGCGCATTAATAATGTGGCTGGTTGTCATGGCTTTTCACTTAACTCCATTGCATGCACTTTTCCAGATTGCTTAACTCGAAATTCTGCTAATTTTTTTGCTAGATCGGCGTCTTGATTCGCCAAAATAGAAACGGCAAATAAACCAGCATTGGCCGCTCCTGCATCGCCAATCGCAAAGGTGGCAACAGGTATGCCTTTTGGCATTTGCACAATCGATAATAATGAATCTTGACCCTGCAAATACTTGGTAGGCACGGGCACACCCAATACAGGCAAAGTAGTTTTAGCGGCAACCATACCCGGCAAATGCGCCGCGCCACCTGCGCCTGCAATAATAATTTGGTAGCCATTTTTTTGCGCGTTTTCAGCAAAGCTAAACATTAAATCTGGCGTGCGGTGCGCAGAAACCACTTTTGCCTCATATGGCACATCAAAATCCGCCAGCATTTGCGCAGCATTTTTCATCACAGGCCAATCACTGTCCGAACCCATGATAATGGCTACTAAAGGTTTACTCATTTTAAGCATTCTCACTCAATAATAACTACTAAAGAATAATTAGGTTATCTCTATGGATTAACTCGGATTCCTCTACGAAACCCAAAATTTGTTCAATTTCATTGCTAGATTTGCGTTTAATTCGGCTGGCATCGTTTGAATTATAGTTCATAATGCCACGAGCCACTTCAATGCCAGATTCATTTACGCAGGCAACCACGTCGCCACGTTCAAAACTGCCTTGAACATCAATCACACCAATTGGCAATAAACTTTTGCCATCTGTTTTAAGCACTTTTACCGCTCCTGCATCCAATACTAGTTTACCGCCTAAACGCAAATGATCCGCCAACCATTGTTTCTTGGCTAATATTTTCATTTGTGTGGCTTTTAAATGGGTACCAATGGCTTCACCTGCATTTAAACGCAGCAATACATCTGGCTCACGTCCCGACGCAATAATAGTATGTGCACCACTTTTGGCCGCGCGTTTGGCAGCCAAAATCTTGGTTAACATGCCGCCTGTGCCTAAATTGCTGCCCGCACCTCCCGCCATTTTTTCCAATTCAAGGTTGCCAGCAGTTTCAAAATTAATAAATTGCGCGGCTTCGTCTTTACGCGGATCTGCCGAAAACAATCCTTGTTGGTCGGTTAATATCACCAAAGCATCCGCCTCAATTAAATTGGCGACTAAGGCAGCTAAAGTATCATTATCGCCAAAGCGAATTTCTTCTGTAACCACGGTATCGTTTTCGTTGATGATGGGAATAACGTTTAAATCAAGTAAGGTTTTTAATGTGCTACGCGCGTTTAAATAACGCTTTCTATCGGCTAAATCTTCATGCGTAAGCAGCAATTGTGCCGTGTGCAGGCCATGTTGCGCAAAACAGCTTTCATACATTTGCACCAAGCCCATTTGCCCAACAGCTGCAGCCGCTTGCAACTCGTTTACTTCTACAGGGCGCTTTTTCCATCCAAGCCTTTGCATGCCTTCTGCTACTGCACCACTAGAGACCAGTACCACTTGCTTGCCTTGTTTAACCAGCGCGCTAATTTGCGCCGCCCATGCTACAATCGCCGCCCTGTCTAAACCCTCACCATTATTGGTAACAAGACTAGAGCCGACTTTAACGATTAAAGTCTTGGTATTAATTAGTAATGATTGGCTCATTTTTTACTTGTTCTGCTGAGTTTTCTTCTAATGCTTCAGTCTCTTGTACCGTTATTTTGACGGCATCCAAATGATCCATTATCGCGTAAGTCAGCTCTTTGCAGCCAACGCCACTAATCGCAGAAATAGGAAATACCGGGCCTATCCAGCCATAATCCTTGACAAACTTTTTGACCACATCTTCGCTATCTTGCAACATGTCGGTTTTGTTTAGCACCAACCAGCGTGGTTTGTTGTAAAGCTCTTCATCATACTTTTTAAGCTCATTAACAATCGCTTTAGCTTCTGCCACTGGGTCAGTAGCATCATCAAATGGTGCGATATCCACCAAATGTAAAAGTAATGATGTTCTCGCCAAATGGCGCAAGAACTGATGCCCTAGCCCCGCTCCTTCAGCCGCACCTTCAATCAAACCTGGCACATCTGCAATCACAAAGCTGCGCTCTGAATCCACGCGCACCACCCCCAAATTAGGATGCAAAGTGGTAAATGGATAATCTGCTACTTTAGGTTTTGCAGCAGAAACCGAACGAATAAAGGTCGATTTACCTGCATTAGGCATGCCCAGTAAGCCAACATCAGCCAATACTTTAAGCTCCATATACAATTCAAATTCTTCACCAGGCTCACCTTTGGTACATTGACGTGGTGAACGATTGATAGAGGATTTGAAATGCACATTACCTAAACCGTTATTACCTCCTTTTGCTAGCAGCACTTTGCGACCATGCGTATCTAAATCCACAATCATGCGCTCAGTCGCTTTGTCTGATATCACTGTACCAACTGGCACACGCAAAATCGTGTCTTCACCTTTTGCGCCATAGCACTCTGCGCCACGACCATTTTCACCACGTTGACCGCGGAAAGTGCGCGTATAGCGATAGTCAACTAGGGTATTAATGTTGCGGTCTGCAATTGCATAAATTGAACCGCCTTTACCTCCATCGCCACCATTAGGCCCGCCCATAGGCTCATATTTTTCTCGTCTAAACGTAGCAACGCCGTTGCCGCCGTCACCTGCGTAAACTTTAATAGTTGCCTCATCGATAAACTTCATTCAAAAACCTTTTTAACTCAATCATCAATCACATCGCCCGCAGATTTAACATCATGTTGCACAATGCTCGAAATACTCATGTACTGAATGTACATTCCGATTTTTTGCGCTTCGTGCGGCTTGCGCTGCCTCTTGAATTTTTGAGTTATCAAAAGCTTTTGATGCAGCGACAATCATTAATCATTCTAAATCATTTAATCTAAAAACAAAAAAGCCTCATCAAAAGATGAGGCTTTAAAGAAATTACTTAAACTTAAACTGCAACAATACTTACAGTGTGGCGCTTTAAAGCACCTTTGATTGCAAAGGTTACTTTGCCTTCAATTTTTGCAAACAATGTGTGATCTTTACCCATGCCTACGTTTTCACCAGCGTGCATTTTTGTGCCGCGTTGACGCACAATGATGCTGCCTGCACTAACAACTGTTTCGCCAAAGGCTTTAACACCTAAGCGTTGTGAGTGTGAATCGCGACCATTACGTGAACTACCGCCTGCTTTTTTGTGTGCCATGATTTAATCCTTTAATACTTAAATAAATAAGCGTTTAATTATTCTGCAGCTTTAGCCGCTTTAGTTTTAGTTGCTTTTGGCGCTGCTTTTGAAGTTGATGCGCCTGCCGCTAAAATTTCACCAATTTGAATCTCTGTGAAGCTTTGGCGATGACCTTGCGTCTTACGGTAGTGCTTACGACGACGGAATTTAAAAATCATCACTTTATCGGAACGACCATGTGAAAGTACGGTTGCGCTTACTGTGGCGCCAGAAATTAAAGGGGCTCCGATAGTTGTATTTGCGTTATCAGAAATCATCAACACTTTGTCGATAACCACTGTAGCACCAACATCACCTACGATTTTTTCTACTTTAAGTCTCTCACCGGCAACTACTTTATATTGTTTGCCACCTGTTTTAATTACTGCATACATGGTTTTAACCTTGCTTATACACGTTCAAATGAATCGCGCATTATACTTAAATAAACACACATTGCAAACCTTAAATCACAATTATTAAACCATATGAATTGATTGTAAGTCTTGAATAAAGACTGCGGTTGCCTGTGTTAAAATAATGTCAATTATATAAGCTTTTTATTATTGGCGCATCGCGTGGCTTTAAACCCTATTCAATCATCCATTTCGCTTGAAATGCAAGCGGTCGACACGGTTATCCGTAGCTCTCTTTATTCTGAAGTTAGTTTGATTAATACGATTGGCGAACACATCATCAACGGTGGTGGTAAACGCCTACGTCCGGCTTTAGTGTTGCTATCTAGCGGCTTATTTAGCCCTATTCAACCTCCACATCATCAATTAGCGGCAATAGTAGAATTTATTCATACCGCTACCTTGCTGCATGATGATGTAGTGGATGAATCAGCGATGCGGCGTGGCAAAAGTACCGCGAATCATTTGTTTGGAAATGCAGCCAGCGTTTTGGTTGGTGATTTTTTATATTCGCGCGCCTTTCAAATGATGGTGCAATTAAAAAACATGCGCGTGATGGAAATTCTATCTGAAGCAACTAATGTGATTGCTGAAGGCGAAGTTTTACAACTACTTAATATTCATAATGCCGAGGTTACCGAACAACAATATTTAAAAGTGATTCATTACAAAACGGCTAAATTGTTTGAAGCGGCCATGCGTTTAGGCGCAGTGATTAATCAGGCATCTAAGCAAGATGAAGACGCTTTGGCATTATATGGCATGAAATTAGGCACGGCTTTTCAATTAGTCGACGACGTGCTGGATTTAAGCGGAGATCACAACGCAATCGGCAAAAATTTGGGCGACGACTTAAGTGAAGGCAAACCAACTTTACCGTTACTTTACGCCATCCAAAATAGCTCGCCACAACAAGCCAATGCCTTACGTAAAGCCATTAAATCGGGTGGTTTGGCAGATTTGGATAGGGTATTGGCAGCCGTAAGAGTAACTCAAGCGAATGAGTACGTGTTGGGCGTTGCTAAACAGGAATCTTTAGAAGGATGCTCAGCGATTGCGCACTTTCCCGATTCGATTTATAAACAATCCTTACTGGATTTAGCAGATTTCGCGGTGACGCGTTCTTATTAAAACGTAACAATAAAGCCTTAATTCAACGTTATTGGCTCGCCGCTTTCCGCATGAAAATAACTTAAATGCGCGCAATCGCTGGTGCCATTGGTTAAGGTGCCATCAAATAATGCCGTTCCATCCACATCCACCACGGCGTAACCGTTATGATAAAGCGTCACTTCGGCCAGTTTTTCCGCCAACTTAGAAGCGGTGGCTTTACTTTTCGCGTGCTCTTGCATATTTAATTCACGTAGCGCAAAACTAATACAAGTTTCGGCTTCGTCTTCGCCACACACTTCCCACTGTTTGCCACCTGTTAATTGTTTTAACCAGCCTGGCAAATCCACTTCTACTCGGCAAATAATCGGCTCATCCCAAGCAGGATGGTCGATATTATTCAACTCAATTAATTCTCTGGTATTGATTAATGTTTCTTTTTGATTGGTCATATTGTTTCCTAAACGCTTGCATTAACATCTAATCTTTACATGGCGACTAAACGTTTTATTTCAACCATTTTTATCGCCAATTACACAATGCTTATCAATTAATTACTATTAACCAAGTTGCGCACTTAGTTTAACGATGCGATGATATTAACAGTTTACCTTAACTTTCAGGCTCAATTGGGGACCCTATGTTTGACTTTTTAACGCCATTTTCTGATTTACTGCGTACAGAACCGACTGTTTTTATTGGCTGCTCAGTCATATTAGGGCTTTTAGTGGGTAGCTTTTTAAATGTGGTGATTCACCGCTTACCCAAAATGATGGAACGCGAATGGCATGCAAACTGCCTTGAGTTACAAGGCAAAGATGTACCTAAACAAACCAAATACACTATTGTGACACCACGCTCTGCCTGTCCCAAATGTGGGCATCAAATCAGCGCGCTAGAAAATATCCCTGTGTTTAGTTATCTATTTTTAGGTGGAAAATGTAAAGGCTGTAAAACCAAAATTAGCATGCGCTATCCTTTAATTGAAGGACTATCTGGCGCGCTTATTGGCGCAGCCGCTTATCATTATGGCTACACCTATTTCGCATTATTTGCGTTTATCTTTATATTTGCCTTAATCACACTCACTTTTATTGATTTTGATACACAACTATTACCAGACGATATCACCTTGCCCTTGCTTTGGCTGGGTCTATTATTCAATTTAAATGGCGGCTTTACCGATTTAAAATCGGCAGTCATTGGCGCTATGCTGGGTTATTTAATTTTGTGGAGCGTGTATTGGCTATTTAAGTTAGTCACAGGCAAAGAAGGCATGGGTTATGGCGATTTTAAATTGCTAGGCGCCATTGGCGCTTGGTTTGGCTGGCAACTATTACCCGCTGTTATTTTGTTAAGTTCAGTGACTGGTGCTTTAATTGGCGTTGGCTTAATACTTTTTAGAAGTGCAGACCGTAGCACAGCAATTCCATTTGGGCCGTTTTTAGCACTGGGTGGCATTGCGGCACTATTTTTCGGGCAACAATTAGCCGCGTTTTACTTAGACTAAGCATGTTTGTTGTTGCGCTAACTGGCGGCATTGGCAGCGGGAAATCAGAAGCCGCAAAGATATTTGCTGAGTTAGGAGTGCCAGTGACTGATGTGGACGTCATATCGCATCAACTTACTGCCGCCAATCAGCGATTGATTAAAAATTTAGAAAATGAATTTGGCAGTAGCTTTATTACGCCAGATGGCGCTTTAAAACGTGCTGCAATGCGCGATTTGGTGTTTAGCGATAAAACAGCATTAAACAAATTAAACGCTATTTTACACCCCGCCATTTATGCAGAAGCGATTCAACAATTACAACATCATGCCAATGCACCTTACCAAATATTAGTGATTCCATTGCTATTTGAAAATCCAAGTTATTTGCCTCATGTCAATCGTATTTTGTTGATTGATTGCGATGAAAAAATACAAATTGAGCGCATCAAACAACGCAGCCAATTAACTGAATCGCAAATTATGTCCATAATCAACATACAAACGCCGCGTAAAAAACGCTTAGAACAAACAAATGATGTGATTGAAAACAACGAAAATGTGGAAAATTTGCGAAAAAAAATAGTAATGATTCATAAAAATTACATTAATACTTGCGTGCTTAGCAAAACAATCTCATAATCTTCATCAATTTAATACTATAAATAAGCAGACTTTAATTTTATAAGATGTCTAGCTACGAATTTCCATTTAACGAACGCATCCGTACGCTTTTACGATTAGAGGACATCTTTTCAAAAGTGTTGCTTAATGTTGACTCCAAAAATCAACACAGCCATCACAGCGCGCTAATTTCATTGCTACAAATGCTGGATATTATTGATCGAGCCGATTTAAAAATGGATTTAGTACAGGAATTAGACCGCCAGCGTTTAGCCATGCAAAATTTTCGTGGCAACCCCATTATTGCAGAAGCCGTTTTAGACAAAATTCTCAAACAAATTGGTGCATGCTCTACTACACTAAGAAGTGATAGCGCAAAATTGGGCCAACATTTACGTGAAAACGAATGGCTAATGAGCATTAAGCAGCGTGCTGGAATTCCAGGTGGCTTATGTCAATTTGATATTCCGTCTTATCACTACTGGCTTAACCTAGATAGTGCAAAGCGCAAGCAGGATTTTGATGACTGGTTAGCCAAATTAATGCCCATGTACGATGCCATCAAAACTATTTTGCATATTTTGCGTGGAAGCGGTGTGGTAACGAAACATCATACTGACAGTGGATCTTATCAGCAAATGTTGGGCGGCGCCAAACTAGCCCAGATGCTTATTATTCAATTGGCCGACGATTGCCCCTGTTTTCCTGAAGTCAGCGCCAATAAATACGCAATCAATCTACGTTTTAATAACCTAGATTTTGTGCAAAAACCTAAGCAATGTGAACATGCGATTGATTTCACCATCATACTTTGTAATCTGTAATTTTTCATACTCGGTAACATTGGCAATCAATAATCCAAGTTATCTATAATACGGCATTCTATTTTAGGAATTAGCAAATGTCACTGGTAAGTACTCGCTTTGTCGCCTGCCCGTATTGCAAAAAGCTCATTGAATATAACTTTGATAACAAATTCCGCCCTTTTTGCTCAGAGCGTTGTCAATTAATGGACTTGGGCGATTGGGCTAACGAAAACTATAAAATACCTGACAACTCGCCGCCCAATACAGATGATGAATTGAATTAAAAAACCCTATACAATTAAGCTTAATATCACTCATTTAAAATCAAGTATTTGCAATTATATTTTACTTATTTGTCAGAGAATATATAAACATACCGGGCAATCACTATGACAAACTTATTTAAAACAGCTTTTTTTATCGGCTTACTCACCGCTTTTCAAGCGCATGCTGAAGTAAAAATTAGCGATGCTTGGGTTCGCGCCAACGCTCCAGGTCAAAAGGTTGGCGCCGCATATATGACTTTTATCAGCCCGCAAGATACTACCTTGGTTTTTATCGAATCGCCTGATGCAGGATCCGTTGAAATTCACAGCATGAGTATGAGTAACGGCGTGATGAAAATGCGGATGTTAGAAGAATTAGTGCTTAAAGCAGGTAAAGCAGAGAAATTAGTACCGGGTGGATTTCACTTAATGTTGTTTGATTTGACTAAACCTTTGAAAGCTGGCGAAAAGGCCACGTTTAAGCTTTGCTTTAAAGACAAATCGGGTAACATGACGCACCAAACTATTATGCTACCAATTAAAGAGCTTAATTAGGATTTAATTTAAACTAATTATTGCCAAATTGCGCGTTGCATGGCCACTCCACGTGCGCCACATTGCAAGGCTTGTGGTAAATCTAGTACACACATTCCACCAAGCGCATAAACAGGAATATCGCAGTTTTCAATCATTTGCGCAAAATTCTGCCAGCCCAACGGCATAGTATTATCGTGGCTTTTGGTGGCATTAATAGGTGATAGAACCACAAAATCCAGCCCTAATTTTTCCGCATACGCTAATTCTGCCGCATTATGGCAAGAAGCTGACGCCATTATATTTGCTGGCTTTTGTAGACAACTCATAAGTTGGGCGCTGGTTAAATGCACTCCATCGGCACCCAATTGTCGCGCCAATTCAACGTTACTATTAATTAAAACTTTTGCCTGATGAGGTTTTGCCAGTGCAATTACTTTGCCTGCAAATCCCACTAAATCTGAAGGGGCAAGTTGCTTTTCACGAATTTGGATTAACTTTAAACCTTGTTTTAATTGACTTTCAAGCGCGTTCAAAAATGGCTGCTCACCCATCTCATGTAAATTAGTAATGGCATAAATAGTGGGTAATGCCAGCGAGTGCATAATAAGCGCATTGGCAGGCAAAACGGGCGAGATCGTCATATTGACAGGCGTTTGCCAGCATAATTGTTGGCCTTCTTTTGCCTCTAATGTGCCTTGCCATTCGGTGACAAAATAAAAATGCAGCTTAACGGTTTTAGCCACAGAATCATGTGTGGCAGGATAATCAAAGCGGCGCGTTAGCCACGCTTGCATTTTAGTCGGCGTAATGCCCAACTCTTCTTGCAACTCGCGGCTTAGGCCTTGCTCTGGCGTTTCATTGACCTCAATTTTCCCACCGGGAAACTCCCACCAGCCAGCCCAGCCTTTGCCAGCAGGGCGGCTTGCCATTAAGAATTGACCACCAGGTTTCTGTAGTATACCAACAGCGACTTGTACAACTTTCATGGGTGGAAAATTATACAAGCTATCTTTGCTGATTGAGGCCAATTTTACCGGCATAATCGCGCGCAAATTGATACGCCACACGACCACTGCGGGCGCCTCGAGTATGCGTAAATTGCAAGGCGGCGCTTTGTGCCGCATCATCGAAATTTAAACCAAAAGTTTGCAGCCAGCTTTTGGCAATAAGCAAATACTCATCTTGGTCAAATGCATAAAACGATAGCCACAAACCAAATCGCTCTGCCAGCGCTGTTTTTTCTTCTATCGTATCACTTGGCCTTATTTCTTCATCGGCATGCTTAGTAGCCAGATTATCCAACATATATTCTGGCATTAAATTTTTGCGGTTAGATGTGGCATACACTAATGCATTATTCGAAATACTCGTAACAGAGCCATCCAGCACTACTTTTAGGGCTTTATAACTAGCATCATTGGCCTCAAAGGTTAAATCATCGCAAAAGATAATGAATTTTTCAGAGCGCTCACGAATCTGGCTGACAATTTCGCCTAAACAAATCAGGTCTTGTTTATCAACCTCAATCAAACGTAAACCATGCTCTGAATATTGCGTTAACAAGGCTTTGATAAGTGACGATTTACCCGTACCACGCGCGCCTGTTAGCAATACATTATTAGCAGGAAATCCAGCTAAAAATTGCCGTGTATTACGTATAATCTCAGCTTTTTGTGCATCCACATAATGAATATTAGCCAACTGCATAGTATGCGGGTGCGCAATTGGTATTAAATGGCCTTTACCATTTTGTATCACCCAGCGCCATGCAAGTGCATTCCAATTAATTTGAGCGTTGCTGGCTGGCAGCAGACTTTCCAGCTTGCTAATTAAGCCTTCTGCGCGAGTGATTAAACTTTCTAAATTATCCATTAATTGGGTTTCTTTTGGGACTAGAACTTAAAGTACCGTGGTAATAAAGGTATTATAAAATAAAGAATTTTAGGATTTAGCGCTAGGCGCACGGCACACCGAAACCAGAATGTAAGCGAGTAAATGCGGATTTCGATTACCGCGGAAAAGCGGAGTGCGCCTAAAAAATGAATTTTCATTTATGAGCGATAATCAGCGTTGATTTTAACGTAATCGTAGCTAAAATCACACGTCCAAATCGTGATATTATCATTACCGCGATTTAAAACGACGCGCACTAAAATATCAGATTCTTTCATAATGGCAGCGCCTTGTTCTTCTATATAACTAGCAGCGCGACCACCTTTCTCGGCCACTAATACATTACCCAAATATAAATCCAGCTTATCTACATCTAAATCGTCAATACCTGCATAACCAATAGCGGCCAAAATACGGCCTAAGTTAGGGTCGCTGGCAAAAAAGGCGGTCTTAATTAAGGGTGAATGGGCAATGGCATAAGCTACTTTGCGGCATTCTGTTTCATCCTTACCGCTCTCAACGGTTACTGTCATAAACTTAGTTGCACCTTCTCCATCGCGAACAATAGCTTGTGCCAGCTCAATCGCCACATCCGTTAATGCATTACGTAGGACAATAAAATCATCGCTGCCAATAGCGACTTCTGTATTGCCCGTCAAGTTGGTCGCCATCATCATTAGGCTATCGTTGGTTGAAGTATCGCCATCAACCGTAATGCAGTTAAACGATTTTTTGACGGCATACTGAATAATCACCTCAAGCGCCGATTGGCTTACAGCCGCATCAGTGGCGATATAACCTAGCATGGTCGCCATATTGGGGTGAATCATGCCACTGCCCTTGCTGATACCTGTAATCGTCACCGTTTTGCCAGCTAGCTGAATCTGACGCGATGTACCTTTGGGCACGATATCAGTGGTCATAATCGCTTCAGCCGCGTTTAACCAATTATCTTCATTCAAGTTTTCAATGGCCACTGGCATACCCGCAATCACTTTATCCACTGGCAAAGGTTCTAAAATCACACCTGTTGAAAACGGTAACACTTGATTTGACGCTATATCTAACAGCATGCTTAACGCATCACAGCTTTGCTTGGCGCGTTTTATGCCTTCCTCACCCGTGCCTGCATTGGCGCAACCCGTGTTTACCAGTAAAGCGCGAATACCAGCGGTTTCGGCCAAATGCGTTTTACACAAAATAACAGGCGCAGCGCAAAAACGATTTTGTGTAAAAACGCCCGCCACCGCACTGCCTACTGGCAAGGTAATTACCAACACATCTTTACGGTCTGGCTTGCGCACATGCGCTTTGGCAAAGCCCAATTTAACGCCCTTAACAGGCAAGAGAGCAGTTGTGATTGGGGCACTTAATTTTACTGGCATTGGCAGACCTACAAATAAAAGGTTTTTAAATATTATGCGGGTTTTTACTTTATTAAAAATTTATTTACAAACTTATCTTTTATCCGACTTAGACTTTCATCACAATTCTACCCCACCATAAGCAATTTAGGCCGATTGCTGAAGAACAAGCTGCGCGAATCGGATTTATCGTTCCAATTGGCGGCGAAGAATTTGCCTCATTGTTACCCAATATAACAAGCGACGTGGCTTGTGAAATGGTAGATGAGCTAAAAAATATCATGATGACACCAACCAATTCTTTGGCCGATGAAAACTCACTTTCACTTACCGCCAGCTTTGGCATTTCGGCGCTCAGTGAAACAATTGAAGATTTATTGAACCATGCTGTCGAGGAAACTTATTAAACCCAAAACGGCGACCATAATCATGTCTTGATGTCTTGATGTCTTGATGTCTTGATGTCTTGTATATAAAACTTCGCACATTTATTTAATAAGTGTGCCGAATTCAACATAATTGAGACCTTACTTCTTAGGCTAATCCCTGCGCCAAGTAGTGCCTTGTGGTGTATCTTCTAAAATAATGCCCTCATCGGCAAGATGTTTGCGAATGCGGTCGGCTTCGGCAAAGTTTTTAGACTTTTTAGCTTGAATGCGCTTAGCTAATAATTCCTCAACTTGAATTTCGTAATCCTCGATACTGTTTGATGATGTATGGCTATCTGCTGCACTATTGAAGCCTTGCAAAAATGCATTTGGTTCACGTTGCAATAATCCAATCACTTTACCCAAGCGCTTTAGCAAGCTTGCTACGTCAAGTGATTTCGTTTTATTCACCTCATTCGCCAAATCAAACAATACCGCCATCGCTTCTGGGGTATTAAAATCATCGTCCATCGCTACTTTAAATCGGGCAGCTTGAGGATGAGTCCAGTCAATTTCAGAATCTGTTACATCATAATAACGCAAGGCCGTATATAAGCGCTTTAAAGCCGATTTTGCATCATCTAAATGCTGGTCTGAATAGTTAAGTGGACTACGATAATGCGCACGTAGGATAAAAAATCGCACCACTTCGGCATCGTATTTTTTTAGCACTTCGCGAATAGTAAAAAAGTTTCCCAACGACTTTGACATCTTCTCATCGTCTACCCGCACAAACCCATTATGCATCCAGTAATTAGCCATTTGGCAGCTGTGGACGGCTTCTGATTGCGCGATTTCATTTTCATGATGCGGAAATTGCAAATCTTGCCCACCGCCATGAATATCAAAGTGTGCCCCCAAATGCGCGGCACTCATCACTGAGCATTCGATATGCCAGCCAGGACGACCTGCACCCCAAGGCGAATCCCATTTGGGCTCGTTTGGCTTAACTGATTTCCACAGTACAAAATCCATGGGGTCTTTTTTAAAGGTATCAATTTCCACACGCTCACCTGCACGTAAATCCTCTAAACTTTTGCCCGATAATTTTCCGTAATCGGCAAAACTACGAACGCTGTAAAACACATCGCCATTGTCCGCTGCGTAGGCATGGCCTTTTTCAATTAAAGCTGCAATCATTTTAATCATGCCATTAATATAGGCGGTAGCGCGTGGCTCAATATCTGGACGAATAATGCCTAATTTCGCTGAGTCATCATCCATCGCATCAATAAAACGTTGCGTTAAATCGCCAATAGACTCTTTGTTTTCATTGGCACGCTTGATGATTTTGTCATCAATATCGGTGATATTACGCACATAAGTCACCTCATAATTAGAGGTGCGAAACCAGCGCGAAACCATATCAAAAACCACCATCACTCTGGCATGGCCTAAATGGCAAAAGTCGTACACGGTCATGCCGCAAACGTACATTTGCACTTTGTTTGGCTCAATTGGGGTAAAAGTTTGCTTATCGCGGCTTAGGGTATTGTAGATTTTCAGCATGAATTAAAGTTAAAAATTGAGTTTTTACATAAAATTACAAATAATTTACATTAAATAATAGTGAATTGGGCTAGTTGGGTAAATGGGCTATTGGATGTTAGCTACGCTATTGATAGAATAGCGTTTTAATAACGCAATTGAGTATATCACAATGAATATTTGCAACCGTCTGCTATGTATTTTTGCCATTCATTTTTTATTTGCATTAAGCCTTGTATCATCTAACGTTTTTGCTGACGAGCTTAAAGACATTTCACAACTGTCCGACCAAGGTCAGCAATCAGCAGCACTTGAGCGTCTTAATGCTTACTTGGTGGCCAACCCTAAAGATCCGCAAGCCATGTTTATGAAGGGTATTATTCAAGTTGAAAGTGGCAAACGTGATGATGCGATTAAAACCTTTACCGATTTAACCAGCAAATATCCAAATCTGCCTGAACCATACAATAACTTAGCGGTGCTTTATGCGGATGCTGGTGAATATGATAAAGCGAAAAAAGCGCTTGAAACCGCTATAAAAACGCATCCAAGTTACGCAACTGCGCACGAAAATTTGGGCGATATTTATGCGCGCATGGCTTCTGAGGCTTACGATAAAGCATTACAGTTGGACAATGGCAATTCGCGCGCTCAAAGCAAGTTATCGATGATTAAAGATTTGTTTGGCACGAGCAATAATGTGGTTGCAAAAGCAGAGCCAGCTAAAAACGCAAAATCGGGTACTATGCCGATTCGCCCAACTGATAAGAAAGAAGAGCCATCAAAAGCGATTGAAACGTTTAAAGCTCCTGTAGACTCATCGGCAGATGATGAAAGAAGTGTGGCTGATGCAGTAGGTATTTGGGCAAAAGCTTGGTCAAGCCAAGATGTAGAAAAATATTTAGCCAGTTATGCAGACAGCTTTAAAACACCAAAAGGCGAAAGCCGCAAAGCTTGGGAGAAACAACGTCGCGAACGTATTAGCGCACCAAAAAGTATTAGCGTAGAATTGAAAAATCAAAACGTAACAATAGTAGATAGTAACAACGCAAAGGTGACATTTAAACAATCGTATAAAGGCGCAGGTAAAGCGATTCGAACCGATAAAACATTGTTGTTGAAAAAAGAAAATGGCAATTGGTTAATTGAACAGGAATTTGGATCAAACTGATGTTTGCCGTAGCATGTGAACAGAATTAACAGCAAAAAAGGCAATGCAAATTAATTTAAAGCTAACAGTAGTTAAAAGCGTCGCTATTTTAAGTTGCGTGCTAATGCCGTGGAACGCAACAGCGGTTAACCATGACAGCATGACGGATTTGTTGATGGCGCAAAAATTTGGTCGGTCTATAGTTGAAAGTCTGTTGGTTAAAAGCTTAGTAGAAATCACGAAAGGAAACACTAAACAAGCCTTTACAACCGTCAACGAGCTAATCCGTACTGCGCCTAATTTTAAGCTGGCGTATTTAATCCGTGGCGATTTGCTTTCGGCGCAAAGCCGTCAAATAGAGGCGATTGGTAACGCAAACATCAACTTTTCTAAAGTTAGCAATGAAACGATTGAAGGCTTGCGCGATGAAGCGCGCACGCGTATTAATTACTATTTATCCGATAAAAAAATTAATCAGTTACCCAACTTATTAATTAAGCCAACTCCTGAACAAACACATGTTATTGTGGTGGATACGGTTAAATCGCGTTTGTATTTATATAAAAATGTAGATGGTAATTTGCAATATATGACGGATTATTACGTCACTATTGGCAAAAACGGTGTGGGTAAACAGGTGCAGGGTGACAAACGTACACCGGTCGGTGTGTATTTTGCCGGCAAAAAACTGACGCAACCATTAGCCGACATGTATGGTGAAGGCGCATACCCACTTAACTATCCCAATGAGTTAGATTCACATCAACAAAAAAATGGTTATGGCATATGGCTACATGGCACGCCCACCAATACTTACAGCCGCCCACCGCGTGACAGTGATGGCTGTGTGGTGCTGAGTAACCCCGATTTAAAGTCATTGGCTACAGCATTACAATCGGGCAAAACACCTGTCATTATTTCAGACAATATTGAATGGTTTGATAAAAACAAATCGGACTTTCAATCGGAAGAACAAAAAACGCTGACTGAAACAATTGACGATTGGCGTAAAGATTGGGTGGCGCAAGATGCAGACAAATACCTAAGCCACTACTCACAACAATTTTTTTACAATGGGGGTAGCTTCCAAAAATGGGCAAATTACAAACGCGCCATTCAAGCAAGTAAGCCCAAAGTAGCGATTAATATTAACGATATCAGCATGTTCAGTTACCCAAGCTTGAAGCAAAATGCGCAAGAAGACATAGTAGTGGTGGATTTTGAGCAAGATTTTAGAAGCCAACATTTACAAAACAAAATGCGTAAACGCCAATACTGGATTAACGAAAACAATCAATGGAAAATTATTTATGAAGGTGCAGCTTAACGCAATGCAATTATTCACCCAGTTTTTAGCCACAAGCAGTATCATTTTAGCATTATCTGGTAGCTTACAAGCAGCACCCAGCGTAGAGTTTCAAACCAGCCAAGGCAGTTTTACAGTAGAACTCTACCCTGAAAAAGCACCTAAAACGGTAGCAAATTTTGTGCAATATGTAAATGATGGTTTTTACGATAATACCATTTTTCACCGTGTGATAAATCGCTTTATGATTCAAGGTGGAGGCTTTGAACGTGATTTATCTGAAAAAAATACTCGCTCACCTATAGTGAATGAGTCAAACAATGGCTTGTTAAACGAGCTTGGTACTATCGCCATGGCTCGCACAGCGGACCCAGATTCGGCCACTGCTCAATTTTTTGTGAATTTGGGCGATAATCAGTTTTTAAATTACACCAGTCCAGATCCAGAAGCGATTGGCTATTGCGTATTTGGCAAATTGATCAGCGGCTTGGATGTGGTACAAAAAATTGGCCTTAGCGCAACAGGCAATATGGGCAGACACTCTGATGTGCCGATTAAGCCTATCACCATCAAAAGCGCAAAACTAATTTCTGTTAATGCTAAAGCTGAAGCAAAACCAGCAACAAAATAATCAGCTCATAGCTACTTAATCTATTCAATTTATTTGTTTTTAAAGGATCTACCAGTGGTTAAACTTTCTACCAATTTTGGCGACATTACCCTTGAACTGAATGCGGAAAAAGCACCGATTACGGTTGCTAACTTTTTGCAATATGTGGAAAGTGGCTTTTACACAGATGTGATTTTTCATCGTGTAATTGACGGCTTTATGATTCAAGGCGGTGGTTTTGACACAGCCATGAAACAAAAAAAGACGGTTGCCGAAATTAAAAATGAGGCCAATAACGGCTTGACAAACGATAAATATACCATTGCGATGGCGCGTACTTCTATTCCTGATTCTGCTAGTAGCCAGTTTTTTATCAATGTTGGCAATAACGACTTTTTAAATCATACTGCGCCAACATCAAGCGGTTGGGGCTACTGTGTATTTGGAAAAGTTGTTGAAGGTATGGACGTAGTAGACAAGATTAAAGCCGTTAAAACAGGTAGCAAAGGCGGCCATCAAGATGTGCCAGTTGAACTAGTGATTATTAAAAGCGCGGTTGTTTGCTAAAGTAGCTTTCTCAAATTAGGCGTTAAGCACACCGCTTTAGCAAATGCAAAACAAGGCATACAGCTTATTTATTTCTGATTTGCATTTATGTGATTCTAGGCCCAATATAACGCAGGCTTTTATCAGTTTTTTAAAAGAAACTGCTGTAAAAGCGGAAGCACTGTACATTTTAGGTGATTTGTTTGAGTATTGGGCAGGCGATGACGCAATTAAAGTGGGTCATCAGCAAGCCGTAATTAGCGAACTAAAAACCTTAAACAGCGGCGGTGTGGCGCTTTTTTTTATGCATGGCAATCGCGATTTTTTATTAGGCGATAGTTTTGCACAAGCCACACTTTGTACAATATTATCTGATCCCAGTTTACTGCATCTTTATGGCAGGCCGGTTTTAATAAGCCATGGTGATAAACTTTGCACGGATGATATTGACTATCAGCAATTTCGCACTCAAGTACGCAACACCGCTTGGAAGAGCCAATTTTTAAGTCAACCGCTTGATACACGCATTTCTTATATTGAAAAAATTCGTCTGAAAAGTGAACAAGAAAAAATGCTTAAAAGCATGCGGATTATGGATGTCAATCAGCAAGCCGTAGAGTCTATTTTGAGAGAATATGCTTACCCGCCTATACTGATTCATGGCCACACTCATAGGCCTAATAAGCATATGATTTCTTTAGACAATCATATTTGCGAACGTTGGGTGCTAGGTGATTGGTATGATCATGGTGGTTATCTAAAACTTGATGAAAGTGGTTGCCAGCCGCAAAATTTATCCTGATAAATAGGCAGTTTTAATCATGCTTTAAAACGAATGTAAATGAAAAGTTAGCTATATAAAACTATTAGTGTGTCTAAATTATCACGGTAATTCCAATACTTCTTTGCGCGCTATGCGCGCCTGCAAATCTATATTTAATGATTTATCTTAATATTTCCAGCACAATCATTTAGAAAAAAATTGAAGAAAGTCCTTGTTTGGGCTTTTGTAAGATTGACCCCTAATGCCCATTTTTTACCAACTGGTGAATTTTTTCATAGTATTCTGTAAGATGATTTAAGCCAAGTATTGCATCTCCGTAAACGTTTACAGATGAATAAGCTTAGCTAAAGCTTTAAGAATTCCGCATTCAAATCAAGAATAACTGTTGTAGCCAGGAATTTTCGCCTCAATAACCTCATCGATTTGTGTCGCTTCCAAGAATCTCTCTGCATACTTTAAGTAAATTTTTTCGCGTATAAATAAATCAAAAACATCGGGGTCGATATGATTATCTAATTTCATCATACCCAAAATATGCAATGTTTCGGATAAAGTTTTGGCTTTTTTGTAAGGTCTATCTTTAGAAGTAAGTGCCTCAAAAATATCAGCAACACCCATCATGCGTGCAGGTATCGACATTTGTTCGCGCTTTAAGCCCTTCGGGTAGCCCTTGCCATCCATACGCTCATGGTGCCCACCCGCATATTCTGGCACACGACGTAAATCTTTTGGATATGGTAACGCTTCAAGCATATTAATAGTAACTACAATATGATTGTTAATAACGGTGCGCTCTTCTGTTGTTAAGGTGCCCCTTACAATCGTTAAGTTATACACCTCATTTTTACTTAAAAACTTCACAGAATGATCAGCTTCGTTAAGGTATTCATAATTGGCAATATCGCGAACGCGCTGCTGATCTTCTGGTAACATAAATTCTGTACCAAAATTAATTCTACGAATAAAGCTTTTATCATCCTCTAGTTGCCGCTTAATGGCATTGAGTTCTTGCTCCATTTCCTTAAAATTCACTATCTTGCCGTTTTGCAAATCATCCATGGCAAGCCGTAAAAGCGCATTTTCACGCTGGATTTTTAATAACTCAAAACGTTGATCAATTAAATGAATGCGGTCGAAAGTGGTTTCTAATTTAGTAGCTTTATCCATCACCGATTCTGGCGTTGTTACTTTGCCGCAATCATGCAACCAAGCGGCAATTTTTAATTCATACACCTCTTTTTCGGTCATCGTAAAATCACCGAAAGGCCCCGTTTTGCTTTGAATGGCTGCATCAGCCAACATCATAGTTAGCTCTGGCACACGCTGGCAATGGCCGCCTGTATAAGGAGATTTTTCATCAATGGCATCAGCAATTAATTTAATAAATGACTCGAATAAGTCTTTAAGTCCACTAATTAAATTTTGATTAGTAATTGCAACGGCTGCCTGAGAAGCCAAGGACTCAACCAAGAACTGATGCGAGTCGGAAAAAGGGATAATCTGTTTAGTGCGTGGGTCGATTGCATTAATCAATTGCAATACGCCAATAATCTCGTTTTCGTGGTTCATCATAGGAACCGTTAAAAACGATTGTGAACGATAACCCATTTTAGCATCAAATTTAGCGGTGCCCGAAAAATCAAAGCCTTCGGTTAAATACGCATCTGGAATATTGACAGTTTTGGCATTTGTGGCGCTATAAACCGCCACCATTGTTAAATTTGGCTTGCCATCATCTAAATAAATTGGCAAAGGTGGGAAAGGAATAGGCTTACCAGTGGTACCGCCCAAGGCAATATCCAGACTTAAGTTGCGCAAAATCTCAAACTTTAAATGCGCATCCTCTGTCATCAAATACAATGTGCCACCATCGGCACTTGTCAGCTCTTTAGCACCCAACAAAATAATTTCTAATAGACGTTTATGATCATGCTCGGCAGAAAGCGCCACGCCAATAGAGTTAAGCCGTTCAAGCTGAATGAGTAACTCTTGTTGAATAGACTCAAGCGACATAACTTCTAACGTCTAAACTCTTGCGGCCTTACCGAGGCTGCTACTCTATCTAACACGCCGTTGATGTACTTATGTCCGTCTGCGCCACCGTATAGTTTAGCTAGCTCAACACCTTCATTAATCGCAACGCGATACGGAATTGTCGAATCAAACATTAGCTCAAATGAAGAAATACGTAATATCGCATGTTCAACTGGGCTTAGCTCTTCGATTTTCCGATCAATAAATTCGGCCACTTGGTTGTCTAATTCGCTAATTTTAGCCGTCACACCTTCTAACAAATGCCTAAAATAGGCCTCATCTGCTTTTACAAATTCTGGGTCTTCTTTAGCATCTGCAATGATTTGCTTTAATTCTGAGGCATTAATCATGCCACGATAAACGGCTTTTAAAACCAACTCGCGCGATTTACGGCGATTTTGGCTGGTTTTAACTCTTTTAGCAGACTTAATTACTGGTACGGTTTTATTTGCCACAATTGCATCAGCTTTTGGGATAATCATAATGCACGCACCAAATTCGCCATCTCAATAGCAACTTGTGCTGCTTCGGTACCTTTAATTTGCATACGCGCCAAGGCCTGGTCTTCGTCTTCAGTAGTTAAAACCGCATTTACTACTGGTACGCCAGTGTTGAGCTGTACCTCTGAAATACCGCGAGCTGATTCATTTGCAACGACTTCAAAGTGATAGGTTTCACCGCGAATAATAGCTCCCAAAGCAATCAAGGCATCAAAGCGCTCGCTTAATGCCATGTGTTGCAAAATCAGCGGTATTTCTAATGCGCCCGGTACGGTGGCGATACGAATATCCTCTGCCGCCATCCCTAATTTTAAAAGTTCGGCATAACAAGCTTCTAATAAACCATCGCCAATATTGCTATTAAAACGCGACAAAACTATGCCTACTTTTTTGCCTTTGCCGTTTAAATTGATTTGAATTTTGTCCAATTGAGTCTCTATATATATGCCTAAAACGATTATTTTACCCTAAGTTAGGTGGCACAAATCGTCAGTGTTTTTGTTGCATTCATTTTATTGTGAATTCATTTTTAAAAAAATCAAGAAAACAAAACCCATGCTTTTTGTAATGTGCTCCAAATACCATAGCTAATCGGTATCAAAACTAGGGCCCATGACATCATAACTAACAATCTATGCTGTTGCTGTTGATTATCAAAGGAGCTTTTTGCGGCGCCGTTTTGCAACGATTTTTCATGCACTACTTTTCGTTCTGTTTCTAATTCGGCATCGGACATGAAATAATGATCGGCTACTGGCCTTATCATTAAATTGGCAATAAATCCAACCAGCAGCATGCAAGCCAATACCATAAAAATAGGAGCGTAAATTTGGTCAAAAGGCACCCCTTCTTCTAAGCGCGTATCGTGCATATAATTCACCACCACCGGCCCTAAAATCCCTGCTGTAGACCAAGCCGTCAGTAAGCGCCCATGAATTGCACCCACAAATTGCGTACCAAACATATCGGCTAAATAGGCTGGAATTGTTGCAAAACCACCGCCATACATAGATGCAATCACGCAAAAACTAGCTACAAATAAAGCCAACGATTTTAAGCCTACTAAATAGGTTGCAGTGCAATATAAAATTGCGCCCAGCGAAAAAAAGATAAAATAAGTGCGCTTGCGGCCCAACTTATCAGATGAACTAGCCCAGCCAATACGACCAAAAATATTAAACAATGAAATCAAGCCAACAAAGCCTGCGCCCTCGGCGGCAGCGGCGGCATTCATAACCTCATCTTTTTTAATTTCAGCAAAGTCAATACTGGCATCACCAATCAAAGCACCGCCAAAGGTTTCTTGCAACATTGGTGCGGCAGCACCAATAATGCCTATACCGGCAGACACATTCAAGCACAGCACAAGCCATAGCAACCAAAATTGTGGCGTTTTATGCGCCTTGTTTAAATGCACATGGCGGCTGGCAATCATGGTGTTTTTTTGCGTGGCAGGTGGAGTCCAGTTGGCCGGTTTCCAGCCAATGGGTGGCACGCGATAACCCAAGCTTCCGCACAACATAAATACGGTATAAATCGCTGCCAACACCACAAACGTTTGCCAAACACCTGAATTCCCACCATTGGCAAAATAGGTCATTAATTTGGTAGCCAATGGTGAGCCAATCATTGCACCACCGCCAAAACCCATAATAGCCATGCCAGTTGCCATGCCGCGCCTATCAGGAAACCATTTAATTAATGTAGAAACGGGTGAAATATAGCCCAGACCTAAGCCTATGCCGCCAATCACGCCACTACCCAGCCACATTAACCATAATTGATGCGCATATACACCATATGCTGATATCAGCAAGCCGCCGCACCAACAAAAGGTAGATAACAGCCCCACTTTGCGCGGCCCTGCACGCTCTAGCCAGCCACCCCATAATGCGGCAGAACAGCCTAGCAAGACAAAAAATAGTGTATACATCCAGCCCAAATCAAATTGGGTCCAATTGCAATCGGTGGCAAATAAGGCTTTTGCGGTGCCTGCTAATTTTTCACTAAAGTTGGCAGCGCCTGCGGCGCAAGTGGCTAAGGGTTTGCCATCACCACCCATCAAGGCATTGCCCAGCGGGTTCCAAAACACGCTAAAACCGTATGCCATACCAATCGATAAGTGCAAAGCTAATGCAGCTGGTGGCACTAACCATCGATTAAAATTTGCGTTTGCGGTAATGTGTTCTTTTGATAAAAAATCTGCCATGCTGACCCCAAAAAAGATACGTAAAAAATGACAGGCTTTTCGCAAGCATTATTTAACTGGCTGGACTGTCATCTTGCTAGAAAATTGTAAAAATGGCAATTATTGTTGTGCCTAATTAGCAATATGTAGGGTCACTGCTGTCAAAAAAAATTAAAATTTGTCATTAATATGTCATATAAAAGTCACATGATAACATCGTACTAAATTTATACATCATTAATAAATACAGCGTGATTGGAACTAACGAATGCCAGCAAATATTTTAGTGATAGAAGACGAACCAGCGATTCAAGAATTACTGGCGCTGAACATTACCCAAGCCGGGCATAATGCACTGCGCGCACTATCCGTTGAGCACGCACAAGAACTACTTCGCGAAACCATGCCTGATTTAATTTTATTAGATTGGATGTTGCCAGGAATGAGCGGTATTGAATATGCGCGTCGCTTAAAATCCGATAATTTAACCAAATCTATCCCCATTATTATGCTAACGGCGCGTGGTGATGAGTACGATAAAGTTCGTGGCTTAGAAGTAGGTGCCGATGATTACGTAACAAAGCCATTTAGCCCACGCGAGCTGAATGCCCGTATTAAAGCAGTATTGCGCCGTCGCGCGCCGCAAATGACAGATGACCCGATTGAGATTCAAGGCTTATTGCTAGACCCAACCACTCACCGCGTAACAGGGAACTCTGCCAATATTGATTTAGGCCCTACCGAATTTAGATTACTGCATTATTTTATGAGCAATTCCGAGCGTGTGCATACGCGCAGCCAATTACTGGACAAAGTTTGGGGCGACCGCGTATTTGTTGAAGACCGCACGGTGGATGTGCACATTCGTAGGTTGCGTAACGCCTTGGCGGTTTCTGGCCACCAAGATTTAATTCAAACGGTTCGTGGCTCAGGCTACCGCTTATCGGCGCAAATAGATTAAGCCACAAAATTAATCCATTTACCACACAACTAAAGTTGCCAAAATTGTTTCATTATTTTGCGACTTTGTCCGTAAAAGCCTTAAAAAAGCTCGCTATAATAGCGACAGTTAATTGATAGTGAGTAACTGTGCAAGATATTCGCTGGAATGCATTTTGGTTAATTTCATCTCTAAGTTTGCTCAGCTTGGTGTTATGGGCATCTGCTGATGCAGTTAGCGCGCTAATTGTTTTAAGTAGTGGTTTATTTTTATACCTTATTGGCCATTTATATTGGCTGCATAAGTTGCACGCGTGGTTAAAAAAACCAGTGCTTTATCATATGCCAAATGGTTATGGGGTATGGGAAGACGTTTTCGCCTCACTTTACCAATCACATCGTAAAAATTCACGCAGCCAAACCCAATTAAGCTCTACCTTAGAGCGCTTTAAACACGCCGCAAGCGCCTTGCCAGATGGTGTAGTGGTGCTTAATAGTGGCAATGAAATTGAATGGTGTAACCCCCCCGCCGAAAACCAACTAGGCTTAAATTTAAATCAAGACCAAAATCAGCCTATCAGTTACTTGGTGCGTCATAGCGATTTCATGGCGTATTTACAAGCGCAAGAAGCGGGTGAGCCAGCTATAAAAGGTCAAACCAGTCAGGAGCCAGTTAAATTAGATCCGATTAAATTAGACCCTATTAAATTAAAGTCATGGCGCAACCCAGAAATCACGCTTGAAATCCAACTGATCCCGTTTGGCGCTAAACAAAAATTACTGATTTGCCGTGATGTGACTGTATTAGAAAAAACCGAAACGGTACGCCGAGATTTTATAGCCAACGTATCGCATGAATTACGCACACCATTAACGGTGGTAGGCGGCTTTTTAGAAACGCTGTCCGATATGGACGGCATTGTTCCTACAAGCTCTAAAACCTATTTCGACATGATGTTAGACCAAACCGGCCGTATGCGTCGCATTATTGAGGATTTACTAACGTTATCGACAATTGAAAGCAACGCACAAAGCCCAAACGATAATGAAATTGATATGCCAAAACTACTGAATCAAATTCAGAACGATGCCAAAAATTTGAGCAAAAGCTTACATAAAACCTCACATGCTATTTATTTGGAAATGGATAAAAATCTTAATATTAAGGGCGCGCAAGAAGAGTTATATAGTGCACTTAGCAACCTAACTAGTAATGCGGTACGTTACACGCCAGAAGGCGGCGATATATTTATTGCTTGGCATTTGCGCGATAATCAAGCGGTATTTAGTGTGCGTGATACGGGTATTGGCATTGAGCAACAACATATTCATAGGCTGACAGAGCGCTTTTATCGAGTGGACCGCAGCCGTAGCCGCGAAACAGGCGGTACCGGTTTGGGCCTGGCGATTGTAAAACATATTTTAAGCCGTCATCAAGCTAAACTAGAAATCGAAAGTGAATGGGGAGTGGGCAGCACCTTTAGCATTGACTTCCCCATGGCACGTGTTGTGCAGAAACCAGTTGAAATGGCTTTGTGAAATTCGTTTATTGGATCATATTATGTGGATTTCTAAGCGCATGCGCGGCTAACTTATCTACCACCGCCAAACAAATTCCACAACTTAGCGATAGAAGCTCTGCCAACCAATTAATTAAAAATGATTTTGACCGCATGGCCGATGTGGAATTAGCTGAAAACACGCAAAGCTTGCGTGTGTTAATGACCAAGCTTTACAAACGTAACCCGCAACAGCTTGTCAAAAGCACAGCTGAACCTGCTGATAAAATGGTGGATTGGGTGTTTGATGGCGAATTGCAGCACCATTACAAATTTAAAGAAATTGATCATAAACAAGGGATTGATGCAATTTTTTTGGCGTTTGATGTCAATTATCAAGGCGACCGTGTATTGCCTTTTATTGTGGGCTTGCACACCATGTTGTTAAAAGCGCATGGCAACAAAAAAGATTTTTACCTCACCGACAGCATAGACCCGCAGAACATTTACAACGTAGCGCGCAATATTGAAATTGCCGCATGGAAACTCTCAACCAGTCGCGACGCCAACGGCAACTTATTTCTGTTAACAAACGAATTAAGCATCACAGACCGCAACTTAAGTTTTGAGCGCGAATTTGGCAAAATGATTGGCCGCACCGATTTATACGCCATTAGTCTAGCCGAAAAATCGCAACGTCTTATTTCACGCATTATGCAAAGCATTGCAACGGCTGCTTTTTTACCATTTTAATTAAAATGAAGTAAATTAGCTAATCAGTTCATTTTCAGCCTTAATTAATTAAGGAAATAAATAGCATCGCAATTGTTGATTTATTATCATCACAGACACATGAGTTATCCTATCAATAATGCCATTTATGATCTTAAAACCAATGCACAATCTTGACACTCTTCAACTTTTAAACGGGCTAACGCCTGAGGCTTTTTTGGCTGAATATTGGCAAAAAAAACCTTTGTTGATTAAAAATGCTATCCCTAACTTTATTGGCCTATTAAGCCCAGAAGAATTGGCTGGCTTGGCTTGCGAGGAGGATGTACAAGCTAGAATCGTGCAGAAAAAGTCGGATAAATGGTTGGTCAAAAATGGTCCGTTTGATGATGCCGATTTTACAAAGCTACCCGATAGAGATTGGACTTTACTAGTGCAAAGCGTGAACCACTATTTGCCAGAGGCGGCTGAATTATTAAATCAATTTGATTTTATACCCAAATCGCGCTTGGATGATTTGATGGTGAGCTATGCGCCCGATGGAGGCGGTTTGGGCGCGCATGTCGATAGCTATGATGTGTTTTTATTGCAAGGTAGCGGCTACCGAAACTGGAAAATTAGTAGTCAAACTGATTTAAGTTTGATTGAAGACGCACCTTTAAAAATTCTTAAAAACTTTGTATCAGAACAAGAGTGGATTTTAGAGGCGGGCGATATGCTTTACTTGCCGCCACAGATTTCTCATTGGGGTGTGGCAGTGGGCGATAACTGCATGACCTACTCAATTGGTTTTAGGGCACCTAAAACACAAGAGTTAATACATGAATTTTTAAGCTATTTGCAAGAGAACCTAAATGAAACTGAAAATGGCTTATATAGCGACCCAGATTTGCAATTATCTAATCAGCCCGCCGCTATTAGTGATGCCATGGTAAATAAGGTTAGCGTCATGCTGCAAAAAATTACTTGGGATAACAATACTATAGCGGATTTTTTAGGGAAATATTTAACAGAACCCAAGCCAGACGTATTTTTTGGGCCTGCCAAAAAACTCAGCATGTCTAAATTTATCAGCCAATTGCAGCAAAAGACCATCGTGCTAGATTTAAAATCGAAGATGCTATTTACCGATAATGCGTTTTATCTAAACGGTGAAAAACTCACATTATCAGATAATTTGAATGCTTGTATGCAAGATTTGGCTAATCAGCGTTACTTAAATATCAGTCATCAGACAAACGATATCCAAGTTCAATTCGCCAGTGTTTTGTATGAAAGTTACTTAGCGGGTTTTATTAGCTTTGAGTAAATATAATGGATAAAGCAGAACTGATTCCAGATACTGTAATAGTAGGCGAGCGCGATTATGCGCTGGCGTTGGATATGGTGATTGCTCAAGCCCGTAGTTATTTGTGCATTTTTGACCAAGATTTTGAAAAAGGCGACTACACCAGCATTAAACGTTACGATTTATTACAAGCTTTTTTACAAAAAGGTGAGCAGGTAAAACTAACGATTGTTTTACAAAATAGCCATTTTTTTTGCGCCAACTGTCCGCGATTGGTCGATTTGCTAAGGGTTTACGGCCATAAAATGAGTGTTTATGAAACCAACGATTTTGCAAAAATAGCCAAAGATTGTTTTGTGATTGCCGATAAAACGCATTACTGCCGCCGCTTTCATATTGATCAAGCGCGTTTTAAATATGCGCTTATGGATATTGAAACCAGCGCTGGCTTGTTATTGCGTTTTGATGAGCTATTGGCAGAAACTACTAAAGCGATTTCAGTCACTAAACCAGGCCTTTAATCCAAGATGAATCAATTAATATTTTTTAACGCTAAACCTTACGCTAATGAGCACGCCTATTTGGGCTGAAACCAAATTTAGAATCATTACCTTGCAACACCGCTTTGCTAGCGACTTATTACGGACGATTTCACCTATGGTTGGCTTGGGTGGAACAGCTATGGATATTGATAATCAACTAATTTTGCGCGCGCAACCAGAACGCATGCGTGAAATTGAAGCCATCATAGATAAGTTAGACGCCACCAGTGTGAATCGCAGAATTACGGTTAGCAATAGCCTAACATCAACCACGGAAACCAGTCATAAATTTCGTTCTGGTAATGCCAATATATCCAACTCTGGGCGCTCGCAAAATAATGGCGGGGGCACAATATTTGAGAGCAACACTAGGAGCAATAGCCAAACGTGCAAGCAGTTAATTATTGTAATTAGATAGTGAACGGGGGTTTTTAGTATTGTACAGTTAATACTGTTTACACAAGAGTATGTTTGTATCAGACGCTGTTATGTTCAAATTAAACGTATAAGCGATTGGCAGGAAGTCATCACTAGCTTTGCCGTGCAACCACGCGCCATTGGTAATCAAGTAATAGTAGAAATCACGCCGCGTATTTCAAGCATCAATCAGCAAGAATTTATTGACTTTAAGGAACTCAGCACTATGCTTACGCTAAATTTAGGCAAGTGGTTAGATATTGGCGTAAAGATTCAAAATAAGGATGCAATTAGCAGCAAAATACAGAGTTTACAATCCGTATCAAATACGCTAAAAAGACGTCTATTAATCAAAGTGGACTAAGCATTTATGATCTTTAATGAGGTTTGAGCGATAAATTGTTGCAAATCAATGGCTTTTTGCTAAAAAAGTTTCTTAAAATCAAAAAATATACTGAAATTTTCTATAATTGCTGGTAACATTCGATTCATTCGGTTGGGCTAAAAGTGGTCCACCGTACTTGTTTATAACTTTTAGTCTACTCTCTGTTTAAGGAATATAAAAATGACACGTTCTGCCCTATTAGCTGCATTATTAGCACTTGCGTTAACTGCTTGTGGCGAAAAACCTGCTGAAGAAGCTCCAGCTGCTGAAGCTGCGCCAATGGAAGCTCCTGCTGAAGCTGCTCCTGCTGAAGCTGCTCCTGCTGCTGAAGCTGCTCCTGCTGCTGAAGCCGCTCCTGCTGCTGCAAAATAATTAAGTAAGTTTAGTTACTTAATTAATAGAAAAAGCCGACCTAGTGTCGGCTTTTTTGTTGCTTAGATTTAGTCTTTAATTACAAGCTATTACTCGCCCAGAACGCTCAAGCCAGACAGTCTAAGCTAGACTATTTAACTTAGACTGCGCCAATCAAAACCATCATTTTGCTGCGCAATGCCAATCCAATCTGACGCACAATTTAACGCCGTACTGAGCGAAATTTTTGCTAAATCTGGCGTATTATTTTTTTCACTTAAATGTGCGGCGATAATATGTTTGAGTTTTGAGTTATCTAAACTCGCCAGCAATCGTGCTGCGCTAGCGTTATCTAAATGCCCAATGCGACTACCTACACGTTTTTTAAGCGCCCAAGCGTAAGGGCCATTTTCTAGCATATTTAAATCGTGATTACATTCCAGCAGCAGCGCATCACACTGCGTTAATACCTGCTCGATATATGGCGTTGAAGAACCCGTATCGGTTAAAACACCTAATTTATTTTTGCCATCAAAAAAGCAAAACTGTGTTGGCTCACGTGCATCATGCGGGACTGGATATGGGGTAATTTGTAAATCTTGAATTTCAAAACTGGTATGGCTATCAATAATATTGAGCTGAATTTGTGCGTTTTCTGGCACATAGCGCTCGCACATTTTAAAAGTGCCATGCGATAGCCAAACGGGGATATTGTATTTTACCGCCAGTTTAAAGGCACCTTTGGCATGGTCGTCATGCTCATGCGTAATCAAAATGCCGCTAATTTTTTCTGGCATTAAATCCAGTTTTTGCAGGCGCATGACAACTTCTTTCAGGCCAAACCCGCAATCGAGCAATAACCTTGTCGATTGTTGCTCGATTACTGTGCAATTTCCTGCGCTACCACTACCTATTGAAGCAAATCTCATTGCGCATCAAACCTAGCCACCTTTACAAAAGATGATTTTGGTTTTACTTAAGCTGCTCGTAGAGTAAAGAAATAATGCGATTGGCGGTAGAACTGCGATTGCGCTTGTCTTCACTATCCACAACATTCACGCGCGTACCGCCATTTTCCATTTCGACCACTTTAATGCGATATTGTTTAGATGGATCGGTTTTTTCTTCGGTACCTTTCCAAAATTGCAGTTTATCGACAATGGTTTTCTCTTCTTTTGGTTTAGATTTATTTTCAGCTTCAGGGTCATCTTTCCAAAATGCCAACGTATCCAATAAACCTTTTTTCTTTTTAGGGCCGTCATCAATATCCACATCTGAATATCGCACAAAAAACGTACCATTTGAGCGATCTTTGTCTTCAATTACAAAGCCAATTCTATCTAAAGCCAAGCCTACGCGGCGCCAACCGCGATCGAATGGATCATTTAAATTGAGCGTTACGCTGCTATCGGCTTCTTTAAATACTTCTGCACGTTTTTCTGAAACGGGATTGGCCACAATTTGTTGTGCGCGCTTTTCTTCAACACCCAGCTTTACCATTAAGCGGCGCATTAATTCAGCATCTAAATCGCCATCATTTGCATCAACTGTACTTTTAGAGGCGTCCGCGCGATAACCTGTTTCAATTTCACCTAATTGCGTTTGAATTCTAGTTTTACCATCATCTGGCGCACTACTCACCGTGCGATGTGTCATGTAAATTTCGGTTGTGCCTTCTTTTTCGCCACGCTCTAAACGTGTACGGAATTTACGTCTATCAGCCAGACCCGATAATTTATCTAGCCATTTATCAAATTTTTCACCGATATTGCGTTTTTCGTCTTGCGCTTTAATCGCATCTGCTTCAATCCATTCAGTTTCCATCACGCCATTTTCGGGATTTTCTACACGCACCGCAAAACCTTGATCAATCCAAAACTCACGTACCGCAGGCCAAATTTTTTCTGCTGGTGCGTTAACCACTAACCAGCGCTGGGCACCCGCTTTTTCCATGCGTACGCCTTCTGTGTTAGGTAGAATCACCTCAACACCGACTTCTTGGCCTTCTTGCCCTTGATTATACGTGCTGTAACTGGTGCTACCACCTGGTACATTGTAAGCATCACTGGTTTTAATGCTGGTTAAATCAGGGGGCACTTCTAAGGGTTTGGCGCGGCCCGCACCTTTGTAATCAGAGGATGTATCGATAAACGGAATCGAATCGCAAGCGGTAACGAATGTAGTTACCAGCATTAAAGTTGTTAGTTCTTTAAATAATTTTGTTTCAAATTTCATTTTTATTACCACCATTTATACATTACTAAATACAAAGATTTAGCTAAAAATTTCAGCGCGGCTCATAGCATGCCTTAGCACGTCATGATACTGCACAGACAAATTGACCATCGGCAATCGAATACCTGTCTTTATTAAACCCATTTGCTGCAATACCCATTTAGCTGGAATTGGATTTGCCTCAACAAAGAGTTTTTGATGCAGTTCAAATAATTTAGCATTAATTTCACAGGCTTTTTTTACATTACCCGCTCTAGCAGCCGAACACATTTGATGCATTAGCGCTGGCGCCACATTGGCGGTAACCGATATCACGCCATGGGCCCCAAGCAACATCAGCGCCATGCCTGTGGCATCATCACCGCTGTAAACCGCAAAATCGGCTGGTAGGCGCAACAATAAATCTGTGCCGCGCTCTATACCGCCAGTGGCATCTTTAATGCCCACAATATTATTAATAGCTGACAAGCGTATAACAGTGTCATTGCTAATATCGCAACCGGTGCGGCCTGGTACGTTATACAAAATCTGCGGAATATCTACCGCACTAGCTACCGCTGCATAATGTTGATACAAGCCTTCTTGTGTTGGCTTATTGTAATACGGCGCCACTAATAAACAAGCCTCTGCACCTAATTCCTTAGCATTTTGCGTCAGCTCAATCGCTTCGCGTGTAGAATTAGCGCCTGTACCTGCAACTACTGCCACGCGCCCAGCCACTTGTTCTACTGTTGTTTTAATCAACAAGCAGTGCTCATCCACATCCACCGTTGGTGACTCGCCCGTAGTGCCCACAATCACTATACCATCTGTACCGGCTTCTATATGCCAGTCGATTAACTGGCGCAATGCGTCCAAATCCAAACTACCATCGTCAAACATGGGCGTAACGATTGCAACCAAACTACCTTGCAACATAGAAAACCTTGCTAAATAAAAATTACCACTATTTTAACCGAAACTCACTACTTAATGCGAATCACTCACCAAATCAAGCTGTTTAAAACGTTTTAAATTGGCTGGTATCCAACTATTGTTTTCAACAAAGTTAACGCGTTTTATATGGCAGAGGTGCTAATTATTCAAACAACTCTGCATAATGGGTATTGGTTGAATTTCATGTGATTTTTGCTGACTAAGTTTAGGCTTTGAAACCACTTTAACTTGTATAATAAGGAGTATATTTGTGGCTAACATTTTTAGGTTAAATTGCCGATGTCAGAAAGTTATATTTTTATATTAATCAGTACGGTTTTAGTTAATAACATCGTATTGGTTAAAATTCTGGGTTTATGCCCTTTTATGGGGGTTTCTAAAAAATTAGAAGCCTCTATTGGCATGGCCGCTGCCACGGCGTTTGTGTTAACCATTGGCTCGATGACGAGTTGGGCCATTAATTTTTACCTTTTAGAGCCAAATGATTTGCAATATTTACGAACTCTGTCGTTTATTGTAGTGATTGCAGGCGTGGTGCAATTTACCGAAATGGTGATGGAAAAAAGCTTTCCACTGTTGTACCAAATGCTGGGTATTTTCTTACCATTAATTACCACCAACTGCGCTGTGCTTGGCATCCCGCTTTTAAACGCGCAAAACAGCAATGGCTTTATTCAATCAGGCTTGTATGGCTTTGGTGGCGCGCTAGGCTTTTCAATGGTGCTTATTTTATTTGCTTCAATGCGCGAACGATTAGAAGCGGCTGATGTACCTGTAGTATTTAAAGGCTCTGCCATTGCCATGGTAACTGCCGCGCTGATGAGCCTAGCTTTTATGGGCTTTGCTGGCTTAGATAAATACTAGTTATGTACTAAAACGTGAATATTCTGGATTATTTCAAAAAGTGTTAACCGCTTTAATTATAATGATTGGCTTGGCGCTTGGTTTGGGTGCTTTACTTGGCTTCGCCGCGCTTAAATTTAAAGTAGAGGGCGACCCGCTGATTGCGCGCATTGATGCTATTTTGCCGCAAACGCAATGCGGCCAATGCGGTTTCCCTGGCTGCAAACCCTATGCCACTGCAATTGCAGAGGGGCGAGCTGATATTAACCAATGCCCGCCTGGTGGCGATGCAGGCGTTCGCGCCTTAGCTGATTTAATGGGCGTGGAATACAAGCCACTTAACGCTGAAAATGGCATAGAAAAACCCAAATCGGTGGCATTTATTGATGAGTCAACTTGCATTGGTTGCACTTTGTGCATACAAGCTTGTCCAGTAGATGCCATTTTAGGTGCAGCAAAACATATGCATACCATTATTGCCAGCGAATGTACGGGTTGCGAATTGTGCTTAGCACCGTGCCCAGTTGATTGTATTAGCATGCAGCCAATTGGCGAAACGCCAGATAACTGGAAGTGGAAATATCCGACTATTCCCATTAAAAGCATTCCAATTAAGCTTGGGCACCCTGCTTAATCAAAATTACTCTAAAATATGAACGCCATTGTTAATTTAGCCAACTTGTTTAAATCCGCCAAGGATATTTTTCCTTTTCACGGTGGCGTACATCCGCCTGAAAATAAAGCGCAATCGACTCAATTACCGATTGGACAGTTACCTATTCCAGAAAAAATCGTACTGCCATTGCGCCAGCATGTGGGCAATATTCCTAAAATTAAAGTAAAAGTGGGCGACCATGTCTTAAAAGGACAGTTAATTGCAGAGGCAGAAGGATCGATTTCGGCAGCTATTCATGCCAGCACCTCTGGCACCATTAGCGCAATTGAAGACGCGATTATTCCGCATCCATCTGGCTTACCAGACCGCTGCATCACGATTACGCCTGACGGCAAAGACCAGTGGATTAAGAAAACACCTCAAGATTGGCGCAATGCTGAGCGCAAATCGCTAGTTGATAGCCTGCGCTTGTCGGGAATTGTTGGTTTAGGGGGCGCTACATTTCCTACGCATATCAAATTACGCGCCGATGGCAAAAGTGGCGTGCACACATTGGTGATTAACGCGGCCGAGTGCGAACCCTATATTACTTGTGACGACATGCTGATGCGCGAACGAGCCGATGAAATTGTGAAAGGCATTACCATTGCCCAATATTTGCTGGGTGCTGAAAACGTGATTATTGGTATTGAAGACAATAAGCCAGAAGCCGCAAAAGCCATGCAGGCTACTCTGAGTGAGCACGCAGAAATGCAAATCAAAATTGTGCCAACGCTTTACCCAAGTGGCGATGCTAGAAGGTTGGTACACTTGGTATTAAATACCGAAATTCCATTTGACAAACGCTCTACCGAAGTGGGCTTGCAAGTGTTTAATGTAGCGACATTAGTAGCATTATACCGTTATTTTGAATTAGGCGAACCGTCCATTAGCCGCATTGTTTCAATGACGGGCAATGTGCAACAACCCCAAAATTTTGAAGTGATATTTGGCACACCAATGTTGCACTTGGTTAAAAACGCCGGTGGCGCCAAAGCCGATACCTCGCATTTTATTATGGGTGGCCCTATGATGGGTTTTAATTTGCCTAGCGCGGATGTGCCGATTACAAAAGCCGCAAACTGTATCATCGCCGCATCGCCTACTTTATTTGCCCCACCGCCGCCTGCCATGCCCTGTATACGCTGTGCGCGCTGCGCAGACGCTTGCCCCGTTAATTTACAGCCACAAGAATTGTATTGGTTTTCCAAATCGGATAATTTTGAAAAAGCCAATGACTACAATATTTTTGACTGCATCGAATGCGGTGCTTGTAGCTATGTATGTCCTAGTGATATCCCATTAGTACAATATTATCGCTATGCCAAAAGCGAAATTATTGCGCTGGATAAAGCCAAAGAAGCCGCGGATTTAGCGCGCGAACGCAACGAATTTAGATTGGCCAGAATTGAGCGCGAAAAACAAGAGCGTGCTAAGAAGCATGCCGAGCGGGCGCAAGCAGGCAAATCCGAAGCGGCGAAAAATGAGTCTGCAACAAGGCAAGCAACTGACAACCCAACAATAGCAACTAGCGCAGATGATACTAAAAAAGAGGCCATTGCAGCCGCAATTGAGCGCGCAAAAGCATTAAAAGCAGCTGCGCAAAATTCTGCGTCAGCTGAACAAACTGGTAATCCTGAAAAAAGTGGCGCGGCTGAACAAAAAGCTAAAATCGAAAAACCAGCACCACTAGATGATGCGGCCAAAAAAGCACTGATTGCTCTCGCCATTGAGCGGGCAAAAGCACAGAAGGCCGCTGCTTTAGCTAATGGTAGTGAACCAAAAAATGTAGCAGATGCAGCTGAGTCTGTAAAAAAAGAAATCGCTGATATTGAAGCGCGGCGCCAAGCAGTTGGTCTTTCAGTAGAAGCTAAATCTACAGAAGTATTAAAACTAAACAACACAGATGCTGCTACAGATAAGAAAGCTTTAATAGCCGCCGCTATTACACGTGCAAAAGCACAAAAGGCAGCAGCAGATTTAGCCAAGCAAATGCAACTAGATAGTCAATCAGAGTCAACGAAAGAATAACTTGAACCGCTCACCCCATATTTCGAATTCACCAAGTGTTGGCAGCATTATGTTTAAAGTCTTGCTGGCACTGGTGCCAGGTATTGCGGCTTATGTTTGGGTTTATGGCAGCGGTATATTAATCACCTTAATACTAGCAACCATTTCAGCATTATTGGCAGAAACCGTTATGCTAAGGCTGCGCAAACGACCCATTCAGCGGTTTTTAATGGATTACAGCGCAGTGGTTACCGCTTGGTTATTGGCACTGGCTATTCCACCAATTGCACCATGGTGGCTGATAGTCGTCGGCACATTTTTCGCAATTGTAATAGCCAAACAACTTTATGGTGGTTTGGGCTATAACCCGTTTAACCCCGCCATGATTGGCTATGCAGTGTTATTGATTTCGTTTCCAGTCATCATGACTAAATGGCCCGCGGCACTGCAACTGGCACAAACGCCATTAAGCTTTAGCGACCAATTTCAGTTGATTTTTAGCGGTGCATTGCCGCAAGGAGTGCAAGTTGATGCGGTTACTTCCGCCACCCCGCTGGATTATTTAAAAACACAATTAATGCTAAAACATGAAGTCAGCAGCATCACGCAAGCGCCTGTGTTTGGAGTACTAGGTGGAAAAGGCAACGAATGGATTACAGGAGCTTATTTACTTGGTGGCTTGTATTTGTGTCAACAAAAAATTATCTCTTGGCATTTACCAACGGCTTTTTTGGCAGCACTTGCATTGATATCCGGTATATTCTGGTTGGTCAATCCAGAACAGTTTGCCTCACCCCTATTTCATCTATTTACCGGTGCAAGCATGTTATGTGCTTTTTTTATCATCACCGACCCCGTTAGCGGCCCCACCACACCAAAAGGTAAATTGTATTTTGCGGCATTCGTGGCGCTGATTGCCTATTTGATTCGCGTATACGGCGGCTACCCAGATGGCATTGCATTTGCTGTGATTTTTATGAATATTTGTGTGCCGTTGATAGATGCGCATACTCAGCCTCGCGTGTTTGGACACGAAAAATGAAACTAACTTCTCACTTCGGCGTTGCGCGTAAAAAAATACACATCACAGATTACTCATATGCATCGTCGTGTTTTTTATCGCGCGCCTTGAACTGCTTTGCTAGTTTATTTTTTTCGGATTTTTGTTATGTCTGAAAGCATTATTAAACACACCTCAAAAACCGCCATCACGTTAATTCTATTTGCTGTGGTGTTTACGGCACTGTTGGTGTTTGTATTTCAAATCACTAAAGTGCCAATTGAAAAAAGTGAGGCGTCAGCGCGTTTGAGTTTATTCCGCCAGATTGTGCCGCAAAGGATGCACAATAATGATTTGCTAAAAGACACAGTGACAATTGCGCCAAGCGATTTGCTAGGTAATAAGCAAGCTACCATTGTAAACCGCGCGCGTATTAATAATGAGCCTGCAGCGGTGATTATTGAAGCAATTGCGCATGATGGTTATAGTGGCGATATTAAGCTACTAATTGCGATTAAAGCCAATGGCAGTATTAGCGGCGTGCGCGTACTGGCACACAAAGAAACACCTGGTCTGGGTGATTACATTGATATTGCCAAAGATAATTGGATTAAACTATTTGATAACGAATCACTCTTAAAGACAGCAGAGTCGCAATGGAAAGTTAAAAAAGATGGTGGTGGGTTTGACTATATGGCGGGTGCAACCATTACGCCACGTGCAGTGGTAAAAGCGGTGCACAGAGCCTTGCAATATTTTGAGGCCAACAAACAAGCTCTTTTTGCATAGACATCAGTTTGCTTAAGTAATCGGTAAAAATATGAATCAATTTAACGAAATTGCCCATAACGGGCTATGGAAGCAAAACCCAGGTGTTGTGCAGCTGCTGGGATTGTGCCCTACGCTGGCGGTGACGACATCCGCCGTAAACGGTTTAAGCTTGGGCTTTGCCACCGCCTTGGTGATGGCTGCTTCAAACGGTGCAGTTTCACCAGTGCGCCGCCTTGTGCCATCTGAAATTCGCGTACCAGTATTCATTTTAGTCATTGCCGCTTTAGTCACTGTAATCGATTTAGCTATTCACGGCTTTGCAGAGCCTTTGCATAAAGTATTGGGTATTTTTATTCCCTTAATTGTGGTGAATTGTATAGTGCTGGCGCGTGTCGAATCGTTTGCGGCAAAAAACCTGCCTACCCCTGCTGCTTGGGATGGGTTTATGATGGGCATAGGCTTAACTTTGGTTTTGGGTTTATTGGGTGGCATACGCGAAATTATTGGCAAGGGCACGCTATTCTCTGGCTTAGACTTAGCCTTTGGTGCCAACTTTAATACCTATGTACTTACCATTATTCCAAATTACCAAGGCTTTTTATTAGCCATTTTGCCGCCCGGTGCATTTTTGGGATTGGCTGGCTTAATTGCTGCACGCAACTGGGCAGAGCTACGTAAAACGGGAGCACCCACTCTGCCAACTGAGGTATCCTCCAGCGCGTTTAAGTCTGGTAATTAGAGACTACCAGTTATTTTAATTGTATGAATGCTGAAAAACGTGCAGAGATTTTTAGGCGCTTAAGTATTGCGATTCCCAAGCCGACCACCGAATTAGAGTTTAGCAGTACGTTTGAGTTATTAATCGCGGTGATTTTATCGGCACAAGCCACCGATAAAGGTGTAAATATTGCCACGCGTAAATTGTTTGCGGTCGCCAATACGCCTCAAGCCATTTTTGATTTAGGGATTAAAGGTTTAGAGTTTTATATTAAAACTATTGGCCTGTATCACGCCAAAGCCAAAAATGTTATTGCTTGCTGCCTTCAACTTATCCAATTGCACAATTCACAGGTGCCAAATAGTAGGCATGCACTTGAAGCCTTGCCAGGAGTAGGCCGCAAAACCGCCAATGTGATTTTAAATACCGCTTTTGGCGAACCGACTATTGCGGTCGATACACATTTATTTAGGCTAGGTAATCGCACCAAGCTGGCTGTTGGTAAAAACGTATTGGCTGTTGAACAAAAATATTTAAAAACCATCCCAAAACAATTTATACATGATGCACATCATTTATTAATATTGCATGGGCGTTATACCTGCACAGCGCGAAGCCCCAAATGCGGTGAATGCTGTATTGTAGATTTGTGCGAATATACGCATAAATTTATTCCATCACCGCACTTAATGGCTGGTGAAGCTGATAAATCAAGAGCCTGAAATCAAGCTTATGAAAATCGCGACAGGTTTAGCAGTCGGCCTTAAAGCAGAGCCAGAACTGGCGGCGGCTGCCGTTTTAAGCGGAATGAGCAAAGGCGAATTAGATGCGTCTGCCTGTGTATTGTTATTTTAAGCTCAGAGTTTGCATCTAGCCCCAGAATCAGCCATCAAAGCGGCGGCCAAAGCCTCTTGTTGCACCAGCATTATTGGCTGCTCGGCAATTGGCATTTTTACAGAAAAAGATTGGGTCATTGATAGCCCAGCAGCGGCGGTGATGGTGTTTTCAGACAATAGTTGGTAAAAGCCAGAACAACAAATAAATACCAATTTAAGTGCCACACTACTGTTGACTCTAGCCGCACCTAATGCCATTAATAGCTCATGGCTTAATGCTAAACAGCAACGTTTAGGCGGCGTGTCGGGCGATGCGATTGGGCAAGGTGCTTTTTCGGTTTAGGAAAACGCCAAGGGTATTACACAAGGCTATTGTGAAATGCGATTAAATAACGCGGAAAATTCCGTGGGCGCAACTCACAGCTTAAAATTATTAACCAGCCCGCGTAGGGTTACTACCAGTAAACAGCTGGATTTATTATCCATTGCTAACTTACCTGCATTGGACTCTTTAAAAGCGGTATGCAAGAAAGAGGCTTTTTAGATGCAATGGGGGAAATACTTTATCATCAGATGATGGCGGTATATTCAAGCCGCGCATTAAATATTGAACACGGCAATTATCATTTAGCGTCTATAATTGCTGGGGACGAATCTATAGGCGCTGTGACTTTAGCCAAACCTTTACAAATGGGTGATTGGGTGAGTTCAGCGGTGCGCGATATGGATGCCGCGCAAATTGACTTGGTGAAAACCGCCGGTACATTAAGGCGGCAATTAGACACACAAACCAATAACAATGTACCGCAATTTGGGCCGCTATTTTTATGCCTTGGACGTGGACTGTATTTGTACAATGGCGTTGACCAAGATTTAGCATTACTTAAATCCTTAATTCCCAATCTGCCGCTGATTGGCTTTTATGGCAATGGCGAAATTGCGCCAATTAGAGGCAAAAATGAATTGCTACAATATTCAGCCGTGTTAGGGCTATTTGGTAAAAACAATGAGTCTATTTAATCCATCGCGTGATGAAGTGCGTAAATTCTTTTTTGAGGCTTGGGCCAAGTGGAGAAAAAAAGACGTCCTAACAGATTTAGAAAAGCTTGGCCTGCATATTATGCAAATGCATCCTGAATATCACCCGATTTTAGATGCGCCAGAACACTATAAGCAGATAGCGTATTATCCAGAAATGGGCGAGACCAATCCTTTTTTGCACATGAGTTTACATCTATCAGTTTTAGAACAAATTAGCATTAATCAGCCAATTGGTATAACGCCCATCTATCACAAACTATTATTCAAGTATCAAAATGAGCACGATGCGCAGCATGATATTTTAGAGTGCTTGGGTGAAACTATCTGGCTGGCGCAACGCAATCAAACAGGATTAGACAGCGAGCATTATTTAACGCTAGTGCAACAAAAAGCTGGCATTGTTACTTAATTGCAACTTACGTGATTGAATATTCAATATGACAACTTCACATAATATGCAAGATTGGCTAAACTAGCATAGTGATTTTTTATACCGATTTGCGTTAGCAAGATTGCGCGATCCGCATTTGGCAGAAGATGTTGTGCAAGAAACCTTTTTGGCGGCGATTAAAAACCAATCATTTGCAGGAAAATCGGCACCGCGCACTTGTTTAACTGGCATTTTAAAGCATAAAATTATTGATGTGATGCGCAAAAATGTTCGCGAAATTGCGGCATCGGATTTAATGTCAGACAAAGTGCTAATATGTACGAATTTTTTGATGATGCAGGTCACTAGACTGAAAAGCCTCCTGCGTGGAACATGCCAGAAAACGTACTAGAGCATAAGCAATTTTTAGGCGTATTGCAAAACTGCATGGACAAGTTACCGGCCAAATTAGCCACGCTTTTTATGATGCGCGATGTGCACAAAACTGACAATGAAGAAATTTGTAAGGAGCTCAATATCAGCACGATCAATGCTTGGGTGATGATATACAAAGCTCAAATGGGTAATCGAAAGTGTTTGAAAATTAATTGGATAGGAGTTTAGAGGTTTAGCTATGTTAGACTTTCGACAAGCAGGTCAACTTATTTCAAAATCGCTAGATCATCAATTGTCAAGGCCTGAGCGACTTGCAGTACGTTTACATCTGTAATTTTAAGTATTGCAAGCGCTTTAGTCCGCCGCTAAACACCATGCGTAAAGCACTCAATCGCCTGTCACAATCGATTGAAAACAACCCAAATATTCGATTACCATCTGAAACTAAAAATCGGATTGCAAGCTCAATTGAATCTAGACCAGATTAAATTGTGTATAACTTAGTCAACACTTCATCACACATGTTGTTACTTAAATAATTGTTTAACTTAATTTTTAAAAGGAAATAAATCATGAAAACATCAAACAAAACCATCGCTTTAGCATTATCAGGCGCTTTTGCTTTATCAATCGCAGCCACTCCAATTAACGCAGCAGAGAATCCATTTGCGATCAAAGCATTGTCTAGCGGCTACCAAGTGGCTGATCACCATGAAAAAATGAAAGACGGCAAATGTGGCGAAGGCAAATGCGGCGCCGAAATGAAAAAAGAAATGGGTGCAAAGGTGCATGACGGCAAATGTGGCGAAGGCAAATGCGGCGACCATAAGAAATAATTTTAAATCGTCACTAAAGCCACGCATCCTTTCATTGTGTCATCTTTAGTTGATATTAATGGCGTAGGTCTGGGGTTAAAGCGCGAGCTAATACCTCAAATCCAAACGCTTTATCAAGATCCATCCATTGCCAATATTAACTTTGTTGAAATTGCACCCGAAAACTGGATTGGCGCAGGTGGTAAAGCGCAAGCCGATTTAGCCTGGTTTGTCGATCGCTATCCGATTGCTTGTCATGGCTTATGTCTATCACTTGGCGGCATCGATCCCTTAAATACGGATTTCTTAAAACAAGTTAAATCCTTTTTAAGCTCAAATGCCATTCCACTTTATACCGAACACTTAAGCTATTGCAGTGACTTTTATCATGGCAAAAGCGGCTACTTATACGATTTACTTCCTATCCCGTTTACAGAAGAAGCGGTTCACTATGTGACCGCCAGAATCAGGCAAACGCAGGATATTTTGGAACAAAAAATAGCCATCGAAAACGCTTCGTTTTATGCCGCAGCGCCTATTTCTACTCTAAGTGAAATTGATTTTTTAAATGCAGTATTACAAGAAGCCGATTGTTACTTACATTTGGATATCAATAATATTTATGTCAACAGCGTCAATTTCGTTAAAACGCATCAAGACCCAGCAAAAATAGCTTCCGATTTTTTACATAATATCCCCAAAGAGCGCATCGTTTACAGCCATATTGCGGGGCATTATCAAGAGTCTGCTAATTTATTAATTGATACGCACGGTAAAGATGTTGCTGATCCTGTTTGGGATTTATTGGCGGAGGCATATCAATTATTTGGCGTTTTCCCCACATTATTAGAGCGCGATAGCAACATTCCACCTTTGCCCACTTTAATGCGTGAAGTGAATAAAATTGCGGCATATCAAGCCGATCACGCACCTAAACTCATCAAAAAAATGCAGTCAGCATGTTAGAAAAGCAAAAGCTAGGCTTTCAGCAATATCAAACGCAGTTCACGGCTTGTATTCGCAACCCCACGCAAAATAAAAAACCACCACAGGTAAAGTCCAGTCGTTTAGCGGTTTATAAAAAAGCGGTTTTTAATAATATTGTAGGGTCGGTTTCAATCTGTTTTCCTGTATGCCAAGCCTTGATTGGCAAGCGCAAATGGCAAAGATTAATGCGAGAATTTGTGGCGAATTATGCTGCAGGCAGCCCAATATTTAGAGAAATCCCGGAGCAATTTTTATCGTTTTTAAAACCGCTTGAAAACGTGCCTACTTACTTTAAACAATTGGCACACTATGAATGGGTGGAGTTGGCGATTACCATGCAGCAAACCGAGACTATTGCTAAAAGTGAAAAAACGAATTTATTGCATGAAAAACCGATGCTAGCGGCGGCGCATATGCTGCTGGAATATGATTATCCTGTTCATCAACTATCGGCAAAATTTAAGCAAAAACATCTACAAAAAACAACCTTACTAGTGTTTCGAAACGCAATATTTGAAGTGAAATTTATTGAACTCAATCCGATTACTTACCGTTTATTGCAAATAATCAATCAACAAGAATTAACCGGTGAGCAAGCATTAACAAAGCTTGCAAATGAGATAGAGCATCCTAGTGTGAATACGATTATTCAGTTTGGAATGGATATTTTGACGAATTTAGAGAGTCAGCAAGCCATTATTGGTAGTCGCCCATAATTGATCAAACAACTTTTAATCTAATGTCTTTTAATTAAGAGGCTAGTTAATCAAATAACTGGGTTTCACGCTCAGTGGCTTTGTGCAACACTTCTTTTTTCTGATGCGAATCTAAATCCCACCACTGTTGAATTTCATCCATCGTTCGGTAGCAACCTTGGCATAAGCCAGATAAATCATTCATGCTACAAACACCAATACAAGGAGATTGAATATCTAAATCGGACATTGAATACTTTCTTTCAAATTTCTATCACTACTAAACTTAGCTTAGAACGCCATGACACTGTTTGTATTTTTTACCTGAGCCACATGGGCAAGGGTCGTTACGGCCTACCTTTACACCTTCGCGGACAAAAGTTTCACTATTGGCTATTTGCGCTTGTTGCTCATCACTAAAATCACCTGCTGGGTTGGCTAATGCTTCGTCAAAATCTGCATGTTGATATTGCACATTGGCTAAATCGGCTGGTTTTTCAATCGCTTCAACATCGTCCTGTGTTTTTACTTGCACTAGCATGGTGACTTTGGTGACTTCACTTTTTACTGTACTCAATAGACCTTCAAACAACTCAAAGGCCTCACGTTTGTATTCTTGCTTTGGGTTCTTTTGCGCATACGACCGCAAATGAATACCTTGACGTAAATGGTCTAATGCAGCCAAATGCTCTCGCCAGTGGGTATCAATGCTTTGCAACATCACGGCACGTTCAAATTGACGCATGGTGTCATTACTAGCCAAGGATTCTTTTGCTTTATATGATTCATCAGCTGCTTCAAACACGCGCTCGCGCAATGTTTCTTCGTGCAAATCTGGATTAGCTTCTAGCATTTTTTGCAAAGGCAAGTCCAGACCAACTTCTGCAATTAGACTTTTCTCTAAGGCGGGAATATCCCATTGCTCTTCTACGCTTCCCGGTGGAATATGCGTATTAAAAATACTGCTCAAAACATCATGGCGCATGGCGCTAATTGTTTCACCAATATCGGTAGCTTCTAACAACTCATTACGTTGCTCGTAAATCACTTTACGTTGGTCGTTTGATACATCATCAAACTCTAAAAGCTGTTTACGAATGTCAAAGTTACGACCTTCTACTTTGCGTTGCGCGTTTTCAATCGCACGGCTAACCATGGCATGCTCAATCGCCTCGCCTTCTGGCATTTTCAAACGCTCCATAATCGCCGAAACGCGATCGCCAGAGAATATGCGCAGCAATTGGTCATCTAAAGCCAAGTAAAAACGACTTGAACCTGGGTCACCTTGACGGCCTGAACGGCCACGTAATTGGTTATCTACCCGGCGTGATTCATGACGTTCTGTACCGATAATATGTAAACCGCCTGATGCTAATACTGCATCGTGGCGTTGTTGCCATTCTGCTTTTAATTGCGCCTCTTTGGCTTCTTTTTCGGCATCGCTTAAGCTTGCATCGGATTTAACCGCATGAATACTGGCTTCTGGATTACCACCTAATACAATATCCGTACCACGGCCAGCCATATTTGTGGCAATGGTAATCGCGCCTGGTTGGCCTGCTTCCGCCACAATATGCGCTTCACGCTCATGTTGCTTGGCGTTTAGTACTTCATGTTTTAAGTTGGCTTTTGTTAATAAACGCGAAATAATTTCAGAGTTTTCGATGGATGTTGTACCCACCAATACTGGCTGACCAATCGCTTGGCATTGTTTAATATCTTCAAGTACTGCATTATATTTTTCAGCCGAGGTACGATACACTTTATCCATCGCATCTTTACGCAACATGCCGCGATGAGTTGGAATAACCACCGTTTCCAAGCTATAAATCTGATTAAATTCGTATGCTTCAGTGTCCGCCGTACCCGTCATGCCGCTTAATTTTTCATACATGCGGAAATAGTTTTGGAAAGTAATAGACGCCAACGTTTGGTTTTCTTTTTGAATCGCCACGCCTTCTTTGGCTTCAACCGCTTGATGCAAACCATCTGACCAGCGACGACCCGGCATCATGCGGCCTGAAAACTCATCCACTATTACAATTTCCCCATCACGCACCACATAATGCTGGTCTAGATTGAATAAGTTTTGAGCACGCAGAGATGCATATAAATGATGCACTAAAGTGATATTGGAAGGCTCATACAGGCTTGAGTTTTCGGCCATTAGGCCAGAAGTTGCTAAAATTGCTTCAGCTCGCTCATGACCCGCTTCGCTCATGGTCACTGTTTGTGCTTTTTCATCTACCCAAAAATCACCTTCGCCATCTTCAACAGTTTGCTTCGTTAATTGTTTAGCTACCGCGTTAATCTGATTATATAAATCAATGCTGTTTTCAGCCTGGCCAGAAATAATCAATGGTGTGCGCGCTTCATCAATTAAAATCGAATCCACTTCATCCACCAGCGCATAACTTAAACTACGTTGTGTGCGCTCATTTTTGGTAAACACCATATTGTCGCGCAGATAATCAAAACCAAATTCGTTGTTAGTACCGTACGTAATATCGGCCGCGTAAGCCAATTGTTTGGCATCGTGCTGCATTTGCGATAAGTTAATACCAACGCTTAAACCTAAAAATTTGTATAACTGGCCCATCCATTCCGCATCACGCTTGGCTAGATAATCATTCACCGTAACAACATGTACGCCTTTGCCTGTGATAGCGTTTAGATAAACAGGCAATGTAGCAACTAGCGTTTTACCTTCACCTGTACGCATTTCAGCAATTTTTCCCGCATTCAAGACCATGCCGCCAATTAATTGCACATCAAAATGGCGCATGCCTAATGCACGTACACTGCCCTCGCGCACCACGGCAAACGCTTCTGGCAATAACTTTTCCAAACTTTCGCCTTGCTGAAAACGCTGTTTAAAACTTTCTGTTTTTGCGCGCAACTCATCATCGGATAAAGCTTGCATAGCTGGCTCTAACGCATTGATTTCTTTAACAGTTTGGCCGTATTGCTTTACAAGCCTGTCATTACGACTACCGAAAAATTTTCTAAACAACGTGGATAACATGAAGGGACACCGCTTTTCCGAAATTCGGATACCTATAATTGAGATTGGACGAAAAATTGATTATATTGTATGGATATTGGGTAGTTAATGTTTATTTCAATACAAAGCCGTGCAAATTCTAATCTTTAATTGGTTTTACTTATTTAAATATTTACGTGGATCTAAAGCATTACCATTTAACCTAATTTCATAATGCAAATGGGGACCTGAAGAGCGGCCTGTGCTGCCCACTTGTGCCACAATTTGGCCTTTTATCACACGCTCACCTGGCTTAACCAACAATTTAGAAGCATGTGCATAACGTGTTTCTAAACCAGACCCATGGTCAATTTTGACTATATTACCATAGTCCGGTGTGCGTTCTGAGGTAGACACGATACCATCAGCCGCTGCGCGAATAGCCGTGCCTGAGTTTGCGGTGAAATCTAAACCTTCGTGAAACGCTTTATTGCCATTAAATGGGTCTATACGCCAGCCGTAGCTGGATGAATTAAATGCTGCATAAATAGGACTGCTATTGGGCAACATATCTTTAAGCACACTTTTTTGTAAAATTTTTGCTTCAATTGAGCTCATGTATTCGTCCCGCCCATTAACCGCTTCGGTTAACTCCAAAATCGCTGCTTTTAATTCAGCCTCTGACATGGCATGCGATTGAACAAGCGGACCACCGCGGCCATCCAGTTGCAAGCCACCATGCGGTTTTAGATTTGGATTGTTAACTATTTTTTTTTCATTTTCGCCAGCCAATTTTGCCAAACGCTGGTTTTGCGCATCAAGGCGCATGATACGGGCTTGCAATTCACCCAACTCTTTAGCGTAAGCATCCAAATGCACTTGAGAAGAAATAATTGAACTTCTAATTTGCGGCGGCAGTAAAGCGCGCATACCATTTTCTTTAATATTACTTTGCGGCGTAATAAACAATAAAGTGAGCATCACTGGCACCAACACCAAGCCAGCAACCAGCAAGCCAGCCTGCAAGGCAGACAAACTTTTAGCTTTTGCCATATTGTTAGAGATTAAAATAATATTCATTTAATTATTGTCAATAATCCATATTGTTTATGTTATGAGTTGTGTAGTAAGTTATCAACTTCGTAAAGCCATCAAAAAGCGATGTTTGAGTCTTATTAAGCCAATTTTTATTAAAATCGCAGTAAAATCGTCAGCATGCGCAAAATTGATAATTTACTAAATCCCAAAAGCCTACAAAATAGTCAGCTTGGTGCTTTAACGCAACAATTGCAATCTCACCAGTTATTACAAAAACTTTGGGTGAGCGCATGCCCAGAATTGCTTGCTCAATTAAGCACTGTCGGCAACTTAACAAATGGGCTTTTAACCATTTTTGCTCACAGTGCAATTGTTGCCAATAAAATCAAACTAGACCAAGCTAAGCTTTTGACTCAATTACAAGATTTGCAAAGTACCAACCTTTTATTTCGGGATTGTAAAGTTACTGTAATTAGTGTCAAAGTGCAAGTTAAATCTCAGCCTAGGGTCATCGTGCCACCACCAAGAAAACTATCTAAACAAGCGGCAGTTAGCTTAAAAAAGCTGGCGCAAGATTTAGGTGATTCTCCACTTGCTACAAAACTCAATTCTCTCGCCAACAAAACTTAAATCTTTCCTTATTTAATAAATTCACTTAATTTGCCTCCTGCCATGCGACTTTAGGCGTTATTTTGATAGGGGGTCTACGTTCAAAAAATTCAAGTGCAAAATCACTTTGCATTCAAATTTTATCAATCAAAACAGATTGCTTTGACTCTGTTTTTTAAAAGCATTTAACGGCTAATCAACTGAGTTGTCCTTGCGCATTTTTAGTGCCATAATGCTTTGAGTTGTTACAAAATAATTACATTATTTACAACTTACTAGCTATATTCTATTCGTAATTTTTAATTGATTTGCACATCGATGTCGTTTCAGATTTATTCAATAATAGATAGGGAGAAGTCATGTCAGTCGCATTAATAATAACCATTGCAGCAGCCATTTTGGCCGTACTTTACGGCGTCGTAATGAGTAAATGGATTTCCAATTTGCCAGCCGGTAACGCACGCATGCAAGAAATTGCTGGCGCGATTCAACAAGGTGCCGCTGCCTACTTAGCCAGGCAATATAAAACCATCGCGATTGTGGGTGTGGTTTTAGCCGCATTAGTCGCTTATTTTTTAGGTACTACTACTGCAATAGGTTTTGTTGTAGGCGCTCTATTATCAGGTGCTTGTGGCTTTATTGGCATGAACGTGTCTGTAAAAGCCAATGTTCGCACCGCGCAAGCGGCTACAAACGGTATTGCGCCTGCGTTTGATGTAGCCTTTAAGGGCGGCGCTGTGACTGGCATGTTGGTGGTAGGCTTAGGCCTGCTAGGCGTTGCTGGTTTTTACTGGTTTTTGGGTGCCGAAAATGCAACCAACTTAGACCCATTAATTGGTTTAGCTTTTGGCTCTTCCCTTATTTCAATCTTTGCGCGTTTGGGTGGCGGCATCTTTACCAAAGGTGCTGATGTAGGTGCAGACTTGGTGGGTAAAGTTGAAGCGGGGATTCCAGAAGATGACCCACGCAACCCAGCGGTAATTGCGGATAACGTTGGCGATAACGTAGGCGATTGTGCAGGTATGGCAGCCGATTTGTTTGAAACTTATGCGGTAACTTTGATTGCCACCATGGTATTGGGTGGCTTGCTAATTACCGATGCAGGCGCAAATGGCATTCTCTACCCATTGATGTTAGGTGCGGTGTCTATCGTTGCTTCTATTATTGGTTGCTTCTTTGTTAAAGCATCGCCTGGTATGAAAAACGTGATGCCAGCGCTATATAAAGGCTTGGCGGTAGCAGGCGTTTTATCCTTAATCGCATTCTACTTCGTGACGCAACAATTGTTCCCGCAAGGCTTAACAGCAGGCGAATTAACCATTTCTGCCAATCAATTATTTGGCTCATGCGCAGTGGGTTTAGTATTAACAGCGGCTTTAGTTTGGATTACTGAATACTACACAGGTACACAGTACGCACCTGTGCAGCATGTAGCGCAAGCTTCTACTACTGGCCATGCCACTAATATTATTGCAGGTATTGGTATCTCAATGAAATCAACGGCTTGGCCTGTGCTTTCAGTATGTTTAGCTATTTGGACATCCTACCATTTAGGTGGTTTATATGGCATTGCGATTGCGGCAACATCGATGTTAAGCATGGCAGGTATTGTGGTGGCACTTGATGCTTATGGCCCTATTACCGATAACGCAGGCGGTATTGCAGAGATGGCTGGCTTACCAGCAGAAGTGCGTGACGTAACTGACCCTTTAGATGCGGTTGGCAATACCACCAAAGCGGTGACCAAAGGCTATGCTATTGGCTCTGCTGGTTTGGCCGCATTGGTATTGTTTGCCGATTACACTCACAAATTAGAAGGTGCTGGCATTGATGTGAAGTTTGATTTAAGCGACCCAATGGTGATTATCGGCTTGTTTATTGGTGGCTTAATCCCCTTCCTTTTTGCTGCGATGGCGATGGAAGCGGTAGGCCGTGCGGCAGGTGCGGTGGTAGAAGAAGTGCGCCGTCAGTTCCGCGATATAAAAGGCATTATGGAAGGCACAGCCAAGCCAGAGTACGGCAAAGCGGTAGATATGCTAACTTCAGCGGCGATTAAAGAAATGATGGTGCCATCTCTACTTCCAGTCGCTGTGCCAATTGCAGTTGGCTTGATATTAGGCCCTGTGGCATTGGGTGGTTTATTAATGGGTACAATTGTCACTGGTTTATTTGTGGCGATTTCAATGTGTACCGGTGGTGGCGCTTGGGATAATGCCAAAAAATACATTGAAGATGGTAAACACGGCGGCAAAGGTTCAGATGCGCATAAAGCGGCTGTAACAGGTGACACTGTAGGCGACCCATACAAAGATACGGCAGGCCCTGCAGTGAACCCATTGATTAAAATTATCAATATTGTGGCGCTGTTAATTGTGCCATTGCTTCATGTTTAGTTTTTACTAATTAAAAAAGGTGACTCCGAATTGAAACGCGGGGTCGCCTTTTTTGTTGCCAGTTGTTTAACCCGTATTTCTTAACCCAGCTGCAATACCATTAATGGTTAACTGAATCGCCAGCTTCAGCTTTTCATCGGTTTCACCAGCACGGTAGCGCTTGATGAGTTCCACTTGCAAATGATTGAGCGGATCTAAATAGGGTAAACGATTGCGAATTGAATAGGCCAGAGTTGGATTGCTGTTTAATCTTTCTGTGCATTCCTGCAACAAGTTAAGCGCCTGTGTAGTGAGCTCATACTCTGCTTCTATACGTCTAAAAATATTCTCTCTTAGCTGTTTGTCTGTCACCAAATGTGCATAGTGGCGTGCTACTACTAAATCTGTTTTAGCTAACACCATATCCACATTGGCGATTAAGGTTTTAAACAATGGCCAAACTGCTAACATTTCTTGCAGGTTTTTTAGGCGGCTCTCATATGCACTTTCATCTTGATGCAAATATTGGTTTATCGCACTGCCTAAGCCATACCAGCCTGGCAATAATAATCGGCACTGACCCCAAGAAAAACCCCAAGGAATCGCGCGTAAATCTTCAATACGCCGCGTCGATTTTCTTGCGGCTGGTCGGCTGCCAATATTCAATTCGGCGATTTCTGAAATAGGCGTTGCGTTAAAAAAGTAATCGGCAAAGCCGGGGGTTTCGTAAACCAAACTGCGGTAGCTAGTCATGGCAGTGGTAGACAAATCTTCCATCACAACTTCAAAGGTGCGGCGCTTTTCTGGTCTTAATGCGTTATCAGGCAGCAAAGTGGCATCCATTGTGGCCGCCAACAGCGTTTCTAAGTGCTGACGACCCACTTTTGGGTCGGCATATTTATTGGCGATAATTTCACCTTGCTCAGTTAAGCGAATTTGCGCATCTACCGTACCGCTTGGTTGCGCCATAATAGCTTGATAAGTTGGCCCGCCTCCGCGCCCAACTGTTCCGCCACGCCCATGAAACAAACGAAGCTTGATTTTGGCTTGGCTAAACAGCTCAACTAAAGATACTTCGGCTTTGTATAATTCCCAATTTGAGGTTAAAAATCCGCCATCTTTATTGCTGTCTGAGTAGCCCAACATTATTTCTTGCTCATTGCCCTGATTGCGCAGCACATAGCGAATTCCCAACAAGCTCAACCATTGCCCCATAATCATGGGCGCGTTGCGTAAATCGGCAATAGTTTCAAATAGCGGCACAATATTCAGCGCCAATTGGATTTTTTGCGATCCCCAAATGCCTTTTAGCAAGCCCGTTTCTTTTTGCAGCAAGGCCACTTCCAATAAATCGGATAGAGTTTCGGTATGCGAAATAATGTATTGCTTAATGGTGCGGTTGCCAAATTGTTGCTTAATATCGCGCGCCTTGTTAAGTACATCAATTTCACTGAGCATCAACTCAGAATATTGCTGATAGGGCGAAAACAATAAGCGCGGCTGTTTTAGCTCATCCAATAAAGTCTTGATTTTCTCCTCTTCAGTAAGCTCATCGTATTCAAAATCGTAACCTGCTTTATTAAATAGCTCTTTAATTATCGCTTCATGCACGTCTGACGATTGGCGAATATCCAACGTCGCCAAATGAAATCCAAACGTTTCGATGGCTTTGATTAATTTACCCAAACGCGCATAAATCAGCGCTTCACCGCCAAACTCTTTTAACGAATCCACTAGCACATTCAATTCCGCCAGCAAATCAGTGGCATGACGATAAGGCTCGGCTTGATAGGCATTTTCGCGCAATTCTAATTGCGGTAACAATTGTTTGCAGGTTGCAATTAATCGATCGTAAATGCCATTTAGTGCCAGCCGATAAGGCTCATCCAATCGATGTGGCGATTGGTCTAATGATAAATTGGCCAGCACCAACAACGCAGGATTCACATTCACCAATCGCGTAGAAATCGATAACTCACGCCGCAGCGCATCAAGTTGTTTTAAATAAAACTTAAACGCAGTGGCGCTTTGCATACCAACGGCTTGCGTCAAGGTTGCCCCATTCACAAACGGGTTTCCATCGCGATCGCCACCTATCCAGCTGCCCATCTGTAAAAAACTAGGTAATTGAAAAGGCTTTTTCAGTTCTGCGGCATATTGTTTATTTAAATCGCGCTCTAAATCCTGCAGAATTTCTGGAATCATATTCAAAAATGTGGTTTCGTAATAGCTCAGTGCATTTTCAATTTCATTGACGACTGTGAGCTTTGAAAAGCGCACAATGCGCGTTTGCCACAATGAGCAAACTGCTGCCTGAATCAGTAAATCATTTTGTTGCAGCTCACGTTTTGAAATTAAATTGGCGCGCTCTGCCAGCAAAAAAGATAATTTATGCTCAATATCTAAAATGCTTTTGCGCTGAACTTCTGTGGGATGCGCCGTTAACACAGGCGAAACCAGCGCATCTTTAAAAAACGCTTCTACTGCCTTAAAAGGCAAGGCTTGGCGTGCGATTTCATCTACTGAAAAAGCAAGCCTGGCAATAACTTATCTTCATTTAAAAGGGTTTGCTGACGTGCGAATAAATCTTCAGCAATATTCACCAAATGCTTAAAGTAACTAAAAGCGCGCACCACCGAAATCGTTTGCTGTAGCGATAAATTTTTAAGTAGAATTTCTAAAGCCAACCTGGCATTTTGATCATTTTCACGGTGAAATTTAACCGCCACCTGACGGATTCTTTCAACTAAATCAAAGGTATCTTTGCCATCTTTAGCCAAAATAGTTGCACCAAGCACACGGCCCAAATAGCGAATATTATTTTTTAAAACTAAATTTTGTTGATATAGGTTAATAGCTTGCATTGATGTGTCGTTCATATAATTGCCGTTAATCGTTATTTAAACAATATAAGCAAAATCTACACCATGCATTAAATTACAAATAAAACTATTGTAAACATATAGTTACATTTAATTTAAATTATAAACCAGCAGTAGTTGCACGTTTAATGTGCATGCTGATGATATGATTTAATATTGAGGTGCAGGTGATTAAATACAAAAAAGGCAGCCTAAGCTGCCTTTTTATTTACACTATTAATGCGTATTTTAACATTCCAAGCAATTTTAAAATGCAGGTTTAACTTCCGCATTATTGTAATTAGCTACGCCCTCTAAAATTTCTTTCTTAGCCGCTTCAATATCGCCCCAGCCATTAATTTTCACCCATTTGCCTTTATCTAAATCTTTATAATGCTCAAAAAAGTGAGAAATCATTTCTAAACGCCAAGTTGAAACATCGGTATAGCTTTTTAAATGGCCATATAAACCACATACCTTAGGCACTGGCACCGCAAATACTTTTGCGTCCAAACCAGCTTCATCTTCCATTAACAACACGCCCAATGGACGGCAACGCACAACCACTCCTGGAATCAATGGCACTGGTGTCATCACCAATACATCAACTGGGTCACCATCATCGGCTAATGTGTGCGGGATGTAGCCGTAATTAGTTGGATATTGCATTGCAGTACCCATAAAACGGTCTACAAAAATCGCGCCGCTGTCTTTATCGACTTCATATTTAACAGGGTCGCCCTGCATAGGAATTTCGATAATAACATTGAAATCATTGGGTAAATCTAAGCCTGATGGTACTTGGTTTAAAGACATGTTGAGAATAGCCTTGAACTAAAAAACGGCATTATACGTGACAAATGTAAATGCTTGATTGCTAACAATTGAAAATTATTAAGAGGCGGCTTGTTAACGCTTAGAAAATTGATGCCAAACTTTGCTTAAAACAAAAAATACAATCACCATTGCCAAGCCCATGATAGTAATTGCACTTGGATGATTTTTTACCAGTGGAATGTTGCCAAAAAATAACCCGCTAATACGCAAATTAACACCCAAATAATTGACCCAATCGATGCTGAACGCACAAATTTTAAAAAAACCATTTGTGTTAAGCCCGCCAAAAATATTGCAACGGTGCGGATAACGGGTAAAAAAGGTGAAAACAAAAAGCTTTTTTTGCCATTCTGGTCTTAAAACACGTGGGTTTTATCTAACGCCGATTGGTTGGGCCATTTTAAAAAATCCACAAAAAACGCCTGCCCCAACGTTTTTCCTAAAAAATAGCCACTGATATTCCCCAATGCCGCCGCTAAAATCAGCACGGTATCTAGCAGCCAAATATTCAACATTGATGCCGCACACACCGCACAGCATACAAATAAAAACGTATTACTAGGTAGAAAAAAGAATGGCAAGACGCCAATTTTTTAAAAAATCACACCAAACAGAATGAAATAAACCAGATTGGCGTGCATGGCGATGAGATTAGGCAAACGTGCATCAAAATTTAAAATCATTTGCCAAAATTCTATCACACTAGTTTTCTCATATTAATTCAGCTCTGCATTCAGCTACAATCGCCGATGGTGTAAGCTTTAATGCGCCATATAGCAATAAAGGAATGATCACCACTTCATCAAGCTGTCCAATAATAGGGATAAAATCAGGGATTAAATCAAATGGCATCAACAAATAACCAATCGCCAACCATAGTAATGCTTTAGCTAAAAGTGGTGTTTGCGGATGTTTTTGCAGGCGTTGGTAAAAAACAAATTCTGCTTTTAGGCGCTCGGCTATCTGTTTTAGCTTTCCCAACATAAAAACTAAATCAGTTTTTTTCCCGTTAACTTTTCAAATGCTTCTAAATATTTTTCAGAGGTGCGCTGCGCCACATCCTCTGGCAGGGCAGGTGCTGGAGGCGCCTTGTTCCATTGAATACTTTCCAGCCAATCGCGCAAATATTGTTTATCGTAACTGGGTGGATTACTGCCAACTTTATAGCTTTCTGCTGGCCAAAAACGCGATGAGTCAGGCGTCAAAACTTCATCCATCACATGCAGCACACTATTGCTATCTAGCCCAAATTCAAATTTGGTATCGGCAATTATTATGCCACGCGTTAAGGCATATTCGGCAGCTTCGCTGTAAAGCTGAATTGCTACATTAGCAACCTTTTCTGCCATCTCTACGCCAATTAGTGCGGCACATTGGTCTAAGCTGATATTTTCATCATGGTCACCTACGGCAGCTTTAGATGAGGGCGTAAAAATTGGTGTTGGTAATTTTGAAGCTTCTTGTAAGCCTGATGGCAAGACAATGCCGCACACGGTGCCATTGGCTTTGTATTCTTTCCAACCGCTACCCACCAAATAGCCACGCACAATGGCTTCAATCGGCAAGGGTTTGAGCCTTTTCACCACTACGGCACGGCTTAAATTGCCTGTACCCAATTGTGCTTTGTCGTCTGCTGCCACCACTGTTTCAGGCTCAATACCCGTTAAATGATTAGGTACTAGATGTTGCAGTTTTTCAAACCAAAAATTCGCCATCTGAGTAAGCATAGCGCCTTTATTAGCAATACCTGTAGGCAAAATCACATCAAATGCGGATAATCTATCGGTACTCACTAGCAACATTGTGCTGTCATCAATCGCATAAATATCGCGCACTTTTCCTTGATGAATAAGGCATAGGCTTTGAAGATTGGTTTTTAAAAGTGGTGCGCTCATGATGATTATGGCAAGTGGTAAAAGAATTCGATTATAAATTGAGCAAGGTAATTTGCACTAGTCATTTATTTCAGTGATTTATCCACATTATTCGGCTTTAGTTGTGGCAGCTTGAGTCATCTCATCCACTTTAACCACTTTTAAGGTGTTAGTAACACCTGTACAGTCAATATGCTCTCAATACGTAAATAGCACGGCATTTTTTAAATCTTCTTTATCTTTTAAGCTTAAAGTATATGCAGATAAGCCAACTCCGTCGCGATTAATGACTTTATTATTACTTAGCAAACCGCCGCTTAAAATTATGCAGTGAATCTGATTACCCTTAATGTGATCTACTTGCAGGGTGAACTGGCCATCATCCAGTAATAACCACATCCTTTATCACTTCTTGCGGCAGTGTTTTGTAATCCAAGCCCACTTTTTCTTGATTAACTAATTCGAAATCGGCATCTAATATAAATAATTCAGCCGTTTTTAAGTGAAACTTTACCTAATTCAAATTTACTAATTTTGGGTCTTGCAAATCCCACAGCACACAGACTGGGCGACCTAATTTGGGTGCAATATTCCGCACAATTTCAGGACGGGCAATATACTCATCAGTACTTCCATGCAAAAAAATTAGCCGCACCACATTAATTCCTACCGAAATCAGACTTGCAATCATTTTTTCGCTGCTAGAGGCTGGGCCTAATGTAGCAACAATCTTGATTTTAGGTAACATCGTCATTTTGGTCCTTATTTAATTGATAAATCAATAGACCAGAAACTTACTTCAAAAGCATACCGTAAAAATAAAAATGGGGCACCAGCCCCATTTTTATTGAACTCGAAAATACCCTAAACTAAAACTTTGCGCGGCTTTCTAAAATCTCGACTGCTGGCAATGTCTTGCCTTCTAAAAATTCTAAAAACGCACCACCAGCGGTAGAAATATAGCTAATCTTATCGTAAATATCGTATTTTTGAATCGCTGCAATTGTGTCGCCGCCGCCCGCCAAGGTAAATGCTTTTGTATTAGCAATGGCATGCGCAATGGTTTTGGTACCCTCACCAAATTGGTCAAACTCAAACACGCCAACCGGGCCGTTCCAAACCACTGTACCTGCATTTTTAATAATCTCAGCTAATACATTAGCAGATTTCGCACCGATATCAAAAATCATATCGTCCGCTTCAACTGAAGCCGCGTCTTTATTCACTGCTGGCTCATTGGCATCAAACTTTTTACCGCAAACCACATCCACTGCAATCGGTACTGCTGCGCCTCTTTGGCTCATTTTATCCATTAAGTTACGCGCCACTGGTACTAAATCATCTTCACAAAGTGATTTGCCCACTTCAAAACCAGCTGCTTTTAAAAAGGTATTAGCAATCCCACCACCAACCACCATTTGGTCTACCTTTTCAGACAAACTTTCTAAAACGGTTAATTTAGTTGAAACTTTGCTGCCGCCAACAATCGCCACCATTGGGCGTGCTGGATTCAACAAAGCTTTGGTTAGCGCATCTAACTCCTCTGTCAACAACAGACCTGCACAGGCGATTGGCGCAAACTTCGCTACGCCATGCGTACTGGCTTCTGCACGGTGCGCTGTGCCAAAAGCATCCATCACAAATACATCGCACAGTTTTGCATAAGCCTGCGCGGTTTCGTCTTTGTTCTTTTTTTCGCCGACGTTAAATCGGCAATTTTCTAAAACCACCAATTCACCTGCCGCCACTTCAAAACCACCTCTTACCCAATCTTTAACTAAACGTACTGGCTTGTTTAATTTGGCTGAAATCACATCCACGACTGGTTTAAGTGAGTTTTCTTCTGAATAAACGCCTTCTTCTGGCCGCCCTAAATGCGATGTCACCATCACATGAGCGCCCTGTTTCAAGGCGCATTCAATGGTTGCCATACTAGCCGTAATTCGCGCATCAGAAGTCACTTTACCATCTGCGACAGGAACGTTTAAATCGGAACGAATTAGTACGCGTTTGCCAGATAAATCTAAGTCAGTGATTTTGATAAATTTCATTAATTTTCCCAAAATTTTTAGAATTTAGTTAACTGCGTGAGCGGGATAAGATACTAGAAGCAATATGCGCAGAAAGCGGAACGCTCATAAGCACATGAGCATTTCGAGTACGCTTTAAATCGAATCGTATAACGCCGTAGATTGCCCGCGCAGTCAGTTATTTATCAGCAATATGCTGCACTAGGCGCAGTAGGTTACAGGTATACCCATATTCGTTATCGTACCATGCCACTACTTTAACAAAGGTTGAATCTAGCATAATGCCTGCATCGGCATCAAACACGCTGGCGGCTGGTGCGCCTCTAAAATCGGTTGAAACCACTTTATCGTTGGTATAAGCCAGGACGTTTTTTAGGTTACCTTTTGAAGCAATCTGCATTGCTGCGCAAATATTAACAAAAGTAGTGGGTTTAACTAATTCCACAGTTAGATCGACAACTGAAACGTTAGCTGTAGGCACTCGAAGCGCCATGCCAGTGAGTTTTTTATTCAACGTTGGAATCACTATACCAACCGCTTTAGCCGCACCAGTGCTTGATGGGATAATATTTTCGAATACGCTACGGCCACCACGCCAATCTTTATTGCTACTGCTATCCACTACCATTTGTGAGGCCGTAGCAGCGTGAACTGTAGTCATTAATCCGCGTTTAATTTCAAAGCTATCGTTTAACACTTTAACAATTGGGGCAAGTGCATTGGTAGTACATGAAGCGGCCGAAACAATGGACTGCCCTTTGTAATCTTCATGGTTTACACCATACACAAACATAGGTGTGTCATCTTTAGCGGGAGCCGATTGCACCACTTTTTTAACACCCTCTGCCAAGTGGCCTTTGCAATTATCGGTAGTTAAAAACACACCTGTCGCATCAATTACCACATCAACGCCGGCGCCTACCCACTGAATATAGAATGGGTCACGCTCTTTACTGACAACAATTCTTTTACCGTTGATAATTAAAGCTCCATCTTTGGCACTAATAGTGCCGTTAAATCGTCCGTGCACAGAATCGTATTGCAGCATGTATGCCATGTAATCAATTTCTTGCATACCATTAATTGCGACCACTTCAATATCGGCGAATTCGCTTTCCTTTATAGCCGCGAGTAACGCCATACGCCCAATACGCCCAAAACCATTAATGCCTACTTTAACCGTCATGCTCATTCCAGTAGTTAGAGGTTTACAAATAAAAAGAGCCTCAAGAATCAGAGGCTCTTTTCAGTACTATTTAGCCATTAATTACAACACTGACTTAGCAACAGCAACAACGTTTTCTACTGAAAAGCCAAAGTGTTTCATTAATACGCCGCCAGGAGCTGATTCACCGAATGTATCAATACCCACAACAGCACCTTCTAAGCCAACATATTTACGCCAGAAATCGGTTACTCCGGCTTCAACTGCCACGCGTTTAACACCTGGTGTTAAAACATTATCTTTATAAGCTTTATCTTGACGGTCGAATACGTTTGTTGATGGCATTGAAACCACACGTACTTTAGTACCTGCTGCATTCAATTCTGCTGCTGCTTTAACCGCTAATTCAAGCTCAGAGCCGTTAGCAATCAGAATCAAATCAGCTTTACCAGCAACATCTGACAATACATAAGCACCTTTACGCATACCAGCGAAATGCGCTGCATCATGTTTGATGCCTGGCACGTTTTGACGGCTTAATACCAAGCTTGAGGGACCAGTCATACGTTCAACCGCTGCTACCCAAGCCACTGCTGTTTCTGTTGAGCTACCTGGACGCCATACATCCATGTTTGGAATGTAACGTAACCCGGCTGTATTTTCGATTGGTTGATGCGTTGGACCATCTTCGCCTTGACCGATAGAGTCATGTGTTAACACAGCAATCGTTCGTTGTTTCATCAATGCAGCCATACGTAATGCGCTTTTTGCATAGTCAGAGAACATATGGAATGTACCGCCAAATGGAATTAAGCCACCGTGCAATGCCATACCGTTCATAATCGCAAACATACCGAACTCACGAACACCGTAAGATATATAATTACCTGATTTTTTAGCATCAACGTGTACAAAACTACTAGTTGAAGTTAAGTTTGAACCAGTTAAGTCAGCAGAGCCGCCTAAGAATTCTGGTAATAACGGAGCTAAAGCGCCGATTACGTTTTGTGAAGCTTTACGTGTTGCAACACCTTCTGCTTTTTCGTTTGTTGCGGCGATAATCGCATCCGTTGCTTCTTTCCAGTTAGCTGGCAATGTGCCAGACATACGGCGTGTAAACTCTGCCGCTTCAGCTGGATATGCTGTAGCGTAAGCTGCAAACTTGTCATTCCATGATGATTCAGCAGCAGCACCTTTAGCCGTTGCATCCCAACCAGCGTAAATGTCAGCTGGAATCACAAATGGCTCGTGCGACCAACCGATGTTGGCACGCGTTGCGGCAACTTCGTCTAAACCTAATGCAGAACCGTGGCAATCGTGTGAGCCAGATTTGTTTGGTGACCCCATACCGATTACTGTTTTGCAGCAGATCAATGATGGTTTGTCTGTTACTTTTTTAGCTGCTTCAATCGCTTTACCAATAGCAGCAACATCATGACCGTCAACTGACTGAACGTGCCAGCCATATGATTCAAAACGTTTAGCTGTGTCATCTGTATACCAGCCTTCAATATGACCATCGATAGAAATACCGTTGTCATCCCAGAACGCTGTTAATTTGCCCAAGCCCCAAGTACCAGCAAGTGCACAAGCTTCGTGAGAAACACCTTCCATCATGCAACCATCACCTAAGAAAACATAGGTTTGATGATCAACAATGTCATGACCTGGTTTATTGAATTGATGTGCCATTAATTTCTCAGCCATTGCAAAGCCAACACCGTTAGCAATACCTTGACCTAATGGGCCAGTAGTCGTTTCAACGCCTGGTGCATAGCCATATTCGGGGTGACCAGCACATTTAGAATGCAATTGGCGGAAAGATTGTAATTCGCTCATTGGCAATGCATAACCAGTAAGGTGAAGTAGGGAGTAGATCAACATTGAACCGTGACCATTAGAAAGAACAAATCGATCGCGATTGGCCCATGATGGGTTTTTTGGGTTGTGACTTAAGTGGTTATTCCAAAGCTCCTCAGCAATTTCTGCCATGCCCATAGGTGCGCCTGGGTGGCCAGAATTGGCTTTTTGCACTGCATCCATTGATAACGCACGAATTGCGTTGGCTAAATCTTTACGCGTTGCCATTATTTTCTCCCTAATTTTAGCTAAACTGAACAGGCCCTTGTTAATATTGAAACTAACTTAAAACCTAATAAAAATTGCAAAAAAGCATGTTTTAAAGCCTAGTTTAATACCCTTTTGTAAAATGGTTAATTATTGCCTAATTACCCATTTTCGGCAAGTTTCAAGCAGGCTTAATTTGGGATTAACAAAGAAGATTTGTATTTTTCTTTATAGCAAAACAGCTTTTGAAGGAAGGCTTTTGCCTTTATTTAAATAGCCAAAGCCAGTATTTAGCCAATTATTAGCAAAAACTTGGCATTAATTAATGGCAGAGAAAACTTTAATTAAACAATGCGACGGCTTGAACGCATCGTAAAACAAAATAAAGCCATTATTCCCAACCATGCCTGTGCTAGCATATTAGATCAATCTTAATTATTTTATTATTTTTGGTTGACGATTTTCGGCTGTTTGATTGCGTTCATAAAGAATCTTTTGAGGCGAACTTAATCAAAGGTGCAACACTGCCAATCTTACTGTTGCTCCCATTTGAGTCGCCCCACCAAGCGCTGACATATTACTGGTAGGCGCGATGAAAAACGTGTATAGCTGACTAATTTTTATCATTTGATTAATGTAATTTAAACAGTAAACTTAAGTTATTAAGCTACTGCAAATTAAATGCCAAAACAATATTTAAATACAAAATAATAAGATACCTATCTATTTTGATTAAAAATTTCAATATTCCGACACTTGTTTAAACTTATCGAGTTTAAAAGTTGCGATTAAAACCAATCACTAAGCTGCAGTAGCTTTTTACTATTTAAAGCTTGTAGGAGTTTGAATGAATGCGCCTAGAAAAATTTCAGCCATTCTCTTATTAGATATTTTTTCGAGATCCCTAGAATGGAGTTTGTGTTCTGCACAACTTAAATTTTAATTACTTAAGAAGGAATCCATCATGAAAACAAACCTCAAAATACTTTTAATTATTAGCGCTTTAGCAATGCCTATGGCTGCATTTTCTGCAGATGGCGATTCGGTTTCTACAATAGTAGGTGATGCGGTTATTACCACTAAAGTAAAAGCAGAATTTGCTAAAAATAAAGGTGTTAGTGCTACCGCTATTAAAGTCGAAACAGATAGCAGCGGCTTGGTGCAATTATCTGGCACAGCGAAAACACAAGCCGAGGCTGATAAAGCAGTAGCCTTGGCTAAAAATGTAAAAGGCGTTACCTCTGTTAAAAATGATATTGTTGTAGCACCTTAGATTACTAGTACTTTAATTAAAACGCTTCAACTATTAGCTTTTATTAATTTAAAAGGCGCATCTGCCCCCCCGCTTTTAATTCCTCATCCTTAATTCAATTTTTTAATTATGAATCTAAACTTTTTAAAACCATCTCAATCGCCCTGCAATTGGCTTTAGCATCTTCAAACGTCAGCAAAGGCTGTTTATCGTTTAACACACAATCACTAAAATGCTCAATCTCTTTATTAAAGTGGTTGCTTGGCGCAAAACGTTCTTCTGCATATTTACCTTCCTCGGTTGCCCAACTGATTACTGGTACATCGTTTTGAAACACCCAAGCCGCGTGGCATTTTACCCAGCCGCGTGAGCCTATGAGCTCAATTTCGGATTTGCGACTGCGTTCAAAGCTGATATCAAAGCTGCCAAAAAGCGCGCGGTTTTTACTGTCAAATCCAAAATTCAATACGCCGCTGGTAACAATGTCGGCACCATGTTCATTGAGCTTGGCATCAGCAACGACTTTGACTGGCTCAGCTGGCTTGCCATTTTTTAGACTATTAGCTAAACCCATGGCCCAGCGTAAGGAGTGAATCGCGTATGGCCCAATATCCCACATCGCACCGCCACCATTCTCCATGCTGCGGTTGATGCGATACATGCGCGCTTGCTTCATCAGAAAAGAAAAACTGGCGCGGGCGGATAGCACATCACCTATCAAGCCACTTTCAACAATTTCCTTAAATCTTGCATGTTGCGGATGAAAGCGGTACATAAAGCCTTCCATCACTTTAACGTTAGCCTTTATGGCAGCCTCTTCAATCGCCTCAATATCCTTAAATTTGGTTGCCATCGGCTTTTCTATCAAAATATGCTTCCCTGCGTTGATGGACTTGAGCGCCCAGTCTGCATGCTCTTCATTTGCCATAGGGCAATAAATCGCGTCCACATTGGGGTCATCAATTAGGCTTTGTAAATCGTCATAGCAAGTCACGTTTTGATGGCAAGGTGCATATTTATCTAATGTCGCTTTGGATGCACCAGCACGTCGGCTGGCAATGGCGACCAGCTGCGAATTGGGCGCCTCTATAATGGCAGGCAATAAGCGCTCATTGACGCGGGCGGCACCCAAAATGCCCCATTTAAGTTTTTTAATCTCAGTCACGAATCATTCCTCTAATCAAACCATTTAATACTGCAACCAATGCTGGCAATTTGCATACGCGGACCTTGGCCTGTTTCGGCTATCATTTTCATCGCATTAAACAAATCGCGCGTATTATTTTCTGGGGTTTCTGGGTTGCGACCAGCAGCATCAAAGCGTCCGCGATATTGCAGCTCGCCTTTGGCATTTAATCCAAAAAAATCAGGCGTGCAAACGGCGCCATAAGCTTTAGCGACTTCTTGCGTTCGATCCCACACATAGGGAAAGCTAAAACGATTTAGCGTTGCTTCTTCGCGCATATGCTCAAAGCTATCCTTAGGATAGCGCAAAGTATCATTGCTTTGAATGGCGATACTGTTGATACCGTACTGCTCTAACTCCAAACAAGTAACCACCAAGCGCGTTTTAATGCTGATTACATAAGGGCAATGATTACAAATAAACATCACCAACAATCCATTTTTTCCCATCACCATATCGCGCGAAATCATGGTGCCATCTATATTTTGAAGATTAAAATCAGGCACTTTCCAACCAAAATCACATACGGGGGGCTGTAAACTTGCCATGCTTTACTCCTTAATTAACTTATAATTCAATCTTAACACTTTCATTTCATGCCAACATGTCTAATACTCGATTTTATAGCGCTAACAAACTTGCTATTAGCGCATTAATACCGCTTTCCGTTAGTGCAGCTACCCATGCCACACGCGCACTACGATTAAATATTGGCGATGAATTAATTCTATTTAATGGCGATGGTCATGACTATATTTGCGAGTTAATTAGCATTAAAAAAAACGAAGTGCTGGCCAAAGTGTTGTCTGACCAAACAATTAACAATGAATCACCACTGAACATCACTCTGTTGCAAGGCATATCCAGCGGCGATCGCATGGATTACACCATACAAAAAGCGGTCGAGCTTGGTGTGAAAACCATACAGCCCATTTCAACAGATCGCAGCGTTGTTAAGCTCAGCCAAGAACGTGCACAGAAACGGCTTGAGCATTGGCAAAACATCGTCAACTCAGCTTGTGAGCAAACTGGCCGCGCATTTGTACCACAAGTTTTGGTGCCTGTAAGCTTATCGCATTGGTTAGCAAACAACCCTGGCAATGCTGAAACACGCATATTGCTTAATCCAGTTGGTGCAGTCAAATTGGCTAATTTAGCAAAACCAAACGGCAAAATTACCCTTTTAATTGGCGCAGAGGGCGGCTTAAGCCAGTATGAAATTGATACCGCCACTTCACAAGGTTTTCAATCGATTATTTTAGGGCCACGCATTTTGCGTACAGAAACGGCGGCATTAACGGCGATTTCATCCATGCAAACATTGTGGGGTGACTTTTAAAAAATTCATTTAAAAATATTTGCAATTAACAAATATTAATTTGTAAAAAATACAAATTAATATTAATATAATGTAAATATTACATATTAAAAGATTCCGCATATGTCACTTGGTCATTGCATTCGTCAAAAGCGCAAATCACTTAACCTTACACTAAGGCAGTTAGCAGTTAGAGTAGAGGCTGACGCAGGCAACCTATCACGCATAGAGCGTGGTGAATTGGGCGTTTCTGAAACCTTGCTACGCAAAATTGCCAGCGCTTTGGATACCACCCCTGCACAAATCTATGCATTAAGTGAATCCAACATAACAACACTTAAAGTTGATGAACCGCACCAAGCTTATTTGCTTAACCCGACTAGCCAGCAAACCTATGCCATCGATTTTGTGCAATGGTTTCGTTCAGCTACGCCCTATATTCATGCGTTTGGCGGGCGTACTTTTGTAATTGCCTTTGGTGGCGAAGTAGTCAGTGAAGAGCAATTTATTGCGCTTTCACATGATTTAAACTTGTTAGCCAGCTTAGAAGTAAGGCTGGTATTGGTGCATGGCGCTAGACCGCAAATTGAACAGCGTTTAAAGCGCGACAAACTCATACCCGCTTTTCACAATGGCCTGCGGGTAACCGATGATGCGGCGATGGAAGCTGTTAAAGAAGCCAATGGCGCCGTGCGGGTGGAGTTAGAAGCGCTACTTTCAATGGGTATTGCCAATTCACCGATGGCGGGAGCCGATATTCGTGTAGCCAGTGGTAATTTTGTTACTGCAAAACCACTTGGCGTGCGCGATGGTGTTGATTTGCAGCACACTGGCGAAGTGCGTAAAGTTGATGCAATTGGTATCCAAAAACGCTTGGATGATAATGAATTGGTACTGCTATCTCCTCTTGGCTACTCGCCTACAGGCGAGGCATTTAACTTAAGTTTGGAGGATGTAGCAGTGAGTGCGGCGATTGCATTAGATGCCGATAAGCTAATCTTTTTAATGGACTCTGAAGGCGTGCGTAATTTGCGCGGCGATTTATTGCGCGAAATGACAGCAGACAAGGCCAAAAATTTACTGCGGAATGCGCAGAAAAAGGAAACGCCCATTCACTTTTCTGAGGACGTTGATTACTACCTGCCTGCCGCCGTACGCGCTTGTGAGCAAGGCGTGGCACGCACACATTTGATTTCGCGGCATATTGATGGCGCCATTATTCAAGAGCTTTTTACGCACAACGGCATCGGCACCATGGTGACAGAGCAAGGGCTAGAAACCATGCGCCAAGCCAATATTGACGATGTAGGCGGCATATTAAAGTTAATTGAGCCTTTGGAAAATGATGGTATTTTAGTGCGCCGTGGACGCGAGCGCATTGAAATGGAAATTGATCATTTTTATGTAATGGAACACGATAACCGTACCATTGGCTGCGCGGCGCTATACCCATTTGCATCTGAGCAAATGGCCGAATTCGCCTGCCTTGCGATTGATCCAACTTACCGCGACAGCGGACGCGGCGATCGATTATTTAATTATTGCCAAGTGCAAGCCAAAGAAAACGGCTTTAAGCAATTATTTTGCTTAACCACACGCACCGAGCACTGGTTTTTAGAGCGCGGTTTTATTGCGGAAGCCATTGAAAAATTGCCGCAAGAAAAACAAAAATTGTACAATTTTCAACGTAAATCCAAGGTATTTATCAAATCACTTTAGTGATTTCTATATACAATGAAATAAAAATTTAAACCATGAGAAATAACATGCAAAAAGATAGTCAGATTAATGCGCAAAACCCGATTGCGCCAGAGCAAAAAGCTAAAATTTTAGCCGAAGCGCTACCATACATTAAACGTTTTTTTGATAAAACCATTGTGATTAAATACGGCGGCAACGCTATGACAGATGAGCATTTAAAAGAATGTTTCGCACAAGATGTAGTGTTATTAAAGCTTGTTGGCATGAATCCTGTCGTGGTGCATGGTGGTGGCCCGCAAATCAATGAAATGCTAGATAAATTGGGCAAAAAGGGTATATTTATACAGGGCATGCGCGTAACCGATGCGGAAACCATGGATGTGGTTGAAATGGTGCTGGGTGGACAAGTGAATAAAGAGATTGTGAACTTGATTAATCGTCATGGCGGTAAAGCGGTTGGCTTAACGGGGCAAGATGGCAACTTTATTCATGCACACAAGCTAATGATGGAAGATATGAATGACCCAAGCAAAATGATTGATGTGGGTCAGGTAGGCGAAATCACCGCGATAGACCCAAGCATTATCAACTTTTTAGATAGTGGCGATTTCATCCCCGTAGTGGCGCCAATTGGTGTGGGTGAGGATGGCGACACATTTAACATTAATGCCGATGTGGTAGCGGGTAAGTTGGCTGAAATTCTAGGTGCAGAAAAACTAGTTTTATTAACTAATACGCCTGGCGTATTGGATAAATCAGGTAAATTATTAACTGGTCTGACGCCAAAACAGATTGATGATTTGGTGGCAGATGGTACATTATCTGGCGGCATGTTACCTAAAATTAGCTCTGCCTTAGATGCAGCCAGAAGCGGGGTTAAAGCCGTACACATTATTGATGGCCGCGTTGAGCATGCTTTGTTGCTGGAAGTGCTGACTGACGAGGGCGTAGGTACTCTGATTAAAGCCAAGTAATACCTGCTTCGTCATTCGTTGGAATGACGACTTTTAATAATCCAGACTTTTAGATAATTAAAAATGACAAAAAAAATCTGGATTTTTGATTTAGACGACACGCTTCATAACGCCTCAGCAAATATTTTCCCAGTGATGAATCGCGCCATGACGCAGTTCATCATGGATGAGCTAAGTCTAGATGAAACTGCCGCACATCAATTACGTCAACACTATTGGCACATTTATGGTGCAACACTTAAAGGCCTTATGCGCCACCACGGCATTGACGCTTTCAATTTTTTAAAGCAAACCCATGCCTATATGGATTTGCCTAATATGGTGATTCAGGTTAAACAATTACGCCATTTATTACAAAGTTTGCAAGGACGAAAGTGTGTATTCACTAATGCACCCCGCGAATACGCTATGCGTATATTGACAATTATGGGGATTGCCGATTGTTTTGAGCTAGTATTTAGCGTGGAATCCACCAAGTTTCATGCCAAGCCATCTGTTCGCGGCTTTCAAATGCTTATTAAAACTCTAAATGCGCACCCTAAAAATTGCATTATGTTAGAAGACAATCTAGCCGCCTTGATGACGGCCAAGCGATTAGGCATGAAAACGATTTGGGTTACCAAGCAATTAAAAAAACCTAATTTTGTGGATTATCGAATCAGTTCCGTGTTAGCACTCACTCACATTAAGCTATAATCATCATTAAATTTTCGTTACGATACATTGTTGCATAACGTATTTTTATTGCTTACATATCAACTATATGCCGTGCACTAAAAGTTGAATTTGCGCCTAGTCTCGTTTAAAACTTTCTATGATTAAATTTAAGGAATCTAAAGGGAAAATATGGCATCAGACCGTAAACAAAAGATTTTAGAAGCGCTCGCTAAAATGCTAGAGAATCCAAAGCGCGAGAAAATCACCACCGCAAGTTTGGCTTCAAGATTGGATTTATCTGAAGCCGCGCTTTACCGCCATTTTGCTAATAAAGCGCAAATGTTTGAAGGCTTGATTGAATTTATTGAAGCCAGTATCTTTGGCGTGATTAATAAAATTACCACTGATGAAACCGATGGTGCAAAACAAGTGCAATTAATTATTACCATGCTGCTAAAATTTGCTGAAAAAAACTCTGGCATGACGCGGGTGCTGATTGGCGATGCTTTAGTAAACGAGGAAGAATGGTTGCAAACACGCATTAACCAACTTTATGACAGAATCGAAGCTAGCTTAAAACAAAGCATTCGCATTGCCGAAACCACTACAGGCATTAAAAGCGAACCTGAGGTACAAGCTAATTTAATAATATGTTATGTGATTGGCCGTTGGCATCAATATGCTAAGAGCGGGTTTAAACGTAAGCCGACAGAGTTTGTGCAACAACAGTTGGGTTTACTGTATCAATCTTTCCAATAATTGACACAATTCAGTATCACTGCAAAAAAGGTAAGTCTTATTAAGACTCTCTTTTTTAATCATTACTTTTTATAATAACTTTAGAAAATATTGTTACTTCACACTCACTTAGACACGGCCATAAGCTTGATGCCTGTCATCATTTCTGCTCCAGTAGTCACAATCATAGCGCCTTCCATCATCGCCGCGCTGGCGATACTCTTGATATTTAGGTGCGTAAACATTTTGATTCCAAGTATCTTGCACAAAATAAAAGGGTCTGCCGGAGCGTTGTAGCGACCACAATAATTTGCCCAGCGGTTAGAATGACTAGGTGGAACTCTTAAAATTGATGGGTTGCGCATAGCGGTTAACTGGCTCAAAATAAATAACTTTAGGGTCTGCAACAGCACTTACAGCCTTGGGTAATAATCAGCAATGTCAAGCTGTCCATAAAAACCTAGCTGACCAATCTTAACAGATACAGCCGCCTGAGCTATTGTTATAAAGATAGTGGAAATAGCGATAAAAGCGCTTAATGCTGAAAATTGTTTTTTCATCATAAAACCTCCTTGTATTCAAAATTTGCATTGCTACAAAAATGTAGCTGAGTTTCTAAATAAGACTTCTAGCTGCCAACAAATTGTGCAGTTATTAAGGGTTGAGGTTTAATTTGGATAACGCTGATAAGCTTGTAAGTATTGTCTGAATAAGTAAATGAATGAAAAGATTTGCATGAGAATTGAAATGTTACAGCGATTGTTGGACAGCTTTTAGCCTTGCTTCAAACACTGCCGTTTTAATTTTTTCGTGCGATTCAATTCCTTTTGCTATTGCGCCCGCATCTATACTTAGAGCCGCTTTAAAGACTTTGTTTAGCAATTCGGCTTCTGGTAAATCACAACTCTCTAAACCTGTTCTGCCACGCGAATCAGCTTCACAGGCTTTCAAAAAGTCCGCAAATCTAACAGGCTGACGAATCGCATCCAATTCCATCAAAAACTCAAGCAAATTGTCTGATCGCATTTTGCTGGCTTGATGCAGTTTACCGTGAAATTTGGCCACAATATGCGCAAGTTCTTTGCAATCATTTGGAACACGTAAGCGCCTACAAACCTCTTTCACTAAATCTACACTGCGAATTTCGTGCCCAATGTGTCGTGGTAAAACATCAGCTGGCGTATTTCCTTTTCCCAAATCGTGCATCAGCGCGGCAAAGCGAATGGGGAGATTAAAATTTTCTTTGGCAGCGTAATCAATCACCATCATCACATGCACGCCTGTATCAATCTCTGGGTGATGTTGTGGCGGCTGCGGTACACCCCACAATATATCAAGCTCTGGCAGAATTTTTTGTAGCGCGCCACAATCACGAAGCACATCAAACATGCGGCTGGGCTTAGCTTCCATTAAGCCTTTACTTAACTCTTGCCACACGCGCTCTGGCACTAAGGCATCCACTTCACCTGCTTGCACCATTTGCTGCATCAGCTTTATCGTCTCAGGCGCTACAGTGAAATCGTTAAAGCGGGCAGCAAAGCGGGCGGCACGTAAAATACGTACTGGATCTTCTGCAAAGGCAGCGCTTATATGGCGCAAAGTTTTGGCTTGAATATCGGCTAAGCCGTTAAAAGGATCAATTAGTGTGCCATCTGCACCTTTAGCTATAGCATTGATGGTTAAATCACGGCGTGCTAAATCTTCTTCTAAAGTCACCTCTGGTGATGCGTGAACGGCAAAGCCTTTGTAGCCTGCCGCCGTTTTACGCTCTGTTCGTGCTAATGCATATTCCTCATGTGTTTTGGGGTGCAAAAAAACGGGGAAGTCTTTACCAACCGGCCTGTAACCAGCATCTAACATGGCTTGTGGGGTGCTACCAACCACGACGAAATCTTTATCTTTAACCTGTAAATTCAATAGCTCGTCACGCACTGCACCGCCCACACAATACACTTGCATGTTAGCAGTCACTTGCAATTTACCTTCTGCCATTAATCGCACGGCCCGCCGCACTACGAAAGCGATCGTATGCGCTGCGTGGCGTGGCGTTTACTAAATACTCCGGCACTAATGCCTCAAGTGGTGTTGCTTTCACATTTAACGTTGCGGCAATTGGTTGCTGCGTCACACTGTCTAATTCCATCGATTTTACGTTATCACGCGTCATTAATTTGATTGGCAATAACTCCATAGCAAAGGCCTGCGCCATCGACAGTCTGTCATTTAGGCCAATTATAGGACGTTGTTTACCCAATATATCCATTACGGTTTGCACCAGTTCACGCAGGCTATAAACGGTTGGGCCTCCCAGTTCATAGCACTGGTGATAAGTATCTGTGTTTTGCAGCGTATTGACAATACAGCTGGCCACATCTTCCACCCAAATCGGCTGAAACTTAGCATCGGGTTTTGCCAATGCGACCACTGGTAAATAACGTACTAAATTAGCAAATAAATTAAAAAAGCTATCGTTACGACCAAAAATAACCGATGGTTTAAAAATAGTGATATTGAGTTTTTTATTAAAGTCGCTAAGCGCTGCTTCGCCCTTACCTTTACTGATTAAATAGAGGCTTGGTGCATTGCTGCTGGCTTGTAAGGCGCTCATGTGGATTAAACGTTCTATACCTAAATTTTCGCAAATTTGCGCCACACGGTGTGGCAATTGATGATGCATTTCTTCAAATGTGGCTTTGCCACTTTCATGCAAAATGCCAATTAAGTTAATGACGGCATCTGCACCTGTTAAAGATTCTTTTAAGGCTTGGTTGTTCATCACATCGCATTGCACCACTTGCACATTAGGCAACAAAAACAAATGCTTACCAGCCTCACGGCGGCGTGATAGCACTTTAACCTGATAGCCTGTGGCATCTAATTTGGCGACAATACTACTGCCTACAAAACCTGTTCCACCTAAAACACATACTGTTTTTACTGTCATTACTTTCGCCCTTTTTGGCTCATTGATTATTGCTCATCGTTAATCAGAATAGCACTTTTTAAATCTATATTGTCACTATTAATTGCCGGAATAACAGCAACCGCTTTGCCTGGAATAGTGCCCAAGCGTTGTTTTAAAGTAATGGATTTTAAACCCAATTGATGTGCGTAAATATGCGCATTGGCCATCACTTTTTGCACATAATTACGTGTTTCGCTAAAAGGAATCGTTTCTGCGTAAATCGCACCTTCCAGCGGCTCATCTGCCATCCATTTTTTAGCGCGGCTTGCCCCTGCATTATAAGCCGCCGTTGCCATTACGGCCTGACCGTTCATTAAATCAAGCGTATAGCGCAAATAATAAGTGCCTATGTCAATATTGGTATCAAGCTCATGAATCATGCCGTGATGATAATCTTCAATCCCGGCCTTACCCGCTATCCACTTAGCCGTAGCTGGCATTAATTGCATTAAGCCTGATGCACCCATACCCGATTTTGCATAATACATGAAACGGCTTTCTTGCCTTGTAATACCATATACCCAAGCTTCATCTATGGCTTGCTCGCTTGCGGCCGATTTCATCGCAATACGATAGGGCGTAGGATAACGCAACGCAAAATCATGTATTTCTGAGGTTTTATCTGCCGTAACAATCGCTAAATCGTACCAGTTTTTACGATATGCAAACTCGGCTGCTGCCAATAATTGGCTGTCATTAAATGCTTGGGATGCAAAAACCCATTCCGCTTTTGCCTCCCATTTAAAATCTAATCGATGCAGAGCCACAGCGCGCTGAATCGCTGGTATATCAGCAAATGCTTGCACGGCTTCTTCTGTAGTTTTGTGTGTGACAGGTGGGGCCGTAATAAAACCTTCTAACTCATCTTGCGCCAACCAGCCATAAAAATGCCGCTCAGTTGACAACTTAGCAAACAAGGTGTTGGCTTCTAAAGTTTGTTTTTGCACTTTTAAAGCGCGCGCTTTCCAATAGCGCCAAGCGCCTTCTTGAGCTTGGCTTGTATCCATTTTTGAAATTACATCAGCCACAACAGGCCAATTTTTATCGCGTAACGCAGCACGCGCATACCAAGCAAGTTGGTCTTTATCTAAAACCTTATTATTTGGGGTACTGTATTTTAACGCACTAGAATTAACCGTACTAAAATCGACAGTATCCGTTGCTAATTTAAACCAATCCAAGGCCTGCGGCTCATGTCGCTGCGCTGCATACAATGCCAACCTACCATAAAAAACTTTTTTATCATTAGCAAGCATGTTGTCTTCTATACGATTAAACAAACTAAGTGCTTGTAATGAGCTGGTTTTTGCCACTCGATTTAATGCCATCAGATTTAGTTCACGACCTAAGCGCGTATTGAGTGAAACAGTTTTTTTTGCCAATACTTCACCAGGGCTTGCTGCAACCTTATCAATTAATTTCAGCTGGCTTGACTCAAAAGATTTGCTGCGTTTAAGGATTCCTTTGGCTATGGTCATGCGATTATCAGTGACTGCCAGCCTGAATCGTGTCCAAATATCCTCTTCACTTAATACATTTGCCGCTTGCATGCGATCATAAAGATTATTGCAGTTACTGGGCTGCTCTTTGGCTTGCAGCCATAATGATTTAGCCGTTACTAATACTGTGGCGTCGCCGAATACAGCGTTGGCTTCTGCAGCGTAACATGCAACCGCCGCATCTTCTTGAGCGTAGTTTGGAAATTCGGCTACAAAAGCAGTCCAATCTTGCTCTTTACCCAATTTTTTTAAATATTCACCGCGTAATTTATCTGCAAAAGGGTAGGCGCTGTAAGCATTAATAAAATCAACAACTGTTTGATTATCGGCTTCACTTAAACTCAATAGCATCAGCCAATAGTCGGCATAGGGTGCCAAAATGTGTTGTTGATGCTGTAATTGATGCGCATATTCCGAAAGTGCGATGGCATTTTTTTGATTGTAAGCCGCGCGCGCCAACAAAAAATCCTCATCGCCAATGGCGGCAAAGCTTGGAATCGCAATTGTTACCAAAAGCAAAACAGCATATTTTATAAAGGATAAGTGGCGCATATAAATTCGTTATAAGCGAATGACTCTAGTGATTAAATATAGTAACAATACGAGCACCAACATCCAGCTTGTGTACTTAAACATTTGCTTTAATAGAGTTAAATATTTTTGTTGGCGACTGACCAAATACATAGCCAGTAAAACTAAGCTAGCGATAAAAACCAGAAAAATCGTTAAACGGATGATTGGCATGGCTTAAATTTAACTCAGTAAATTTAGTTTACGGTAAGTAACTTAAACAATTTTAACTAAAATGCGGCATAAGATTATGGGTTAAAAAAGCGGTCTGTTCCTGAAGACCTATTGGCGCGTCTTCAATGTTATCAAAGGTTGCGAACTCCCAAGCATCGACATCGGCCAGCAAGGAGATTAACAAAGCATTATTAAGTGCATGGCCCGATTTATAGGCGGTGAAAGCACCCAACAAAGGGTGCCCCAGCATATACAAATCGCCAATCGCATCTAACACTTTATGCTTGGCAAACTCATCTTCGTAGCGCAAACCATCGCGATTCAAAATGCGATATTCATCCAACACAATCGCATTATCTAAACTACCACCGCGAGCTAATCCATTGGCACGGAGGTATTCTACTTCGTGCATAAATCCGAAAGTCCGAGCACGGCTAATTTCTTTAATATAACTATTATCTTTAAAATCTATTTTGACGTTGCTAACAGAGTTTTCAAAAACAGGGTGCGCAAAATCAATGGTGAAATCCATTTTAAATCCGTGATAGGGCTCAAACTTCACCCATTTATCACCCTCTTTTACTTCAACTAACTTTTTAATTCGAATGAATTTTTTTGCGGCAGGCTGTTCTAAAACCCCAGCTTGCTGTAATAAGTAGATAAAGGGACCAGCGCTGCCGTCCATAATGGGAATCTCAGAAGCGGTCACCTCAATCATCACATTATCAATGCCTAACCCTGCCAACGCAGACATTAAGTGCTCTACAGTGCTCACACGCGCACCGTTGTGTTCTAGGGCAGAACACATGCGCGTGTCACACACTGTATCAGCTTGTGCTTGTATTGTCGGCGCTCCGGGCAAATCGGTGCGTTTAAATACAATACCTGCGTCGATTGCTGCAGGTTTCAAAGTGAGCGTGACTTTTTCACCATTGTGCAAACCAACGCCAGTAGAACTAATCTGTTTTTTTAATGTTCTTTGTTTAAGCACTTAATCTATTGCTAGCACAAGCTAGCTGGTACCCTTTTCTTATCTATCTTGCATTTTAACAAAGCTCAAGCTATGTTAATCGGCTTGTTTGCGTAAAAATGCAGGAATATCATATTCTTCTACACCTGACATTTTCATCGCCTCAACCTGTACGCGACGATTGTTTTGACTAAACACCGCTGGTGCTTCATCTTCTACTTCACCACCCACAAATACTGGCTGACTATTAGTACCTGTCATCAATGTAGTCATCACGCGTAATTCAGGCTTAGCTTGGCGACGTGCAACAGCACCGTTTAAACCAGTTGCTACCATTGTTACGCGTAAACGATCACCCATATTTTCATCAACCACGTTGCCCACAATCACGGTTGCATCTTCTGCCGTAAAAGCTTTAATGGTGTTCATCACGTCATAGTACTCTTTCATTTTAAAGCTAGCACTAGCGGTAATATTTACTAAAACGCCACGCGCGTTAGCTAAGTTGACGTCTTCTAACAATGGGCTAGCAACAGCTTGCTCTGCAGCGATATTGGCTCGGTTAGGACCGCTTGCTTCAGCAGAGCCCATCATCGCCATGCCCATTTCACTCATCACTGTACGTACATCAGCAAAGTCTACGTTAACCAAACCTGGGCAATTAATAATCTCAGCAATTCCTGAAACAGCATTATGCAGTACATCGTTCGCCGCGCTGAATGCTTCTGTAAAAGGTACATCTTCACCCAACACTTCCATCAATTTTTCATTTGGAATCACAATCAGTGAATCCACATGCTGTGAAAGCTCCTCTAAGCCTTCTGCTGCCACTTTGGTACGTTTGCCTTCAAAGGCAAACGGTTTAGTGACTACGGCAACAGTTAGAATGCCCATTTCTTTGGCAACTTCGGCAATAATTGGCGCAGCACCTGTACCTGTGCCACCGCCCATGCCTGCTGTGATAAACAACATATCAGCACCATCAATCATTTCTGCAATGCGGTCACGGTCTTCTAAAGCGGCGTCGCGACCTACTTCTGGTTTAGCGCCCGCACCTAAACCCTTAGTAATATCGCTACCAATTTGTAAAGTTTTAGAAGCAGAGCTTTTCTTTAAAGCTTGTGCATCGGTATTGGCGCTAATAAATTCCACACCTACTACGTTTTTGCTAATCATGTGGTTGATTGCATTACCGCCGCAACCGCCTACGCCAATAACCTTGATAACCGCTTCTTGTGAATCTTTTTCCATAATTTCAAACATCTCAATTTCTCCTTTTTGCCTTGATATTTGCGATTAACTTGCGTTAAACGCTGCCCTGTTTCAACAACTTAATATTAAAAATTACCTTGAAACCAACTCTTCATTTTTTCAAACAGTCTGGTGACTGAATTTGATTCCATTTGCCCACTTATTTGACGCTCTAACTGCTGCTTGCCCATCAAAATCAAACCTACCGCTGTAGCATAACGCGGATTGCTTACCACTTCGGACAAACCACCGACATAACGTGGCATGCCTAAACGCACTGGCATGTGAAAAATCTCTTCGCCTAGCTCAATCATGCCACGCATCATGGATGAGCCACCTGTAATGACGATGCCAGAAGCAATCATTTCTTCCATGCCGCTGCGTCGTAACTCTTGTAATACAAATTCATAAAGCTCTACCATGCGTGGCTCAATCACTTCTGCTAGCGTTTGCACTGATAATTGGCGGGCTTCGCGTCCATCTACACCTGGTACCTCTACGATTTCGCGCGCATCGGCTAATTGACGTAGCGCAATACCATGCTTCACTTTAATATCCTCTGCGGATTGTGTTGGCGTGCGGAAAGCAATGGCTACGTCATTGGTAATTTGGTCACCAGCTATGGGGATGACAGCTGTGTGGCGTATAGACCCGTTTTTAAACACAGCAATATCGGTTGTACCGCCACCGATATCTACAATGCAAACACCTAAATCTTTTTCATCATCAGTTAGCACAGCTACGCTTGACGCCAATGGCTGTAAAATCAAATCACTTACTTCTAAACCGCAACGCTTAATACATTTAACAATATTTTGTGCAGCGGCTACAGCGCCAGTCACGATATGCACTTTGGCCTCTAACTTCATGCCGCTCATGCCTAAAGGGTCGCGCACGTCATCTTGGCCATCAATAATGAATTCTTGCGTCAGGATATGCAGAATTTGCTGATCAGCTGGCAAAGCAATGGCGCGAGCTGTTTCTACCACACGATCAATATCCATTTGCGTGACTTCGGCCTCTTTAATTTTGACCATACCGTGCGAATTGAGGCTTTTTATATGACTGCCCGCAATGCCAGTAAATACAGCATTAATCTTGCAATCCGCCATTAATTCCGCTTCTTCAATCGAACGCTGAATGGCTTGCATAGTGGAATCAATATTAATCACAACACCTTTTTTTAAGCCGCGCGATACATGTTGACCAAGGCCAATAACCTTTAATGTACCCTCAGGCAACAGCTCGGCCACAATGGTCACAATCTTCGATGTGCCGATATCTAACCCCACAATTAGGTTTTTATCTTCACGGACCTTACTCATCATTTACTCCCTTTTTCATTTTTAACCCTTAACCTAAACAACACTTGCGGCCGTTGCTGGAGCCATAGTTATTGGCTTGGCTTTAATCGCTGGTGGCGCTGTTTTTATTGGCAAATCTTTGGCTGCCAACTTTTTAATTGATACTGTATTCAAGCCAGCAGGCTTGCGTACGGCAAAGCCATTTGGATAACGTAAATCGGCATAAGCCACTTGAACATTTAATTGGCTCAGCGTGGATTGATAGGCACCAGCAAACATTTTCAAACGCGCATCCATATCCAAACGTCCCAACGCAATTAACAAACCTTTATCGGTTTTAATCTCCCAAGAGCGGCGCGGTGATAACGTCACTTGCGCGATTTTTATATTGGCTTGATTCAAAATCTGGCTATAACTGCCATAACTTTTGGTCACTTCCATCACGCCATCCCGCGGGCCGTAAAACACTGGCAATTCGGCATCTGTAGCAGCTTGAAACAACTCACCGTGCGTATTCACCAGCGCAATATTGCCCCAGCGTGCCAGTGCTTGATGTTCCTCAATTGCTACTTCTAGCTTATCTGGCCAGCGACGGCGCACACTGACTAAGTGCGCCCAGGGGAGCTTTTGAAACGCATCGCGTGCTTTTACTAAATCCAAGGTAAAAAAGTTCCCTTTTAAATGCTTAGCCACTATTAGCTTGATTTGCTCACGATTCACATGCGCTAACTGCCCATCAATTTTCACTTCGCGAAGCGGAAAAATAGGCAGATGAACTACCACAAAAACCAAGGCGTATAGCATCAACACCACCGATATGGCGTATAGCAAATTGGCAAGCCAATTAAGTAGGCCGGGCTTATCCCACATTCTTGTGATCCAGTGTCATGCTTAAAATATTAATTACCAATTCATCAAAGCTAATACCCGCGGCTTTAGCAGCCATTGGCACTAAGCTATGATCTGTCATGCCTGGGCTGGTATTTACTTCCAAAAAATAATGTTTTGGCTCTTTATTTCCTTCTGGCTCATCCATTAGAAAATCCACTCGGCCCCAACCACTGCAACCAATGGCGCGGAATGCCTGCATTGCTTCTTGCTGAATTAGCTTTTCTTTTTCTGCACTCAAACCACTGGGGCAGAGGTATTCCGTGTCATCGCGCAAATATTTTGCTTCAAAATCATAAAAGTCATTTTTAGGTACGATTCTAATAATGGGCAAAGCTTCATCGCCTAAAATACCCACGGTATATTCACCGCCACCCACAAATTGCTCTGCAATTACTAGCGAATCAGCCTTTGCCGCCAATTCATAACCCGCTTTTAATCCGCCAGCCGTTTTCACTTTGCTAATGCCAATACTAGAGCCTTCATTGGCGGGTTTTACAAATAGCGGCAAGCCCAGTTTTTGCTCAATGACCCCAAAATCACTTTTTTCAGTCACCACTTCAAAATTAGGCGTGGGAATACCAACCGCGCGCCACATTAATTTAGTGCGCCATTTATCCATGCCCAAGCTTGATGCCATGACGCCGCTACCCGTAAACGGAATTTCCATTAATTCCAGCGCGCCCTGAATTGTGCCATCTTCACCATAGCGGCCGTGCAGCGAAATAAAGGCGCGATCAAATTGGCTTATTTCACTCAAAGCTTGCATTGCTGGGTCAAACGCTACAACATTTACACCTTGACGTTTTAACGAAGCCAACACGGCGGAGCCGCTTTTAATCGACACTTCACGCTCGCCTGATTTGCCTCCAAACATTACAGCTACTTTTCCAAATTTATTCATTGCTGTACACACCGATTACCCTTACCTCTTGTTGTAATAGCACGCCATGCTTTTTCAAAACCACGTCTTTCATATGGATAATCAATTGTTCAATATCCAACGCCGTACAATCGCCCACATTTACAATAAAATTGGCATGCTTGGGTGACACTTGCGCACCACCAATTTGATAGCCTTTTAAACCACTTGCCTCAATTAATCGTGCCGCAAAATCGCTCGGTGGGTTTCTGAAAGTAGAACCTGCGCTAGGCAAATTAAGTGGCTGGCTAGCCAAACGTGTTGCCAATAAGTTTTTAATTTTTTTAAGCGAATCGTTCACATTGCCGATTTCTAGCTGAAACCATGCCCCTAAAAACCATTCATCAGGCACAGGCATTTCCACATGGCGATAGCTGCCAATAAATTCTGAAGCATTTCGCACATGCGTCTCACCATTTCTATCAATGGTTAATACTTGGTGCACAATATTCCATGTTTCACCGCCATAACATCCGGCATTCATTGCTAGCGCGCCGCCAACCGTACCTGGAATGCCAGCCATAAATTCAGCCCCTTCTTTTGCGTTGCTAGCACTAAATCGCGCTAATTTTGCGCAAGTCACACCCGCCTCAGCGTAAATATATTGGCCATCCATACGCAAATCATTTAAGGCTTGATGCATGATTACAACCGTGCCTATCACGCCGCCGTCGCGCACCAGTAAATTACTGCCCAAACCCATAAAAACAATGGGCTCAGCATGATCTAAAGTTTGCAAAAATGCTTGTAATTCGTTTAAGCTTTCTGCAATAAATACGCGATCTGCTCGCCCACCTACGCGCCAGCTTGTGTAACGTGCCAATGGCTCGTTTTTCAACAGTTGCGATTTAGCTTGTTGAATAGCTTGCGTCATTAACTGACTAACTCCTTATTTTGCGCAGTCGCTTGTTCTTTGGTTTTTGCTGCTACCTGCCCAATTGAGCCGGCACCCATCACAATTACTACGTCACCCGCTTTAACCACGCTTAAAATAGCCGCTGGAAGCGCATCTGTGCTTTCTACAAATTGCGGCTCTAACTTTCCCGCTAAACGGATTGAGCGAATTAAGCTGCGCGTATCGGCGGCTACAATTGGTGTTTCGCCTGCTGAATAAACTTCAGTCAGCAATACCGCATCAACTGTGGAAAGCACGCGCACAAAATCCTCAAAACAATCTCTTGTTCTTGTATATCGATGTGGCTGAAATGCCATCAATAAACGCCTATCTGGAAAAGCTCCGCGAGCGGCGTCGATTACCGCTTGTATTTCAACTGGGTGGTGGCCGTAATCATCGATAAGCGTAAATGAACCGCCAGTTTTTTTTGCATCTGTATGATTAATGGCAATTTCACCGTAGCGCTCAAAACGTCTACCCACACCTTTAAATTCGGCTAAGGCTTTAATAATCGCGGCATCGCTTACGTTTAATTCGCTGGCGATCGCAATCGCTGCCAACGCATTCAAAACATAATGGTTACCTGGTAAATTAAGCGTGACATCAAACGTTGTCGTCACGCCATTAATACGCTCAACCGTAAAATTCATTTGGCCGTTATCGGCACGCACGTTTTTAGCTCGAATGCGCGCATCTTCACTCATACCATAAGTCATAATAGGTTTAGTGATGCGTGGTAATATTTCACGGATATTGGCGTCATCAATACACAGCACCGCCATGCCCCAAAAAGGCAATTGCTGCAAAAACTCTACAAACGCGCTTTTTAGTTTTTCAAAGCTATGTTCGTAAGTATCCATGTGGTCTTGATCGATATTAGTCACCACCGCCATCACTGGTGTTAAGTGCAAAAATGACGCATCGGATTCATCTGCCTCGGCCACAATATATTCGCCCGAACCCAAGCGCGCATTGGCGCTGGCGGCTTCTAACTTGCCTCCAATTACAAAGGTTGGATCCATGCCTGCTTCATTCAAAATACTGGCAATTAAGCTGGTGGTCGTTGTTTTGCCATGTGTGCCAGCTACCGCAATGCCTTGCCTAAAGCGCATTAATTCAGCCAACATCAATGCACGCGGCACTACTGGAATGTTTTTTGCGCGCGCCGCAATCACTTCAGGATTCGCTTCGTTGACTGCGCTCGACACCACTACTACATCCGCATTTTTTAGGTTTTCTGTAGCATGGCCTTGGTATACTGTTGCACCAAAACCAGCCAAGCGCTTAGTAGCCGCATTGCTAGCTAAATCAGAGCCTGACACTTGAAAATCCAGATTAATCAACACCTCAGCAATGCCGCTCATGCCTGCGCCGCCGATGCCAATGAAGTGGATGTTTTTTACCTTGTGTTTCATAGCGCCAACTCCATACAAATTTTTGCAACCGTCGCTGTCGCTTCTGGTTTGGAGAGTTGCTTCGCTTTAATTGCCATCTCTAGGCAAAGTTTACGAGTTAAGCCACTCAACATTTCGGTGGCTTTTTGCACACTAAATTCTGTTTGTTGAATCAATTTAGCAGCGCCCGCATCACTTAAATATTGTGCGTTGTAGGTTTGGTGATCATCCACTGCAAATGGGAACGGCACCAAAATACTCGCCACGCCGACACACGCTAACTCGGCTATTGTTAAGGCACCTGCGCGACAAATCACGATATCGGCCCAAGCATACATTTCAGCCATATTAATGATAAATGCCTTCGCATCGACCTGCACGTTAGCGGATTGATAGTTGACTTGCAAAGCCGCAATATGTTTTTCACCCGCTTGATGCACAACCTCAAATTGACCTTTAGGTAAATTAGCCAAGGCTTTTGGTAATACATCGTTTAATGCAGCCGCACCTAAACTACCGCCGACTACTAGTAAATTTAGCTTGCCTATTCGCTGCCCGTATCTTTGCTCTGGCGTTGCTAATTGCGTTATTTCTTTGCGCACAGGATTGCCAACCAATAAGGCTTTTTCGCTAAAGACTGAAGGAAATGCCGCCAAGGTTTTATCAGCAATTAAGCTCAAGGATTTATTAGTTAAACCTGCTATCGAATTCTGCTCGTGAATGACCAAAGGCTTGCCCAGCAACTTAGCCATCATGCCGCCCGGAAAGGCCGCAAAGCCGCCCATGCCCAAAACCACATCTGGTTGATGTTGACGAATAGCTGCAAAGCTTTGCTTAAAAGCAATCGCTAATTTATAGGGTAATAAAAGCCAGCCTAATAGGCCTTTGCCGCGCACACCGCGCATCATAATAGTGGCTGTTTTATAATTTTTACCTACTATTAGTCGGTTTTCCATACCGCCTGCTGTGCACAACCACACTACATTCCAGCCATGCTCTTTTAAGTAATCGGCAACCGCCATAGCGGGGTAGACATGACCACCAGTGCCACCAGCCATAATTAGGATAGTGAATTTGCCAAACTGGGTAACAGGACTGTGTAACATCATGCTGGCAAACCCTTATGTAGTCGGCGATTTTCATAATCGATACGCAGCAGCACTGCCATCGCAATACAATTGGCCAAAATACCGCTACCACCAAATGAAAGCAATGGAAGCGTTAAGCCTTTAGTTGGTAACACTCCCATATTCACGCCAATATTAATAATGGCCTGTGCGCCAATCCAAACGCCTAAACCTTGTGCCAGCAATGCGGCAAAGTAGCGCTCGTTGGCGACAGCCTCTTTGCCAATTCCAAAGGCGCGAATAACAATCCAGCTAAATAATCCCAAAACTGTTAATACGCCAACAAATCCCAACTCTTCTGCAATCACAGCCAATAAAAAGTCGGTATGCGCTTCTGGTAAATAGAGTAGTTTTTCAACGCTAGCTCCTAAGCCAACTCCAAACCATTCACCACGACCAAAGGCAATTAGCGCGTGAGAAAGTTGGTAACCTTTACCATAAGGGTCAGCCCAAGGGTCCATAAAACCAATTACGCGCTGCATGCGATAAGGCGAGCTTACAATTAGCACATAAATGGCAACTGGTAGCAGGGTAAGCAAGGCAATAAAGATTTTGACGTTAATGCCGCCAAGCCAAAGGATTGAAATGGAGATGGCGGCGATTACAGTAAATGCGCCAAAATCCGGTTCACGCAATAATAGAAAACCTACCAGCACCATCACTACCGCCATCGGCAAAAAGCCACGCATAATGCTATCCATTTGTGGCGCTTTGCGCACGGCGTAATCGGCCACGTACATAGCAGCAAACAGCTTAACTAACTCTGATGGCTGTAGATTAATCACAAATAAAGATAGCCAGCGTTGACTGCCATTCACATTGCGGCCTACGCCCGGAATCAACACCAACATCAGTAAAAATAACCCTGATAAAAATAGGTAAGGCGCCATTTTCTGCCACCATGCAACGGGAATTTGAAACGAAACTGCGCCTACCATTAATCCCAATACAATGAAAATACTTTGGCGAATTAAATAGTAGACACTTTGATGACCTAGGGCTTTATCGGCCTCGGCAATTGCAATAGAAGCCGAATACACCATGACCAAGCCCAAGCCTAGCAAAATCAAGGTTACCCATAGCAACATTTGATCGTAATTGGCGGCATTGATACGCTCACGACTGTGCATCAACGGCGCTAACATATTGAAAGTTCTAACATGCGGCCACCCTTTGCGCTGAAAATTCTTGCAAGCGTTTAACTGTTTCAACAAACACTTCGGCGCGATGCATATAATTTTTAAACATATCAAAGCTGGCGCAAGCGGGAGATAGCAATACAGCATCACCACTTTGCGCTACTTTTTTGGCTATATTCACTGCTTCTGGCAAGTCGGCGGCATGGTAAATCGGCACATGGCTTGGTAGCAATATAGTTTCAATTAATGCAGCATCGCGACCAATTAACACAACAGCGCGCGCGTTTTGTTGAATGGCAGGCAATAGCGGTGAGAAATCTTGACCTTTGCCATCGCCACCTGCAATCAGCACCACTTTTTGCGGTTTACCTTGTTTGGTCATGCCTGCAATAGCAGCGCAGGTTGCGCCCACATTGGTGCCTTTTGAGTCGTCGTAATAATCCACATCATCAATATTAGCCACCCACTCCACACGATGCGGCAAGCCTTTAAAATCAATCAAGGCTTTAACGATGGATGTTTCTTCAACCCCAACTGTGTTACAAAGGGCCATTGCTGCTAGGGCGTTAGCCACATTGTGCAGACCTGTTATGCTCAATTGGCTAGACTTCATGATCTTGCGTTGACCAATGGTCAAATATGGCAAGCCTTCAAATTCGATTAAGCCAAAGTCTTGCTTTTCAACAGCGGCATTTAAGCCAAACGTCATTTTATGTTTTGCCGACATGGCCAATGTAGCGGCATCATCACGATTAAGCACAGCCACTTTAGCATGTGCCAAAATTCGTGCTTTGGCCGCAATATAGGCGCTCATATCAGCATAACGATCCATATGATCTTCACTAATATTTAGCACAGCAGCACTATCGCATTTTAGGTGATGCGTTGTTTCCAACTGAAAACTAGAAAGCTCTAGCACATACACGTCAGGCGCTTCCATCATTAAGGCCTCTAGTACAGGCAAACCAATATTGCCCGCCACAATCGTTTTTAAGCCTGCCTCTTTACAAATCTCACCCACTAAAGTGGTAACGGTGGTTTTGCCGTTTGAGCCAGTAATGGCGATTACTTTTGCATGTTTAGGACGATATTGCGCAAACAATTCAACATCACCAATCACTGGCACACCCTCTTTAATAGCGGCTTGCAACGCTGGCTCACTCATCGCCACACCTGGGCTAATCACAATTAAATCGGCTTGCAAAAACACATCAGGGTTAAATTTACCGGTATAAATATGCACATGTGGCATATGCTTCATCAGATAGTCCATACTGGGTGGATTAGTGCGTGAGTCGGCGACAGACAAAATGGCACTTTGGCGCTCAAGCCAATTCAAGGTTGATAAGCCTGTATCACCTAAGCCTAGCACTAGTACTTTTTTGTCTTTTAATGCAATTTTCATTTTTGCTTTTTTATGTTTGACTCATCGTAATTTCAATGTTGCAAGGCCGATTAGCACCAACATCATGGTAATAATCCAGAATCGCACCACAACTTGAGTCTCTTTCCAGCCTTTTTGTTCGTAATGATGATGTAGCGGTGCCATTAAAAAGATGCGTTTACCTACGCCTGTTTTAAATTTGGTGTATTTGAAATACAACACCTGCAGTGCCACAGAAAACGTTTCCATTACAAAAACGCCACCCATAATAAACAGCACGATTTCTTGGCGCACAATAACTGCCACCACACCCAATGCAGCACCTAAGGCAAGTGCGCCTACATCACCCATAAACACTTCGGCCGGGTAGGCGTTAAACCACAAAAATCCAAGACCAGCTCCCGCCATGGCGGCGCAAAATATCATTAGCTCACCTGCACCTGCCACATAAGGAATGCCTAAGTATTTAGAGAAATATAAATGCCCTGCCACATAGGCAAATATCGCCAGCGCACTGCCCACCATCACGGTTGGCATAATCGCCAAACCATCTAGGCCGTCGGTTAAATTCACTGCATTACTACTGCCCACAATCACTAAATACGTCAGCAAAATAAATCCAACAGCTCCCAATGGCAGCACTAGGTTTTTAATAAAAGGAAAAATCAATGTAGTTTCCACAGGGCTGCTAGATGTTTGATATAAAAATATCGCCACGCCTAGGCCAATCAAGCTTTGCCAAAAATATTTAGCTTTTGCTGATAAGCCTTTAGGATTTTTGTGAACCACTTTGCGGTAATCATCTACCCAGCCTATTGCACCAAAACCAAGTGTGGTAACCAGCACTACCCAAATATATTTATTGTGTAAATCACCCCATAAAATAGTGGCAATACCAATAGCGACTAATATCAGTGCGCCGCCCATTGTAGGCGTACCCGCTTTTACCAAGTGTGTTTGAGGGCCATCATCACGTACAGCTTGACCTACTTTATATTGAGTCAGCTTGCGAATCATGGTTGGCCCAACCATAAACGAGATTAGTAACGCCGTTAATGTTGCCAAGACAGAACGTAAGGTAATGTAATTAAATACGTTAAAGCCACGAATATCGTGCGCTAAATACCGAGCAAGCTCTAATAACATTGGACGTCCTCCATTAAACTTTTCTGTAGATTTTGTTGTGTTAATGACTCCACTACCCGTTCCATTTTCATAAAACGCGAGCCTTTCACCAAAACCGTTACATTCTTTTGCATTAAGCTTTTTACGTTGTTGATTAAATCGTTTAACTCTAAAAAGTGTTGCGCGCCTTTACTATGCTCATCTTTACCAAACACCCTTACAGCATTTGCACTTAACGCGCCAAATGCCAGCAAATTGGTAATGCCTTTTTGCCTAGCATAGGCGCCAATATCGGCATGCATTTGTGCTGCATCAGCACCCAATTCACCCATATCGCCCATCACAAAAATACGCGCGCCATCAATTGCAGCAAGTACATCAATGGCCGCCTTCATTGAGTCAGGATTAGCGTTATAAGTATCATCAATTAAAAGCGCGCCGTTTAATCCAGCCATGCTTTGCAAGCGACTATGTACGGCCCGCATATTTTGCAAACCTTTGGCAATATCTTGATTGCTCACACCCAATGCCACTGCCACCGCACTAGCGGCAAGTGCATTAGCAATATTGTGTTTGCCCAACATATTCAATTTGAATGTTACCGAGCCTGTTGGTGTGCTGAGTTGGATAAGGCTTAAACCATCTGTTTCAGTATAGCTAGCTGTTATATCCGCCGTTTTACTCAAACCAAATGTAATGATTTTTTTACCCGCATTTAATGATTGCCAGTAAGCACAAAAAGTATCATCGGCATTAATTACTGCAATTCCATTGTTATTTAAACCATTGAAAATCTCACCCTTAGCTTTGGCAATATTTTCGCGCGAACCTAATTCGCCAATATGTGCTGTGCCTGCATTATTAATCAGCGCCACATTGGGCTGCGCAATACGGCTTAAATAATCAATTTCACCTAAATGATTCATGCCCATCTCTATCACCGCATAGGCGTGTTGTTTGTTTAATTTCAATAATGTCAGAGGCATACCAATATCATTATTTAAATTACCAACCGTTGCATGTACTTTAGTGACATCTTTTGTGGCAGCAACCAAAATAGCACTTAGCATTTCTTTGGTAGTGGTTTTGCCATTACTGCCAGTAATCGCAATCACAGGAATATCAAATTGATTGCGCCAGTACTTTGCCAAGTCTCCAAGTGCCAAGCGCGTGTCATTTACTACAATGGATGGCCCTGCTTTTGTTTGCGGATCTGAAACCAAAACCGCCGCGGCACCTTTTTCGATGGCTTTTTCAGCAAATCGATTACCGTCAAAATGCTCGCCTTTAATCGCCACATATAGTTGATTACTCAAAATGGCGCGGCTATCAGTGCCAACACTTTGTATTTCGCATTCAGCACCTAATAATTGGCCGTTGACGGCTTTTGCAATGGTCGAGAGCCTCATGATGTCAGCGTCTCTGCATACTTTTTGAGCACTTTTTGCGCTTGTTCTAAATCGCTAAAGTGGTGTTTTTTATCTTTAATTTCTTGATATTGCTCATGGCCTTTACCTGCAATAAGCACAATATCGCCACTTTTGGCCGCAAAAATGCTGGCTTTAATCGCTTTTGCTCGATCTTGTTCAATTAGGTAATTGCCTTGCATGCCTTGCAAGATTTCGTTAATAATTTTGTATTTGTTTTCATGGCGCGGATTATCCGAAGTCACCACCACGGCATCGGCCAAATCGCTGGCTATTTTTCCCATTAACTCCCGCTTACCTGCATCGCGATCGCCACCGCAGCCAAAAACACAAATCAATTTTGCGCCTTCTTTTTTTTGTGTTTTTAGTGTGCTTAATACTTTTTCCAATGCATCTGGTGTGTGTGCATAATCCACCACCACCATTGGCAACTTGCCGCCACCCAGTTTCTGCATGCGACCAGGAGCCGATTCAATATATGAAATTGCCTTTACAGCCTCTTGCAAGCTCACATTGGATGCCAGCAAAGTTGCCAAAACAGCCAAGACGTTGTAAACATTAAAGCGGCCAATTAAATTTGCACGCACTGCTGCATTGCCTTGTGACGTTACAGCCACAAAGTTGAAATAGGTATCTTGAAAATGCAGTTTTGTGGCACGCACATCGCCGTGCTCAATGCCGTACGTTACAACTGCTGCGCCTACGTTTTTTAAATCACGTTCAATTTGTTTTCCAAAATCGTCGTCACAATTCACTATCGATGTTTTTAAACCAATGCTGTCAAACAAACGGCGTTTGGCAGCAGCATATTCTTCTAATGTGCTGTGATAATCCAAATGGTCGCGTGATAGGTTACTCAAAACCGCAATATCAAACTCAACCCCGTTAACGCGGCCTTGATGTAAGCCATGTGATGAAACTTCTAACACCACCACTTCGGCGCCTTGCTTCAAGAAGTCGGCTAACATCCACTGCAACAAGATCGCATCTGGCGTGGTATTGATGGCTTCAGTTAACTGATCAGAAAAGCCATTACCTAATGTGCCAATAACGGCCGTTTTTCGATTTAAATAATTAAAGCACTGACTTAACCATTGTGTGATGGACGTTTTGCCGTTAGTGCCAGTGACGCCTATAGTCCACAAGGTAGATGATGGGTTTTTATAGTATTGCGCCGCAATATAACCAGCCTGTAAGCGCAAGTTTTTAATGGCTATATTTTCAACAGGCCAATCTGCATTCCAACTAAAATCTGCTGAATCCCAAAGTACTGCGCTGACGCCATTTTTAATCGCATCGGCAATAAAGTGGCGGCCATCGATTTTATCTCCTGGGTAAGCTAAAAACAAACTTCCGTGTGCCACTTTGCGGCTATCGGCCGTGATATTTTTGATGGGTGTTTTAATGCGATAACTTTGAATTGCTTTGGTCATATCACTTCGTTTGCATCATCATCGTTAGTCGGAATTACCACATTACTATTAGGTGCATCTTGAGGTACAGACAGCATACGCAAGGCATCTGACATCACCGCGCTAAATACAGGGGCTGCCACAGTGCCACCGTAATATTCGCCATTGGTCGGCTCATCAATCATCACCGCCATAATCAAACGCGGGTTAGATGCAGGCGCCATTCCGACAAAAGAACCCACATATTTGTCTTTTTCGTAACCCGCTTTGCCCAATTTATGCGCCGTACCTGTTTTACCGCCCACTCGATAACCCGCCACTTGCGCCCTTAACGCTGTGCCTCCAGGCAAAACAGCAAGCTCTAACATGGCTTTCATGTCATTGGCCACTTGCGCCGAAAAAACTTGGTGCCCAACAGAGGGCTCATTGATTTTAAGTAACGAAATAGTCTTAAGCTCACCTTCATTGGCAAACACGGTGTAAGCGCGTGCTAATTGCAGCAATGTCAAACTAATACCATGTCCATAAGACATGGTCGCCTGCTCAATAGGGCGCCAGCTTTTATAAGGCCTCAAGCGGCCAGAAGCCTCACCAGGAAAGCCAATATTGGCACGCGAACCAAAGCCAAATTGGTTAAAGGTACTCCATATAGCTTCGCGCTTAAGGCTTAAGGCCATTTTGGCTGAGCCCACATTTGAGGATTTTTGGATCACTTCAGAAACTGTTAAGACGTCATGCGGGTGTGCGTCGTGAATGGTGGCGGTACCAATCGTCATATAACCCGGTGCAGTTTGAATTTTAGTATCTGGCTTAAAGTCACCAAACTCCATCGCAGCAGCAGCCGTCATTGGCTTTAAGGTAGACCCCGGTTCAAATGCGTCAGTAATTACCCGATTACGTGTCTTACCCACAATATTCACTGGATTATTAGGGTTGTATGTAGGCAAATTCACCATGGCTAATACCTCACCAGTTTTAGCGTCTAACACAACAACTGCACCCGCTTTAGCTTTATGTTTTTCTACCGCCTCTGCTAGTTCTCTAAATGCCAAATATTGAATACGCCTGTCAATACTAAGCACCAAGTCTTTGCCATCTTGCGGCACTTTAACATCTTCTAAATCTTCAACAATACGGCCTTGCCTATCTTTAATTACCTTTCGGCTACCCGCTTTGCCAGACAAATGTCCGTTTTGTGCCAACTCAAAACCCTCTTGCCCCACATCATTAATATCAGTAAAACCTACTACATGCGCCGTTACATCGCCAGCAGGGTAAAAACGCTTGTATTCGCGCTCTAAGAAAACACCTGGAATATTCAAACTCATCACCTGAGCCGCCAAATTAGGCGAAACGCGGCGTTTTAAATACACAAATTCGCGCTGCAAATTGGCGAACTTTTTATCTACATCCTCACTTTTCAACCCCAACAACTTACCCAATGCTTGTTTTTGCGATTTGTTTATTTTAACATCAGGCGGGCTGGCCCAAACTGATTCCACGGGGCTGCTAATGGCCAGCAACTCACCGTTTCTATCAGTAATTTTGCCACGGTGCGCTTGCAAAGTAAGGGTGCGGCTATATCGCGCATCGCCTTTTTGCTGCAAAAACTCTTTGTGTAAACTTTGCAAATAAATGCCGCGTGCAAACAAGCCAGCAAAACCCAGTAGAATAACAATCAACAATAGCCTACGCCGCCAAGTTGGCAGCTTCACTATATGATGTTGTAAGGAGTTATAAGCCATATTCTCTTCTTAATCATCACCGAATTAATTCAACAGTGATTTCTTCTTTTGCAATCACCTGAATACGTGTTGCATCAGGCACCTGCATTTTTAATTTCATTGCAGCCAACTCTTCCACCCGCGAATGCATAGCCCAAGTACTTTGCTCTAACTGCAATTGACCGTATTCAGTATCAAATTTGCGCGTTAAATCTTGCTGTTGCTCAAGCTCAAAATAAAGCTTGCGCGCTCTATGTTGGGACGTAATCACACCTATACTTACCGCAATTAATACAAAAAATAAAATAAAATTGATGCGTATCATGTTTTTTCTAAGCAATCGCCGTTCTTTGTGCTACACGCATTACTGCACTTCTGCTGCGTGGATTTTGATTTATTTCAGTAACACTTGGCTTAATTGCCTTTCCCACCGCCTTTAACCTTGGTTGCGGCAAATCAATTGCCTTCACTGGAAAACGCGAAGGCAAATCATCACGATTCTGTTCACCTTGAATAAATTGCTTTACGATTCTGTCTTCTAGCGAATGAAAACTAATCACAACCAACCGCGCGCCTTCAGCCAGTAAATTTAAGCACTCCGGCAAAATTAACGATAACTCCTCAAGCTCCGAATTGACGAAAATCCGTAAAGCTTGAAAGGTGCGCGTTGCAGGGTTCTGCCCCGGCTCGATCTTGGGGATTGCACTTGCCACGATCTTGGCAAGCTGTCCGGTAGTGGTGATGGCGCGCCCGTCTGAGCGCTCCTTAATAATCGCCCTTGCAACCTGCTTAGCAAACCGTTCTTCACCATAGTCTTTTATCACTTTCCCTAATTGTTGTTCTGAAATAGTGGTCAATAGCTCTGCGGCTGTCTTTCCACGCGTTTGGTCCATGCGCATATCTAAGGGCGCATCAAATCTAAAGCTAAAACCACGTTCACTTTCATCAATTTGTGGCGATGAAATGCCTAAATCCAGCAAAATGCCGTCTACTTTGGTTAAATTGTTATTACTAACCAGGCGATTGATTTCTGAAAAGTGCAAATGCGATATATGAAAACGCGAATCTTGAATAGAATACCCTTCAGCAATTGCAGCTAAATCGCGGTCAATCGCATATAAGCGACCGGATTTTTCTAAGCGTGACAAAATTAAACGACTATGTCCACCGCGCCCAAAAGTACCATCCACATAAATGCCTGTAGGTTTTATATTTAGCGCATCAACCGCTTCATTTAACAAAACAGTGACATGGGCAGTCGGTGATGACTTGAGTGAGGAATTTAATACAGGGGTCGAAATTGATGCGGGTACTGAGGCTAAGTTGGGCACAGATTTCGCCCCCATCATCATAGTGAGAAACCTTCTAATTCTGCTGGCATATCAAAGCTATTGCCGCTAGTCAAAATCTCCAACTGCTTATTCCATGCATCCAAATTCCACAACTCAAAATGACTGCCCTGACCTACAAACATGACATCTTTATCTAATTTTGCAAAATCTCGCAAAACAGAAGACACCAACAAGCGCCCCGCGCTGTCCAGAGTCAAATCTTCCGCTTGGCCAACCATCAGGCGCTGATATGCACTGGTTTGTGTATTAAAGCTTGATAAGGCGTTAATTTTGGCCTCAATCGGCGCCCATGCTGGTTGCGGGTATAGCAGTAAGCAGCGATGCGGATGCGCAGTTAAAATCAAATTGCCCACACTTTGCGCAAACAAAGCATCACGATGCTTAGCAGGGACAGCGAGCCTACTCTTAGCATCCATACTTAAAAGTGTTGCGCCGCGAAACATGATTTTAATAAACCACCCTTAGTCCACTATTTGTTTTGGTGATGAACTCAAAATTGTCATGAAGAGACTAAAGTAGGAACAGGCAAATAACTTATCGATGCAAAAGTTCCCACTAAACTCCACTTTTCACCACTAAGTTGCACTATAGATAAAAAAAAAGCTCTTTGCAAGCATTTTTTAACTATTTTTTCTTTATAAGACAAAGACTTAGCGCATTTTTATTAATAAAATAATTATCATAAAAATCAATGAGATATTAAATTAATTACATGTAAAATATCACAACAATCAACTAGGTCAATGATTGAAAACAATATCGCTTTTTAAGATTTTTTATAGGGAGGAAATTGACTGGTTAATGAGTTACTTAATACTGATTAATACTCAATTAATACTCAAAACAGGCGATTGAGTTAAGATTGTTTATATTTAAACTTGTGAAGCAATTTTTTACAAATTTAAAAGGAACAATAAAAATGTGCATTCAGAAACCAGTTATATCAAGTCTATTGCTTGACACACTGTTTAAAGCTCTAATGTAATTGAAGCCATACTAGATAACATAGATGCAACATCATCAACTACAAACTTTTCACTAAACTATCTTGCACCTAGCACTATTGATACTCCAGATAGCCCTTTTTATTGCGGCGCTGGTGATGATTGGCAATGTGCACACAAGATAATTAGCTCACCTCACATTACAGGCACTTTAAGCATCAGCGCATATGGCGTAGACAATCCATCTGCACAAGCGGCATATAATGATATGACTGATGAAATTGGAACTAACTTAATCGTACGCACGTTAAGTCATCAAACAATTGATGGTTGATTTCTGACTTTAGAGCCAAATCAGTACTTTATAATTATGGCGCACCTGTTGGCAACCCAAATCCAGGATCAGTTCCAGCAACCGCTTGGCTGTATTGCTCTGCGGCTTTAGGATTGCGTCGCAGAAATCAAACAGAAGGGTTCATAATACAAAAAACCAAAAATTTATGTGGTTTTTTATTTTAAATAATCAATGAAGCTGGCCGATAAGCCGGGTTTTGTAGACTTTATTTCTAAAGTTGACAGTCATTCATCTAGGCGCACAATTACTTGTGCACTCAAGCTATCTACCCGCTGACAGCGCGAGCAACGCCTTATTTACATGTGTAAGTTTCTACACAAATAAAATCGCCAGCCTATTTGATATTGCTGCAAATGGAGGTTACCGCGTTTCACCGTAACTAAATACGCTCGTCTCTGTGGCCCTATTCCTCGCCTTATACCCTTCGGATTTCAGCGTACGGCCGTTAGCCGTCATCTTGCTCTGTGCAGCCCGGACTTTCCTCCCCCCAACAAGTTAGGCGGCGACTGTCTAGCCAGCTTCAACATTATTTTAACATGCTGCCACGATTAATTATTTTGTAATTTCCACGCCAAGTTTTGCCCTGCTCTGAGTGGCACAAGCACATCATCATCAAATGGCAAATTGTCTGGTACTTGCCAACGCTCTTTTACTAACGTGATTTTATCTTGATTGCGTGGCAAATCATAAAAATCAGGACCATAAAAACTAGCAAAACCTTCTAATTTATCAAGCGCATTGGCATTTTCAAACGCTTCCGCATACAACTCAATCGCAGAATGGGCAGTATAAATACCTGCACAGCCACAAGCGGCTTCTTTAGTATGTTTCGCATGTGGTGCGCTATCGGTGCCTAAGAAAAATTTGACATTTCCAGAAATGGCAGCACTCACTAACGCTAAACGGTGTTCTTCGCGCTTTAATATAGGCAGGCAATAATGATGGGGCTGAATGCCGCCTTTAAACATATCATTGCGATTCATTAACAAATGATGCGCAGTAATGGTGGCGGCCACATTATTGGGCGCTTCACGCACAAAATCTACAGCATCTTTAGTGGTAATGTGCTCAAAAACTACTTTTAGCGCAGTGAATTTTTTGAGTAGCGGCGACATATTGCGCTCAATAAAGACACGCTCACGGTCAAACACATCTACATCGCCATCCGTCACCTCAGCGTGAGCCAATAAAGGCATTCCCAATTTCTCCATTGCCTCTAAAACTTTAACACAATGCCCTAAATTAGTGACTCCCGAATCGGAATTAGTAGTGGCGCCCGCTGGGTATAACTTAACACCATGCACAATACCACTGGCTTTAGCCAAGACAATCTCTTCTGCAGTGGTATTATCAGTCAGGTACAAAGTCATCAGTGGCTCAAAACTTAAATCTGCTGGCAACGCCTCAAAAATGCGTTGCCGATAAGCCATTGCCAATGCAGTTGTTATGACAGGTGGGCGCAGATTAGGCATGACAATCGCGCGCGCGAATTGTCTGGCAGTATCTGGCAACACCGCTTTAAGCGCGGCACCATCTCTTAGGTGTAAATGCCAGTCATCTGGGCGTGTAATTGTTAATGTAGTCATATTGGGCTCATTCTTTAAAGAAGATTTTTTAATGCAAGTGCAAATTCGTACAAATCATTTTTCTTTTCATTGGTGATTTCTGCAGCTAGTTTCACCGCTTGTTTAAGTGGCAAATCGGCCAGTAGCAATTTCAATACGCGAATTGTTTCTTCTGAAAAGTCTTCTGGCGCTTTAGTTTCGGCAGCTTCAACCAGCAATACAAACTCACCACGTTGCTGATTAGTATCGGCTTCTAACCAAGCTTTTGCTTGGGCTAATTCACAACTATAAATCGTTTCAAAGGTTTTGGTGATCTCTCTTGCAAAGGTAATTCGGCGCTCTGCACCCAATGCATTGGCCATATCATCAACACTTTCTAAAATACGGTGCGGCGCTTCATAAAAAACCAAGGTCACTGTTTGTGCTTTTAAAGTTTCAAGCGCTTTACGTCTGGCGCCGCCGCTTGCTGGCAAAAATCCATGAAATAAAAAACCATTTTTTGAAATGCCTGACGCCGATAATGCCGCGATTACCGCACTTACGCCTGGAATCGGCACCACTTTTACACCTGCCTTGCGCACAAAATCCACCACTACAGCGCCAGGGTCGCTAATGCCTGGTGTGCCAGCATCGGTCACTAAGGCAATGTTTTCACCAGCATTTAATTGTACTAATAATTTTTCAGCAGATTGATTTTCGTTATGCTCATGCACCGCAATAAGTTTTTTGCTAATGCCAAAATGCGACAATAATCCTGAGGTATGGCGCGTGTCTTCTGCTGCAATGGCATCTACACCCTTGAGTATTTCAAGTGCACGCAAGGTAATATCACCTAAATTGCCGATTGGGGTTGCCACAACATATAATGTACTCTTAGTTTTCAACTCAGTCATAGCATCATTTTAAGCCAAAGCGCTAATAATCCTCAAAAAATAAGCCAAATGAAATTAAATCAAAACAATACAGGATTAGAAGCCGAAAAGTTAGCAGCAACTTTTTTATTAAATCAAGGACTTATATTAGTAGCCCAAAATTACCACTGCCGCTATGGTGAAATTGATTTGATTATGCAAGACACTAAAACGTTGGTATTTGTTGAGGTGCGATTAAGAAAAAACTCCCTGTTTGGAGGCGCTGGCAGTAGCATTACTCCGCAAAAAATGCAAAAACTAATATTAACTTCACAACACTATTTACAAACACAAAATCTGAACCAGAGCTCACAAGCATGCCGTTTTGATGCAATCCTGATGGATGTTGTCGATGCAAAATCGATTGAATGGGTGCGTAATGCATTTGACGCATAAAGAGCGTATGATTCGCAAAAATTATCTGATATAAGGGAGCACTTAATGAATTTGATTTTAAGAACAGTATTGGCTGCAGGCCTAATAAGCCAATTGTCCGCATGCGTGCCTTTAGCAGTAGGCGGCGCTGCAGTTGGTGGTACTGTGGCAGCAGACAGACGCACATCTGGCATTTTTGTGGAAGATGAAAACATTGAGCTAAAAGCCGCTAGAAAAATAGAAACCAATTTGGGCGAGCAATCGCATGTAAATGTCACCAGCTTTAACCGTAATGTGTTGTTAACGGGCGAAGTGCCTGATGCAGAGCGCTTAGCTAAGGCAGAGGCCCTATTAAAAGAAATTGAAAATATTCGAGCCGTGACCAATGAGATAGTAATTGCGCCCAAAAGCACTATCGGCTCTCGTAGCAATGATACTTTTATTACTTCTAAACTTAAAATCAAATTTTTGACTGAAAATAAATTCTCTCCTAATCACGTTAAAGTGGTGACCGAAAATGGGGTGGTCTATTTAATGGGCCTTGTGACGCAAAAAGAAGGTGAAGCGGCTGTAGAAATTGCACGCAACGCAGACGGCGTCAGCAAAGTCGTTAAAGTCTTTGAATATATCAACCCGTAAATCAGTAGACAAAGTGACATCAACATGATCAAAAAAAATGTAGAAATTATTATTGAAGGCTTAACGCGTACGGGAAAACCGTTCCGCCCTAGCGATTGGGTTGATAGAACTTGCAGTACTTACGCCAGTTTTGGACCTGATAAGAAGCTGGTATATTCGCCTTATTTAAAACCAAAAGTAATGAACGGCGTGCGTTGCTTGGCCGTGGATATGCGTTTAAAAGATAGCAGCCCGGAAGGTTTTGCGCAGCTCATGCAATTTGCTGATGAAAACCAGTTGAATATTTTGGATGCCGACGGCAATAGTATTGTGGCAATGCTTTAAACAGCTATTTTTGAAGCTTTAAGGGTTCTGTTGCTTTTAGAGCTTCAAGGTAGGTCTTAGTCACCAATCCGCGCTTAGTTTTAAGTAAAACGCCGCGCGCATTTTAAATATAAGTAGCTGGCATCACTTCTGCACTTCCAATTTGCTTAATCACATCATCGTGATCTAGCAAAACGGGATAAAACATAAGTATATAGTCCACATAAGTGCCTACCTTTGCCTCATCTTTGTAGTCAAACACTTCACCCAGCAACATCACATCTTTAGTTTTTGCGACTATCATACAGCGCCACTAAATCAGTGGTTCTCTTCTAAGCAAGGTGGTCACCATATCGCCCAATAATTCACAATGACCCATTTGCCTTTATATGGAGCAAGTGACTGTTTTTGCCTGCAGTATGTTTTAATTCAAACACTTTACTATTAGACGCATCAGCAGTGTGCGCTATAAAACCCAAGCTTAGAAAAATAAAAATTTTAATCCGCCACAAAAACTGTTTTTTAGCTACCATAATCTTTTTCAATCTAATATATAATCCGAAGAAATAAACCGATTAATTCATTATTATAAAATTTACTTAATCTATTTAATGATTTACAAATTTGAAAGCGATGCGTTTAGTTTGCCCATAACATTATGCCACTAAGCACTTTGCCATTTAATTAAGGCTTTATCATTTTAGAAGTGTCCGATTTTTAAATTAGCACCCAATACTATGTGGAGCATTTATGCCGATCAGTCTTAAGCTACCCAATTTAGATAACAATCCAATTTTATTGGCTGAAACACGCGCGCATAAAATCAATGAATTTATTCAAAATTTGCCATTTGGCGACCCTATTAGAGCCGCTAGCGATTTAATTGAGGAATTACAGATTATCAATAGCCAAAAAGTGGCATTTACCAATCGCCTAAATGCGCTTGAACTGTATCGCCCTTCTGCCATTCAAATTTATCAAGATCTAATTCCACATTTTAGTGGCGCCAGCTTGCCTATTTCAAAAAATGAGCAAGCCTTTGCCGATGCCGCAGAGCAATTATGGCAAGAATTTGCGTTTGGATACAAATTTGCACTGGTGGATTTGCAAAACAAAATACTCAATTTGGGCAGCAGCAAAACCACCGCATTGGTTGTTCAGCGTGCGATTCACGCATGTAAAGAATTGATGTTAATTCATCATCTTACTTATGCAAGCGCTCCCGCTTCAATTTGGGGTGAGTTACATCAGCTTTATTATTGTGCCCTACAGCAATCTGCAGAAAAGCTTCCTGTATCAGAGCATTACACTATCAATAATGCTAGCTCGGTTAATTTTATTTACGCGCAAACACTACTTTTAAATTTGGCCAATCCACAACACCTGGCTAATAAACACATTCTTAGTCTTGACAGCTATTTGGGTAGAGTTGCCAATAAAGCAGAACTGAGGCCACTGGGCTTTATTGAAAAGCCTACAGGCGTGTTTTTAGTATCGCTAGATGGCGCTAAACCTCCAACTGCTTTTGTAAAAAATAAAGAAATACCAGACGGTAGCACTGACATACTATTGGTTACGGTTAATTTAGCCAGACAAATTTATCAGCATATTAAATTATTGCAAGAAGGTGTTATCCCTAATGATGCCAGCATTCCTACCAATGCCATTGAAACGCACTTTGAAGACTTGCTTGCGCACTTAATTAAACAATATGGCAAAACACCGCAGAGACTATTTTCTAGAAGTAAAAAAAGTGATGGTGTAGAGTTAAGCATTGGCATGAACACCACGCATCATTTAATTCGCGAAGTTGGCTCGCCGCTTAACACTAATCAAGGAATTAGTGGCTTGAACACCAATGGCTTTTACAGGCCATCCAGATGGCAAATATTGAACGTGAGCGCGGGTGGTTATGCTTTGCGTAAAATCAATACATCGATGGCTAGCGCACACATAGGTGACGTAGTTGCCATGAAAGATAACAACACCAAAACATGGGAGCTTGCTGTTTTACGATGGGCTAATGTGAATGAGTTGAAACAATTAGATATAGGCTTGCAATTAATTTCTCCAAGCGCATACGCTGTAAGCATTCGTGCCGATAATAACGCCCTAGAGAGTGAAGCCTTGCTGTTACCAGAACTATCGGCATTAAAACAAGCAGCTAGCATTATTGCGACTGTTGGCCTTTGCAAAGTAGGTAGCACCATTGAGGTTCACCATAACAATACGGTTAGCAATGTGCGTACTACCAAATTAGTCGAACGCACAGCAAGCTTCGAACGCTTTCAATACAGCTTGATAGAAGTCATTTGATTTTGCTATACTATTAATAGGCATTTAAAAGTATTTAAAAGCTAATTGCTTATGAATATATCTTTATCAATATAACCGAATTGAATTTAATAATAATTTTGTTAATGACTTGAAAAATACGTTGAATAACGCTATTTATTTAAAAATTGTAACTTTAATATCTAATTAATCGTGCATTATTAGGTTTTAACAATATTAAATTGTCAGTCAAATTTCTACATAGGGGTCAACATGAGCGAACACATTACCCATTTAAGCGATGCAGCTTTTGAGCAAGAAGTATTGCAATCATCCCTTCCCGTTTTAGTGGATTATTGGGCAGAATGGTGTGGTCCTTGCAAAATGATTGCACCGATTTTAGATGACATTAGCAAAGAATATTCTGGCCGCTTAAAAGTAGCTAAGTTAAATATTGATGACAACCAACAAACGCCACCAAAATATGGTATTCGCGGCATTCCAACTCTCATGCTATTCAAAAATGGCAATGTTGAGGCAACTAAAGTAGGCGCATTGTCAAAATCACAATTGACCGCTTTTATTGACAGCAATATTTAATTGTTCAACATCTAACTTATCAACCTTTGCATTAATAAGTCTAGTTTCTATAAGCTAATCAGAAGCTAGACGTTTTTAACTCTTACACCACAAACTATCCTTTCAAACTATCCTATAGTTAGCCCATTCTAGAGAGTTCTCTAATGCATTTATCTGACCTTAAACACCTGCCCGTTACCGAATTAGTTGAAATGGCACTAACCAACGAAATTGAAAATGCTAGTCGTATGCGCAAGCAAGATTTGATTTTTGCCATACTCAAAAACAAAGCAAAAAAAGGTGACAGTATTTTTGGTGACGGTACGTTGGAAGTGTTGCAGGATGGTTTTGGGTTTTTACGCTCACCTGATACTTCTTATTTAGCAGGGCCTGACGATATTTATGTATCACCCTCACAAATTAGACGCTTTAATTTACACACAGGCGATAGTATTCAAGGAGAGATTCGCACTCCAAAAGACGGTGAGCGCTATTTTGCCCTAGTAAAAGTTGACCAAGTAAACTGTGAAGCGCCTGAAAACACCAAACACAAAATTCTGTTTGAAAACTTAACCCCGCTTTTCCCAACTATCCCTCTTACATTAGAACGTGAAATCCGCGGTGAAGAAAACATTACTAGCCGGGTGATTGATATGATTGCACCAATTGGTCGCGGTCAACGCGGTTTATTAGTGGCCAGCCCAAAAAGCGGTAAAACAGTGATGATGCAAAATATCGCACATGCGATTACCGCTAACCATCCCGATGTAATTTTGATTGTGCTGCTAATTGATGAGCGCCCTGAAGAAGTGACGGAAATGACGCGCTCAGTAAAGGGCGAAGTAGTTGCTTCTACTTTTGATGAGCCCGCAACGCGCCACGTACAAGTGGCTGAGATGGTACTAGAAAAAGCCAAGCGTTTGGTTGAGCACAAAAAAGATGTGGTCATTTTGCTGGATTCAATTACCCGCTTAGCCCGTGCTTACAACACAGTTATTCCCTCATCGGGCAAAGTGTTAACAGGCGGTGTGGATGCAAATGCGCTGCAACGCCCTAAACGCTTCTTTGGTGCGGCACGTAATATTGAAGAAGGTGGATCACTTACCATTATTGCTACAGCCCTTGTCGATACTGGCTCGCGCATGGACGATGTAATTTATGAAGAATTCAAAGGTACCGGCAATATGGAAATCCATCTTGACCGTAAAATGGCTGAAAAACGTCTCTACCCTGCCATTAACGTCAATAAATCAGGCACGCGTAAAGAAGAACTGCTAATTGAAAAAGATGTATTACAGAAAATTTGGGTATTGCGTAAATTACTCTACCCTATGGACGATTTGGAAGCGATGGAATTCTTGTTAGACAAAATCAAGGCTACCAAAAACAATGCCGACTTTTTTGATAGCATGCGCAGGGGTTAATTAGTGCAAAAAAATCAAACGCATATTCATCTTGCCAAAAATTTTACTTTGGTCCATAATATGCGGTTTACTTCAATTGCTTAAATTTAGAGAGAAAAGCATGAAAGCTGATACACATCCTAACTACCCAGAAATCAACGTTACTTGTAGCTGTGGTAGCAAATTTAAAACACGCTCTACGCATGGTCGAGACATGAGTATTGAGGTGTGTTCACAATGTCACCCGTTTTACACAGGTAAACAAAAAATATTAGACACAGCTGGCCGTGTTGAGAAATTCAAACAAAAATATGGCATGTAATTACATGCGTGTGTTTTGCAAAAAAGGCAGCCTTGCTGCCTTTTTTATTTTGGCGACAATGCTTTTAGACTGTTTAAATTGCAAGCGCAAAAACAAGCAGTGTTAAAATATAAAAACTTTTACCTCATTCAATAGTAAATCATGCGTTTTGATTTAGATCATGATTGGCAAGGCAATATGTCCACCCCGCGCGCGCGCGTGGGCGAGCGCGCCAAAATACGTCTGTTGTTAATCTTATGCGTGGTGTGGTTGTTAATGGGATTGATTGGTCATGAGCCATGGAAACCATTTGAATCGCATAGTATCAGTGTGATAAAAACTATTTTAGACACTGAAGAATACCTCGCTCCCAGCGCATCTAGTCCAAACAAAATAATCAATCCGCCGCTTTTTTATTTAAGCGCGGCATTTGTGGCCAAAATTTTCCAATTCATCTTACCTTTGCACGATGGTGCCCGCATCGCTACAGGCTTATGGATGCTGATCACTTTCTTGATGATGGGTATGACAGGCCGCGAGTTGTGGGGCAAGGGCACTGGTCGTCAAACTACTTTTGTATTAATGGGTACACTTGGCTTAATCGTTAGCGCACACACGTTAACGCCAGCAGTGTCTAGCCTAGCAGGCTTAGCCACTGGATTTTATGCACTGGCTTTGAGTAAAAGACGACTATATCGTGCCAGCATTTTGCTAGGAATAGGTCTGGGAGTTAGCTTTTTATCTACAGGCTTGCTGCCTTTGAGCATTTTGATCGCCACAAGCATAACCTTACCGTGTTTGTTCAGCTTTTGGCGCAGTAAAAGTTATTTATATGTCTTGGGATTATCGCTTGTAGTAGCAAGCCCTTTTTTGCTGATTTGGCCAATCTTATGTTTAACATTTCAGCCAGAAATTTTTAATGCTTGGTGGCTGCAATCACTTGATCAATTTAAGCAGGCTTATTATCTGTATTTTTTAAAAACCCTGGTATGGTATGCATGGCCGGTGCTACCTTTAGCCGTTTGGGGATTTTGGCGTTATCGCACACAACTGCTCAACAAGCCTAAATTTCAGTTAATTATTACCTTTAGCGTTGTCGCTTTAATATTGATTGGCTTTGGCGCAGAACGCAAAGAGATATTTGCATTACCCTTATTGATACCACTTACTGCGATGGCAGGTGGCAGTATTGAAACCTTAAAACGCGGCACTGCAGGCGCGCTAAACTGGTTTGGTCTCATTTTATGTGGCTTAATGAGCGGCCTTATTTGGATGGGCTGGGTTGCGATGATGACTGGTAATCCAGTAAAAGTAAAAGAGCGCCTGACTTTTTTATCGGGCATGACTGAGCTTAGTTTTAATTTTATTGCCGTGATTTTGGCAATTGCAGTGAGTTTAATTTGGCTGTTTACCGTCTTCCGTTCACAGCACTCTAACCGATCCAGCACCACCAATTGGGCTATTGGCATAACCTGTGTTTGGACATTACTGATGACTATATGGCTACCGATGATTGATTCGGCTCGCAGCTACGGTGCTGTTTTTACACAATTTAAAAATGCTCTACCAAAACAATATGCCTGTATTACCAGCAATCACTTGGGTGATGCGCAGCGTGATTTACTGCACTATTATGCGAATGTAAAAACCTTCGCTTTTGAAACCGAACAGAATCTTAACTGTGATTTATATTTGATTCAAGATGAAAGAGGCAGAGAAAAATTAGAGCCTGGACCAGATTGGAAACTGATTTGGAGTGGGGAACGCTTGAATGAGCGGCGCGAAAGTTTTAGATTGTTTCAGCGCGTTTCTTAAATTTATTCAACAGCAATTCCAACGAGACTATTAGTCTTATTGGATTTCTAAATAGCTGCTAGTAATAGCGGCTGCAACTTTTTGATGCAAACCTGAACCATTTGTATTTTTTACATGTTGCGCCAACTGTTGGCGCATTTGTAATGCCCAAAACTTGTTTAAATGCCCTGCGATTCCTTGTTTAACTTGATTTTCATCTGGATAGGGTTCATAAAAGTCGCCAATTTGATTGGCCATTTTAATTAACTGTTCTGTTTGCATGCGTATAAACTTTAAAAAAATTAAATCAAAGAATCAAACTATTATTTAAAACCAATTCATCACTAATACTAAAATTTTATGCGATGTTGATGAGTATATATAACAAATTGCTGATCGCGCAAAAAGCCGATTAACGTTACGCAATACGTTTCCGCAATACGAATCGCTAAGCCTGTCGGTGCAGAAATTGCGGCCAATACTTTAATACCTGCTGTTGCTACTTTTTGCACCATCTCTACACTGGCACGGCTTGAGGTTAATACAAACCCGTCATATTGATTTGGCCGTTTTGGCTCATTATTTTCCTGCCTCTTATTTTCTTGCCTAGCTAGGGCGCCAATCAATTTATCCATAGCATTGTGCCGCCCCACATCTTCACGCACCAACACAACCTCACCTTGCGCATCAATCCAAGCACATGCATGAGTTGCGCCAGTTGCTTGCTGCAAAGTCTGTTTGTTTTGAATCGCATGAAAAGCTGATTGAATTTGCTTGGCAGATAATGGTTTGGAAACACCTCTTTTATTGGGAGTATCTGTTTGCGGCAATCGCAAGACTTGCTCTAAGCTTTCTGCCCCACAAATGCCACAACCTGTACGTCCAACTAAATTACGGCGTCGATCTTTTAGTTTAGAAAAACATTCTGATGCTATTTCTAAACGCAATTCAATACCCTGCGATTGCTTTACCACTTCAATATCGTATAAATCGCTTTTATCGCGCAAAATACCTTCTGATAGCGAAAAACCCAGCGCGAAATCTTCCAAATCTAAAGGCGTAGCCATCATCACCGCATGTGATACCCCGTTATAGACCAGCGCAATCGGCACTTCTTCAGCCACTTTATCTTGTACGGAAATCAGCTCACCATTTCGCCAGCGCGTAACATTCACCTCTGTCAGCGGCACATCAATCGAAAACAGAGAGTCAGTTAAAACCAGTTGCTCAGACAAAATAAAATACTTCAGTTAAAAAGTATTAAGCAGGCTGCGTTGTTTTAGCAGATTTTTTGCCCGTAAACGCAATCTGGGCTTCGCTAAAGGTTTTGTAGTCTTTTTGCCAATCGGATAATTGATTCACGCGCGTGACCTGCACTGCCGTTACTTTAAATTCTGGGCAGTTGGTTGCCCAATCGCTGTTGTCCGTTGTAATTACATTGGCTCCTGATTCTGGGTGATGGAACGTAGTGTAAATTACCCCAGCTTGCACGCGCTCAGTTAAGGTTGCGCGCAATACTGTTTCACCCGCACGACTGGCAATGCCTACCCAATCACCTTCTCTAATTCCGCGCTCTTCAGCATCATGAGGGTGAATCTCTACAATATCCTCAGCATGCCAAGCATTATTAAGCGTACGGCGCGTTTGTGCCCCTACGTTGTACTGGCTCAAAATACGACCTGTAGTGAGTATTAATGGGAATTTAGCGTTTACTTTTTCTGTAGTAGGCACATATTGTGTGATAAAGAATTTACCCTTACCGCGCACAAACACATCAATGTGCATGGTTGGCGTACCTTCTGGGTTTTCATCATCGCATGGCCATTGAATACTGCCCAGCTCATCTAACTTAGCAAAACTGACACCTTTAAAGGTTGGTGTTAATGCGGCGATTTCATCCATAATTTCACTGGCATGCTTGTATTGCATATCATAGCCCAAAGCTGCTGACAATTTAGCGGTGATTTCCCAATCTTCTAAGCCACGTTCACCATGGCCATTTTTAGGGGTCATTACACGGCGCACAGGTGAAATGCGGCGCTCCGCGTTGGTAAATGTGCCGCTTTTTTCTAAGAATGACGCACCAGGGAAGAATACATGCGCATACATGGCAGTTTCATTTAAGAACAAATCTTGCACAATCACGCACTCCATACTTTCTAGAGCGTGCGTTACATGCTGGGTATTGGGATCGGATTGCGCGATATCTTCGCCAACGCAATACAAGGCTTTAAATTTACCCTCGCCTGCAAGGTCTAGCATATTGGGTATACGCAAGCCTGGATCGTTGCTTAATGGTCTGCCCCAAGCGCTTTCAAACAAGGCGCGCGTCGCATCATCCGATACATGGCGATAACCAGGGAACTCATGCGGCATGCTGCCCATATCGCAACTGCCCTGCACATTGTTTTGACCGCGTAAGGGATTAATGCCTACGCCTTCGCGCCCCACATTACCGGTTGCCATCGCCAAGTTAGCGATACCCATCACCATGGTTGAGCCTTGACTATGCTCGGTAACACCTAAGCCATAGTAGATAGCACCGTTACCACCCGTGGCAAAAAGCCGCGCAGCTTCACGCATAGTTTGTGCTTTAACTCCCAAAACAGACTCTAATGCTTCTGGTGAATTCTCTGGTTTTGCCACAAAATCGCGCCACATCACGAAAGAATCCCACTCACAACGTTCATGCACAAAATCTTCTTTCACCAAGCCTTCGGTTACCACCACATGTGCCAGTGCAGAAATTAAGGCCACGTTAGTGCTAGGGCGTAAATTCAGGTGATAATCGGCGCGAATATGCGGCGAGTTATCCACCAAATCAATTTCACGCGGGTCGGCAATAATCAGTTTTGCGCCCTCACGTAAACGGCGTTTCATTTGGGATGCAAACACAGGGTGGCCATCTGTCGGATTGGCTCCGATAATCATGATGACATCACTTTTCATTACAGAATCAAAGGTTTGTGTACCTGCCGATTCGCCAATCGTTTGTTTAAGACCATAACCTGTTGGGCTGTGGCAAACGCGGGCGCAAGTGTCTACGTTATTGGTGCCAAATACGGCGCGCACCAGTTTTTGGGTGACATACACTTCTTCATTGGTACAACGGCTAGACGTAATACCGCCCATGCTCTCTTTGCCATACTTGGCAGAAATGCGTTTAATCTCTGAAGCAGCATAGTCAATCGCCTCATCCCAGCTCACCACTTGCCACTCATCTTTAATGCTTTTACGTATCATTGGAGTAGTAATGCGGTCTTGATGAGTAGCATAACCCCAAGCGAACCTTCCCTTGACGCAAGAGTGCCCATGATTAGCACCGCCGTTTTTGTGTGGAGTCATTCGAATTACTTCTTCGCCTTTCATCTCCGCATTAAAGCTACAACCGACGCCGCAATAGGCGCAAGTAGTAGTCACTGAATGCTCTGGTGTACCCGCTTCAATAACAGTTTTTTCCATTAATGTGGCAGTCGGACAGGCTGCTACACAGGCACCACAAGAAACACATTCTGAATCTTTAAAGTTTTCAATACCTGATGCTACTTTTGAGTCAAAACCACGACCACTAATGGTTAAGGCAAATGTGCCTTGTGTTTCCTCACAAGCGCGCACACAGCGACTGCACACGATACATTTACTGGGGTCAAAGGTGAAATAAGGATTGGACTCGTCTTTTTCAGCCTTAAGATGATTTTCACCCTCATAACCGTAGCGCACCTCACGCAAGCCTACCGCGCCTGCCATATCTTGTAATTCGCAATCACCATTGGCTGAGCAAGTCAGACAGTCCAGCGGATGATCTGAAATATACAATTCCATGGTACCCCGGCGAATATCCGCCAATTTGCTGGTTTGTGTATGAACTTTTAAGCCTGGAGCAACTGGTGTAGTGCAACAGGCTGGATAACCACGGCGACCTTCGATTTCCACCACGCATAAGCGGCAGGAGCCAAACGGCTCTAAGGAATCGGTAGCGCACAATTTAGGTACATTAACACCTGCCAAAATGGATGCACGCATAATACTGGTGCCGTCTGGTACGGTAATTTCGCGACCATCAATCTCCAAAGTCACCATCAAATCCGAATTACTGGCGGGTGTACCGTAATCTAGCTGGTCATCATAACCAGTACGGCTATGTTTATTACCAGCGTTGTAACTATTGTGCGGGTTCGCATCACTAGGGCTATATTTAATGTCATCCATGCTTTACTCCAGTCGCCTCTTTACTTTAGGCAACAACTATATCAATAATTTTTTTGAGTGTGGGTTTAGAATTAGGCACAAAGTCCTCTGCAAAATGGTTCATCGCGCTTAATACCGGATAAGGCGTCATGCCGCCCAATGCACAAAGTGAGCCATTTAACATGGTGTCGGATAAATCACGCACCAGTTTGGTATTTTTTTCCACATCTGTGCCGTTGATGATTTTATCAATCACCTCTACACCGCGCGAAGAACCGATGCGGCAAGGGGTACATTTGCCACAGCTTTCGATGGCGCAAAACTCAAACGCATAACGTGCCATTTTCGCCATATCAACCGTATCATCAAACGCCACAATACCGCCATGACCTAAAACCGCCCAAATTTTGCTAAATTCTTCGTAATCCAGTGGCGTATCAAATTGGCTTTCTGGCAAAAATGCACCCAATGGACCACCTACTTGCACCGCACGAATCGGCTTGCCAGTATAAGAACCGCCGCCAAAGTCATACAACAATTCACGTAACGTTGCGCCGAAAGCTAACTCTACCAAGCCGCCGTGTTTGATATTACCAGCCAGTTGAATCGGCAAGGTGCCGCGTGAACGGCCCATGCCGTAATCGGCATAAAACTGAGCGCCTTTATCCAAAATAATAGGGATAGTCGCCAAGGAAATTACGTTATTAACCACGGTTGGCTTACCAAATAAACCCTCAATTGCTGGCAATGGTGGCTTAAAGCGCACTAAGCCGCGCTTGCCTTCTAGGCTTTCTAGTAACGAAGTTTCTTCGCCACAGACATAAGCCCCCGCAGCACGGCGCACCTCTAGTTTGAATCTGTGATTGGTGCCGCAAATATTTTCACCCAAATAGCCAGCCGCTTCGGCTTTGGCAATCGCTTCGTTCAAAATATGCAAAGCATGCGGGTATTCGCTGCGCAAATAAATATAGCCCTGATTGGCACCCACTGCGATACCTGCAATGGTCATGCCTTCGATTAGCACAAACGGATCATCTTCCATCACCATGCGGTCTGAATAGGTACCTGAATCACCTTCATCGGCGTTGCATACGATGTATTTTTGCACGCCTATTTCACCAGCTCCCAGCACTGTATTCCACTTAATGCCCGTTGGGAAAGCAGCACCACCGCGACCACGCAAACCAGAATCGGTTACCGTTTTAACGATTTCAGCTGGGGTTAATTTAAGCGCATTGGCTAAACCCTTGTAACCATCGTGCGCTAAGTAGTCATCCAAAGAAACAGGATCGGTAATACCAATGCGCGCAAAGGTTAAACGTTGCTGCTTTTTAAGCCATTCTAGCTCTTCAGTTAAGCCCAAGTTTAGGGAATGTGCTTTGGCTGTGCTTGAATCAGGATTTAAAAAACTCGCATCAAACAAGCTTGCCACATCTTTAGGCTGCACTGGCGCAAACGCCACGCGACCATTGGCTGTAGCAACCTCTACAAAGGGCTCTAACCAAAACAATCCACGTGAACCGTTACGGATTATCTCAATCTCAATGCCGCGTTTATGCGCTTCTTGCTGAATCGCTTTTGCGGTGCGGTTTGCGCCTAAACTTAATGCACTTGAATCGCGCGGAACATAGATTTTAATTGGCAAGTCTTTTGCGATAGAAGTCATGATGCGCGCGCCTCATTAATCAAATCTGCCATTTTCTGATTATCCATGCGGCCATAAACTTCATCATCCATCATCACGGCGGGCGAGCATGCACAATTACCCAAGCAATAAATCGGCTCTAATGTAATGGCGCCATCGCTGGTAGTTTGATGATAATCAATATTCAATTTGGCTTTAATGATGGCTTCCAGCTTTTCGGCGCCCATGGCTTGGCAAGACTCTGCACGGCAAACGTATAAAATGTGCTTTCCAATGGGAAACGTTCTAAAATGATGATAAAACGTCACCACACCATGCACTTCAGCAACCGATAGCGCCAATGCTCTAGAAATCGGCAGGTAACTGTCTTCTGGAATATAACCAATCGTATCTTGAATGGCATGCAAAAGCGGTATCAACGCACCAGGCATTTCTTTATGCTGCGTGATAAGTGATTGAATTGTAGTTAATTTTTCTATCGATAGTGCGTTTGCCACAGATATCCTTATTGCAACAGTTATTGACGTAATAATACACCTATTCGCAACCTTATTAAAGGCTAAAAGTGGGCTACCTAATCAGTATAAGACGTGTTTATAGCGTATAAATTCAATGCGTTTATTCATTTTTAAAAGCCTATTAAATTTAGATGCATTTTTTATTGTTTACTTTATGTCACAAAACCGATCAATCAACTATCTGGCATTGTATACGTAACAGATAAGTCATAAAATAAGCTTATGTTAAATCAACCTACATTAGTCGATCAATTTGGCCGCACAGTCGACTATATTCGCCTATCCATCACAGATCGCTGCGATTTTAGATGCGTGTATTGTATGTCTGAAGACATGGCTTTTTTGCAGCGCGAAGAGGTTTTAAGCCTTGAAGAGTGTTCAAGACTGGTTAGAGTTTTCGTGAGTCTTGGCGTAAGCAAAGTGCGCATCACAGGAGGTGAACCATTGGTACGCAAAAATGCATTGTGGCTGTTTGAAGAGTTAGGCAAACTGGATGGCTTAAAAGAGTTAGTACTTACTACCAACGGCAGCCAACTAGAAAAAAAAGCTACCGCACTCAAAAAGGCTGGCGTAAAGCGTATTAATATTTCGATTGATAGCCTAAATGCTGAGCGTTTTAAAAAAATTACCCGTACTGGCGATTTAAATAAAGTACTAACAGGCTTGCAAGCTAGTATTGATGAAGGTTTTGAAGCCATTAAAATCAACACAGTTTTAATGCGCGGCAGCAACGATGATGAGGCAGCAGATTTAGTGCAGTTTGCCATTGATCAAAAAATCGATATTAGCTTTATTGAAGAAATGCCATTGGGCGAAGTAGACCACACGCGCGAAAGCAGCTTTGTAAGTAATGCAGACACCCTAAAATTATTGCAAGACAAATACTCATTGCTACCTAGCACTGAGAGTACAGGAGGGCCAGCACGTTATTGGCGCGTGGCAAACAGCCATACAAAAATTGGCTTTATTTCACCTCACAGTCACAACTTTTGCGAATCTTGCAACCGGGTCCGTATCACCTGCAAAGGTGAGCTGTATTTATGCTTGGGGCAAGAAGACAGAATCGACCTCATGCCTTTGCTGCGCGACAACCCTGACGACGATGCGCCATTAATTGCCGCCATTTTGGATAGCATGCGCATTAAACCCAAAGGCCATGATTTTGATTTGCGCCGCGCAGAGCCAGCTGTTATTCGATTTATGTCGTATACAGGCGGTTAGTTTTTCACCTTGTCAATTTCCAGCATTATTCTTTCTGGAGGTCGCGCTACGCGCATGGGCGGAGTTGATAAAGGCCTAGTCAGGCTGCAACAAAAGCCTTTAATTCAACATGTGATTGAGCGCTTAAGACCGCAAGTAAATGAAATTCTAGTTAATGCTAATCGTGAAATTGCGCAATACCAAGCGTTTAATTACGCTGTTTTGCAAGACACTCATGATGACTTTACAGGCCCTTATATTGGTCCTTTGGCAGGACTTAGCCTGGGATTGCAACATGCCAAGCACGACTATTTATTAACCGTGCCTTGCGATTCGCCTTTGTTGCCTCACGATTTAACGCATCGCTTACTGAGCAGTTTAATCGCTCATCAGGCAGATATTGCCGTTGCTAGCAGTGAAGGTCATGCACACCCTGTTTTTTGCTTATGCAAGAAAAGCGTATTGCCTTCACTTACCACATACCTAGCAAATGGTGAGCGGCGTGTAAGTGCTTGGCAAAAAGGTCAAATGTACATAGAAGTGGATTTTAGCGATTGCTACGATGGCTTTGTTAACCTGAATAGTTTTGAAGATTTAGCCGCTTTAGAATTAAAATTGCATCATGCATAAAATCTTACCCAAACTCTTGCCTGTCATAGGTATTTGCGCCGCAAGCAGCAACGCTGGCAAAACAACTTTAATTACCCAGTTAATTCCAGAGCTTGCTAAGCATGGGTTGCGTGTTTCGGTAATAAAACACGCGCATCATCAATTTGATGTTGATCATAAAGGTAAAGATAGCTACCAGATTCGTGAGGCAGGCGCGGTGCAAACACTAATCGCCTCAAGCAAGCGCTGGGCGTTGATGACAGAGTTCTCGCAAGAGCCTGATTTAAACGAATTGATTGCAAAGTTTGATAACCGCTATGCCGATTTAATATTGGTGGAAGGTTTTAAACAAGGCAATATTGCCAAGATTGAAGTACATAGGCCCAACCTAAATATGTCTTTATTGGCAGAGCAAGATACCAATATTGTAGCGGTTGCCAGCGATGCAGCAGTTAAATTAACGCATATCCCCGTTCTAGATTTAAACAATATCACCGCCATTTCGGCTTTTATTATTCAGTATTTATCACTTTCTACGCACAGTGCATGACAAAATCTAACTCCCTTTCTGAAATCGCCTTTAACCCAAGTTGCATGGAAGATTACGACCCAAACGCCATGTCGGTGCAGGCGGCACGTTTATATATTCAGCAATTTTTAAACCCAATTACCGCGACTGAAATTATTCCAGTCATGCAAAGTTTAGGGCGCGTGTTGGCAACGGATATCATTTCTCCGAGCAATGTGCCTAATCATCATAATTCCGCCATGGATGGCTTTGCTCTAAAAGTGGCGGACGCGGATAAAAACTTAAAAATTATCGGCACCGCCTTTGCTGGTCAACCATATCTGGGTGAGTTAAAGGCAGGTGAATGCATCAAAATTATGACTGGCGCAGTGATTCCCGCAGGCGCCAATACGGTAGTGATGCAAGAGCGAGTAGAAATGGCGGGTGATGGAATTCGGCTGAATATTGCCCCTAAGTTAGGTGAAAATATTCGCCCGGCAGGTGATGATTTAAAAATCGGACAATCGGTATTAAGCAAAGGCCACTTATTGCGCCCTGCCGATTTAGGCTTGGTTGCATCGCTTGGCTTGGGTGAGTTATGTGTTTATAAACCGTTAAAAGTAGCTTTTTTTAGTACAGGTGATGAATTAATTAGGGTTGGCAACCCGCTTAATGAGGGCCAAATTTACGATAGCAATCGCTACACCCTATTTGGCATGCTAAGCAGGCTGGGTGTTGAAATTAACGATTTAGGCGTTGTGCCTGATAACCCTGATTTATTGGAAGTCACTTTGTTAAGCGCGGCAAGTAATAACGACGTGGTGATTACCAGCGGCGGCGTATCGGTTGGTGAAGCAGATTACATGAAAACATTACTGACCAGGCATGGCCAAGTGCTTTTTTGGAAAATCAATATGAAACCTGGTAGACCTTTGGCTTACGGAAAAGTAAAAGGCAGTAATGGCCAATTTGCGCATTACTTTGGCCTGCCTGGCAACCCAGTGGCTACCATGGTTTCGTTTTATCAATTTGTGCGCGAGGCTCTGATTACCTTAATGGGAAGCGTAGCAAAACCGCTGCCGCTATTTAAAGTAGAGTGCACCGAAGCCATCAAAAAAGCGACAGGTCGCACAGAGTTTCAGCGTGGTTTTTTGTATGAGGATTTAGGTGTTTGGAAAGTAAAACCGCTGCCTAATCAAAGCTCTGGCGTGTTAAGTAGCATGAGTGCAGCTAATTGTTTTATCGTGCTTAGTGATACGGTAGGTAATTGTACGAGTAATACGATGGTCAGCATACAATTGTTAGAAGGTATTATTTAACATAATATTGTTTTTTTGGCTTACAGCAACCAAAAATAGGCTTTACCAATTCAATATAAGCTATAGTATAATCAATGGTTTAGCCTAATATTTTCGCACACAAACCATTTTGGACGTCGTTATTAAAAACCACAACAATTCAGACTCGACACTTATATGGGCGATTGTGTCATCTATTTTATTGCATGCTTTACTTGCAATAACGTTACCCAATTTAAAGTTTGATTTGGCGAAAGAAAAGCCAATTGAATTAACCATTGAATTAGCGCCACCTAAGGTACCAGAGCCTGTTGCTGTGATAGAGCCAGTGCAGCCAATCGAGCCAGTCAAGCCAGAAGTAATTCCGCCCAAACCGATTAAAAAAACGCAACCTAAAGAGTTGCCAAAACCCGTTATTTATACTCCTAAAGAGCCTACTCAAGTAGCCGAAGATTCGACACCAGCGCCAAGCGAAGTGGATTCGAATGTGATTGCGGTAGCACCCAAAGCGGATACCGTGCCAGTTGCAACCTTACCACCGCCCACACTGGAGCCATTTAAGCCAGTAGAAGTTCAGCCAATAGATAATAATGCACTTGGTGAATATGGCGGTTTGCTGGGACGCGCTATTGCCAAACATAAATCCTACCCAAAAATTGCTCAAATACGCGGCCATCAGGGCGATGTGTTGCTGGACCTTAAATTGGATGGGGACGGCAATGTTTTATCGGCAAAAATAAAAGAAGGCAGCGGTTTCGAATCTCTTGATAAACAAGCACTTGAAATGGTGCGTAAAGCGTCTCCCTTCCCCGCTCCTCCAGATTCACTGCGGAACCGTACGTTTAACATCACTGTGCCAGTCTCGTTTAAATTGGCCTAATCTTACTAAGTGCATCTTGGCCGACCGCAAAACACCAAAAGCAAGACCACTACGTGATTTGCTACTATTGCATGAGCTGATCTTTATCGCATTGATTTTATTGGCATTTGCTAGCGGTTTATATGGTATTCATATCTGGGATAAAGCTTCTAACGAATCGCAACGCATCAATCTTTTAGTGCGCGAAATTCAGCAAGCGCGCGGTGATTTATATCGGCAAATGAAAGAGTTGTTCGATGCCTTCTTTTTAGATGATAACGAAGCGTTAACCGAATACAACGATTATACGCAATCTATCCTAACTCATTTTGAAGAACTCAAAGCATTAGCTGTAGGCGCAGAAGAAAGACAAGCTATTAGCGAGCTAGAAGCGAATTACCGCGTTTTTGTAAACGAAGCACCTAGCTTATTTTATCGCTACCAAGCCAAGCCTGATAAAAATACGCAAAAATCGCTTTATAAAGATATTGAAACAGGTATTTTTAGCCATTATGAAAGCGTTTCTAAACGCGCCGAAGATTTACTGACACTGAAACAAAATGAGCTAAAAACACGCTTAATAGAAGCCAAAGAATCAGCGATTGCTGTTTTAATTATGCCGATTTTACTGGCTGGTCTATTGCTGTTTTTATCGCGCATCTTTTTAAAACGCGCCATAGTGACGCCTATTAACGCGGTCATGAAAGCTACAGCAGAAATAAGTGCAGGCAATTTAGAGCACAAAGCGCCAGAAACGGGCGCAGCGGAATTGGTCACGCTTTCTAAAGAAATCAACAAAATGGCGGATGATTTGCAAGCCAGTCGTGTTGCGCTGGTGCGTACAGAAAAACAGGCGGCAATGGGATTGTTGGTGCCAATGCTAGCACATAATATTCGTAACCCGATTGCCAGTATTCGAGCCACTGCGCAGGTGATTGAGATTCCCACGCACGATAACGATATGCGTGATTCCGTGAATGGCATCATTAATACAGTGGATAGACTAGAGCGCTGGACAGGCTCGTTGCTGGCTTATTTATTACCAATTAAACCACAATTAAAACTAGTTAAATTTGAGGATATATTAGAAGGTGCATTATTGCCACTGGTGCAAAAAATACGCGACAAAGACATCAAAATCATCAAAACTATTGATGCTGCCGTGAGCGATATCCGCACAGATGAGCATTTGCTTGAGCAGGTATTTTATAACCTAATACTGAACGCCATTGATGCATCACCCAAACACAGTGCTTTGGAGATTAAGGCCTATTTTGAAGCGGGCGCTTTAATCACATCCATTAAGGATGAAGGCGTTGGTATGCCATTTACCCCAGACCCACGCGCAACTAGCCCAGGCCCTTCTACCAAACGATTTGGCACTGGTTTGGGCATTCCTTTTGCATTTAAAGTGTGTGAAGTGCTGGGCGGCAGTATTGAATTTGTGTCCGCAAAACCCAACGGCACTTGCATCACGCTCACCTTGCCGCAATAATTTGCGCACTTTAGTTGAAACACTCAACGTTATGCTGCCCAACTAAATGCTTAACTGCTCAGCTATGTGTTTTCATGTTCAACTAAATAAATTTTAAAACTAGAGATTTTTGCGCTTGTCACAATAAAGCCTTAAATTTTAGCTTGCCTTAATGGCAAATTTTTACAACAATAGGAAGGTACTCACATGACAACCAATATGCTAAATAACTCCGTCACCGATTTTGAACTGCCTGCAACCAGTGGTAAAACGTTTAAGCTATCTGATTACATAGGGAAAAAGCTGGTTATTTACTTTTACCCCAAAGATTCAACCCCTGGCTGCACTACGCAAGGCATGCAATTCCGTGATTTTTACAGCGAGTTTCAAGCAGCAAACACCGAAATTGTTGGCATTTCGCGCGATAGCCTAAAATCGCATGAGAATTTCAAAGCCAAATTTAGCTTTCCTTTTGAGCTTTTAGCCGATACAGAAGAGTTAGCCTGTGGCATTTTTGGTGTGATGAAGATGAAAAATATGTACGGCAAGCAAGTGCGCGGCGTTGAACGAAGCACGTTTGTAATTGATAAAAATAGCATACTGTTACAAGAATGGCGCGGCGTTAAGGTAGATGGCCATGCGCAACAAGTGTTGGACTTTATAAAATCATCGCAATGAAACGTTAGTTAACTTTTCTACTTTTTTAATTTTAGTCGCATTTAATTTAAAATCTATGGCAAAAAAACAATCCTCTCAAGGTAAATCTTCAACAACCAAATTGTTTGTATTAGATACAAACGTATTAATGCACGACCCCTCAAGCCTGTTTAGATTTGAAGAGCATGATATTTATTTGCCCATGGTAACGCTTGAAGAGCTGGATAATAATAAAAAAGGCGTGACTGAAGTGGCACGTAACGCGCGCCAAGCAAGTCGCTACCTAGAAGAGATTGTTGGTACCGACTTAACCAACTTAGAATTAGGCTGCCCATTAGCGATCAATGGTAACAAGCACTTAGCTGGCAGGCTTTTTTTACAAACGTCACAAGTGGATATTGAGCTGCCTGGCTTGGCTGGTAGCAAAGCAGACAATCAAATTATTAGCGTGGTCCTTGCGCAGCAAAAGCAGCAACCCAATCGCCAAGTAATTTTAGTCAGCAAAGACATCAACATCCGCATTAAAGCACGTGCCATGGGTGTGATGGCGCAAGATTACTTTAATGACAAGGTGCTGGAAGATACCGATTTACTATACAGTGGCATGAAAGAATTGCCGCAAGACTTTTGGGATAAGCACAGTAAAGAGATGGAGTCGTGGCAAGAAGCTGGCCGCATGTTTTACCGTATTACTGGCCCTTTGGTGCAAACGTTTTTAATCAACGAGTTTATTTATTACGAATTTGATAAACCGTTTCACGCCATTGTGCGCAAATTAGAAAATAATCACGCCGTGTTACAAGTGGTGAATGACCATATGAACCCTAAACACAGTGTGTGGGGCATTGTAGCGCGTAATCGTGAACAAAATTTTGCGCTTAATTTGCTGATGAACCCAGATATTGATTTTGTGACGTTATTGGGCCAAGCGGGAACAGGCAAAACCTTGCTCACATTAGCAGCTGCACTCACACAAACTTTAGATAAAAAAATCTATTCTGAAATCATAATGACCCGCGTTACAGTGCCTGTTGGTGAGGATATTGGCTTTTTACCGGGCACCGAAGAAGAAAAAATGGCACCGTGGATGGGTGCGCTAGAAGATAACTTAGACGTGCTCAATAAAACTGATGAAGATGCAGGCGAATGGGGACGCGCCGCGACGCAAGATTTGATTCGCACCCGCATCAAAGTAAAATCGCTCAACTTTATGCGCGGACGTACCTTTTTGCATAAATTCTTGATAATTGACGAAGCGCAAAACTTAACGCCCAAGCAAATGAAAACGCTGATTACCCGCGCAGGACCTGGCACTAAAGTGGTGTGCTTAGGAAATATTGCACAAATTGATACCCCCTACCTAACCGAAGGCAGCTCAGGCTTAACTTATGTGGTCGATCGTTTTAAAGGCTGGGATCATAACGGCCACATCACCTTGGTACGTGGCGAGCGTTCTCGATTAGCGGATTTTGCGGCAGAGGCACTATAATCGTTAATCAATACATTTCTGCTATTCGCGCAATAACAATCAATGTCTAAAGGGTTTTACACACTTTTAATTGCGCAGTTTTTATCGGCGCTAGCAGATAACGCCTTGCTGTTTGCAGCAATCGCCGTGTTGCAGCAAATGAATGCACCACAATGGCATGAGCCGCTACTGCTGCAGTTTTTTGTGATCTCTTACATCGTCCTGGCGCCATTTGTAGGCTCGTTTGCGGATGCGTTACCCAAAGGTCGAGTGATGTTTTTGGCAAACGGCATCAAATTTTTTGGTAGTTTAGCCATGATACTTGGCATGCCACCCCTTTATGCTTATGGCATAGTGGGCATTGGTGCGGCGGCTTACTCGCCCGCTAAATACGGAATTTTAACCGAGCTACTCCCGCCCGAAAAACTAGTCAGTGCAAACGGCTGGATGGAAGGCTCAACTGTAATTGCCATTATTTTGGGCGCAATTGTTGGCGGCAAAATAGCCAGTATCAGCCCACAGGTTGCGATGGTTGCCATTGCCTTTATGTATTTAGTTGCCGCTGGCTTTAATATGTTTATCCCCAAATTGCCGATTGATCATGCAATAGCCAAAAAAGACCCTTTATATATTTTGAGTGATTTTTATCGCTCTTTTGTAGCGCTTTGGCGCGATCCGCAAGGTCAAGTTTCATTGTCAGTAACCACTTTATTCTGGGGCGCAGGTGCTACTTTAAGATTAGTGGTCATTGCTTGGGCGGGCATTGTGCTAGGCTTTGGTTTGGATCATGCCACGCAATTAACTGCCACTGTTGCCATTGGCGTTGCTTTGGGCTCTATTATTGCTGCGCGATTAATCACACTCGAAAACTCTGTTAAGGTATTACCAGCAGGGATTGTGATGGGGGTTTTAGTCATCTGCATGGCTTTTGTCACAGAGTGGCATATTGCAGCTTTTTTGTTTTTTACTATTGGTGTATTAAGCGGCTTTTTTGTGGTACCTTTAAATGCACTTTTGCAGCATCGCGGCCATTTATTAATTGGGGCTGGTCATTCGATAGCCGTGCAAAACTTTAATGAGAATTTAGGTATTTTAATTCTGAGCGGCGCTTATACCTTAATGGTTAAAGCTAATTTAGAAATTAATCATATTGTGATTATTTTTGGCTTGTTTGTGATTATCTCGATGGGCTTTATCAATCGGCTATATCGCCGGCAAATACAAGTCTAGTGAGAACATTAAGCTGTTTGGCGTAATCGTTTATACGTTAAACATACTATTAAAACTAAAAAGCCTCGATATTAATCGAGGCTTTTTAGTGTTTGTTGCTTTCAAATTCAACTTAATGTAACTTTACTTGTGCTTCGGTTCTGCGTGTAATCAATCTAGCCACAGTTTGTAGCACCACCTCAAACACACCATGCAGTGTCATTAAATGCATTTTATAGAGCGATTGGTACATCAATCTTGCAAACAAACCCTCAATATACATACTGCCACCAGTTAAGTTGCCCATTAGGCTGCCGACTGTTGAGTAACGACCCAAATTAACCAAAGAGCCATAATCAGTATAGTGATAATCTGGCAAATTAGATTTGTTGGCGACACGTTTTTTCATGGTTTTAAATAGCAGTGAAGCCTGTTGATGCGCAACCTGCGCGCGTGGCGGAACATTGCCATCATGACCAAGCCATGCGCATGCGGCACAATCACCAAATGCAAAAATACTTTCATCAATCGTTGTTTGCAGTGTTTGTTTTACTAATAACTGGTTAATAGGATTGGTTTCTAAGCCATCTAAATCTTTTAAGAAATCTGGCGCTTTAATACCAGCTGCCCACACTACTAATTCAGAAGGAATAAAGCGGCCGCTGTGCGTGTATACGCCTTTTTCCGCTACCTCTGTAACACGTTCACCAGTATAAATATGCACACGCAATTTACGTAATTCTAAATCCACCGATTGTGATAGTTTTGGCGGCAATGCTGGCAATACACGCTCACTGGCTTCAATAATAGATATTTGAATATCACGATCCGCATCGATTTTATCTAAGCCATAAGCGGCAAGTTCGCGTGTAGTATTGTGTAACTCCGCAGCCAGTTCGACACCAGTTGCACCGGCACCTACAATTACCACTTCCAACTGACCTGCCGTTAAAGGCGTTGTCTGTGTTTGCGCGCGTAGCAATGCGTTGTGCAATCGGCGATGAAATTTTTCAGCCTGATCTTGTGTATCTAAAGCAATTGAATACTCACGCGCACCTTTAATACCAAAATCATTGGTTGTACTACCAATGGCAATTACCAAGCTATCATATTGAAAAGTGCGGCGTGCAATAACCTCTACTCCATCTTCATCAAAATATGGCGCAATTGTTACTTCTTTTTTGGCTCTATCTAATCCATCCATGCGGCCTAACCTAAAATTGAAATGATGCCAATGCGCTTGTGCCAAATAATCTAACTCGTGTTTATCTGGATTCATACTGCCAGCTGCAATTTCGTGCAACAGCGGCTTCCAAACATGGGTTCTTGTGCTGTCAACTAAGGTAATAATGGCCTGCTTTTTTTTGCCTAGCGAATCACCTAAACGAGTCGCCAGTTCTAAGCCGCCTGCGCCACCACCGACAATAACGATGTGATGTAATGGTTGTTTATTCATTTTATGTTTGTAACTTTAACTAATCTCAAAAATAATAGCATATTAGTGTTTATAAAATAAAAACGCGCTTGCTGAATCCAGCAAGCGCGCTTATTTATAAACTTACTCGTTACCTGTGACTGAGCTCATGCTGCGAATCCAAGCAATAACTTTCAGCAATTCGTCTGGAGTAATACCGTTCTTGGGATCGGTTGGATCCATTAAACCGATACCTTTTGCGCCCATACCTCCATTGGTACCATGCCAAACAGTTTCAAACATGCCTTTATTTGTCATATCTTTTGGGTATTTGTAATCTGGACCAACCAATCCAGGGCCAACTTGGCCTTTTGCTTCTGGGCCATGACATTGCGTGCAAGAGTAAAGTTGAAACACTTTTTTACCCTTTGCAATTGCATCCGCATTACCTACATAACTATTTTTACCTGTTGCAAAAAATTCTTTTGCCGCTGGTGTATCAAATAATGCGGCATCAATAACCAATGGTTTACCATCTTGTGTTGTAACAAACTCTACAGATTGTGTAGCAGCGGCTTTTGTTTCACCACCCGGAGCAGATTCTGCTGAACTATCTGATTTATTACAAGCTGAAAGAACTGACAGCATTAAAACTAACATTGCACTTAAACTTAATTGCTTCATTTGCACCCTCAAATCATAAACTTATAATAAAAATGGCTACTGTAATTGTACAGCAGCCATTTAAACTGTTACCAACTTTTAAATTGAAATATTATTTCAACCAAGGTGTTTCTCCACCACCTTTATACTGTGTACGTAACCAAGCTACCACTTTCAAAATATCATCAGTTGATAAGTTTTCTGGATTACCAAGTTGTTGATGCCATGCGAACATACCACCATTAGAACCGTTTGCAATCGTTTCAAACATGCCTTTATCTGTTACATGTTTTGAATATTGCCAAGTACTATCAGTAATAGCCGGGCCTACTTGACCGCCGCCATTTGGGCCATGACATTGTGTACATGAGAAATAACCAAATTTCTTTTTACCGGCTTTTGCTGCTTCTGGGTCTTTAGCAAAAGCTTTAGTGTACGGATTAATACAAGTTTCTAAAAACTCTTTCGCTTGTGGCGTATCTGTTTCAGTTACTTTAATAGCAATTGGGCTGCCGTCTTTTGTTGAGACTAAATTGCAGCCAGCATTTGCTTGAAATGATAGTGTAAGACCTGCTAATGTCAACAAACCAACAAATAAAGTTGACTTCAATGCTTTATTGCCTAACATGTTTTCTCCTAAATTTATAATTTTAGCAACGTCTTACATGCATGCTTATTTAATATTTAAGCGCAGTTTAGAGCGTATGACCGTTTAACGAGTGCTATTTCTTCTTGGTTGACATAATTTTTTACGTTACATTTTTGCCATCAATCAAACCATGAATTTTACTTGCTTTTGCTAATTATGTCATCCATATGACGGCTGTTATTGTTATTTTTTAAAGACAGTATCGCCTTCCAAAACTGGTACGGTTGGGATGCCATAATCCGCTAAGATTTGCGCAATTTTGTCTTGATTTCTTGCAATTGCTTCGTTGATTGGTTTAAGGCGTTCTTTGTCTTTCATACGCACGCCCATTGAAATATTCCAATACTCTTTACCTGCCAATTTAACTTTGTTGTATTCAGGAATTAATGCCATTTCCATTGGTACTTTTGATTGTTTAGCATAGTAACCTGCAATCGGGCCCCACATAATGGCCACATCAATTTCACCTTTAGCCAAATCATCAATTAAAAAGCTTGTTGGTAAATTTAAATCGCGCTGTAAGCGATAAGGCTTAGCGTTACCCATTAAATTATTATCGCTCAATGGAACAGCAGCAGGGCTTTTATCTACAATACCAATGACGCCTTTACGAAGATCTGGTGAGCTCCAATCGGTAATTTTATAGTTGCTGTCTTTACGCCATACAAAAACATGGCCAGAGCGGTAATAAGGTGTCGTGGTTCTTAATCCATCAAAATCAGATGTAGTACCAATAATCACATCACAACGTCCTGCATTAATTGTATTTCTTAAAAAACCTTGACGGTTGTAGGCGTAAGCGTAGGTAAGTTTTTTGCCTAAATCTTTTGCAATTACTTCAGCAATTTTATCTTCAAAGCCTTCGCCTCTAATATTGGAATAAGGCATGTTGTCTGGGTCTGAACATACTTTAAACTCTGATCCATCATCAACCCTACGTACCTCACCGACACGGCCTTCATCTGCATTTAGTGTTGGAATATCACTATCTTTAATGGGCTCCCCTGCTGCTACTGCATGACCAGATAACAGCGCTAGGCATATAGCCAACCCTTTTAATTGTTTTAACATTATTGGTTCCTTATTTAATTGCGATTTAAATACCGCAGCATTACATAGAGTACAACTAAAAATAAAAAGTTCTTAGCCAATGTTTTCTTAGCCCGATTATTGTAACTAAATTTTTATTTTTAGTTGTACTAATCTGTCTATATCTCGCTTTTGCGTTACTTAAATGTCGCTAATTACAAGCACATACAAATACTAAAAAAAAACACCCCACATTACTGTGAGGTGTTTCGTTGGTTAAATTAACCAGTAACTAACTACAATTTAAACGTCTAAATTATAGTGAGAATACTGTTAATGCACCGCCGCCAGGAGCCGCGTTGTATTTTGTTAACTCTTTGTAACCACCA
>CAMCVF010000002.1 GCA_945881735.1 Methylotenera oryzisoli
GTTTCATTTCAAGACGGTTCTTTTTTAGGTCTTTCTCTAAATATTGAATCCGTATCGCCGAACGTAAACTTTACGTTTGTCGCCGGCAGTTTGGATACATCTGATGCTTTTACATCTTATGAGACAACTTCAGGAGTTAGTGGCTTAGGCGGTATTACTTACACAGCAGCAGCACCAGTTCCAGAACCAGAAACTTACGCTATGCTATTAGCTGGATTAGGCGTTATGGGTGCTGCAGTACGTCGTCGTAAAAACACTCAAGCTTAATTAAAGTTAAATAAGTTAGAACATAAAGGGAGCTTCGGCTCCTTTTTTGTTTTTTTGGGCGTGTCCTGAATTTTGTGTAAATGTCGGTTATTTACTACTGATGAATTCGCTCCTCAAGCTGAATAGTAAAACTATTTAATGAGGGTTTCCAATCTCTGGCTTTAATAAAAGTGATTTTTATTAGAACAAGCCCGCGAGGAATTGTTCGTTACCGTACAGACATAATTTTATTGTAGGGGTAAATTAGAACTGTTCTTTGCCTTGAACGTTTTTCCTCCCCCTTAAGGGTGCCTAACAAGCACCCTATTTTTTATGCTAGAAACTGAGGTTTGCTTTTGGTGTGACTTGGTGGTGCCTACAGAGCTAGTGCCGATTCGCTCATTATTTATAATCAAATAACAAATTGAGCAACTCCGCCACTAAATGACCAGTCAATATCGTGGTTTTCAGTGATAGTAATTAACACATTGATTGTAGGTATGCCAGGGTTTGCTGCCAGATTTTCAGTTACTTTCTTGTAGAAAGCTTGTTTGGATTTGTTTGAGCGACTAGCTCTCATGACCAAATGCATCATTACACGATCTCCTTCACGTGTTTGCAACTGCAGGCACTCTGGATCAAGCTGATGGATAATTTGATAGCGGTCATCTTCAGGAAATCCCATGGTTTCAATCACTGCCGCGTTGATTCCATCGGCAACTGCTTTAATGTATTCGGGCGACTTGCCCTTAAGTATAGATATGTTAACGAGAGGCATGATTTTTTCTCCTAATGGTTTAAATCTATATATATTTACATCTGAGCCAATTGCTATCTGAACCTTGCTCAAGCACGCAAGTAGTGATGTTGCCAAATGATGGAGTTTTAAGGTTGGCTTCTGCACCTTGAGTTTTCCATTTAGCAACCTGATAAATCATTTTACCTGCGCCACCTCATTCGATAATTTCTAATGTGTGGTTATGGACACCACCATCAACAAAATCTTTAAATAGATTTTCGATTTCAGCACGATCTATTCGCGTCACTCCGTTTCGTGAAGAGATGATGGCATTCCCTGTGTAAAGTGCGGCTAAGCCTTTTACGTTAACGCTATTGAGTGCCTTGTTTCATTCAGCATTGCCGTTTAGCAAATCCTGATCACTGGAGTGCTATCAATAATTTTCTGCCAAGCTTCTTGTGCTGCAGCACCCAATGATCGATTAATTTCTTCCAGGTTTACAATATTATCAATCCGCACTTTCAATCTCTGCAACTCATCATGGGTGAGTAAATGATTAATGAGACTCGTCGCTTGCAATAAGCCCACAATCAATGAGTCACGAGGATTGGGGATTTCGTCACTATTGATCAGTTGCATAACACGAGCCCTGACTTCGCGCTCTTCAATGCGGCTAGTAGGAGGGTAAACACGGGTTTTAAATACCCAAAGCATTCGTTTTTCAACCGACATGAGGACACCTTTATCTACTAAACTTTTGATAATCAGTTGATTAAGGCTTTCACCTTTTTTTCCAATTCGGGTTATCCAAACTGAGGTTGGCAGGCTTGTCTTTTCGGTATTAATTTCAGCAAGCGTATCATCAAGAATTTGATTTCCGGTTGGCGCGTTAGATAGTACGAAAAGTTTTTCTGAGTCAGTATCAATTCGTCCATTAAGTGTGAGCTCCATGATTAATGAGGCTGCAATGGCAATATCTATAGCAAACGGCTTAGCACTGGCAAATAACTTTCCCGAGCTATCATCCAATGTAATCAGTATTAGCTCTTCGGCGAGAGTGAGTTGATTTGAAAACATTGCTGAATTCCTTAATTTTGAATTTCGATAATCTTATCAAAGCCGCTCATTACCAGAAGATCTAGAATAGCTGGGTTAGGTTTGGCAAGAATAAGTTTTTTATTATCATTTTTTAAAGCTTTAGCAACTTTTATAAAAATACTAAGACCGATACTACTGATGTAATTTAGATCAGACAAATCAATCAAGAATGATTGTTCAGCATTTTTTGATAGGTATGAAATTTCAGTTTCATAATGTTCTGCATTTGTACCATCTACTCGGCCACTTAATTTATAAGTTGAACTATCAATCATATATTTCTCAATTTTATCTATAATAAGTTTTATCGAAAATTTTTATAAGGTGTAAATTTATTACTTGTTACGATCAAAATTGAGCTTCATTACCATCACTGCACCAGCTAGAACTAAAGTAATACTATTGGCAGCAATCACAGGCCAAGACTGAATCATCAAGCCGTAGCAAAGCCATAGCGCAACTCCTGTATTAAATAAGGCGTACATGCCGAGTGAAACATCGCGAGCGGATTTAGTTTTCCAGACCCTAACCACCTGAGGGATGAAAGCGACGGTAGTAAAGGCGGCAGAGATAAATCCAATAGTGTCAGTTAAGGTGATCATGTTGTACAAAAGACTTCTAAATCATAAAGATAGCTTATTGTTGATGCTAATCAATTAAAAGTCAAATTTCGTCTTAACCCCCTATTCAAAAGTGATGTTGATCCGAACAACTTAACCGAGTAAATAGTAAACAGATCTAAGGCAGGTTTCCAATCATGCCCGGAATCGTCCATTATGAATATATAGTCTTGAACCTTTCACAAGAACTTAAGTAACAATTCACCTCTCTGTTTCAAGCGTCAGACGCCCGCAAAGCGTTGATCAGAAGGAAGCTGACATCAACATCAATAGTAGCTTTTCCTATTAACGTATTTAAAACGACCATTACTTATTTAACGCTTAAAAAAATCTAACCAAAAAAATGATAGGATCTGAATTAACTCCCGCTTGAATTTAAAAGCCTAATGCATATTTCATTACATAATAAATATGTGTTTGCTCTTGCACTCCGTGAAACAAATGAGCCTTTGGTCCGCCCGCAAAAATAGCCACATCCTCACCAGAGTGAGTCTCTGAATTTAATGGAATATTTGCTTCTTGTCGATAATTTGGTAGCTGAGTGTTCACAGCTTCCAAATTTGTAAAACGACCTATTTGCAAGCTCACACCTTCTTCTTTTAAACCATTTTCATCCCTAATATCTTCGTGGTAGCCAACGCCATTTGCATAATTTAAAGTTGTATAAGGTTTACCGTCCGCCGCCTTTGTTGTAATTGTTTCACCGGCTGTAATTACTTTACCCAAAATAGGATTTCCTCTTGCCGGATAGCCAGAAATTGTAAATGTATGACTATGATCAGCTGTTACGATGACCAATGTATTATTTAAATCCACCTTGGCTAAAGTTGCTCGCAACGCATCTGATAATGCAACTGTTTCACTAAGTGCTCGGTAGGCATTGCCTGCATGATGCGCATGGTCTATGCGCCCTGCTTCCACCATTAAAAAGTAGCCTTTTTTATTTTTAGCTAAAATTTCAATGGCTTTGGTAGTCATTTCACTTAAAGAGGGCTCGTTAGCTCTGCCAGAAATTGTTCGGTCATACTCATATTGCATATGTGATGGCTCAAATAAACCTAATAAGCGTTCTGTTTTTTTTGGATCTATCGCATCAAACTGAGCTTTATTCCAAACGTAATCGGCACTAAATTTTTCTTGATACTCGTTAATAAGATTACGTCCATCAGTTCGCTCTCCCTTTTTCATTTGATATTCTGGATCAGCAACAGTATTCGGCAAAAATTTTGTACGGCCGCCGCCTAAGGCAACTTCAATTCCGTTGCCAATAGTGCCCAAACCAAAACAATCAATCAGCTGTGCAGCAATATCTTTAATTTGAGTTTCTTCTGGTAATTCTGAATTTGTTTCCCAATCACGATTCGAGATATGAGCATATGTTGCTGCAGGGGTTGCATGAGTTAATCGCGCAGTAGAAACTACTCCTGTAGACAAACCTTTTAATTCCGCTTGCTCGAGAATTGTTGTTAATTGTTTAGTGTGGAGTTTATGAACATTTTTTTCATTTTTTTCTGTGCTTTGTGATACAGAAATTAATCTGTCATTTGTTTTAACTCCAGTCACCATTGCCGTCATTGTTGGTGCAGAGTCTGGGGTTTGTTGATTAGCAGAATAAGTTTTAGAAAGCGCAACATAAGGTAGTGATTCGAAAGATAGTTGATTCCCTTCTCCGTCACGCCCGTATTGCTGACCTTCAAATATTCGAGCTGCCGTAATTGTTGATACGCCCATCCCATCACCTATAAATAGAATGACATTTTTGGCATGATTATTATTTGGAACTACCTTTTGAGACGAAATTAATGCGGCTTCACCTCTCTCCACCCAAGTGCTTGCATCTTCTGCATAAGCTGAATTATGTAAATTGAATATCAGCGCATAAATCAATAATAGCCAACAAGTCTTTTTAGAGTTAATCAACATGGATTTCCTTATTTTTGTTGTGTAATGAATACTATATTCTACAATTTCTGATTGACATCACACTTTTTGCTTTAGTCATTACTTTTAAAAGTAATTTTAAAATGACTTCATTGAATGAGAAATATAAACACTTTTATGCGATGTTATGAATTTTAACTAAAATTTATATAACCTCAGTAAAACCATCTCAAAAGTTCAAAAAACAGATAATTAGGTTCAAAAAGAGTTAAACTTCTATCAAGTACAAAAATAAAGCTATGAAACTAATTTAGGGAAACATGTATGTCTGCTGAAAATAAAGTCCGTTTTGAACCACATGAAAAACCATCCCACTTATTGGCAGCAGGTCTTGGTGCACAAGTTACTATATTGATAATCACCGGTATTATGATTACGCCATTGATAGTGTCTAGAACCGCTGGATTAGATGCTGGGCTTACCAGTTGGCTGGTATTTGCTGCGCTACTTGCCTGTGGTATTTCAACTTGGCTACAAGTTGCTAAAATCGGCATTATCGGCGGCGGTTTTACCCTTTTTGTAGGCTCAAATGTTGCATTTGTGTCTGTTAACGTTGCGGCTATTCAACATGGCGGAGTTGCCTTAATGGCTGCGTTGGTCTGCGCTGCATCAGTTACTACATTTATATTTACTTCCAAAATGGGCGCTTTACGTAAAATTCTAACGCCTGCTGTGGGTGGAACAGTGCTGATGCTGATGTCACTTAGCATAGCACCAGTCGTTTGGAAAATGCTTCAAAAAGTACCTGAGAGTTTTGTGGGTAGCCCAATTATACCGATGGTATTTCTAGCCACGCTTTTGCCCATCGTGATCATTTCATTGGTGAGTAAAAAAATGTTGCGTCTCTGGGCACCACTGATTGGTGTTGTTATTGGATCGCTAGTCGCTGCACAATTTGGATTGGTAGATACTTCAAAAGTGGCTGATGCGCCCTGGATAGGTCTGCCGCAGGCGAGTTGGCCGGGCATTTCACTTGAATTCAACGAGTATTTCTGGACGCTACTCCCAACGTTTGTATTAATTACACTTGTCGGTTGTATCGAAACATATGCGGATGGCATTTCTGTGCAAAGAACGTCTTATCGCCAATCCAAACCCATAGACTTTAGGTCAGTACAAGGTGCAATAAATGCAGATGGCTTAGGTAGTTTTATTGCGGGCTTATTGGGCACCGTTCCAAACACCGTATACTCAATGAGCGTGGGCGTTATGGAGTTAACCGGCGTTGCCGCTCGACGTGTAGGTTGGTGGGGCGGCGCATTCCTAATGATGCTGGCATTCTCACCCAAAATTTGTAGCATTGTCACTTGTATGCCAAGCCCAGTTGCAGGCGCTTACATTCTTATGATTTTAGTGCTGCTGTTCGGCCATGGCGTGCGTATGGTCAATGAAGATGACTTAACCTTTGAGGCGGGCATTGCTGTATGCCTAGGTTTTTGGGTTGGTACAGGCTTTCAGGGAGGATTTTTATTCAATGATATGCTACCTGAGTGGGCAAAATTATTCCTGTCAAACGGCACAACTTCGGGTGGTATTACGGCGATTCTCATCATGCTGTTTTTAAGTATGCGCAATCAACCTAAAAACAAAGTTGTACTACCGCTCAACACGGCAAGCCTGCTTGAACTCAGAAAACTTATCCAGAGCTTCTGCAAACGATTAGCATGGGATGAAAAGGCAGAAAATCGCTTAATGCTCATTGCTGAAGAAGCACTAATTTTTCTTCTGCAAAACAAGCAAGAGGCAAAAAATGGCGATGAAACAAAAAAATTAGATATGCTCCATGTGAGACTGACCGAAATAGACCACGAGGCAGAACTTGAATATATATCTGCACCGTCAAACATTAACGCAGAGTCAGCACTTTTGTCGCTAAATAAAGTGGGGGAATCTAATGAAGAAGATCAGATTTCACTGCGTCTTATAAAAGGTATGGCTAAAGACGTTAAACACTTACAGTATCATGGTACGGACTATCTCTTACTAAGAGTAGACAGCACGGCTTAAAAACAATTAAGATACATAACACTAACTTATCATTATCTAGGAATCTCAATGGAAAATTTTGGAGTCATTCGTCATTACCACTTTAATGCAAAAGATAGCGCATTGATTGATAGTCAGATTAAAGAATTCTTTGTACCCTTGATTAAGAAACAACCCGGCTTCGTTAGGTACTACTTTCTTGACGATGGAAAAGGCGAAGGCGCATCCGTGAGTATTTTTAAAACAAAAGAGGAAGCTGAAGCAACCATTGCTTTGGCTGCAGAGTTCGCAAAAACTCATTTAAAAGATGTAATAACTCAAAAACCGGAGATTATTGAGGGTTCAATTGTTGCTCATGATTAAAATTAAAACGGTTGACTGAAATTTGATAGTAACAGCGTCATGATCAGTCAATCGTTTATTGCTAATTCGTGAGCTGATTCCTGCAGGAATTGAGTCATCAAATGTGTAATCAGCTTCATTACATAATTGGTTTGCTGATTACAGTGCTTTTTTTAATTTATCCAATTTTTTTACTTCTTAAAATAACTTCTCAATTTTAAATCAACACGATGCATAGTTAAATGTCTGTTCGGTTCCGCACTTAAATTTCATTTACTTACCAAAAAAGTCAGTTTGATAGCGCACATATGCATCATTTAGATGATTAACTAAATTAGCATTTCTATGTTTGTTAACGTACAGACATATATTTTAAATTTAGTAAGCTTCAGTACTTGAATTTGATTCGATGTAGCCTCCGACATTCGGAAATATGATGAATTTTCCTTTTGCCGCCTGTTGCTTTTTTAAATGTAACAGTGCCAAAAAAGGAATTATAAGTGTTAAATAATATAACTGCATTGGGAAGCAACCGCTTGTTAAATTTGCTGACTGACAATTGCCGTCAAAATCTTTTGACCCATTGCGAATTAGTCAGTATTAATTTAGATGAGGTACTATGTAACCTCGGTGATGTCATTAAATATGTTTATTTTCCTGTTGAAGGCATTGTGTCTTGGGAAAAAAAAATTACTGATAGCCCTTATTGGGTTGTTACCTTGATTGGTAATGAGGGAATGATTTGCATTAGTCTGTTACTGGGCATTAACGAAAGGTCATGTCGGGCTGTGGTGCAAAAATCGGGCTTTGCTTTGCGCATTCCAGCCACTATTTTTACCCAACAGGTAGAACAAAAACCAGCCTTAAGTATGATATTAAATCGCTATGCCAACGTCATGTACAATCAAGCACTGCAAATTGCCGCCTGCAATCTCTTTCACGTGATAGAAAATCGTTTGGCAAGATTACTTTTAATGTTTCAACAACGTTCACAATCCGATGAAATAAATATCACGCAAGACAAATTAGCTAAAATGCTAGGGGTGCGCAGAGTGGGTGTTACCAAAGCAGCCGGTTCGTTGCAGCGTAAAAACTTAATCAGTTATATCCGTGGCAGCGTAATCATTCATGATATTGCCGGCTTGAAAAAAGCGTCTTGTGGTTGCTATGAAGCAGATAACGCAACCTACAATAATATGATGTAAACAGTTTATAATCTCAAAACTTATAATCTGTATGCTAGCGCACGCAGGGTCATATTGAATTTTTTTGATATAGAAAAAATGTTTTAACTTTTCTTAGAATGATTGCTAAAAATTTATTGCGATGAAAAATAATTTTATAAAGTGCGTGCTATTGATTTCCATTGCAATATTACAAGCCTGTGCTGCCAATCAAAACACTATAAATAAATTGGCTGGCGATCAAGATTGGCCTAGTGCAGGGGGCGATTTTACTAATCAACATTTTTCACCTAATGCGCAAATTAATCAGCAAAACGCTAAAAACCTGCTGCAGGCATGGCAGTATAAAAGTGGAGTAGTGGCTACTTTTCAAGCCACTCCAATTGTGCAAAATGGCATTATGTATTTATCGCTACCGTTCAACCATGTTGCCGCGCTGGATGCTAAAACAGGCAAAGAGCTGTGGCACTACACCCATTTTCGCAGAAAAGATTGGCAAATGTGTTGCGGTCCAGCAAATAGAGGCGTGGCTGTGGCGAATGGCAAAGTGTTTATTGGTACGGTGGATGCGCGTTTAATTGCCTTAAATGCTACTACAGGCGCCAAAGAGTGGGATATTGACGTAGTAGAAGCGGCCATCACCACAGAAGGTCAAGACTCGTTAAGTAAAGACGATCCGAATAGCGCGCGTAAGGTTACTGGCGGTACTGGTATTGGTATCGCCATGGCCCCAGTGGTTTACAATGGTAAAGTAATTGTAGGCATTACAGGCGTGGGTTATGGCTTGCATATTGACAACCCCACTGCCGATGCACCATTGGGCGCTGTGATTGGCGTTACAGGACGTTTTGGCAGGCCTGGTTTTTTAGCCGCTTACGATGTAGATAGCGGTAAAAAAGCATGGCAATTTGACACGATTCCAGCAAGTGGCTGGGAAGGTCAGTTTATCCAAAAAACGGCGGATGGCATTTTGCTAAATCGCGATGTAGCCCAAGAAAAAGCCGATGCCGCGCAATACGCCGATTCTGCGCGCTTTGGTGGTGGTTCTGCTTGGAGCACGCCGGCAATAGATACGGCAACCGATACGCTTTACTTTGGTACAGGCAACCCAAGTCCACAAATGAACGATATTTCACGCCCTGGCGATAACTTATATACCGTCTCATTAGTGGCGCTAGATACAAATACTGGCAAGCTAAAATGGCATTACCAACAAGTGCCGCACGATTTATGGGGTTATGATTTAGCAAGTCCTCCGGTGCTATTTAATTACATATTGAATGGAAAAAAAATCGCTGCCGTCGGCCAAGCAAGTAAGACAGGTTGGTTTTATATTCACAATAGAGCCACTGGTGAATTCCTTAAAAAATCTGAAGCATTTGTTCCGCAGAAAAATCTATTTCAAAAAGCAACATTTGAGGGCACAGTGGTTTACCCTGGTATTTTAGGTGGTTCTAATTGGAGCCCTGTTAGTGTTGATGAAGCAAATCAACGCGCGTTTGTAGCAGGTATTCATGCACCGATTAAATATACACTGCACGAAACTCCTGCTAGCAATGGCAAAGCAGCGATTCGTTACGCCGCCAGTGAGCCGACACAGGATGCGCGTTGGGGCTTGTTGTCGGGCATTGATTTAAGCACAGGCAAAATTGCTTGGCAGAATAAAACTGCGCAACCGCTAGTAGGAGGTGTTTTGGCAACGGCTGGCGGATTGTTATTTACAGGTGAGGGCAATGGCAACTTTAATGGCTACAACAGCGAAACAGGCGAACTATTATGGCAGGCCAAATCCGAGTTTGGCGTAAACGCGCCACCCATTACTTATAGTATTGATGGCGTGCAATATATTGCAGTAGTAAGTGGTGGCAACTCTATTTTTGGCTATAAAGTGGGTGATGCGGTACTGGTCTATCGTTTGCCTTAATTGTTTTTAAACTGACCAGTTAGTTTTTAGATTGAGCAGTTATTTTTATATTGAATAGTTAATCCCACTAAGTTTGATAAAGCAATTCTTAAGCAGATCACACTTGAAAAGGTTTGTAATGAAGAAATTGCACGCGCGGGTCTAGAAATAGGGATTACGATTTAATACTTGTAACTGAAACTGGTTTGCTGGCGGTTAGCCTTAATCCTGTTGTCTTTTCTCTAACTGATCAGCTAACTAGCACCGTATTATACCAATTCAGAATGTCAAAAACGAAAAACTAATTGACTTAATTAATTAGATTATTATTTTCACTTAAATATATAATTGTAAAGAAAGAGATAAGGATGGGTTTAGCCATTAAATTAGCAGAATCAGGCAATTTGCCTGATTTCATTGTTCGTAAAGGTATTCGGCTATTAGTAAAACAACGCTTGGTAGAAATATCAGCCAGCAATTGTGAAATAGGCATGGTCAATTTGACGGAATTTGTGTCTGATATGAATTTAGCAGCGATTGCACCAGTGCCAGAACTTGCCAATGCGCAACACTACGAAGTGCCAGCGGCGTTTTTTCATTACTGCTTGGGTATTAATCGCAAATACAGCAGTTGTTTTTGGATGCCAGATACAAAGGCATTAGACGAAGCAGAAGTGCTGGCGTTAACGCAAACCTGTCATCATGCTGATTTAAAAGATGGCCAAGCGATTTTAGAGTTGGGCTGTGGTTGGGGCTCCCTATCTCTATGGATGGCGGCAAACTATCCTAAATCCACGATTACTGGAGTATCCAATTCCAATTCGCAACGTGAATATATTATGAATATGGCCAGATCGCGTGGTTTAACTAATATCAACATCATCACTGCAGATATGAATGTGTTTGAAGCGCCCGCTAAATACGACCGCGCGGTATCCGTTGAAATGTTTGAACATATGCGCAATTACCAAGTGCTGTATGGCAAAGTCGCAAGCTGGCTAAATACTGGCGGCAAATTCTTTAAACATATTTTTGTGCATCGCAATACGCCTTATGCTTTTGATGTAAAAGCCGATGACGACTGGATGAGTCAATTTTTTTTCAGCGGCGGCATAATGCCCAGTGAAGATTTACCTTTGCACTTTCAGGATAATTTAAAGCTGATTCAACGCTGGCGTTGGGATGGCACGCACTACGAAAAGACAGCTAATGCCTGGTTAGAGAATATGGATAAAAATGCTAAGGCCATTACTCCGATTTTGGCGGCCACTTATGGTGATAATGATGTGGAAATGTGGCGAAATCGCTGGCGCATGTTTTATATGGCTTGTGCGGAATTATTTGGTTATAACAACGGTCAAGAATGGTGGGTAGCACACTATTTATTTGAGAAAAGATAAAATGGACCCACGTTTAGTAGTCAATTTTGTCTTGTTTCAAATAGGTTGGTTTGCATGTGTGTTGGGTGCGGCCAAACAAATGCCGTGGCTGGGTTTTGCAACAGTTATTGCCATTTTTTTTTGGCATTTATCACAAGCCAAAAAAGCCAAAAAAGAACTGCAACTTTTATTAATTACACTGATAATTGGCGGTACTTTTGACCAAATTATGCTCAACCAACAGTTGGTTTCTTACCAAGCGCATGGCTGGACTAATACGATTGTGCCAGTATGGATTTTGGCACTGTGGGCCGAATTTGTAACAGTGTTAAATGTGAGTTTGCGTTGGATGAAAGGCCGCTGGCTAATTGCCATTTTATTTGGCGCGATTGGAGGCCCATTAGCTTATATGGGTGCCGAAAAATTGGGGGCCGTTACGCTAAACCATTTGCCTGTAAGCTACATTGTACTGGGTTTAGGCTGGGCAATATTAACGCCATTACTATTAAAATTATCACAAAAATTTGATGGGTTTGCAGATTAAAAATGTTTAATTGGTCTATATATATCTACGGCTTAGTGGCCATTGGCTTATTTGCGCTAATGGGTTGGATGCTGAGTTTAGTGCGTGACAATGTTACGCATGTAGACAGTATGTGGAGTTTATTTTTCCTCTTGGCCAGCTTTACTAGCGCCCTATTTGTGTTTGATTCCTCAACGCGGATTTTGATGGTATTAAGCCTGGTATCAATTTGGGCCATACGCCTATGCGCATACCTTAGTTGGCGCAATTGGGGACCACACGAAGATCATCGTTATGTTGTAATTAGACGCAATAACGAGCCACATTTTTGGTTAAAAAGTAGCTATATTATTTTTGGCTTACAAGGCGTTTTAGCTTGGATTATTTCGCTGTCGTTATACGGCGCCATTGATTCAAATGCACCCATCAACGCCCTAGACTACTTTGGTTTTGTTTTATTTGTATTTGGCTTTTACTGGGAAACAGTGGCCGATTGGCAATTAAGTTTATTTAAAGCCAGCCCACTAAATAAAGGCAAAGTTCTTGATAAAGGTTTATGGCGTTACAGCCGCCACCCCAATTATTTTGGTGAATGCTGCGTGTGGTGGGGCTTTTACTTGATTGCGCTGGCTGGCAGCGCTTGGTGGGCAATCATTTCACCAATTTTAATGACTTTATTACTATTAAAAGTCAGTGGTGTGAGCTTACTTGAAAAAGATATTGTTGAACGTAGGCCCGATTATGTTGCCTATATTAAAACAACCAACAGCTTTATACCTGGCTTGCCCAAAAACTAGGTTCTGAAATTAAATCATATGGCTAATATGTTCATATACCGATCAGCATTACTACTGACTGTTCTAGCCGCTATGGCAAGCCCAGTCTTGGCAGAAGAATGGGCGTTTGATGTATTTTTAGACAAAAGTAAAATTGGTAAACATACGTTCACGTTAGACCAAAATCGGCAATTAACCAGCCGTGCAAAATTTAATATAAAAGTGTTTTTTATTGAAGCTTACAGCTACGTTCACACCGCTAAAGAGCAATGGAACGACGATTGTTTATTTAGCATTGACGCCAATACAACAGAAAATAAAATAGTCACCAATGTAAAAGGCGCGCAAAAAGAAGTTGGATTTGAAGTGTCCGATGGAAAAAAGACACAAATGTTAAGCAGTTGCGCGATGACTTTTGCTTATTGGAACCCCAAAATTTTAACGCAAACCAAATTGCTTAATCCACAAAATGCTGAATACCTAGACACACAATTTGAAAAATTGGCGACTGAAACTATTACGGTAAAAGGTAAGCCTGTAGAAACAATGCACTACAAACTAGAAGGTAATTTAAATGGTAAAAATAAGCTCAATATTGAGCTTTGGTATAACCTTAAAAATGAGTGGGTAGCCTTAAAATCCATTACACCAGAAGGCTACACAATTAACTATAAATTAATTTAAAAAAATATGTTAAATTATAAACTTAAAGTATTGCTTGTTTTATTATTTAGCTGGCTAATTGCTGGCTGTGCGAGCACAAGAATGGATTCTATTGTCACTGTAAAGCAAGTTGATTTACCGCGTTTTATGGGCGACTGGTATGTGATTGCGGCCATTCCAACGGCTATAGAAACACAATCGTATAACGCCATTGAGAATTACAAATTAGAGCAAGATGGAACCATTGCCACCACATTTACATTCAACAAAGGCGCCTTTGACGGCCCACTTAAAATCTATAAGCCGCGTGGTTTTGTTGTAAAAGATACAGGTAATGCCTTATGGGGTATGCAGTTTATTTGGCCCATTAAGGCAGAGTATCGTATTGCTTACTTAGATGACAATTATCAACAAACAGTCATTGCCCGCAACGCACGCGATTATGTATGGATTATGGCGCGTACGCCACAAATTGATGATGCCAAATATGCTGATTTAACGCAACTTGTTAAGCAAATGGGCTACGACACGTCCAAACTGCGTAAAGTACCACAAAGCCGGAATGGCATTACCAATAAACCTAGCAAAGCCAATTAATTTATGTCATCGAATCGTTCTTTTTTAAGCACTTTAAGGAGTTGGCTCGATAACAATTCGGTAGCAGATAACACCAATCAAGAGACTGAACATCGCATTGATTACTGGAGAGTGATTCCTTTTGTCGCCATGCACCTGGCTTGCCTAGCTTTTTTTTGGGTGGGTTATAGCGCATTTGCTATTATTTTTGCGATTGCGCTTTACGCTATTAGGATGTTTGCGATTACTGGTTTTTATCACCGCTATTTTTCGCATAAAGCGTTTCAAACTAGCCGCTTTGGGCAGTTTATATTTGCAGTTTTGGGTGCTACCGCCGTTCAGCGTGGCCCTTTATGGTGGGCGGCGCATCACCGAAATCATCATAGCCACTCTGATGAGGAAAACGATGCTCACTCCCCTGTTCAGCACGGTTTTTTATGGAGTCATATCGGCTGGTTTTTATCACGTAGTAACTTTCATACTCAATTCGACAGGGTAAAAGAGTTGACAAAATTCCCCGAGTTGTGTTTTTTAGATCGCTTTGACGTGTTGATTCCAGTTGTATTTGCATTAGGAATTTTTGCTTTGGGCGCATTACTAGAAAATTATGTGCCAAGCTTGCAAACTAATGGTTTGCAGTTATTGGTTTGGGGATTTGTTATTTCTACTGTAGCGCTGTATCACGCCACATTCAGCGTTAATTCATTAGCACACACTTGGGGCAAGCGCCGTTATGCCACGCGAGACCAAAGCCGTAATAATTTGTTAATTGCTATTCTGACACTGGGCGAAGGCTGGCATAATAATCATCATCACTACCCAGGTGCTGCAAAACAAGGCTTTTACTGGTGGGAAATTGATTTTACCTACTATGGTTTGCGCCTACTAGAGGCCACTGGGCTTATTTGGAATTTACGAAAAGTGCCTGCAGAAATTCGCGAGTCCAAACAATATAAAAATCAGCAATATATTAATTAATCACATCATAATTAGAAGATTTTCAATTGAATATCGCCATCATTGGCAGCGGCATCGCTGGCAACATTATTGCCCATCATTTACATAAACAGCACGATATTACTGTGTTTGAAGCAAACAGCCATATTGGCGGCCACACACATACACATAACATTGAATTAATGGGCAAAAATTATTCAGTAGACACTGGTTTTATTGTATTTAATGACCGTACTTATCCACATTTTATTGAAATGCTAGATGCGCAAAAAGTAGCTTGGCAGCCAAGTCAAATGAGCTTTAGTGTGCGCAACGAAGTCACTAAATTGGAATATAACGGCACTACTTTAAATAGCCTATTCGCGCAGCGCCGCAATTTATTTAAACTCAGCTTTTATGGCATGATTCGTGATATTTTGCGCTTTAATAAACAGTCCTTGGCCTTATTAGAAAACGAGAACGAGATTAAATTAGGTGATTATTTAACACAAAATAATTACAAACCTGACTTTATCAACAATTACATTCTGCCAATGGGCGCCGCGATTTGGTCTACCGATGCGGCGCAAATGTTAGATTTTCCGGCGAGATTCTTGGTGCGATTCTTTCATCACCACGGCATGTTAACAGTTAACAATAGACCGCAATGGCGAACTATTACTGGTGGTTCAGCTAGGTATATAGAAAAGCTAACCGAAGCTTTCAAATTCAAAATTAAGCTCAATACACCAGTTACCAGCGTGAGGCGCCTAAAAAATTCAGTCAGAATTAAGCTGCAAAATGGCGAAGAGCAAAGCTTTGATTACATATTTTTTGCTTGCCATAGTGACCAAGCATTAAAAATATTGGGTAATGATGCCAGTGAGCAAGAGCGTGATATTTTAGCGGCAATTCCTTATCAAGAAAACACCGTATATTTGCATCACGACGCCAGCTTATTGCCAAAGCGCAAATTGGCTTGGGCGGCATGGAATTACCATGTGACGGCTAAGCCATCTAAAAAAGTCCAGGTTACTTATAACATGAATATTTTGCAGAATATTCAATCGCCAGAGCCAATTTTAGTTACCTTAAACCATACTGATTTTATCAATCCAGCAAAAGTCATCAAGCGTCTTAAATATACTCACCCAGTTTACACCTTAGCTGGCGTGGCAGCACAAGCAAGGCACGCCGAAATTAGCGGCCCTAATTTAACAGCATTTGCAGGAGCTTATTGGTTAAACGGCTTTCATGAGGATGGTGTTGTCAGTGCGCTATCCGCTTTACAACATTTTAAAACGCACAGCATAATTTTGTAACAGTGAATAGCGCCATCTACAAAGGCTGGGTTGATCATCAACGCTATTCGCCTAAGATGCATGGTTTTCGCTATAGTGTATTTATGATGTATATCGATTTAGATGAATTGCCACTGCTTTTTAGCCAATCACGTTTCTGGTCGCTAGAAAAATTCAATATCGCCCAATTTAAGCGCGCCGATTATTACGGTAATCCTGCAAAAGCTCTTAAATCAGAAATTACCGATTTAATAAGCGCCGCAACAGGTACTGCGCCGCGCGGTGCGATTCGATTGCTCACCAATATGCGATATTTTGGATACTGCTTTAACCCTGTGAGCTTTTACTATTGTTTTGAGGCCGATGGAAAAACGCTACAAGCTATTGTTACCCATATTACCAACACTCCTTGGGGCGAAGATTATGCTTATGTGCATGACTACGCTAAAGAAAAGGCCTTTAAGCATACCAAAAATGGCGACACTACCGTATTTAAATTGAAAAAAGATTTTCACGTTTCACCATTCATGCCAATGGATATTGAATATGTCTGGGCATTTAAGCTAGAAGGTACTCAACTTTTTGTGCATATGAAAAATATGCAAAATAATCAACAGTTGTTTAAAGCAACACTGGCTTTGCAGCGCCAAGAAATTACAAAATCCGCATTAAATTGGCTATTAATCCAATATCCCTTGATGACCATTAAGGTGTTGGCCGCGATTTATTGGAATGCGCTTAAATTATGGTTAAAGCGTGTACCATTTTATACTCACCCAACCGGATAATTAATTAACCTGATTGAACAAACTTGCACTTTAATAAGCCCTTTAATATGACCATTCATTTTTAATCCGAAATATAGCAAATAGCTTATAAACCTGAATGAATTCTATGACCAATAACACCACAACTGCACAAGAAACCTTAACCACTGGCCTTAAACAAAAAAGCCGCTCTAAATGGGTAGCTAACTTTGCCAAATCGCAGATTCTTAAGCGCTTAAACAAACTACAAATTGGCAGTTTGACTATTAGTGATGACCAAGAAAAACATTTTTTTGGGCAATCCGATGACATTAAAGCCACCATTGTCGTGCATGATGAGCGCTTTTATGGAGAGATAGCATTTGGTGGCAGCATCGGTGCAGGTGAAGCTTATATGCTAGGCTATTGGACCACTGATAATTTAACAAATGTAATACGTCTAATGTGCGTTAATCAAAAGGTGATGGATACTTTGGAGGGCGGTTACCAATGGGCGACCAAACCGCTGATGAAAGTATTGCATTGGCTAAATAGCAACACCACAGAAGGGAGCCGCAAAAATATTGCCGCACATTATGATTTAGGCAACGATTTCTTTAAGCTATGGCTAGACCCTTCCATGATGTATTCATCTGCTATTTTTGAAGATACAGCTAGTACATTAGAAGAGGCCTCCCTCAAAAAATTAAAAGTGATTTGCGATAAATTGGATTTAAAAGCCACAGACCATGTGGTGGAAATTGGCACAGGCTGGGGAGGTTTTGCGATTTTTGTTGCTAGGCATTATGGCTGTAAAGTAACAACAACGACTATCTCAAAGCAGCAATATGCACTGGCGGTAGAGCGTATAAAAGCTGCTAATTTGGATTCTGTTATTACCGTATTATTAAATGATTACAGAGACTTACAAGGACAATTTGATAAACTAGTTTCAATTGAAATGGTTGAGGCGGTTGGGCATCAATATTACGACACTTACTTTGCTAAAGTTGGCTCATTATTAAAACCAAACGGTTTAGCACTTATTCAAGCTATTACCATTGCCGACCAGCGATTTGAATCCGCCAAAAATAGTGTGGATTTTATTCAGCGCTATATTTTTCCGGGTTCATGCATCCCATCCAATACCTCTATGCTAAATAGTATTACTAAAACCAGTGATTTGCGCTTGTTTGATTGCGAAGATATTGGCCCGCATTACGCAACGACTTTGGCAGCTTGGCGCGAAAACTTTTTTACTCATATCGACGAAGTCCGCAAACTTGGCTATTCGGAAGAGTTTATCAAGATGTGGGAATTCTATTTATGCTATTGCGAAGGCGGCTTTGCGGAGCGCGCACTAGGTGATGTGCACTTATTATTAGCCAAACCAGAGAATCGTAGAGCGGCGCTCGTTTAATTTAAAAACGTTTAGCGCTAAAATACGCTAAATTGCCCGCATGCATTAGAATGTTATTTGCTTTAGCGACTAATTTTAATGCATGCAAAATCCCAAACACAGCTATATTGAATGGCATACATATCAACAAGGCCAGCCTCAGCCCTACTCCACCATTTTTCAGGATGTATATTACTCTAGCGATAATGGATTACTAGAAACCGATTATGTTTTTTTGCAAGGCAACCAATTAGTACAACGCTGGCAGCATCTTACAACTCCCAGCTTCACTATTATCGAAACTGGTTTTGGCACAGGCTTAAATTTTTTATGCGCCGCAGAACTATGGCTTAACAATGCGTCTGACAAAGCCACTCTACACTTTATAAGTACAGAGAAATATCCACTTACCTTGCCAGAAATGACAGAAGCGCTTGAGGCATGGCCTGATTTAAAGCACTTATCTAAGCTATTTTTAACCCAATACGAAGCATTAGCCAACAAAAGTATTCAGTTGTTTGATAATCGGGTGCAAGTGACAATATTGATAGGCGATGCCACGGAAAGTCTAAGCAAAATAACGAAGGTAGCAGATGCTTGGTTTTTAGACGGATTTTCACCTGCAAAAAACCCTGAAATGTGGCAACCCGCTTTGTTTGCAGAAATGGCAAGACTTTCTAAAAGCAGCACAACATTTGCCACCTTTACAAGCGCTGGCAAGGTTAAGCGGGGCCTGCAAGCGGCAGGATTTAATGTCAGGAAGCAAGCAGGATTTGGTAAGAAACGAGAAATGTTGTTGGGCGAGGTGAGCGATTCAATAATGAGCACGCCTGATAATGGCTAATACGGCAATCGTAATTGGCGGTGGCATTGCGGGTTGCAGTAGCGCCTATGCGCTCGCTAAGCGCGGCATTGCTGTCACTTTAATTGAGCAACATAGCGAACTGGCTGCAGAGGCTTCTGGCAATCCGATTGCTACTTTATATCCCAAAACTAGTGCAAAACCCAGCACACAAAACACATTAGCACTGCAAGGCTTTACTTTTACCTTAGATTTACTCAAGCAGTTATCCAACAATGCCGAATTCTTTAATGTCTGCGGGCAGATTCAGTTGGCGCATGACGCGCGTGAACAAGCCAGACAAGCCGCATTAATTGCCCAGCAAGAGACTGCACTATTTCAAGCTTTAGATGCGCAATCCGCCAGTGAAATTGCTGGAATACCTCTAAAAATGGGTGGTTTATTTTTATCTCAAGCAGGCTGGGTTAAGCCAAAAGCCTTTTGCAAAGCGCTGGCAAGCATGCCTAGAATTACCAAGATGAATCACACACAGGTATTGGATATTGTAAAAATCGGCGCGTTTTGGCAAGTTAAGTGCAACAATGATACTCTTCAGGCCGATATCATTGTCTTATGCAATGCGAATCAGTTGCAGCAATTTAGTCTTTGCGCCAGTGTTGCCAGCACTCCTGTCAGAGGCCAAGTGAATTTTTTTGCACCAACACCACAAAGCCAGCCTATTAAAACCATTATCTGCAGTACGCACTTCCTAAACCCAGCCGTTGATGGCTTGCATTCTTTTGGCGCAACTTATGCTCCGAATGATAGAAACCCTGATTTAAGCGATGCCGATACCTTAGAAAATAGGCATGCCTTGCAAAAAATCTCCCCTGAAATTTTCAACAGCATCCAATCACAGCAACCTCAAGGCCGAGTGGCGTGGCGTAGCCATACATACGATTATTTACCGCTTGCAGGGCAAATGTTGGATGAAAAAGCCCTACGTACTAAACCGCCACGCTACAATGCTAGTCCTGCCGATTTGCCTTGGCTGGATGGTTTATATGTGAATGCGGGGCACGGTTCTAAAGGCATGATTACGGCGCCCATTTGTGCTGAATTAATCGCTGATTTAGTTACCAGTAAGCCGGTGATTATTGAAAAAATGCTGGCCAGCAAGCTGAGTCCTAGTCGCTTATTATTAAAAGAACTAGGCTTAAAGCAACTAGCAAATATGCTAATTGTATAAAATCTGCTAAATAAATTTAAATTAAAATGACGTCATGCAAGAAAATGAAATAATTCTAGCTTTAAAGCAAATACAGGAAGTGTTGTTGCACAACCCTAAAGACTTAGAGGCGCAAATTAAATGCGCCAACATTTGTGTAGAACTAAAAAGATTTGAAGAAGCGGCGGGTTATTTTAGGCGCATTGTTCGCATGCATAAACACAATATGCCAGCGCGAGATGCCCTATGTTTTGTACTACAAGAAATGGGCAATACTGCGCATGCTAAAGCGCAATTTGTGCAGGCAGAAGCCTGTTTTGAAGAGGCCCTTATTTACCAGCCAAATAACGCTGACTTTTGGTATAACATGGGCAATGCACAACGTGAATTAGGAAAGTTAACAGCCGCACTCAATAGTTTTAAGCAATCTATTCGATTCAACCCTAACGATGCCGATGCGCAAAACAATTGTGGCAATGTGCAGCGTGAATTAGGTCTGCTTAATCATGCTATTGCCAGCTACGAAAAGGCTTTGCAAATAAAGCCAGACTTGCATCATGCTTTGGCGCATTTAGTGCATCAAAAGCAGCATATTTGCGATTGGGATAATATTGATTTGCAAATCAAACAATTACGTGATTGGGTAAAAACAGAGCCAAGCGCGCAAATATCAACGTTTGCTTTTTTAAGTATGCAAGGCGCCACTAGTTTTGAGCAAAAACAATGTGCCAGCAATTGGGCTAGTAGCTTTTACAACAAACTAATAAAGCAACATACAGGCTTTGATTTCACGCATTTAAAAACACAGCAAACCAAACTGAAAATCGGCTATTTATCGGCCGATTTCAGGCTGCATCCTCTAGCTTATTTAATCACCGAACTCATTGAAAATAGCGATAAAACACTATTTGAAACGGTGGCTTATTCTTATGGCAAAGATGACAAAACATCTGAGCGCAAACGTTTAGAAAAGGCTTTTGATTGTTTTAACGATATTAAACACTTAACGGATATGGAAGCCGCACAAAAAATTCATCAAGACGGTGTGGCGATTTTGGTGGATTTGACTGGTTTTACCCAAAATAGCCGTACTGGCATCGTGGCGCTAAAACCAGCACCTATTAGTATTAATTGGCTAGGATTTGCTGGGACTATGGGCGAAGTAAATCGCAAGCCTCTATTTGACTATGTAATCAGCGATAAAATAATTAGTCTTAACCAAGCCGACGACATGAGTGAAGAACTGCTCTACCTGCCCTGCTACCAGCCCAATAACAGCCAACGCCCTGTTGGCAATCCAACCACTAAAAACGAGCATAACTTGCCCGAAAATAGCTTTGTATTTTGCTGCTTTAACCAAAGCTTTAAAATTACGCCTGTTGTATTTGCTATTTGGATGCGCATTCTGTATCAAACACCTAATAGTGTGTTTTGGCTATTGGATTGCAACACTTGGGCAAGGGACAATTTACGCAATGCTGCTGAAAAAGCAGGCATTGATAACAAAAGGCTGATTTTTGCGCCGCGCTTAGCAATTGCAGAACATCTTGAGCGCCAAATTCATGCGGATTTATTTTTAGACACATCGCCCTACAATGCCCATACCAGTGCTAGCGATGCCCTTTGGATGGGTTTGCCGCTATTAACTCGCATGGGTGATACCTTTGCATCGCGCGTAGCTGGTAGCTTGCTAAAACACATTAATTTGCCAGAATTAATTGCTCAAAACTGGCAAGAGTATGAGGATAAAGCCCTATTTTTTGCAAAAAATCCAACTGCTTTAAATGATTTAAAGCAGAAACTTACGACACAAATAACTCATTCAAGCTTGTTTAAGCCAGACCAATTTGCGAGAAATTTAGAACAGCGCTATCAACAAATCTGGCAAACCTATCAAGCTAAAATTGATTAATTCATATATCAAAACAGATGCTGTAAATACGAAGCATGTGATAAAGTTCAGCACAATTCACTCACCAAGATAGCATCACTATGGCAGCAATCGACATTACCCCTGTTCTTAAGTTTATGACGGATAAAAGTGGTTCTGACCTATTCTTTAGCACCAATACCTCTATTCATATGGATATTGAAGGCGAAACTGTGTCGATTAATAATCAGATTATGCAGCCTGGTATGATTAAAGAGATTGCCTACAGCATGATGAGTATGGATCAAATTAAAGAATTTGAAAGCACGTTAGAATCAAATTTTGCTATTGAAAAAAAAGATATTGGACGTTTTCGCGTCAATGTGTTTCGCCAGCGTGGGGAAGTGGGCATGGTAATTCATCATATTAAAACCGATATTCCCTCTTTTGAAAAGCTAGGCTTGCCACCTGTTTTAAAAAAGCTGATTATGCGCAAGCGTGGGCTAATACTAATGGTGGGCGCAACTGGTTCTGGCAAATCTACATCACTGGCATCGATGATTGATTACCGCAATGAAAACGAAACTGGACATATTATTACCATTGAAGACCCAATTGAATTTGTGTACACACACAAAAAATCAATTGTTGACCAACGCGAAGTGGGTATTGATACGCTCAGTTTTGATAACGCATTAAAAAATGCCATGCGCCAAGCACCGGATGTGATTTTGATTGGTGAAGTTCGTGATATGGACAGCATGAAACAAGCACTAGCTTATGCTGAGACAGGGCATTTATGCCTAGCCACTTTGCACGCAAATAACGCCAACCAAGCCTTAGAGCGCGTGGTTTCATTCTTCCCGACAGAAGCTAAAATTGGTCTTCTGCTTGGCTTGTCGCTTAATTTAGTAGGTATTGTTTCGCAACGTTTGGTGCCCGGCATTACTCAAAAACGCGTTGCCGCAGTTGAGGTGATGATTAACTCTCCCTATATGTCAGAGCTAATTCTAAAACAAAAGCTAAACGAAATGAAAGCCAACATGGCCGATAACAACGATATTGGTATGGTTACCTTTGATCAATCACTGTTCAAACTATTTAACGACGGCAAAATCAGCGAAGACCAAGCGCTTGCTAACGCTGATTCACGTAATGATTTATCTTTAAAAATACGTTTTGCGATTGAAGGTTCTCGAGGTGGCTTTGGTGATTAAGGGTTACTTAATATGTTTAACCATCGCTATGATTAAAAACCGCCAATAATCCCGCAAATATAATAAAACCTCCGCCTATCCATTCATTCAGCATCATAGCCTCATTAGCCAAATAATAGGCGGCAATGGCGGCTACTACTAGCTCAAACAAAAACAATACCGAAGCTCGCGAAGCTGTAATTTTAGTCACGCCATATTGCACAAAAAAAGTGGCCGCCATCAACAATAAAACAATAAAGCCCATCGTTAACCAATTGTTTAAGTTGAAAAAATCGGGGCTAGGAAAGTGCGCATTTATACCAAATAAACCCTGAAATGCGATAAATAATAAGGATATCGCAGCCACGCCAACCCAAACCAACATGGATTTTGCCGCCAAACTTAAATGCACCGATTTGCGTGTGATGACATTGGTGAATGAAAAACCAATACCAGCCGACAATGCAAGCCATTCTGATTGGTTTTGAGGTAAAGGCAAGAAGTTAGATTGTCTATTAAATGGATCTGCCAGCATGATGTATGCACCAAGCATGGCAATGCCGATTGAAATAAATCCTGCTTTAGATATGGTCTCTTTTAGCCAAAAATGCGCCAAAACCAAGGTCCAAAGGGGCGATAAGTAAAAGAGCAGCATCACCCGCATCACTTCACCGTCAATCACTGCCAGCACATAACTTAAATTAGTCCAGCCAGCAATAATACACAACCAAATGGCACTTTTGGGCAAAATAAAGGCACTGCGCCAATGTTTAGCAAATAAGGTAGCACCTAAAATAATCGCTATCATATAAGTATAAAAGCTAGAGGTAATTCCAGAAACTCCTGCATCATTCATAATGCGATACGGATACCAAATAATCCCCCAGCACATGGCGCCAAACAACAATCCAAATATGGCTAAATAATTTTGTTTGCTGCTGTTACCCATTGTATTTCCCAATTTGTTGCTTACTAAATTATAATATTGCAATGAATCCGAACCTTAAACTGCTTCAGCCCTACCCGTTTCAACGCTTACGTGATTTGTTCGCTGGAACTACTCCGAACCCACAATTGAAGCCGATTAATTTATCGATTGGCGAACCCAAACATGCCACACCAAAGTTAATTTCCGATGCATTAGTGAGTAATGTAGCTGGCTTAGCTAATTATCCCACGACTGTCGGTAGTTTGGCGCTACGCACGGCAATCTCTCAATGGATTACTCGCCGCTACAACGTGCCTACATTAAATCCAGAAACCAATATTTTGCCTGTCAATGGCAGTCGCGAAGCACTGTTTGCCTTTGCGGAGGTGGTGGTTGACCGCAGCAAATATAAGCCAATTGTGATTTCGCCTAACCCGTTTTACCAGATTTATGAAGGTGCTGCCTTTTTAGCCGGTGCTGAGCCCTACTTTTTGAATACCACGCCTGAGAATGGTCATGCAATGGACTTTGAACAAGTGCCTGCTGAAATACTCAATCGCACGCAATTAGTATACGTTTGCAACCCAGGCAATCCATCTGGTAAGGTAATGAGCTTGGGGCAATGGAAAACCTTATTTGCACTATCTGACCAATATGGCTTTGTGATTGCGGCAGACGAATGTTATGCCGAGATTTATTTTGATGAAACCAATCCACCTTTAGGGGCCTTGCAAGCCGCACATCAATTGGGTAGAGATTATAAAAACTTAGTCATTTTTAGCTCGCTTTCTAAGCGCTCAAATGTACCTGGCATGCGCTCTGGCTTTGTGGCGGGCGATGCAAAAATTATTGGGGCTTTTACGCATTACCGCACTTATCACGGATGCGCCATGAATCCAGCCGTCCAAGCGGCATCAGAAACAGCTTGGAATGATGATTCGCATGTAATAGAAAATCGAAAGCTTTATGCGCAAAAATTTAAAACTGTTACGCCTATGTTGAGCAATATATTAGCTGTAGAAATGCCAGATGCCGCGTTTTATTTGTGGGCCAAAATCCAAAATCCCACCGAAACGGATGAAAGTTTTGCCTTAAAACTGTATCGCGATTTGAGTATTACCGTGTTGCCAGGCAGTTATTTAGCGCGCGAAGTGAATGGTATCAATCCCGGAAAAAAGTTTATTCGCCTAGCATTGGTGGCTAGCACGGAAGAATGCGTGGAAGCATCAAGTCGCATTCAAAATATGCAATAAGTTTTGGTTACATTTAATGAATAAAATACATTAAATGTAACTACTAACTATTTGTTTTAATAGAATTATTATTTTTAATTTACGGCAAACATACACATTCCAATCGATGTCACGCCAATAATTATTAGCGCAATTGACCACCGCAGTATATTGGCAAAATGCTTGGTAGTAAAATAGCTAATATAGGCCAAGATTGATAACGTGCCCACTACCAGCAACGCCCTGCTTAGCACTAAAGTGCTTAAAAAAATATTAAGGCAGCGACAAAGCCTAAATAGATAAATTCCAAGGGCGTGTATTCAACGGTCTCAAATAGCGACCACATACCAAAATGGCGAAATCCATATGACGTAATTGATTCAGGTCTTAGGCAATGCAAGTGATAGTTGCACCCATCAAAATTACCATCAATTTTTCATCGCGCCTAGCCTTTTATAAATTGCTGAACAAGTTGCAATATTGCGACATTCAAATCCGGATTTAAACAATCCAATTCGTTAATTCCATTCATGCCACGTAGCCATGTGAGTTGGCGTTTAGCTAGCTGCCGCGTTGCAAAAATACCTCTATCACGTAACTCATCTACATCATATTCACCGTTTAAATGCTCTAAAGCCTGACGATAGCCCACACAACGCATCGCCGTTGAATCAGTCGTTAAGCTGGGATATTTCTCAAACAAGGCTTTTACTTCGCCCAAAAATCCCGCTGCTAACATCTGCTCAAATCGCAATGCAATACGCTCATGCAACACTTTACGATCGCTTGGCACTAATGCGATTTTAAGTATTTTGTAAGGTAAAGCTTCATTAGATTGTTTTGTAAACAAGGTAGACATGCTTTCACCCGTTATTTCAAACACCTCTAAGGCACGTTGGATGCGCTGTGCATCGTTGGGCTGCAAGCGAGCGGCGGTTTTAGGGTCAACTAAAGCCAGCTTTTGATGCATGGCAGGCCAACCAATTAATGCGGCACGCGCATCTAACCTTGCTCGTACTTCTGGTTTTGCTTCAGGCAAGCCACTTAAACCAGCTTCCAGCGCCTTAAAGTAAAGCATGGTGCCACCAACCAACAAGGGAATCTTGCCACGTTCAGTAATATCAGCCATCACGCGTAAAGCATCACTTCTAAAAGTTGCCGCCGAATATGCATTAGTAGGGTCAATCATATCAATTAAATGATGAGGAGCTTTTGCTAGTTTTTCAGCGTCAGGCTTGGCAGTGCCAATATTCATATCTTTAAAAACTAAAGCAGAATCAACACTGATGATTTCAACAGGAAACTTTAAGGCAACCTCTACCGCCGCACCTGTCTTTCCGCTGGCAGTAGGCCCATACAAAAAAATAGCGGGGGGGAATAATGGTTGCGTCATGAAGTTTATTTTTGTTTCAATAAAAGTAGTTATTTTAATGATGATTATGCATAATCTCGGCAATTTAACGAAATTAAAGCGGCTAAGCCAAATGTTATAGCGATACGACTCATTTAATTATCAATATTTATAAGGGTAGCTCCATGAGTTTAGAAAAAGATATGTTTAGATTTTTTATCATATTAGGCATGAAGCTGAATTTTGCTATCTTTTTAGTGGATATTAATGACCCATCACATCGTGATGGCGATCGTATAGTGTTTTGTGGTATAGCATACGCAAAAGCAATTAAGCATTTGCTACTCAATAATATTAAAGTAATAACCTACGTGGGAGATGCTATTGAAGTTCCAGAAAGCGTCGTGTGGCGAAAATTTAAGAAAAAATTCGCTTAACTAACCTATACTTATAAACTAGCATCACTTTCCTCGCATAAACAACTTATCCAAGTCTAACATTGAAACTTGAAACCAAGTCAGACGACCGTGGTTGCACATACCGCTACGTTCTGTGGCTTCCATATCACGCAATAAACCATTCATTTCGGGGATGGTTAAAATACGATTGGCGCGAACGGCCGCATGGCAGGCCATAGTACCTAGTAGCTCGTTTCGGCGCTCAGTTAATGCTCTGCTTGCGCCAAATTCTCTCAAATCTTTCAGTACATCACGCGCTAAAGTAACAGCATCGGCATCCTTCAACATGCTTGGTACAGCGCGCACAGCTAAAGTTTTGGGTGACAGAATAGCAAATTCAAAACCGAGTTTCTGTAAGTTACCAAGGTCAGAACTTTGCTCTTCCTGTGCCATTAGTTCTTGAACCATTGCCACTTCTAATCTATCGGCGCTAAAACTGACAGGAATTAATAGCGGCTGCATTGGGACAGCTTTATCATCAAGCGCATTTTTAAGGCGCTCATACATAATGCGCTCATGCGCAGCATGCATATCCACCACTACCAAGCCTAACTTATTTTGCGCTAATATATACACCCCATGTATCTGTGCTACTGCAAAACCCAGCGGAAAATCATCAGTTTGTCCGGATCGTGCTTCGGCATACTCACTTGGAACAGCGTTTGCGTCTTGTGCATCAACCGCTTTAGAAGTTTTTTTTAAATCGCCAAATAATGTTTCATAAAATGCAGATGGTTGATTCGCATTTAAATTGATTCGTGCTTGATATTGTAAATTAGGGTATTGCGGGTAATTGGGCGATTGGGCATATTGCGAATTAAAAGGATTATGCGTGACTTGGCTGGCAGTGGCCAAATTGGATATGCCTGTTGGTGTGGCTAGATTTTTATTTAGGCTATGATAAATAAAGCGGTGAATCGCCTGCCCGCCCCTAAAGCGAACCTCGGTTTTGCTAGGGTGTACGTTCACATCCACAAGACTAGGATCAAGCTCTAAAAAGAGCACAAAGGCTGGATGTCTATCGTGATGCAATACGTCTTGGTAGGCTTGACGAATGGCATGTGAGATTAATTTGTCGCGCACAAAACGACCGTTTACATATACATATTGCGTATCGCGACTATTGCGATTAAAAGTAGGTTTTGCCGCGACGCCCCATAAGCGCAAGCCCGCTGCCTCTTCATCTACTAAAATGCTTTCTGCGGCAAATTCTGCCCCTAGTACCTCATTAAACCTTTTGCTCGGCCCCCCTGCATTTGCTGAAATAGCAGCAAAGCGACTAAGCACTCTGCCATTGTGCTGCAAGGTAAAGCTGACATCTGGGCGCGATAATGCAACGCGTGTGAACGCTTCTTCGCAATGGCCGAATTCGGTGGTATCGGTTTTTAAAAATTTGCGGCGTGCGGGCGTATTAAAATATAGATCATTGACTTCAATCACGGTGCCAATATCAAGCGCTGCTGGCTCAATCGCGCTAATTACACTGCCGTCAGAGGCGATGCGCCAAGCGTGCTTCGTTTCAAGCGCCCTGCTGATAATCAAAGTGCGAGAAACGGACGCGATGCTAGCTAATGCTTCACCGCGAAAACCTAAACTAGCTACAGCTTCCAAATCTTCCAAGCTAGAAATCTTGCTGGTGGCATGGCGAGTTAATGCCATCTTTAAATCGTCTTGCGGAATGCCGCTGCCGTTATCAGCCACGCGCAACTGCTTGATACCGCCTTGCATCAATGAAACTTGAATGTCGGTACTAGCCGCATCCAAACTATTCTCAAGCAACTCTTTTAATGCAGAAGCTGGCCGCTCCACTACCTCGCCTGCCGCAATTTGGCTTATCAGCTGGTCAGGTAATAATTTAATGGTGTTGGGCAGGTTGCTTAACATAAGTTACGTGACATAATTGGTTAGCGATTTTTCGTGTTATTTTACCTGTTTTAACGAGCAATCTTGCACTGCGAAGCTCTCATAATGATATCAGTTAACTTAAATTTAGATGATTACGCACACAGCTTTGCAAAAGCTCGCGCTATCCAGCGACATCATCACTTTTATGTAGGGCCAACCAATTCTGGCAAAACCTATCATGCCTTGAATACTTTAATGGCAGCCAAATCGGGTGTTTACCTAGCACCACTAAGATTACTGGCGATGGAAGTGCGCGATAAATTAATGGAAGCAGGCGTGCCTTGTAACCTGATTACGGGTGAAGAGCGAATAATCATCGCAGGTGCACAACACACCGCGTCTACCATTGAAATGATGAACCCCATAAAACTGGTGGATGTAGCGATTATTGATGAGATTCAAATGCTACAAGACCCAGATCGAGGCAGTGCTTGGACGGCTGCGTTAGTTGGCGTACCGGCTAGGCAGGTCTTTATCTGCGGATCAAATGCTGTCACCAAACTCTGCTTACAGGTAATTGTTCATTTAAATGAAACGGCTGAAATTACAGAGCTGCGGCGCATGACACCGTTAATTTTAGAGGATGAAAGCTTATGCGGTAAAAGGTACAGCAAACCAAAATTAAAAGCCAAGCTGAATAAAGGAGATGCGATTATTGCGTTTTCGCGCAAGGATGTACTGACCTTCTCGGCACGTTTTAGGCAATGGGGGTTTACAGTTGCCAGTATTTACGGTGCTCTTTCGCCTGAAGTGCGCAGGCACGAATCGGCTCGTTTTTGCAGCGGTGAAGCGGAAATTTTAGTGGCTACCGATGCGATTGGCATGGGATTGAATTTACCGATTCGGCGAGTGATTTTTGCCAACATCTTTAAGTTTGATGGCGCGGCATCGCGCTTGTTAAATGCCACCGAAGTGCGCCAGATTGCAGGCCGCGCAGGGCGTTTTGGCCTTTACGAAAATGGTTATGTAAATATCTTAGAGAGTGATGAGCGCTTTCACATTGAGCATATGCTGGCTACCGACGATACGGCTGATTCACAAAAGCTGCCGATTGCCGTAAACATTGAGCAAATTGAAGCCATTTCAAACCAATTGCATACGGCTAAAATCTCAGAATGTTTAGAATATTTTGCCAACCGCTTGCAATTTAATCATGCCTTATTTACATTAAGTAAAATAAAAGCGCAAATTCATCAGGCCATGTTTGTAGATGAATTCGCGTCAAAATTATCGTTAAAAGATAAATTTATTTTTACCTGCGCACCGATTGCCATTAATATGAATATTGAAAAAGATTATTTTTTACTATGCCTAAAAAGCGTGGTTGAGCATACTGTTCGTAAACTCCCTCCATCGCCTGTTTGGCTGAATTCTTTTAACCCTAAATATTTGGAATCGGCAGAAATATTAAGTCAAAATATTAGCTTATACGCTTGGTTAAGCTACAAATTTCCGCAAATTTTTGTTGACGCAGAACAGATTCCACCATTAAGACTAAATGTTAGTCGTTATATCGAGCATGCTTTGCTGACGCAAACGGGCTACATTGATACGCAACGAGAAAGTGATTTTCTGAAGCGCATCAAACGTTAATCTATATTAAAAATCAATTAATCAAAGCTGACCTCTAACACTTTCTTGCTTACATTCCAGATTTACATCTTTATGCGCACCTAAGGCTACCATGCCGTGCGCTTCAAACTGTGTCAGTAAATTGTCGATGTAAACTTAATCTTGCGCCATTTTGGTTTTAGTTAAAGCAGGGTTTGTCGCAAAATATTGCTTAATGCCAACAAAAATGGAGTTTACTAATTTATCTTGATAGCCATCATCATTTAAAAGGCTCTCTTCTTCTGGGTTACTAATAAAAGCCGTTTCAACCAAAATAGAGGGGATATCTGGCGATTTTAAAACCGCAAAACCTGCTTGTTCTACATGATTTTTGTGTAATTTATTAATATCGGCAATTTGGCCTAATACGGCTTTGCCTAATTTAAGGCTATCGTTAATGGTAGCCGTTTGCGATAAGTCTAATAAAGTTCTTGCCAGCACTGGGTCTCTTCCTCCCAAGCTAACGCCACCAATTAAATCCGATTCATTTTCTTTTTTGGCTAGATAGCGTGCACTGGCACTGGTTGCACCTTTTTCAGATAGCGCAAATACCGATGAACCACGTGCAGCAGAGTTAGTAAATGCATCAGCGTGAATAGAAATAAACAAATCGGCTTTTAATTTACGCGCTTTCACAACGCGCATGCCTAAAGGCACAAAATAATCGCCATCACGCGTTAAAACGCCACGCATGCCTGGATCAGCGTCGATTTTAGCTTTTAATTTTTGGGCAATCGTCAATGTGATCACTTTTTCATGGCTTCCATTCGCACCTCGCGCGCCTGGGTCTTCACCTCCATGTCCTGCATCAATTGCAATGGTTATGTGCCGTTCATTTTCTTTTTCAATTGGGGTTTCTGTGCTTAAGTCAGGCAATACAGGCTCCGCGATTGGTGGAACAGTTGACAAATCTTGGTTAGCCTCTTCAATAGCAGAGGGAGGCAATTGCTCAATAATTGGTTTGGGTTGGGTACTTGCCATGCTGTAAGTGGCATCTGTATTTTTTTTACCCAACATGGCCATCAATTCATCTTGCAAGGGGTAAATATCCAGCACTAATCTATATTTATATTCGCCTGCTGGCGTTAATGCAAAAATATTTGGCTTAACTTCACCTTTTAAATCAATTGCTACGCGTACTACATTAGATTTAAATTTGGCGACGCGCACTTGTTTAATATAAGGGTCACCAGACAAAATTTTGTCTGTTAAGGTTTTTAATGTATTGTTTAAATCCACATTTTCAATATCTAGTACCAAGCGGTCGGGATTCTTTAAAAGAATAAGTTGGTGCTTAATAGGCGCATCGGATTCAAACGCAATTCGCGTGTAATCTTGTGCAGGCCACACGCGTGCAGCGCTAATTGTGTTCGCCGCATAGGAACTTAAGCTTAGTAGAGATAGCGCTGAACATACTAAAAGCGTAAGCCATAGTAAGAATGTCTTTATGGCGATATTGAATGTCATTCGATTACGCAGATTGTTTTTTATCATTAGCGTCCATATTCTCTTGTATCATTAAAGGTGCCAAACATTTCTCACCCTGAGTTGTGTTAGCTAAAAATTGAATTTTTCTGTGCAAGCCGTCATGTATGATATGCACATGAATATCTGGTTCTGGAAGCAAATTACCCGCTTTTTCTGGCCACTCAATCAAACAAATACTGTTTGCATTAAAATACTCTCTAAAGCCCGTTGATTCCCATTCTTCTTCATCGATAAATCGATACAAATCAAAATGGTAAACGGTTAAATAGGTAAATGTGTAAGGCTCTACAAGTGTGTAAGTAGGGCTTTTTACCTTACCGAAAAAATCCAAACCTTGCAAAAATCCGCGCGTAAAAGTGGTTTTGCCTGCGCCTAAATCGCCATGTAAAAAAATCACCATGCCCGCAAGCACACATTTTGAAAACCTTGCGCCTGCAACCAAGGTTGCCATTTCATCTTGCAGAAATAAAGGTTTCAATGAATCGCCGTCTAAGTTTAAATTGTTATCAATCACAGTTTTATTTTAGCAAGTGTAATATCATCTACCTATGCAATCAAATGTAAGCAACGACTGGGAAAAGCTTTCCGCCGACATAAAAAGTTGGGGATTGGCGCTGGGCTTTAATCAAATTGGCATTACCGATACCAATTTGCAAACTGCCGAGAGCAATCACCAAGCGTGGGTTGCTAAAGGTTTCCATGGTGAAATGGATTATATGGCAAAACACGGGGTGAAGAGAACCCGCCCTGCCGAATTAGTCCCAAATACCATACGCGTTATTTCGGCTAGGCTAGATTATTTGCCGCCTAACGCTGCAAATAGCGAAACCATTATCGATGACAGCGAAAAAGCGTTTATCTCACGCTATTCTTTGGGGCGTGATTACCACAAGGTAATGCGGAATAAACTGCAAAAACTAAGCGATAAAATTCAATTTGAATTAATGCAACTGAATTTTAACGACTTAAGCTACCGCGTATTTACCGATAGCGCACCTGTGCTAGAAGTTGCATTAGCCGAAAAAGCTGGTTTAGGCTGGCGTGGAAAACATACCTTGTTGCTCAATAAAAATTGCGGCTCTTGGTTTTTTTTAGGTGAAATTTATACCAACTTACCATTAATAACGGATGAGCCAACCGCCAATCATTGCGGCACCTGCACTAACTGTATCGATATATGCCCTACTCAAGCCATTACAGCGCCTTATGAAGTTGATGCTAGACGTTGTATTTCTTATCTAACCATAGAGCTTAAAACCAGCATACCAATTGAATTTAGGCCGCTAATTGGCAACCGAGTTTATGGTTGTGACGATTGCCAACTGACTTGCCCTTGGAATAAATTTGCAGAAATCACTCAAGAGCCCGATTTTTCGGTTAAAAACGGTTTGGATAATATTAGTTTAGTCGAATGTTTTAGCTGGTCAAAAGAATTATTTAAAGAAAAAATGGCTGGAAGCGCAATCTACCGAATTGGCTATGCGCAGTGGTTGCGTAATATTGCAGTTGGTTTAGGTAATGCTGTAAGTTCGCCAGAGATTATTAAAGCATTAAAGTCGCGCGAAAATGATGAAAGGGATATTGTTCGTGAGCATGTAGTATGGGCTTTGCAGCAACATTTAATAGTTAAAACGCCTGCTTAAAATGCAATAAATAGTTTTAATTTGATAATTTTTTGTGTAACACAACGCTTTTAAAACTACTTACAGTATCTTTAAACTACATTGCGCATTTTTTGTTTAGCCAACATGGCGGCGCCAATAATACCTGCTTGATCACCCATGCTAGAAATGCTGATTATTAACTGATTACGCAATACAGGGATTAAATCGCATCTGAGTTGCGTTTGAAAAGCGTCCTGCATCAAAGGCCAAGCCGCGCTCATGCCGCCGCCGATGACAATTTTTTTAACATCAATTACTTTTAAGGTGTGCGCCAAGGCTTGTGCTAACGATTTACCAGCAAGTGCATAAGCTGCTAGCGCAGCTTGATTGCCTTGATGTGCCAGTGCAGCAATCTCACTGGCATTACATTTTTGTTGGGTAGCTTCAAAAAAAGAGAGGCAAACTCCGCTGGCGGACGCATATTGCTCCATACAACCTGCATTTCCGCAACCGCATTGTCTCCCGTTGGGTTGCACGATAATATGCCCTACTTCCATCGCAACACCATGCTCGCCTTGAAACGGTTGTCCGTTTAAAATCAACCCACCACCAACACCAGTACCTAAACCCATGTAGATTAAATGGGTTGGCTTCGTAAAGTGTTGATTGGCATATTCGCCATATGCAGCCGCTAGTGCATCGTTTTCAACCACCACTGGCAATTGAATGAATTGCCTTAAATCGGCACTTAGATCCACATCTTTCAAGCCCGGCAAATTAGGTGACTGCGCAATTTTTTGCGTATATGGGTCAATAAATCCTGGAAAACCAATACCCACAGCGCTAATCTCTGGATATTGCTGACATACTTTTTGAATCGAATTTGCCGTGGTTGTTAAAATAGCTTGCCAAGCAAGTTCTGGCGAATTCGTTTTGAACATCTGTGAAAAATCGGCCCTAAAGCGCATTTCTTCTATCAATTGCAATGCGCCAACGCTAGATTTAACCACCCCTAAACGTAAGTTTGTGCCGCCAACATCAATTCCAATGAGCAAACTCATTATTAATTGACATGCCGCCCATAACGTTGCACCGCATCAGCAAAACGCTGTTGTCGTTCTGATGTTAACTCTGACCAATCAAAACGCCAAAGCCAATTACCACCTAATGTGCCCGGGGTATTCATTCTATTGGTGCTATCAAGCGCCAAAATATCTTGCATAGGGACAATCGCTAAATCAGCTCGCGATGCGAAAGCCATATCTATTAAGGCATTTGGCATATCTGGCTCATCATTATTTAGCACACTGTGCAAATGATTTTTGGCGTTTTCTTTAAGCCGTTGATACCAACCTAGTGTAGTATCGTTATCATGTGTGCCGGTATAGACAACACTATTGGCTTCAATATTTTGCGGCAAATATAGATTATCGTCACCGCCACCAAATGCAAATTGCAAAATCTTCATACCTGGCATTTTATATTTATGCCTCAATTCATTCACTTCATCGGTAATAATGCCTAAATCTTCTGCTACTAAACACATTTTTTTGAAACGTTTTTTGATTGCCGCCAACAGCAAATTACCAGGTGCCACTTGCCACTTACCATTGATGGCGGTGTCTTCTTTTGCAGGAATCTCCCATGCAGCTTCTAAGCCTCTAAAATGATCAATACGCACCATATCAAACATACTGTTTTGCGTACTCATGCGCGCCAACCACCACTTGAAACCTTCTTTTTTCATGGCGCGCCAATTGTAATGTGGGTTACCCCAGCGCTGACCATTGCTTGAAAAATAATCAGGCGGTACACCTGCAACAACCGTCATATTGCAGCGTTTATCCAACTTAAATAAATCAGGATTCGCCCATACGTCGGCGCTATCAAATGCCACGAAAATTGGAATATCACCAAACATGGCAATATCGTGCTGATTGGCATAGGCTTTTAAAGCACTCCATTGTTTAAAGAAAATATACTGAGTGAATTTAATCACAGCAATATCATGTGCGTATTGTTTTTTAGCAAGGTTTAGAGTTTCTAAATCTCGCTTTTTATATGCAACTGGCCAACTATTCCAACTGGATTGATTAAATCGCTGGCGTAATACTAAAAATAAAGCGAAATCATTTAGCCAGAGGCTTTGCTTTCTGCAAAAATTTTTATAAGCCATGTAATCGGTTGACTCTGGATGTAAAGAGGCTACACAAAAGGCCTTTTCAAAAAATTTTTGGTGTTGCGCTAAAGTTGGGTCAGCCTTATACGCCTGTAAATCTAAAGCATGGATATACCCTGCTTCTATTAATTGTTGCAAATCGATAAATGCAGGATTACCAGCATGCGCGCTTAAACACTGATAAGGAGAGCCATCATTGTGCGGCATATTCAACGGCAGCGTCTGCCAAACACTTGTACCTGTCGCATTTAAAAAATCAACGAATCGCTTTGCATGCAAGCCCATCGTACCTTCTGGCAAAGAACTAATGTGTAATAAAACACCTGCTTTACGTTGCTGCGATTTTTTCATCCTATTTCTATTTTCATCTTTGTTATTTTTTATAGTAGTTTGGTACGGCAAAGAATTAATGAGTCCCTATTTGTAGCTTAATTTTCATGCTAAATAATCGATTATTCCTGCCCTCTGCGCATGGTTCCGCTATTTGAATCATTGGCGGCTCGGCTATCACCCATACTGATTGACGCATTTAAATGCTCAGGAATCGGCAATTTAAGCAAACGATACAAGTTCATTAAATTGCGACGGTATAATTGATCAAAGCTGCTGACACTCATTGCGGCGTTATAATCTCCCAGCCACCAAAACCAATCGGAGCCTTCACAAACCGATAACTGGTGTTCGCAAAGATGCTTTTCTGCTGCCGTTAATTTGCCCGACTTGATGCATTTATCGTAGGCCTTTTTTGCCTCACACAATAAATCCCAGCCGTAATTTTTATCTACACTACCAATCCAGGTGCTAAAGCTGCCATACACCCAGCTACCCGCTGAAATCTCTGGCAAAACTCCACAGTTAATTTTATAAGCACTTTTTTCAGGTGCCCTAATAGCTTGCAGCACTTCAGATTGTGTCACCATTTCAATATTTGGATGATTTACCAATGCCGCATAAAGCTCTGTTAAGAAATAATGGCCGTTATACGGGTAATATTCCCACGCGTTTTCGCCATCTAAAATAACACTCACCACTGGGTTTTCTTGGCGTTGATACGTGTTATAAATATGCTCTAAAGTTTGAATAAAATCACTTACCGCTTCGCTACTGTGCAATTTAGAATATTCAAAACCAATTTTGTCCGACAACCTGTCGTCTCTAAAGAAACAGGTAATAGAGTCATCGCCTTTGCTTACTTTGTAAGGCTTATATAAGTAATCATGGCGTGATAATAAAGCTTTTTTAGGAATAGATTTGCGTAAACTATTGGCCAGCACACCCTCACCAGAAGCCGCCCATTGCACACCCTGATTCGCCATTAATAACAGACTTTCTTTAGAAACCGCACCTTCCGATGGCCACATGCCTTTTGGCGCCATTCCAAATCGACGTGTGTGCGATGTTGTTGCACCTTTTAAATGGTCAATCGCACGCTCAATGCCACCTGGATATTTTGGAGTTTTCGGCAAAATAGCATTACTCATGGCGTCATGCGTGGTTTCAAAATCAATCAGCAATGGCAATATTGGATGGTAATGTGGTGTGCTGGATATTTCAATTTGGCCTATTTCTGCCAATTTTTTATAGCGCGGAATCAAATTGGCAATCAACTCACCGACTAAATCAAACAAAGCCAAACGATCTTCGTTGGTAAAATGCTTACCCTTACTCATCAGCTTTTGCACTAATGCGTTATTCTGGCGAACACTTTCGCCCATCCATGCTAGGTGATACCAAACCAATAAATCGGATAAATACTGGCCAGATAAATAGATCAAATCATCGCGACCATCTTCTGTTAAAAACTCAAACATCTTATGCAAGCGATCGTAATCGGGGAACGGCTTAAGCATTTTTTCGTGATAGCTTTTAAAGCAACTATCTTTAATTAATCGACGCTCTTCAAGCGTAATAACCCATAAATCATTGGTGCTAAGTAATTTAAGAATCGGATCCTTAACGCGATTTGTTTGAAATTGCTGGGCGTAATCTTCTAATTGATCCAATAAAATAGGTACAAAGTTAAAACTGACTTTGGCTTTTGGATTCATCTCCAAATGGTAAGCCATATCAGAATAGTCTTTAATCGCGTGTAAATAAGTCCACGGCAATACGTACTCACCAGAGATTGAATCTCGGTAATCTGGCTGATGCATGTGCCAATAAAGCGAAATTAATAATTTAGGTTGATTCATAACTCAATATTCAAATAAATAAAATACACTTTTAAGTTAAAGTTTAAGTAGCATCGGTTTAGTCACCAATACTGTTCCTTTTTCGGATACATAAAAGCGCTTTTTATCGGCTTTTAAATCGAAGCCAATTTCAATGCCTTCTGGAATTTCAACGCCTTTATCCACTACAACATTTTTTAATTTGGCATGACGATTCACTACCACATTCGGCAACAATACCGCACCTTCAATATCGCAATAACTGTGCACACGCACGTTAGAAAACAACACCGAGCTAGTCACGCATGAGCCACTGATTAAGCAACCACCCGACACAATCGAATCGGTCGCTTTACCTGTTCTGCCTTCATCGTTAAACACAAATTTAGCCGGTGGCACTTGTTGTTGATAAGTCCAAATTGGCCAAATATTGTCATACATATTAAGCTCAGGGGTCACACGCGTTAACTCCATGTTCGCTTCCCAATAGGCATCAACCGTGCCAACGTCGCGCCAATAATAAAAACCATTTTTGGCGCCTACGCAGCTTTCGGTAAACCGGTGTGCGTAAACTCTTGCGCGTGTAATTAAATAAGGAATAATATCGCCGCCGAAATCCTTAGTCGATTTTGGATCCGCCGCATCTCTGGCTAATTGCTCATACAAAAATTGCGCATTAAAAATATAAATGCCCATGCTAGCTAAGGCTTGGGTTTTATCGCCTGGCATGTGCTTCGGCTTATCTGGTTTTTCAGAAAATTCAATAATGCGGTCTTCATCATCAACCGCCATTACGCCAAATCCTTTGGCCTCTTCTAATGGCACGTTCAAGCAAGCAATGGTCATATCGGCATTATTTTTGGCATGGGTTGCCAGCATCTGGCCATAATCCATTTTGTAAATATGATCGCCTGCTAAAATAACCACATATTGCGCATCGCTGGATTTTAAAATATCCACGTTTTGATGCACGGCATCGGCAGTACCTTTGTACCACTCTTCATTATTATTTTGTTGCGAAGCAGGCAATAGCTCAATATATTCGTTAAATTCACCGTTTAAAAAACTCCATCCACGCTGAATATGACGAATTAAACTATGCGATTTATATTGCGTAATCACGCCAACTCGGCGAATGCCCGAGTTAATGCAATTGGATAATGGAAAATCGATAATGCGGAATTTTCCGCCAAATGGAACGGCAGGTTTTGCACGACGATCGGTTAAATCTTTTAAACGGCTACCCCGACCACCAGCCAAAATTAGCGCAACCGTATTTTTAGTCATTGTGCTAATAAACCGTGAACTATTCGCATCTTGCGCCATGATTGCCCTCTTTGAACTTAGTCAATAAGAATAAACACCATTGTATTGTAGGCCATAAAAAAGCCATATCGGGCATAAAACATTAGTGTAATAATTATTTGATACTCAAGAAAGATACAAAATTATTACAATTTAATTATAGGCTTAGATAAGGTTTATAATCTAGTCTAATTCAACTGATTTTAAAGAAATTATATCGTGGTCAGCTCAACTCAAAACCAACTTCAATTGATACTCGATGCGAAACATCACGACGCTTTTGCTTATTTAGGTTTGCATAAAGAAGGCGCTGAATTTGTTTTCCGCACTTTTTTGCCGTATGCCGAAAAAGTGCACTTAAAAGTCAAAACAAGGTGGGTGGAATGTGAACGTGTTAATTTAGCTGGTCTATATGAATGGCGCGGCAAAACAGCACCTACATTACCTTGCTTAATTCAAATTGAAGCGAATGGGCAAGCGCAAGAAACCTTTGATATATACAGTTTTAATCCAATATTAACCGATAACGAATTGTATTTATTTGGTGAAGGCTCGCTCAATCAGGCTTACAATACCTTTGGAGCGCATATGGTTGAACACCAAGACTTATTTGGTGTGAGATTTGCTGTTTGGGCGCCAAATGCAGAGCGCGTTAGTGTGATCGGTAATTTTAACCAATGGGATGGCCGCATTAACCCTATGCGCGTACGCGGTAGCACAGGCGTTTGGGAATTGTTTATCCCTAATTTAGAGGCAGAAACTTTATATAAATTCGAAATCCGTAATCGTCAATCACACGCCATACTCACTAAAACAGACCCTTTCGCGCGAGAGTTTGAAGTGCGCCCAGGTACAGCCGCTAAAATATCTGCCAACAGCAACTACCAATGGCAAGATAGCGCATGGTTAAGCAAGCGCGCAAAAAACGATTGGTTGCATGCTCCTTTTAACTGCTATGAAGTGCACGTTGGCTCATGGCGCCGCAAAAGCGGTAATTTGCCATTGAACTATCGCGAATTGGCTGCTGAACTAGTGCCTTATGTGGCAGATATGGGCTATACGCACATTGAGTTATTGCCTATCACCGAGCATCCTTTAAATGAATCATGGGGATATCAAACCACTGGCTATTTTGGCGTCACTAACCGCTTTGGCACGCCTGACGATTTGAAATTTTTAATTGACGCCTGTCACCAAGCTAATATTGGCGTGATTTTAGATTGGGTACCGGGTCATTTCCCTAAAGATGATTGGGCGCTAGCACGTTTTGACGGAACTGCATTGTACGAACACGAAGACCCACGCATTGGTGAGCACCAAGATTGGGGTACATTGATTTTTAACTATGGTCGCAATGAAGTACGCAACTTTTTAATTGCCAGTGCCTATTTCTGGTTAAAAGAGTTTCATATTGATGGCTTACGTGTGGATGCAGTGGCATCAATGCTTTATTTGGATTACTCACGCAAAGCAGGTGAATGGGTACCCAATAAATTTGGCGGCCGCGAAAACTTAGAAGCAATCGACTTCTTAAAACAACTCAATATGGTGGTGCATCAAGATTTCCCTGGTGCTCTCACTATTGCAGAAGAATCCACCGCATGGCCTGCCGTATCGCGGCCTATTTATTTGGGCGGCTTGGGCTTTAGTATGAAGTGGAATATGGGCTGGATGAACGATACGCTGAGCTACATTCAAAACGAGCCAGTGCATCGCAAATACCATCACAGCATGCTCACGTTCGGCCAATTGTATGCGTACAGCGAAAACTTTGTTTTACCGTTTTCACACGATGAAGTGGTACATGGCAAAGGCTCTTTAATTGGCAAAATGCCGGGTGATTCATGGCAAAAATTTGCAAATTTACGTTTGTTAATGACGTTGCAAATGACCTGCCCGGGCAAAAAACTCAATTTTATGGGCAACGAAATCGCGCAAGGCAATGAATGGAATGTTAATGCTAGTTTAGATTGGCATTTGCTAGAGCATCAAGCACATATTGGAATTCAGCGTACAGTGCGCGATTTGAATATGCATTATTTACATCTCGAATGCTTGCATAATCTAGATTTTGAAGTGCAAGGTTTTGATTGGATTGATTGCCACGATTCGAATCAATCAATAATTAGCTTCGTCAGACGCGGCCTAGATAATTCTTTTGCTATAATGGTCATGAATTTTACACCTGTGTTACGTGAAAATTATCGTATTGGAGTGCCAAAAACAGGCCAATATGCTGAGATATTTAATAGTGATGCTGGCTATTACGGCGGCAGCAATCAAGGTAATGGTGCTGGTTTGCAAACAGAAAATATTTCTTGGATGAACCATGCACAATCGTTATTAATTACCTTACCACCGCTGGCAGGATTAATCATTACGCATCGATCATAATACTGAAACACTGCAATGATAATTTTATAATTAACGTTCAATATAACTAATAAACTATTGTTTTAAATAATAAATGACTACTCTTACTCAATTCCCCACTTGGCAAAAATTGTGTGCGCATCAAAAAGAAATTGCGACATTACACATGCGTGATTTCTTTGCGGCAGACCCAAAACGCTTTGAACATTACAGCTTGCATTTTGGGGATATTTTGTTTGATTACTCGAAACATCGCATCAACGATGAAACATTATCTTTGTTGTTTCAAATGGCACGCGAGGCGAAAATTGAGCAATGGCGTGTTGCCATGTTTAATGGTGAAAAAATCAATACCACCGAAAATCGCGCTGTACTACATACCGCCCTGCGTAACCGCAGCAATACGCCGGTGATTGTAGATGGTAAAGATGTGATGCCAGATATTAACGCTGTGTTGGCGCAAATGCGTGAGTTCTCAGAAAATGTACGCAAAGGCACTTGGTTTGGTTTTACTGGCAAACGCATCACCGATATTGTAAATATTGGCATTGGCGGCTCAGATTTAGGTCCAGTAATGGTTTGTGATGCCTTAAAACCATACGCCAGCCCAGAGTTAAACATTCATTTTGTATCTAATATTGATGGCGCGCATTTGATGCGCGCGTTGGAAAAATGCAAGCCTGAAACCACCTTATTTATTGTGGCTTCAAAAACTTTTACCACCCAAGAAACCATGACCAACGCAATGAGCGCTCGAACATGGTTTTTAGATTCCGCAAAAGATAGCAAACATGTAGCAAAACATTTTGTGGCTTTATCTACTAATGCCAAAGCGGTAGCAGATTTTGGAATTGATACCGCCAATATGTTTGCATTCTGGGATTGGGTAGGAGGCCGTTATTCACTATGGTCTGCCATCGGTTTAAGCATTGCTTTGTATGTTGGAATGGATAATTTCGAGTCATTGCTAGAAGGCGCACATGAAATGGATAATCATTTCAAAACTGCACCGCTAGAGCAAAATATGCCAGTTATCTTAGCCTTAATTGGAGTTTGGTATAACAACTTTTTTCATGTTGATACCAATGCCATTTTGCCTTATGACCAGGGATTAGCACGCTTTCCAGCTTACATGCAACAAGCCGATATGGAAAGTAACGGTAAATTTATCTGCCGCGATGGCAGTCGTGTGAAATACAAAACGGGCCCAGTTATTTGGGGCGAAGCTGGCACCAATGGCCAACATGCGTTTTACCAATTGATTCATCAGGGTACGCAGATTGTACCTGCAGACTTTTTAATGCCAGTACACAGCCACTACGCAATTGGCAAACACGGCTATGCGCATCACAAAATCTTGCTAGCTAACTTTTTAGCGCAAACGCAATCGTTAATGTTGGGTAAAACCAAAGATGAAGCGCGTGTAGAGCTTGAAAAACAAGGCTTAACAGGTGACGAATTAGAGAAGTTACTACCTCATAAAGTGTTTGTAGGCAACCGCCCTACTACTTCTATTTTATTTGACAAGCTAACACCAAATACATTGGGTAAATTAATCGCGCTGTACGAGCACAAAATATTTGTGCAAGGTATTCTGTGGGATATTAATAGCTTCGATCAATGGGGTGTTGAGTACGGCAAGCAGATTGCACAGCAAATCTTGCCACAATTAACCAGCGAAGGCAAAGTGACTAACTATGATAGCTCTACTAATGGGCTGATTAATCACACCAAACAATTACGCTAAACATAAGTTATAGCAATTAAAAAACCGCTTAAAAGCGGTTTTTTAATTAATACCGACTCACTATCTTAACTGCCCACCCTTTAGCATGGCATCAATACCAATAGATTTTGCCATACTAGCGCCCAAGCGTTTAGCAAAGCGATCTACAACGCTGTCTTGGTATGAATAATCGACTATTTCCTCTTGCTTAATCACTTCACGCGCCACATAGTCGGCACTACCTAAGGCATCAGCCAAGCCAATTTTAATGCTTTGCTCACCGCTCCAAAATAAACCACTGAAGGTTTCGCTATCCTCAACCAAGCGCTTGCCACGACCCCGGCGCACTACTGTTTTAAATTGCTCATGTATTTGATTAAGCATAGCTTGCGCAAATTGTTGATGTTTTGGGTTTACTGGAGAAAATGGGTCTAGCATGGCTTTGTTATCACCTGCTGTCAGCAAACGACGTTCAACACCCACTTTTTGCATAACTTCGGTAAAGCCGTAGCCATCCATTAAAACGCCAATTGAACCGACAATACTAGCCTTATCCACATAAATTTTATCCGCTGCCGCCGCAATATAATAGCCCCCAGATGCGCATATATCCTCTACTACTGCGTATACAGGTATGCTTGGGTGCAGTTTCCTTTGGCGTTTAATTTCATCAAAAATAATGCCAGACTGCACAGGGCTACCACCTGGGCTATTAATGCGCAGAATAATGCCCTTAGTACCATTGCTTTCATACGCATCGCTTAAGCTTGTTATAACAGAATCAGCATTGACTTCGCCGCCCGCCTCAATCACGCCTGCAATTTCAATAAGCGCCGTATGCTCGCCCGTGCCGGCTTTGGTGCCTCCCAGCCAACCTAGCGCTAAAAAAAGTACAACGAATAAATAGATAAACATGAGTGCTTTAAAAAAGATACTCCAACGCCTTGCCGATTTTTGCTCTTGCAAGCCTGATAATGCAAGTTTTTCAATGGTCTGTTGTTGCCAATTATTTTCTTCTGACATGCTAATTGCTCTCTTTAAGTAAACTTACAAATTTTTTTTAAGTTGTTCTAAATGAATCGTAATTTGATTATTTTGTTCTGTAAGATGCAACGCTTGCAAGCTTTTTCCTTTGCAAGGGCCCATCACACAATATCCAGTATCGGGCGCATAATGTGCGCCATGTGTTGCGCAAATCAAGTAATCTTTATCGACAGTAAAAAATTCACCTTGTTTCCAGTCAAGCTCAATCGGCACATGTGCGCATTTATTCACATAGGCATACGCTTTGCCGTGATAACGCACCGTAAAGCCAGTTACAAGCTCACCCAGTTGTGGCAGCGCAAAGCGTATACCCAGTGCTTTCTCAACTAAATCATAACTATTTAAAACAATGGTGTGTTTTTGCATGGTTTGATCGGATGGTTTTAAGTGTTTAGCAACCAGGTACTTAAGTCACAAAATTGATTAAATATTATCAGTGGATTATAACGCACTAATTTATCTTGCGTCTGTGCGCCAAACGTTACACCAACAGACGCCACCCCAGCATTTTGAGCCATTTCCAAATCATAACTGGTGTCGCCAATCATTAATGTGCGCTCTGGCGTTACAACCAGTATATCCATTAATTCATCCAACATTTGTGGATGCGGCTTAGAAAAACATTCATCAACAGTGCGCGTTGCATGAAAATAATTGGTCAAGCCACAATGTTGAAGCGCCAAATTTAAACCACGCCTGCCCTTACCTGTTGCCACAGCAAGCTTATATCCGCGTCGATTCAACTCAACAATTGTTTCTTTTACACCATCAAAAAGTGGAATTTCGCTTTCGCCTGCATAATAATTGGCAGTGTATTGTACTGCTAAAGCTTGTGCTTTTTCGGTAGGAATATCGCCATAAAGCACGTTAATAGATTCTTTTAAACCCAAGCCAATAATATTGCTGGCAGCTACTGCGTCTAACGTGGGCAAGCCAACTTGTTCAGCAGCTTTTACAATCGCATTGGTAATCGTGCCTGTCGAATTGGCAATTGTGCCATCCCAATCCCAAACAATTAAATCAAACGTTCGATTTTTATTGGTGCTATTTTTTGCCATGTTTGATATTTTAACTCTCTAACTTAGTCAAACTATTCACAAATTTTTGAAGTTCTGGCGGCAATGGCGCAACCAAATTTAGTTTTTCAGCAGAAACAGGATGCCGTAAATTTGTTTCAGCAGAATGTAAAAACATGCGTTTTAAGCCTTTTTTCTGCAACGCTTTGTTGTTGGCAAAATCGCCGTATTTATCATCGCCTACAATCGGAAAGCCCAAATGCGCTAACTGCACGCGCAACTGATGCGTGCGTCCTGTAATCAATTGCGCTTCTAGCAAACTAAAGCCAACAAACGCTTGATTTAAATAAAAGATAGTTTCAGAATGCTGCGCTTGATCATATTTATCTTTTGATTTATCGGTCACCACATTCACGCGGCGCTCGCCATTGGGCAATAAATACTTTTGTAAATCCAGCGACACACGTTTTTTCTTTTCAGTCCACTCGCCTGCAACCATCATTAAATATCGCTTATCGGTTTGGTTGTTGCGAATCATTTCATGCAAAGCTACTAATGCCACACGTTTTTTGGCTAGCATTAATATTCCAGAAGTCTCTCTATCTAGCCTATGCACCAATTCTAAAAACTTGGCTTTGGGACGCTCCATGCGCAATTGCTCAATGACACCGCGGCTAACGCCACTGCCACCATGCACAGCAAAGCCAGCAGGCTTATCAATAATTAGCAGAGCGTCATCTTCAAAAATAATCGTGCTTTCCAATACCGATGTTGCGGGCAGACTAATCACTTCTTTATCGTTTGCTGCAACGCGAATCGGCGGCACCCTCACAATGTCGCCGACGATTAACTTATATGAGGCATCAATTCTGCCTTTGTTTACACGAACTTCACCACTGCGCAAAATGCGATATACATGGCTTTTTGGAACGCCTTTCAGAATTTTGGTTAAAAAATTATCAATTCGCTGCCCTTCTGACGCATCATCTACAGTAATATTGGCTGCTGCATGCGCACCAATTTGGTTTTCTGGGGGATAATTTTGTTCTATTTGCATGTTTAATTTTTGCTTATAAAAGGGATTACGCCTATAATCATTCCGTTATTGAATTAATAGGCTTATTTAGCTTTTATACAATTGACGAGCATATAGTACATCTATTAAAAATATTTATTTTTAACTCAATATTATATGAACAATATTTTGGCTAATACCGCTCGCCATATTTTTAAGTAGCGATAAAAAAATTGCGCTCTAGACGCCGCAGACAAATAATATAAACGTGACTAAAGTTACTGAATATTGAATTTTAACGGATATTATGATAAACCAAACACAAAACGTTTGATATCAATTTAAAGATACTAAGTTTTAAGATGCAGGTGCATTTAATTTTAACCCATTCATTGCAACAAATTATTTTTTACAGATGCGAACTGCAATGAAAAACGCGATCGGCGTTAGATTAATAATCTTAGCCAGACGCTGCTGCAATGCCAAAACATGCTTAATTTAGCGCACTACTTTATAGTTCAGTCTATATCTATTTATAGTCCAATCTATATAACTCGATAATGCGCATTACATCTATATTCCTTTTAATTCAGCGCTTTAGCTAACTTTATCCAAGTAAACACTGTCTGCATTGCTCTGAGCGCGGGAGCAATCAATGAAACGCATGTTATTTAATGCAACGCAATCCGAAGAACTTCGCGTTGCAATCGTAGACGGGCAAAAACTCGTCGATTTAGACATAGAACACGCGGGTAAAGAGCAACGTAAAAGTAATATTTACAAAGGCGTTATTACCCGTGTAGAGCCATCCTTGGAAGCCGCTTTTGTCGATTACGGCATGGAGCGCCATGGCTTTTTACCTTTTAAAGAAATCTCACGCAGCTACTATTCAGAGAAATCTGAAGGAGGCAAAACGCGTATTCAAGATGTGATTAAAGAAGGTCAAGAATTAATCGTTCAAGTGGATAAAGATGAGCGCGGTAATAAAGGCGCTGCTTTGACTACTTACATCTCACTGGCTGGTCGCTATCTAGTATTGATGCCAAACAATCCGCGTGGCGGAGGTGTATCACGCCGTATTGAGGGCGAAGATCGTAACGAATTACGTGATGTGATGGCGCAATTAGAAGTCCCAAACGGCATGAGCATTATTGCGCGTACCGCAGGCATTGGCCGTAATGCTGAAGAATTACAGTGGGATTTAAACTACCTAACGCAATTATGGACAGCGGTTGAAGAAGCGTCACACATTCAACCTGGCGCGTTTTTAATCTACCAGGAAGGCAGCCTTGTAATTCGCGCCATTCGCGATTACTTTAGTGCCGATATTGGTGAGATTCTAATCGACACGCCAGATGTGCATGAGCAAGCTGTTCAGTTTATGAACCACGTGATGCCAGGCAATGTCGCACGTGTTAAATTGTATCAAGACGAAATTCCACTATTCTCACGTTTTCAAATTGAGCATCAAATTGAATCGGCTTTTTCACGGGAAGTACGCCTGCCCTCTGGTGGTGCGATTGTGATTGACCACACTGAAGCTTTAGTTTCTGTAGACGTTAACTCTGGCCGTTCAATTAAGGGCGCCGATATTGAACAAACTGCATTCAACACCAACCTAGAAGCAGCTGAAGAAGTGGCGCGCCAATTGCGCTTGCGTGACCTTGGCGGCTTGGTAGTGATTGACTTTATTGATATGGAAAGCCAACGCAATCAGCGCGAAGTAGAAAATACATTACGCGATGCTTTACATGCTGACCGTGCACGCGTACAAACGGGGAAAATTTCACGCTTTGGTTTATTAGAGCTATCACGCCAACGTTTACGCCCAAGCTTAGGCGAAACTAATCATGCAGCCTGCCCGCGCTGTAGCGGCACAGGCCATATCCGTGGTATCGAATCGACTGCATTGCATATCTTGCGTATTACGCAAGAAGAGGCCATGAAAGACAATAGCGCTATTATTCAAGTGCAATTGCCAGTAGAAGCAGCGACATTCTTGCTAAACGAAAAACGTTCCGATATTCACAAAATTGAGCAACGCATGGGTGTTGAAGTGGTGTTGATTCCTAACGTGCATTTGGAAACGCCTAATTACAGCATCACTCGCATTAAATCAGATGATGTTAATGAAGATACTTCACAAGCTAGCTACAAAATGGTTGAATTGCCAGCCGAAACAGCCTACGAGCGCGGCCTGAATGAAGACGCAAAACCTAAAGCGGCAGAAGCATTAGTAAAAGGCATTAAAACAACCACATCTGCACCAATAGTAGAACAAAACCCAGAGCTAAAAGCATCAGAAACTCCAGCTTTAATTGCGAAAGTATCTATTTTTGGTCGCATTAAACAATGGATCTCTGGTAAGAGTAAAACAGAAGCCACGCCAGCTGTTACCGAAACCTCTACACGCGAAACCAAAGATGGTGCCCGTGGTAACAATGATCGCAATCGTAATAATAATCGCGACCGTGATCGTAACCGTAACCGCAATGCCAATAATCGTGACCGCAACAATACTTCAGGCAACTTAGCTAATACTGACAAAACGCAGCAACAGCAAGCAAAACCGCAACAAGCTAAGCAAGAACGTCAAGAGCGTCCGCATCGTCAAGATAGAGCAGACAATAGAAATATTGAGGCTAAGACAGATGCACGTACAGAGGTAGTTGAAAAGGTCGATTCAATACTTGTAGCTGTTGGCTTGCCAAATGAAGCGGCTAATAATGCAAATCAGACAACACGTCCAGAGCGTGGTGGCCGCCGAAGTCGCGGTGGTCGCAATCGTAACAAAAATCGTGATGTTAACCGTGAACAAGACCGCGACCTAGATTCAGCTTCTCGAGCATTTGTTCCAAATGACGCGGTTGCGGATACAAGTCCAATCGTGGTTAAAGTAGAAGCAGTTGCCCCAACTGTTTCAGTTAACGATGTAAATGAAGCGCCTGCAAAAGAAACCAAAGTAGTAGAAACAATAGCAAAGGTGGAAAAAGCGCAAAAGCCTGCTAAACCAAAGGCGCAAAAATCGATTGCAGTGGATGCGAATATTGAAATGGTCAGCACCAAAAAAGTAGCGGTTGATGAAACGACTACTCAAGTTTCAGCTGAAAAACCAACTAAACCAAAAGCGGCTAAAAAACCAGCTCGTAAAGCTGCTAAAGCTGTAGATTTAGGTGCCGATTTAAGCCTAGGTGGTTTGCAATTGGTTGAAACCAAAGATGATGCAAAAACAGCTACTCCTTCTGAAGAACCAGCAAAACCAAAAGCACTGCGTAAAGCGCCTAACTGGAAGAAAACAGCAGAATCACAATCGGACAATGCACCCCTAGTAATGGTAGAAACACAGAAGTAATGAACAATTAATAGCAATAAATAAAGCCCAGCTAAATGCTGGGCTTTATTACGTCTAAATTTAATGTTTAAAATACTGTATCAACATAAAACCAAGAGCAGTCATCAACAAGCTACCAATCACATGGCTGGCAATATGGCTAAAAGCCCAAGCATATTGTTGTTTATGTAAAAAATTAAACGCCTCTGCCGAAAAGGCTGAAAAGGTGGTTAAGCCGCCTAAAAAACCTGTCATTACAAATAAGCGCAATTCATGTTGATGTGGCGTAGTTATAAAATAAGCCAATGCCATGCCCATTAATAAGCCACCACTTAAGTTGGCGATTAAAGTGCCCATCGGCAACATACTGGCATTAAGCGCGATTCCTAGACCCCAACGTACCCAAGCCCCTAAAGCTGCACCACCACCTACTGCTAGCCATTGTGATGCTAAAAATTTTCCTATCGCCATATTTTGCTTTCTGTTTAAAAATAATTTACCTATTAAAAAATAGAGCACTTAGCCACTATAATAGGCAATATACCCATTTATTTGAAGAGAATATTTTGCGCGTTTTATTTGCCACCTCTGAAGCCTTCCCTCTTATTAAAACTGGCGGCCTTGCTGATGTTAGCGGTGCGTTACCCAAAGCGATTAGACAGTTAAGTACGTTTAAGGGTGATATTAAGTTAGTCATGCCTGGCTATAGCGCTGTTTTAGCTAAACTTAAACATGTTGAAACAATTGCCAATATCGATGTGCTTGGCGAAACATGTACAATTTTGACGGGCACAATACCCGGCACTGTTTTAGATGTGATTGCCATTAAAAATGAAGCGCTGTATGAACGTGCTGGCGGCCCATACTCGGATGAAAATGGCAAAGACTGGCTAGATAATGCCTTGCGTTTTGGTGTGCTATCACGCGTAGCAAGCTTGCTGTGTAGCGCGAACAGTCCACTACCCAATTGGCAGCCAGATTTGATTCAATGCAATGACTGGCAAACAGGCCTAGCACCTGCCTACATGAAACTACTAGACAACTCTACAACCAAGTCTATTTTTAGCATTCACAATTTGGCGTTTCAGGGTAATTTTCATGCGAATTGGCTCACTAGGCTTGAGCTTCCTGCGGCCCATTTTCAAATCAATGGGTTTGAATACTTTGAACAAATTTCGTTTTTAAAGGCAGGACTTTTTTACGCCGATCAACTAAGTACTGTTAGTCCAACCTATGCACAAGAAATTCAAACGGAAAGCTTAGGCTTTGGCTTGCAAGGTCTACTACAAACGCGAAGCAACGATTTAACGGGCATTTTAAACGGAATAGATACGCAAGAATGGAATCCTGAGCTTGATACGCATCTGCCCAAAAATTACAGTAATCAACGCATTACTGGCAAATCAGCCGTTAAAAAAAAATTACAACAACAACTAGGGTTTCAAATTGATGCACACGCCCCATTATTGGGCATCGTCAGTCGACTTACGCATCAAAAAGGATTGGATTTATTACCATCCATCATGCCACAACTCATTAATCAAGGTTGCCAATTTGTTATTTTAGGCAGTGGTGATAAAGCATTAGAAGCGAGCTTTACCGATTTAGCAAAACGCTTTTCTGATCAAGTCAGCATGAATATTGGCTATCACGAACATCTATCACATAACATCATTGCAGGTGCTGATATCTTTATAATGCCATCGCGTTTTGAACCTTGCGGTTTAAATCAATTATATGGGCTAGCTTATGGAACACCCCCAATCGTAACGGCTACAGGCGGATTGGCGGACTCGGTAACCGATACCAATGACGCAACATTTAAGAATAATACGGCGACTGGTTTTGTGTTGAAATCTGTCACTTCAGCATCACTTTTGACCACTATTCAGCGTGCGCTAAAAATCTGGAAAGACAAAACGGATTGGCGTAAGATTCAGAAAAATGGCATGAGTCGCGAGGTCAGTTGGGAGTTTAGCGCGCAGTTTTATTTAGATTTGTATAAAAAAACGCTATCAACGCATTAGGGTAAAAAGTTGGCACGGCTGATGCTTAATTATAATTAAGCTTCTCCAAAGCTAGCTTCTCCTCCCTAGGGGTATAACCTATTCGTTATGCCCCCTTTTTTTGGGCGGGAATTACAAGTTATTTTTCACAAAAATTGATAACAACTTACTTAACTATAAAATGTTCGCGATAATATTTAAGCTCATCAATTGATTCGTAAATATCGGCAAGGGCTTCATGCTTACTGGTTTTTTTAAATCCCGAGTAAATGCTTGGTTTCCAGCGACGCGCAAGCTCTTTAAAAACGCTCACATCTAAATTGCGGTAATGAAAAAAACTTTCTAAATCTGGCATATACCGTGCCATAAATCGTCTATCTTGGCAGATAGAATTGCCACACATGGGCGATTTACCTTCAGGCACATATTGCTTTAAAAAGGCAATCATCTGCTCAGTAGCCACCTGCTCATCTAAGGTTGAGGCTTTTACTTTTTCAATCAAGCCACTACGACCGTGTGTGCCTTTATTCCAAGCATCCATGCCTTCTAAGACGCTATCGGCTTGATGGATGACTAACACTGGTGATTCACCTAGTACATTTAAATCTGCGTCGGTTACCACGGCAGCAAGCTCCAAGATACGGTCACTGTCAGGCAGCAACCCGCTCATTTCCATGTCTAACCAAATTAAGTTGTCATTTGATTTTAAATTGTCTTTATTGCTGCTTAAAGCGGACATCATGATTTCCATTAATTCGATTAAAATATTTAAATTATCGCACTTTATTTGAACGTATAGCGCTCAAATGCTTCACAATAACATAATATTTAATTTTTAATGTTTTGGCGATTAACTCTATTATGGCATCTACACTAACTTTTGTTTTCGTTTTCTTGCTGATCTCCACTTCGGCTATCCGCATCTGGTTGGGCTCACGTCATATTAGTTATGTGCAATCTAACCGCGTCGCCGTGCCAAAAGCGTTTGCGGGCAATATTAGTTTAGAAGCGCACCAAAAAGCCGCTGATTATTCATCAGCCAAAACTAAATTGGCACTAATCGAAACTGCTGCCCAAGCATTACTATTAGCCGTACTCACCATAGGTGGCGGCCTCCAGTTTATTGACAACACCTGGTTTAACTTATTGCCAGCTCACGAAATTATTCGTGGAGCATTAGTGATTTGTTCGGCTATGCTGTTAAGCAGTGTTATTGACATCCCATTTGATTATTACAAAATATTTACCATTGATGAGCAGTTTGGCTTTAATAAAATGACGCCCGCCATGTTTTTTAACGACATGCTTAAACACAGTCTGGTTGGCTTGGCTTTGGGCGCGCCCATTTTATTTGCCGCCTTATGGTTAATGCAAGGCGCAGGTGAGTATTGGTGGTTATACTTATGGGTGGTATGGAGTGTATTTAATATTGTCATGTTAGCCGTTTATCCAACCTTTATTGCACCGCTATTTAATAAATTTACTCCATTGACTGATGAAACACTCAAAACGCGTATTGAAGCCCTACTCACAAAATGCGGATTTAAATCGCAAGGTTTGTTTGTGATGGATGGTTCTACTCGCTCTGGTCATGGCAACGCCTACTTTACAGGCTTTGGTAGCAGCAAACGCGTAGTGTTTTTTGATACATTGTTAAGCAGATTGAATACAGAAGAAATTGAAGCAGTTCTTGCCCATGAGCTTGGTCACTTTAAGCATCATCACGTGTTTAAACGTATCGCTATGTTGTTTTTTATGAGCTTTATTGGCTTAGCATTGCTTGGCTGGTTAATGAACCAAACTTGGTTTTACAATGGTTTAGGGGTTACGGAAATGAGCAAACATATGGCCTTGTTATTGTTTTTATTGGTTTCGCCCGTATTCTTATTTTTGCTTCGTCCTTTAATGGCGAGCTATTCTCGTAAAAATGAATTTGAGGCCGATGACTATGCTGCTAAGCATGCCAATGCCAAACATTTGGTTGCAGCCTTGGTTAAATTGTACCGTGATAACGCCTCAACCTTAACTCCAGACCCCTTGCACTCTGCGTTTTATGACTCGCATCCTCCTGCAAGCATTCGTATTTCAAAATTAGCACCTTATACAAGCTAATTGTTGCTTACCTAGTAAATGCTGAGTGATATTACTCCATTAAGAAATTGTATATTTTGTGCGTTGCTAGCCTACGGTTTCAATGCGCAAGCAGACGAATTATTTGCTAAAGCGGATACTAATGCAGGCAAAGCCTTACACAGTCAACACTGCATTAGATGTCATGCCAGTAGCTTTGGCGGCGATGGATCTGCCATTTACACCCGCGAAAATACAATTGTGAAATCATCTAAAGGCTTGCTAGAGCAAGTGCGTAATTGCAGCACTATGCTTGGCTTAAAATGGTTTGATGATGAAGAGCTTAATGTTGCCGGCTATCTAAATCAGAATTACTATAAATTTGATCATTAACTACTTTTTGAAAATTATCCATTAATGCCGCAAGGTCTAGTTGTATCTTCTTACGGCAAACGGTATGAGATTGAACTTGCTGATAAATCACGTATTAGTTGTGTCACGCGAGGCAAAAAAAATGACCTAGCCTGCGGTGACCAAGTAAATATCAAGCTTACGGCAACTGCCGAAGGCGTTGTGGAGTCTAGTTTAACCCGCACTAGCTTGCTTTACCGCAGCAACACCATCAAAAGCAAAATATTAGCCTCCAACGTCACACAGATTGTGATTGTACTTGCGACGCAACCCAGCTTTTATGAGGCGCTATTAAATCGGTGCTTAATTGCAGCAGAAGCGGCCAGTATCGCGCCACTAATCGTTTTAAATAAATGCGATTTACCGGATATTGATAACGCTAAATCAAAGCTCCAACTATATACAGACCTAGGTTATAAAGTAGTGCATCTATCTGCTAAACAAGATATTCACATTATGAGACAATACCTAACTAATCATCAAAGTGTTTTGGTGGGTCAATCAGGAATGGGAAAATCTACTATAATCAATGCATTACTACCTCATATGAATGTAAAAACTCAAAATATTAGCACCGTTCTTGATAGCGGAAAACACACAACAACAGCAACACACTTATATCATTTAAACGAATCAAGTAACTTAATTGACTCGCCAGGCTTACAAGAGTTTGGTTTAAATCATTTATCAAATGAGCAAATCGAACTGGCTTTTAAAGAGTTCAGGCCTTTTCTAGGTAAGTGCCGATTTAACAATTGTAGGCACTCACACGAGCCAGATTGCGCTGTGCTTAACGCTGTTAAAGCCGACAAAATAACAACAACTCGACTGAGGTTTTATCAGCAACTTTCACTTGAATTATCTTTAAATTAAAAGGTCCAAAATATAACTAAATACCAGTGCGATATTATTTAGATTTCAGCAAAATTGTAAATTAATGTTCTGATGCACAAACTAGCTATTAACTGTGTTTCGTCATGATTTATTATCTGTTCAAGTCATAAATGTTAACCTATAAAAATCTCGGTCTAGATTAAATAAATGAAAATTCATAAATGCAAAGGCTTTTAGTTTGCATAACCTATGTCTTTTAAATAGTTTGTGATTTGGGCAAAACAGCACTAATCTTCCTAATGCTATAATAGCGTTATGAATATTACCACCCGTTTAGAATTTGATGCAGGCCACAGAATTCCTTATCACAAAAGTCAATGCCGCAATTTGCATGGCCATCGCTACGCCCTAGAAATCTCATTGTCAGGCGATATTATCACTCAAGATAATCTATCAGAAAGCGGGATGGTGATGGATTTTTCGGATGTAAAACGGATTGCTCGTGAAAGCGTGGTTGATGTTTGGGATCATGCTTTTTTAGTATTTAAAGATGATGTAGAAGTGCTGAATTTTTTAAATTCTCTAAACGATCATAAAACCGTGGTATTTCCCACTGTCCCTACGGCAGAAAACATGGCCGCTGAAGCATTTAAGATTTTACGCAGCCAATATAAAGATACTTATGGCAACCATCTTAAATTAGAGCGTGTTAGGCTTTATGAAACACCCAACAGCTGGGCAGATGCATTAAGCTGATTCCAGGCTAATTAATTTCAAGCGACTTTATTACTTGCTGTAAACCCTGCTCCCAACTTGGCAACTCTACACCAAACACTTGTTTAAGCTTTTGGTTATTTAACGTTGAGTTAGCTGGACGCGCTGCTGGCGTTGGATAATCAGCTGTTGTAATTGGCTCAATTTTTTCCAAAGGCACTTTCAGAAAAGCTTTGTTATTTTCAGCAGCTAGAATATTATATTCACGAACAATTTCACAACTAAATCCATACCAAGAGATTTTACCTTGATTAGTAAAATGATAAACACCTGTTTGGATGTCATCTTGCGGCTGCCAACTATTTAACAATTCAATAACCGCATCGGCAATACTCTCAGAGCTGGTTGGCGCGCCAAATTGGTCCGCCACAATACGCAAGCTGTCACGCTCACTTGCTAATCGAATAATGGTTTTCAAGAAGTTCTTACCATAGGCGCCATAAACCCAACTGGTGCGCAAAACCAAGTGGGGCAAACCCACTGCTCGAATAGCTTCTTCGCCTGCCAATTTACTTTTACCATAAACACTCAAAGGGTTTACCGCATCTGTTTCAACATAATCTACTAATTTTGAGCCATCGTAGACATAATCAGTTGAAAAATGAATCATTGCAGCGTTTAGCTTAGAAGCTTCTTCCGCAAGAATTTGAGGTGCTATTACATTGATGGCAGAAGCCAAAGCAGTCTCTGATTCTGCTTTATCTACCGCTGTATAAGCTGCGGGATTAATAATTAAATCAGGCTTAATCGTTTGCACAACGCGCCTGATAACATCTTTATCAGCTAAATCAAGCTGTTCGCGATTTAAAGCAAAAACTTGATGATTTAAGATTTTTTTTTGAATTGCGTGGCCAACCTGACCATTAACACCGGTCAATAGAATTTTTTTCACTTGAATATGCGCAATAAATTGAGATTTTTATGCAAACTTTTTTGCTTCCTGCAAGCTTAAACCCATACTATCTTTAGCTGATAATAACGGGCTTGCATTTGTAGGCCACTGAATTGCTAAGGTTTGGTCATCCCATTTTAGGCAGCATTCATGCTGTGGCGCATAAAAGTTAGTTGTTTTATATAAAAACTCGGCTGTATCAGAAAGTACCAAGAAACCATGTGCAAATCCTGGCGGAATCCACATTTGCCGCTTATTTTCACTGGATAAGATGGTCGATTCCCACTTCCCAAATGTAGGCGAAGAAATGCGTAAATCTACAGCCACGTCAAACACCTCACCGTGAGTGACCCTCACCAATTTGCCTTGCGCCTGCTCAATTTGATAATGCAAGCCGCGCAATACATTTTTAGCTGACTTTGAGTGATTATCTTGTACGAAATGTGGATTTAAGCCTGTTGCTTGCTCAAACATATTTGCATTGAAGCTTTCGTAAAAAAAACCTCTATCGTCGCCAAAGACTTTAGGCTCAAAAATAATCACATCTGGGATGCTGGTTTTAACTGCCTGCATTAGAATACTCGTTCTGTTAGTACTTGTTTTAAATATTGGCCGTAACCGTTTTTGGCATACTTATTTGACAACACTTTTAACTGCGCGGCATCAATAAAGCCAATGCGATAGGCAATTTCTTCTAGACATGCGATTTTTAAGCCTTGACGCTTTTCGATGGTTTGTATGAACGATCCTGCTTCGATTAATGAATCATGCGTGCCAGTATCAAGCCATGCCATACCGCGCCCCATTACCTCTACTTGCAAGTCATCCCATTCCAAATATTGACGATTGACATCGGTAATTTCTAATTCGCCGCGTGCCGACGGCTTCATATTTTTTGCGATATCAACGACGCGATTATCGTAAAAATACAAACCTGTTACCGCATAGCGCGATTTAGGGTGGGTAGGTTTTTCTTCTAAACTGATAGCTTTCCCGTCTGCATTAAATTCCACTACGCCATAACGTTCAGGGTCATGCACTGGGTAAGCAAATACAGTTGCGCCTTTGCTACGTTTGGCTGCATTTTGTGTCATTAATGCTAACTCATGGCCATAAAAAATATTGTCGCCAAGCACCAATGCGCATGGGTCATTGCCAATAAATTCCTCACCAATAATAAAGGCTTGTGCCAGACCATCTGGTGAAGGTTGCACCGCATACTGAATATCCATACCCCATTGTGTGCCATCACCTAACAGTTCTTTGAAGCGCGGTGTATCTTGTGGTGTAGATATAATTAAAACTTCGTGTATACCTGCCAGCATTAGCGCAGATAATGGATAGTAAATCATCGGCTTATCGTAAACTGGCAATAGCTGCTTAGAAACTACTTGCGTGACTGGATATAGACGCGTACCTGAACCACCTGCTAAAACAATACCTTTCATACTAATTCCTAAACACGTTCTTTGTAATTTTGACTCACCCAGTTTTTATACTCGCCACTGGTCACGTTATCCACCCATTCCTGATGGGTTAAGTACCAAGCAACGGTTTTTTTAATGCCTGTTTCAAATGTTTCAGCCGGTTTCCAGCCAAGTTCGCGCTCAATTTTTGTGGCGTCAATAGCGTAGCGTTGATCGTGACCTGGTCTGTCGGTCACATATGTAATTTGATTGCGATAACTGCCTGATTGTTTAGGTTTTTGCTCATCTAAAATATCGCATATTTTGTGCACCACCTCTAAGTTGGTTTTTTCATTCCAGCCACCAACATTATAGGTTTCACCTACTTTGCCGGCTTCTAAAACACGGCGGATCGCACTGCAATGGTCTTCCACATAAAGCCAATCGCGCACATTGCTACCGTTGCCATAAATTGGTAAAGGCTTGCCGTTTAATGCATGATGAATCACTAACGGTATCAACTTTTCAGGAAAATGGTACGGGCCATAGTTGTTAGAACAGTTGGTCGTCAACATAGGCATGCCATAAGTATGATGGTAGGCGCGCACCAAATGGTCGGAAGCCGCTTTAGACGCTGAGTAAGGGCTATTAGGCTCATACGGATTAGTTTCTTTAAACGCAGGGTCTGTAGCGCTTAATGAACCGTATACTTCATCGGTTGAGACATGCAAAAATCTGAAATTTGCTTTATCTGCTTCGTGCAAATCATTCCAATACGCACGTGCTGCTTCAAGCAAATTAAAAGTACCCACAATATTGGTTTGAATAAACTCATCAGGTGCATGAATTGAGCGATCGACATGACTTTCAGCCGCAAAATTCACGATCGCACGCGGCTGATATTGCAAAAGTAAAGCGTCAATCACCACTCTGTCGCCAATATCGCCATGCACAAATACATGCTCAGAGTATTCTTGTATATCAGCCAGATTGGCTAAATTACCCGCGTAAGTAAGTTTATCCAGTGTGACGCATTCACCAAAGCCGCCCTTTACCCAATTTAAAACGAAATTACTACCAATAAAACCTGCGCCTCCTGTGACAATGATGCAATTTTTCATGTGATTAGAATCTATATTAAATATATATTTATGTTATTAATTAGTATTTGCCGGCACTACCATTGCTTTGCGCCGGATTTAACAAGGGTATTTATATAATCTTGATGCAATGTCAATTCAAATTCATCGGCTTTTAATACTCTTATTTTTATCTGTTGAGCTTGATGGGTTTGCAATTGCATCAGCGGCTGATAATGGCCTAAATCCATCATTAAGCTGTCTTGCCCGCGCGTCATCGCCATGTAAACATCGGCCAGCAATTCCGCATCTAGTAAAGCACCATGCAAAGTACGCCTAGAATTATCTATACCAAATTGACGACATAAAGCATCCAAATTGTTACGTTGTCCAGGGCGTGAGTCTTTTGCCATTTTAAGCGTATCAGTTATTTTGTCGCAAAAGCTATTTATAGACTCTAGACCTATTTGGCCAAGTTCACTATTTAAAAAACCAATATCAAATGGGGCATTATGGATGATCAATTCCGCACCACTGATAAACGCAATTAAATCCTGCGCAACCGCTTTAAATAATGGTTTATCCTGCAAAAATTCCAGTGAAATGCCATGTACTTCTTGTGCTGCCGGATCAATTTCACGCTGCGGATTTAAGTAAACATGAAAGTGATTATTAGTTGGACGCCGATTAATCATCTCAACCGCCGCAATCTCTATAATGCGATGCCCTTGAGCATGGTAAAGCCCTGTAGTTTCAGTATCTAAAAATATTTGGCGCATAACTGTTTGACTCTAAAGGATATGATTCCAAAATTACAAAAATGCGGCAACGCCTTCATTTGCAAGCGTATCCGCGCGCTCATTACCAATATTGCCAGCGTGCCCTCTTACCCAAATCCACTCAATTTGATGTCGTTTTGCCAAGGTGTCTAAGATTTTCCATAAATCTTCGTTTTTAACTGGCTTTTTATCAGCAGTACGCCAGTTGCGTGCTTTCCAGCCAACAATCCATTCAGATATCCCTTTTTGCACATAGGATGAATCGGTGTAAATTTTTACAGTACTCGGATTTTTTAATGCTTCCAGCGCGCGAATCACCGCGGTCATTTCCATCCGATTATTGGTGGTCAGTGGCTCTCCTCCGCTTAAGGTTTTTTCTTTACCTTCGCAAGTTAACCAAGCACCCCAGCCACCAGGACCAGGGTTGCCTTTACAAGCACCATCTGCATATATTTCGACTATATTTGACATGAGTTTTAACTATTTCTTTTCTACTTTTCTTGTTTCTTTTTTTGTTGCTGATATGGCTTGGTTCGTTGTGTGCTGGTGACTACCAAGCGCGATTTTAACGAACTTTTCTTCCAATTAGGTTTTAAAAGACGCATATTAACTACACGCTTTTTAGCGACAATAAAATAAACTCCTCCCATCATAGGCCACCAACGGCTTCCCAGTTTATCCATCAATGAAAATCGATTCAACCATTGTTGATTATTAATTGGCGGCTCATAACATTCCATTTGCCCACTCACGTATTCCAGCCCCAGCAAAGCTAGCCAATCTTTAATGCGAGAAAGCGTAAAAAAATGCCCCTGCCATGGGTAACTTTTATCTTGGCTTAATACTTGTTTAACACCCCAAGCGCTAACGGGATTAAACCCCGTTAAAATCAAATGGCCTTCTGGTACTAAAATACGCTCTGCTTCACGCAAGGTTTGATGAGGGTTTTCGCTAAACTCCAACACATGCGGCAAGCAAATTAAATCAATACAACTTTCGCTAAAAGGCAAATAATCGCTTTCGCAAAGTACTTCCCCAGCATTATTACCCACATGCAAGATATACGGCATGCGTGAATTTTTCAATGTATCTAATTGCGGCAAACCTAATTGCATCGCATTGAAACCAAAAATATCGCCCACGGTTAAGTCAAACATTTGCTGCTCACGCTGCAGCAAATATTGCCCAAGTGTGGTGTTTAGCCAAATATTTTGTTGCGCTAATTGCATACCAATATTTTTACACTAAATTTGTGACAAAATCGTGTTAAAAAAAATTATGAAACAAGTATGGAGATTCAATTTTAATGGCATCATTACATAAATGAGCATGCTAAAGATTACCCCTATTCCCGCCTTCGACGATAATTATATATGGCTTTTGCATAATGAAACCGATGCATTCGTGGTTGACCCGGGAGAAGCTTTACCTGTTATTGATTTTTTACATAAAAACAGTTTAAAACTTAATGCCATATTAATCACGCATCACCATGCTGATCATATTGGCGGTGTGCACCAGTTACTCGACTATAAAAATGTGACTGTTTATGCACCGCAATATGAAAATTATACTTTTGAACATATTGCCGTTGGTGAAAATGCTGTAGTAAATCTGCCAGAAATCGCGTTACAGTTTCGAGTGTTGTGGCTGCCAGGGCATACTCTGGGACATATTGCATATTACAACAATGACTATTTGTTTTGCGGGGATACCCTATTTAGCGCTGGTTGTGGACGATTATTTGAAGGAACACCAGAGCAAATGCTTGATTCACTTAATCGCCTTAAGCAATTAAATCCTGCCACAAAACTATTTTGTACTCATGAATATACTGCTAAAAATGTGGCTTTTGCACTTACTTTAGAACCAAGCAATCTCGCATTACTTAATCGGCAAACTGAAGTTCAGCAATTACGGCAACAACAATTGCCTACTTTGCCTTGCACTATTCAACTAGAATTGGCCACAAATCCATTTTTACGCTGTAGCCAAACCGAAATCTGGAAAAACTCGCACGCCGAAAACAGTCAGGAATTATCCGTTTTTACGGCAATTAGAACACTAAGAAATCATTATTAATCATTAACATATGCATTAATAATCATGTAAAACTTTTACTTGACTAATGCATTAGCGATGGCTACCATACAGTAGGTTTTATTACAGAACTTAATACAGCAAACACCCAACAAAATATAGGAATACGTGCTATCAATGCCGATTAACGCAATAAAATCTTTGCAAATCACTAAACTGCTCCACTTAATTTTGATGAGTGTTAGCTTGATTTTTTCAACACAGCTATTTGCAAATACTCCGAGTACTAATGTATCTGGGATTGAAATTGAAATAATTTCTGAAACGGTTGACAGCGAATTGATTGGCGACCCAGTACAAGATTTTTTGGGTGATATTGATTCCAGCAACGCTGATCAACAAATCTATGAAGAGGCAACTGCGGATTCAGGTGATGATTTATGGTCACGAATTAAAAGCGGTTATGCTATTCCAAATGTTAAATCACAATACACCACCAATCACGAAACATGGTATGCGTCACGCCCCGATTACATTAAGCGCATGTTGGATCGCAGCCAAAGATACTTATTTCATATTGTAGAAGAAGTTGAAAAGCGTGGCATGCCAACAGAAATTGCACTATTACCCATGATTGAAAGCGCATTTAATCCACAAGCTTATTCGCGAAGCTCCGCATCAGGTATTTGGCAATTTATCCCATCAACTGGTCGTGATTTTGGCTTACAGCAAAATTGGTGGGTCGATAATCGGCGCGATGTGACCGCTGCGACCAACGCCGCACTTACCTACCTGCAAAAACTGCACGGCATGTTTGGCACATGGGATTTAGCGTTGGCTGCTTACAACGCAGGCGAAGGAACGGTGCAACGTGCGATTAACAAAAACCGTAGCAAGGGCTTGCCAACTGATTACGAAAGTCTGAGCCTACCTCCGGAAACGAGAAACTACGTACCAAAATTACAAGCAATTAAAAATATCGTGACGCATCCAGAGCGCTTTGGTTTAAAAATTAATTCAATCCCCAACCGCGCCTATTTTGCCCGCGTGACGACCCCAAAACAAATTGATGCCAAATTGGCGGCGCAATTAGCTGAAATTTCATTTGAAGAATTCAGTTCACTAAATCCAAGTTATAACCGCCCTCTCATTAACGCTACCAACGATAAAAACCAATTGCTATTGCCAGTATGGGCTGCAGAACGGTTTGTAAATAATTTGGCTAATTACGATAAACCGCTGACCAATTGGCAAACATACAATGCCAAACGCGGAGAACGCATGGATAACATAGCAAAAAAATTTGGCATTAATGTGGCCCAATTGCGCAATGTAAATGGATTATCTCATACTAAAAAAGTGCGCTCTGCGCAAACGATGCTTGTTCCCGCAAACTACAAAGACAACCCTGATCAACAGTCTGTCAATTCTTTAATTCTTGCAGAAAGCAATAACGAAGCAGAATTGGAACAAAATAGCATCAATAATGAATCAAATCAAAAAAGTGAACCTAAATTATCGACTCCTCTCATACACAAAGTTAAACGTGGTGATACATTGCATGCTCTTGCCAATAAGTATGATGTAAATAGCAAAACCATCATGAAAATAAATGGTTTAAAGAATAATCATCTGAAATTAGGCCAGATCATTAAGTTAAGCAACACAAATGTTGCTGTTGGCAAAACCAAGCACTTAAATGTAAAAAAAATGACCGTAAAACATCGTATTAAAAGTAAAAAGAATAGATCGAGAAATATTAAAACGCGCTCAAATATACGTATTCGATAAATTTACCAAATACATTATTGGCTTAGCTTGCATTTATATCGTTATTTTTTAATTATAAAAAACTTAAATAGTTAGCAAAAATTTTTGAATAATGAATAACTTGAATGTCTCTTTAGTTAAAAACACCCTTTACTTTATCTGTGCCATCTTTATCGCATCTTGCGGAAAACCGAATAAAGACTCTTCTGATTACAACAAAGTTTATCCAAGCCAAACTGGTGGTATGCTGATTGATGCCACAATTGGTGAGCCATCAGGATTAATCTATATGGTGGCAGGCGAATCGGCTGCAGCTGCCATATCCGGTAATATCTTTAATAAACTACTTAAATACGACAAAAATCTAGATTTAGAGGGAGAGTTAGCCGAAAGCTGGATTATTTCACCCGATCAAAAAACGATTACGTTCAAACTAAAGCCTAATCTAAAATGGGCAGACGGCAAGGCTCTCACCAGCGATGATGTATTATTTACTTGGAAGCTGGTGACCGATGAAAAAACCCGCAGTCCTTATGCCTCTGACTATCAATTAGTCAAAAATGCAGTGGCGCCTGATACGCAAACCTTTAGCGTCACTTATGAAAAAGCCTACGCGCCTGCTCTTGATTCATGGTCTGGCCTACAAATACTGCCAAAACATTTATTAGAAAAACAAGATATTCACACCACCACCTTTGCGCGCCACCCTGTGGGCAGCCATTATTATAAATTAGATAGTTGGACGCATGGTGAAAACCTTAAACTGTCGCGCAATCCAACATCAGTGATGGGCCAGGCCAAAATTGATAAATTGGTGACGCGTATTATTCCCGATAATTCTGCCCAATTTTTAGAGCTAATGGCAGACAATATCGACAGCATGGGTTTAGATCCAATCAAGTATTCGCGCATTATTCCGGCGCGCCCAGAATTACAAAAAAAATTAGCTTTATATAAAGAGCTTGGTAACAGCTACACCTACATGGGTTTTAATCTAAAACACAAACCTTTTGACGATGTGCGTGTGCGCAAAGCCATTAATTATGCCATTGATAAGCAAGAGATTATTGATGGTGTGTATTTGGGTTTGGGCATCAATATAGCCTCCCCATACAAGCCAGGCACACGCTGGAGCAATCCAGAACTAAAGCCCTATGAATATGATGTAAAAAAAGCAAAAGCCTTATTAAAAGAAGCTGGCTTTGTCGATTTAGATGGTGACGGTATTTTAGAGCGCGACGGCAAACCCTTTGCCTTTGAAATCATCACTAATCAAAATAAAGAGCGCGAAAAATCGGCTGTTCTGATCCAGCGCCGATTAAAAGATGTAGGCATTGATGTAAAAATTCGTGCAATTGAGTGGGCAAGCTTTATTAGCCGTTTTATTAAAACAGGTGATTTTGACGTGGTTGTGCTTGGATGGGGTTTAGGTTTGGATCCCGATCAATTCAATATTTGGCATTCAAGCCAAAACCAGCCAGGTCAATTCAATTTTATCCATTACAACAATCCTAAAATTGATGCTTTACTAGAACAGGGCCGTCTAGAACTTAATCCTGATAAACGCATGAAAATATACCATGAGTTTGCAAAAGTGCTTTTAGAAGATAGTCCTATTGTGTATTTATCGGCAGGCTATGGCTTAACTGCCATTCATAAACGAGTAAAAGGTATTGACACGCCAGCGCCACCAGCAGGTATCGGTTACAATTCGCATGATTGGTATATTCCAGAACAACTTCGCCGGATTGAAATAGGTCGTAATGAAATTGCTGAAAAATAATAGGCCAATTAAATTATGCTGAAATATTTAATAAAACGCGTACTTTGGATGATTCCTTTACTAATCGGTATCAGCCTTATTTCCTTCTTTATCATGCACTTAGCACCAGGTGATATTACTAATAATGAGGGAGCATTTAATCCAAAAGCGTCCGAGGAATCACGCCAAAAATTGCGCGAGTTATATAATTTAGACAAGCCTGTAATTGTGCAATATGGCTTATGGCTTAAGCGCATGGGCAGCCTAGATTTTGGTAATTCATTTGCGTCGCATCAAAAACCGGTTTTTTGGCAAACAAACGATAAAGATGGCAACGTAACCAAAGGCATGATTCAAGAAGCTCTGCCAATCACGCTAATGATTAATATTTTAGGCCTTGTTATCACGCTTTCATTAGCCATTCCGTTAGGTATTGTAGCGGCCCGTAAATACACCTTATGGCAAGATAAATCCATTACGCTGTTTAATTTTATTGGCTTTTCTATCCCCGGCTTTTGGTTGTCACTACTACTTATGTATTGGTTGGGTGTCATGAACAATTGGCTACCAATCTCTGGCCTGCACAGTATCAACTACGAATCATTAGATACTTGGGCAAAGATAAAAGACAGCATTAGCCACCTTATTTTGCCTGTTGTTATTCCATCAGTAACAGGCTTGGCAGGTATTACGCTGTTTGTCAAAAACGGCATGTTAGATGTTTTCCATCAAGATTACATTACAACTGCCCGCGCCAAAGGTTTAAGCGAGCATAAAGTTGTTTATACACACGCACTACGTAACGCCCTACTGCCACTAATCACCATTATCGGCTTATCTATTCCTGGTTTAATTGGAGGCTCTGTGATTGCCGAAACCATTTTTGCCATACCTGGCATGGGTAAACTGTTCTTTGATAGCGTATTGATGCGCGATTTTCCAGTGATTATGGGCATATTGACTATTGGTTCAGCGCTGACATTAATTGGTAATTTATTAGCAGACTTAGCTTACGCTTGGGCTGATCCGCGCGTACGGCGCGGAGTGGTTAGAAATTAAGTCTATGAATAAAGCACTATTTAAAAAAGCTATATCAAATCCACTGGCAATGGTAGGTTTTATCATCATTGTCAGCGTTTTCATATTAGCCATGCTGGCGCCTTTAATTTCACCTTATGACCCTAACAATATCGATGTCAAAGCCATACTACTCCAACCTTCTTGGCAGCATTGGATGGGTACAGATGGTCTTGGTAGAGATGTGTTAAGCCGCATGCTCTATGGCGGCCGTATATCATTACTAGTAGGATTAGTGGCCGTAGGAATAGCAACGGCTATCGGCATCGTTTTAGGCGCCATTTCAGGCTATTATCGCGGCTGGGTAGATACCTTAATCATGCGCTTGGTGGATGTAATGTTATCGATTCCAAGCTTCTTTCTAATATTAGCCGTTATCGCTTTTTTAACTCCATCCATTTGGAATATCATGATTGTGATTGGGTTAACCTCTTGGATGGGGGTAACGCGCTTAGTACGCGCTGAGTTTTTAAGTTTAAGCAGTCGCGAATTTGTAATGGCTTCGCGCACATTAGGCGCTAAGGATGCACGCTTAATTTTTACCCATTTATTACCCAATAGCTTAACGCCAATCATTGTAAGTGCTGTATTAGGCGTAGCAGGTGCTGTATTAATGGAATCTGGCTTAAGCTTTTTAGGCTTAGGAGTACAAGCACCCCAAGCCTCATGGGGCAACATTCTCACCGACGGTAAAGAGTACATTCAATTTGCATGGTGGTTATCACTGTTTCCTGGCTTGGCTATTTTAATTACTGTCTTGGGGTATAATTTGTTAGGGGAAGGTCTACGCGACGCACTAGACCCAAGATCGAATAATAAATAATTCTAAATGGCCAAATGGTCATATCGCAAACATATTAATAAACTGGATTCGTTATGGGATTTTTAGCTGGAAAAAAAATATTAATTGCAGGTTTACTTAGTAACCGTTCAATCGCCTACGGCATAGCCACCGCCATGAAGCGCGAAGGCGCAGAGCTTGCTTTTACCTATCAAATGGAAAAGCATGCTGATCGCGTTGCGGGATTGGCTGCCGATTTTGATTCTAAAATTGTATTGCCCTGCGATGTGGCTGAAGATGCACAAATTGATGCCCTTTTTCCAGCACTTGGTAAGCATTGGGACGGCTTAGATGGCCTAGTTCATTCTCTGGCATTTGTGCCAAAAGTGGCTTTAGATGGCGACTATTTAGATGCCGTCAATCGAGAATATTTCCGCATCGCTCATGATATCAGTTCATACAGCTTTTCAGCTCTTGCCAAATCCGCTTATCCGATGATGCAAGGACGCAACGGCAGCCTGCTGACATTGAGCTATTTGGGCGCAGAGCGCACCATGCCCAACTACAACGTGATGGGATTAGCTAAAGCCAGTTTAGAGGCCAACGTGCGCTATTTAGCGCAAAGCCTAGGGCCACGTGGCATACGCGTCAACGCCGTATCTGCAGGCCCTATTAAAACGCTGGCTGCCTCTGGCATTGCCGATTTCGATAAAATGATTGGCTTTAACGAGCATCATGCCGCATTGCGCCGTAATGTCACTATCGAAGAAGTAGGCAATACGGCGGCATTTTTGTGTAGTGATTTAGCATCTGGCATTACAGGTGAAATTACCTATGTGGATGGCGGTATGAATATTACTGCTGCAGGTCAAATCGACTAAACCGCTATTTTAAGATTAAATCACTAGTTAAAAGCACCAAAATAAATAAGCCGATATTTTCATATCGGCTTATTTATATCAAAAACAATTAGTATTAATTATCTAAATTAGTTTCCAGTAATTTGCGATTCACCACTACATCACTCTTTGCTTTAAGCGATTTACCATAAGCGCTCATATATTCAGCGGCCACGGCAGCTTGAAATTCATCATTTGCCGCTTGTTTCACATCAGCGTTAATCGCGCTATCTATGCTGATTACTTGCACAATCGTGTAAGCTTTATTGCCGTCCATATAGCCCGCGTAAGCTGGCAATTTGCTTGTATCAATCTTAAATGCTTGTTGCATCACCGGCTCAGTTAAACCCTGTGCATTTTTACGGTCAACAGTCACTGAAGGAATCCACTCTAAATCATCTGCTGCAATGCCTGATTTAAGTTTATTAAGTGTGTCCAAGCCTTTTTTAGCAGTCATTTTAGTGGCTTGTTCCAGTTTCAACAAAGCTTCAATGCCACCCTTCACTTCCTCAAAACTACGTGGTGCAGCAGGTTTATACTCCAGCACACGAGCTGAAACCAAATTATTGGGCGAAACTTCTACCGCTTCAGAGTTACGTTTTTCTTTCAGCACATCATCAGCAAAAACCAAACTCATCAATTTGTCATTTTTGAAAAACTTAGCCCCCTCTTCACGGCTCATCCATGGGCTAGTTTGTACCTGCAGACCAAATTTCTCAGCAGCTGGTTTTAAGCTACCAGATTGCTCATAAACAATATTACTAAAATCATCAGCCAATTCCGCAAACTTAGCTTGCGCTTTTTGAAACAATAATTCGCCCTTGATTTGTGGCTTCATGCTCTCAAAAGAAGACGATTGGCCTGTGATACCATTTAATTTAATTATGTGATAACCAAATTCAGATTCCACCAAATTACTGATTTGATCAACCTTCATCGCAAACACCGTATCTTCAAACGGCTTTACCATTGCGCCGCGGCCAAAGCTACCTAAATCACCACCTTTGGTAGCAGAACCTGGGTCTTGAGAATTCTTCATAGCTAACTCTTCAAAACGTGATGGTTGCTTTTTCAACTGCATCAAAATGTCAGCCGCTTTATCTTTGGCTGCGGCCTTCTCTTCTGCCGTCGCAGTTACACCAAATCCAATTAAAATGTGACTGGCTTGACGTTGCTCATCACCTTGAAATTTCGTCGCATTTTCATCATAGAATTGTTTAACTTCTGCATCTGTTACCTGCATTTGAGCAACCAAACCCGCCGCTGATAAAAAAGCAAACTCTAATTTAACTTGCTCTGGCACTTTAAATTTATCTTTATGCTGATCGTAATACGCTTTTACTTGTGCAGGAGTTACGTTGGTTTCCGATACAAATTGTGCGGTTTTGATTTCTGCAAAACTAACTTCACGCTGTTGATAAGCAAATTTTAATGCATGTTCGGCCACACCTTTAGGCACAGAAACTAACAAGCCCAAACCCTCACGAGCTTGCTGGGTAAGCAATTCATTACGTCTATCGTTTTCAAACTTGCTTACGGTTAATTTGTTTTGTGCTAATGTTTTTTGGTATAAATCTTCCGAAAACTTACCATCTTGTTGAAACTCTGGCATACCCAAAATATAGGTGCTTAACTGCTCATTACTTATTTTAAATTTAGACTTTTGAATCTCATCGTTAACCAAACGACGCGCAATCAAACCGTCCAGTACAGACTGCTTTAATTCTGCGCTTTCTAACAATGCAGCGTCTACTTTCTGCCCTTCTGATTGCAGACGATTACGCACATTGTCGATAGCATTACCGTATTCTTGAATAGAAATTTTTTCGCCATTTACTTTAGCGATTGCAACATTACTGCCAGCGTCGTTAAAGTATGAATCAATACCAAATAATGCAAATGGAATAGTGATTAAAGCCAATATTGCTTTTGCTAACCAACCTTGCGTGTGATTACGAATCGCATCTAACATAACTTAACTTTCTAAAATCTTAAGCAGAATTTAATGGGTGACTATTAACTTAAATGGCTAATAACCTAGCGGTAACTATTATATAACAATTGCGCGCGTAATCATGCCGAACAAGTACAATCGACACAGCAGAATTGATTATAAAGGGGTAAGATTAGTTTCTGAATCAAGTACTATTTAAATTTAATGCTAAATAGAATTGATTGTTTGAAACATTAGATTTCAAAACAAAAAAGCGAGCCATCAGGCTCGCATTTTATATATTTGCGGAGTAGACATCAAAGGAGCCCACTGATGATTTCACCAATAAGGGTAAAAAATTTACTTCCTGACTCTCATTTCGACGTTAGCAATATCAACTTGCGAGTAAAAGATAGTGGCGCTTGAAGTTGAGTATTCAGATTTAAAAAGTAAATAAGGATACAGAAATTAGCTTAGGCTAAACCACTAGTAGATCATTAAAGCAAGCCAAGTATAAAAGAAATATAAAATTTAAATATTATATTCAATGCATTACTGAACTTTTAATGGGTCAATGTATTTTGCATTTGATGGGGCAAGCCAAGAAGCATTTCACTCTAATCAACAACCACTCAAACTAAAGGTATTGCATAGTTAACGTTAGCACATTCCTACCATCTTCACGCTCGTACTTTAGGCGGTCTGACATTCTTTGAATGATTCCGACACCCAATCCGCCAGGGACAACTTCATCGAGTGTCTTGGGTAACTCTTTGGGGGTAAATTTCAGTGGGTTAAATGGAATGCCTGAATCTGTGATGGTAAGATTAGCCTCTGCGCCATTAACCAACGCCTGGATAAAGAAGCTTAGTGATATTTGCGATTCTTTTGCCTCCGGACCACCGTGCATAATAATATTAATGAGGACTTCATCAAGGCAGTGATCGAAAGCTCTAGCCTTATTGGCGGGCACATGGTATTGCTCAAGCAGGCCACTGAGCCAATTATTCGCTACGCCAACACCTTTAAGACTAGCCTCAATGTTTATTGACTCTAAGGGATGCGTAAGCAAATAATTTAAACCGAAACGAGAGAAGCTTGATTAGCCTCTGACAGGTTAGTAAACATCGGAATTAAAGCGCTGATGCCAGTTGCCTCTAAGCTTTCAGCTACCGATTCATTATCCCCCACAAACAAAACCATGCGACCACCGTGTGCTTTAAGGTTTTTCGCATTCACCACCAGTAAGCGAATTCCTAATGAGGCGAGAAAAGTGACTTTAGAGATATCAACCACCATCCGACCACCCTGAAAGTTACTTAATAAAGAAAATTTTATCCCAATAGCATCAGACTCTGGGCCATCAAGACGACCGTCAATTACTACATATCTTATTGAATCAGTATCATTGAAGTGGATGGCCATAATAGGTATTTCCTAGGGTGTGTTAGTTTAAAAAAGTGACTCAATAATACCCTAAGATTATGAATTTTTTATAAAAAAACAATTAAACCGATCTAAAACTTTAATTTTTAAATTGGCCGACATAATGGCGTTCTGCTTTCATCTTTAATTAATAATATCGACGCTCAAAGCGCGTGTCTTTAAAGAGAGTGTTGCTGTAAGTGAATTGAAGGCCTCAAAAGCAAAAGTTAGATTTGGCGGCTTTGTCTCTATTTCTAGCAGCAATTAAAAAGGCGGCCGAATTAGGCACGATGAATATTAATTTGAAGCAGTGAAAAATCATCCTCAAATGGACCTTCTGTCGCTTGAAGTGCTTTCATCGTTTTAAGAATACTATCGACATGTGTTGTTTTAATATCAGTCATTTTTTTCATAATGTCAGTATATTCAATCAGTGTCACCATCTCTCCACCTGTCTTTTCTATCTCATAGACCCCGTCACTGTAAACCGTGAGTTGATTGTATTTCTTCAGCGGTAAGATTGCTTCTTTAAAGCTTGAGTCTTCCATAAATCCAATGGCCATATTGCCCGTCATCAATTCCAACAGTTCTGTTTTGTCTGCGCTGTCCCCCGTCCTGATAAAAGCAGGCGGATGTGCAGCACTGGCATAAGTGAGCGTATGGTCAGCGCGGTTATAAACGCCATACCACATGGTAAAGAACTTATTATTATGATCTTCCATTAAAAAGGCGTTGTTAATCGCCGCCAAGACAGAGGCTGGCTGTTTAAAATCTGCTGCTTTTAACGACTGGGACCTCAGAGCATTAATCGCGGAAACCGACATCAAAGCTGACCCAACACCGTGCCCACAAACATCGAGCAAGTAAATCGCAAGGTGATCCGGATCAACCCAATGGTAACCAAAAGCATCCCCACCTAAAGCCGTCGAAGGGATATGCTTCCATCTCGTGACAATCTCCCCGTCAAGTTCGGCAGGAAGCGCACTAAGTATATAGTCAGCGGCTTCATTAATTTCAGTCGTTAACATTTGTTGGCTCAGTACTAGAGCCTTCTTTTGCCGGTGCATTGTGATATGCGTGTAAATTCTAGCAAGTGCAATCGGCGGGCTTACTGGCTTGGTAATATAGTCAACTGCTCCAAGCTTTAGGCCTTTTTCTTCATCTTCAGCTTGTGACATTGCTGTTAAGAAAATAATGGGAATCTCTCGCGTTTTGTCATCCGCCTTTAATCTTCGGCAGACTTCATGCCCATCCATCTCCGGCATCATAATATCAAGCAGAATTAAATCGGGAGGATTGTCAGAAAAGGCAATCTTTAAAGCTTTCTCTCCTGAGGTTGCTGCCCTAACCTTATAATCATCCTGCAATAAACCAGTCATCAGGGTTAAATTGGCGGGGGTATCGTCTACAACTAAAATTGATGGTTTAGATTCCAACATTGTCTCAACCTAACTTGTTGCCAATGCAAGTGCTTTTTCAAAATCAAAATCAAGCAATGCTTCGGTCATATTGTTAAAAATTACTTCACTAAAATGGGCTTTAAAAGCCGACTCATGTAGCTCTAAATAGATGTTCGCATCAGTATCATCATCTTTAAGAAGCTCGATAAACTTATCAAACACTTTTTTATCAATAGGCTTCTTAACCCTATTACTCGGAGATGTTGAAGTTTCACTGGAGCCAACTGGCAATGCACTAGATATTGCTTCAACCATACTGATTTGAGCAACAGCAAAAGTTTCAAACTCCTGCATAAGCTGATCTCGATCATTATTCAGCTTCACCAACTTCTCTATGCTATCTGCCATCGCTTGCAAGGCACTAGCCCCAATATTACCATTCACGCCTTTAAAAGTATGCGCAATCCGCTCAGCCACTTCCTGATCATTCATTGCTAAAGCATTTCTGAGATCCGACACGGCAGTATGTCCAGTCTCAACATATTTCTTTAGCATGTTGAGATAAAGGGGCATCTTACCCATGACGCGCTTTAGTCCCAACTTCGTGTCCAGCCCTACGATTGAGTCTAATCCAGTAGTCTGATTAATAGCCTCAACCTCTTTTATTTGCTTCGCTTCTTTGACTAGAGGGGATGTCTTAGGCTTAATCCATTTAAGCAATGCATTAAATAAGTCATCGGGATCAATCGGCTTCGCTACGTGGTCATTCATACCAGCTTCAGCACATTTTTCTTTATCCTGATCCATTGCATTAGCAGTCATCGCCAAAATAGGAAGATCTTTAAATTGATCAAGCTTTCTAATCTCTTTAGTCGCTGTTAAGCCATCCATCACTGGCATTTGCATATCCATTAAAACAATGTCATAAAGATGCTGACTCACCATCTCAACAGCTTCTTGTCCGTTGTTAGCAATCTCAACCACAAAGCCTTCGCTTTCTAATAAGCCAAGAGCTACCTCTTGATTAAGCTCATTATCTTCCACGACCAAAATTTTAGCTCCTAAAATGGCTGATAACTTCTGTCCTAACTCAGGCGCCTCTTGGTTGCTCCTATCATCGTCATGTGCCTCCCCTAAAATCCTTACAACAGAATCAAATAAAATAGACGCATTGACTGGCTTAATCAATATTTCATCTAATCCAGCCGCTTCAGCCTCACGAATCACATCTTCACGGCCATAAGAAGTAACCATAACCATGTGTGGCTTATTATCAAGGTTGAGTTTATTGATGGCTGATGCTGCCTCAAACCCATTCATGCCTGGCATCTGATAATCTAAAAATACAATTTCAAATGGTGCGCTAGTAAAAGCTGCTTTTTTCACTTCCTCCACTGCTTCTGCGCCACCTGAAACTTGCTCAACCACAAAAGTCATACCTCTCAACAGATCGTCAAGTACATTACGAGCAATTTCGTTGTCATCAACCACTAGGACTTTTTTACCCCGAAGCTCATCACTTGGAAGCAGTTTTCTTATCGCCCCCTTGGCTTTTCCTAAGTGCGCAGTGAACCAGAACGTACTACCCTTGCCCGGCTCACTATCCACCCCCACCTCACCGCTCATGAGATTGGCTAATTGTTTAGCAATCGCCAAACCAAGACCTGTTCCGCCATATTTACGACTGGTTGAAGTATCCGCTTGTTGGAACGATTGGAACAGGCGCCCTCTTTGTTCTTCAGTTAAACCAATCCCAGTATCTCTCACTCCAAAATGCACAAAATAGTCCTGCTCATTTTCTTCAAGAACTTTAGCTGTAATAACAATCTCACCCTTTTCAGTAAATTTCACTGCATTATTCGCATAGTTAATTAACACTTGACCAAGTCTCAATGAGTCGCCATTCAAGACGGAGGGAAGCTTGCCATCGATATCAAACACAAGTTCCAAACCCTTATGTGCGGCTTTTTCAGCGACTAGGTTAGCGACCGTATCAAACACTTTAGACACTTCAAAGTCACTATGTTCGATCGTTAATTTACCCGCTTCAATCTTAGAAAAATCTAAGATATCGTTAATAATGCCCAGAAGATGCTGGCCTGAACCACTAATTTTTTTAATGTAATCCCGTTGCCGTGGATTTAGGTCTGTTTTTAAAGCCAAATGAGACATCCCAATGATGGCATTCATCGGCGTACGAATTTCATGACTCATATTAGATAAGAAATCTGACTTCATGCGCGTCGCATCTTCAGCCTTATCCATGGCTTCCTGTATCTCAGTAACGTCAAAGAACCAGCCTAAATAGCCCTCTTGACCATTAAATTTAACAGGGATATGAGAAGCAATAACCTGCACAGGTTCCCCCGTAATCTTACGTAAAGCGAAGCGACGATTGAGTATACTTTTCCCATTTGAAAGGCCCTCTAAAATAATTTTAAGGTCTTCAGGGTCCGTGTAGATTCTCTTCATATCAATCGAATCAATATCTTCTAGTGCGAAACCAAACATAGAGGCGTAGGACTGGTTAGCAAATAAATAGCTATTTTCATGCGGGTGCTTAATACGCATGGCTGCGGGACTAGACTCTAAAATATACCTAAAACTTTGCTCACTCTCACGGATGCGATCTTCAATTAATTTACGATCGGTTATATCTCTAATCGAAACACAAACACAGGAACCTCGCCCACTAAGACTTGGCAGCACTGAAATTGATGTTTCAATTGGAAACTCTGTCTCATCCTTTTTTATCCCTTTTGGATCAATCAATGATTCAACCTTAAGAAGGCTATATCCAGAAGATTTCAAGTGTATTGGCAATAAATCGTCTGCGTGCTTCCCAATAAGGGCTCCTTTTTCATAACCAAACGCTTCCTCAAGCATAGTATTACTCAAGATAATAATTCCTGAATCATCTAATACCATCATCCCATCAGGCGCAGATTCAACAATACCGCGGTACCAAGCCTCGGTTGTTTTCATTTCAACTTGTTGCGCTTCAAGTTCAACAGCCTGCTCTTCCATTTGGGCCGCTTGAATTTCCATACGCTCTGCTTGTTTCTGCGTCTCTTCTAATAATTTCTGAGTTTTAAGATTTCTCTCAAGCATCTCAATACTAATGGCTAGTAAAGGAAATAAATCTTCCAAAAGGGTCTTTTGTCTCATTGTAAAAGCATCAAAACTTGCAAGTTCAACAACACCTAAAACACGCCCATCCAACATCACTGGCAAGACCGCAATGTTTCTTGGCATTGCCTCACCCAGTCCCGAACTAATTTTTATATATTCATCTGGTGCATTACTAATGGTAATAGGGGCCTTTTCCATCGCACACTGACCAACTAAACCCTCCCCTATCTCAAAATACTGTTTAAATTCTTTACGCTCATTGCAGCCATAACTGCCTAACAGTCTAAGTTGATTTTTAGTGTCTAGGATATACACAACTCCGCGACCTAGATTAACTAATGGAGCAATGCTTGACAGTAGTATTTTAGAAAGATCAACAAAAGTCGTTGCGCGTTGGAGCTCATTCGAAATTTCACCCAGATGCGATTTCACCCAGCTTTGATCATCCATTTTTTGAGCACTTTTTTGAAGCACTCCAATAGAAACTGCCAGCTCTCCTATTTCGTTAGGATAATCGGTGTGCGGGACATTCATATCAAGTTGACCTGAAGCAATATCTTTAACTGCTGCCTGAAGTCGGTTAGATGGTCTTCTAATAGAAATACCAATAAATAAGACACAAAGCAAACTTATTAATATGCCGAAAATAACAAAACCAACGGTAATCAATAAACTTTGCTTATATAACTCAAGCGCACCTAAGGAATTCATCTCGGCAACACGCTCATTTTGGGTTGCAATTGCAATTAAAGCATTATCAGCTGCCTGGAAATTTTCAATAAATGCTCTATTCGTTAAAATATTAATGACATCCAAATTATTGGATTTTCCACTATTAATGACACCAATGACGCGATCTATATCTTGATTATATTGGGTAAAATGAACATCGAATTCTGAAAATTTCTTTAAATCATTATCATCAAGAATGTATTTTTTTGACAAATCTACATGTTCAACAATTGTGCCTCTAAACTTGGCGATACTGAGCTTTAACTTATCTCTATCTTCCTGGCTTTGCACTAAGGCCATCTGCCTAATAGCGCGAGCTATATATATCAAATTAATATTGGCTTGTTTAATATTAGTAATAGCGAGCAATCGTTCACCATTTTTCTTTGCTGCCTCATTAAGTCTATGTTGAGAATAAACACCCTGAATACCTGTTAAAAATAAGAGCAATATCACTGCGCCAAAACCTAGATTAAGCTTTGTATTTAATCTAAGTTTCTCTAACATCTTTAATATGTTATTCATACGCAATCTCCAATAAAATTCGGTTATTTATTAATGCTTAGGGTCTATTAATTGCCTATTTATGTATACATTGTGAGCTACATCTATCTGATGAAAAAGTATACTAGTTGAAGGACTCAGCATCTCTGACTGTCCTAGAAATAATAGACTATCAGCCTCTAAATGGCCATGAAACTTACGCACAAGTTGATCTTGTGCAGACCCTTTCAGGTAAATCAGTAAGTTACGGCAACTAATTAAATCATAAGACTGATCAAGTGCATAATTAAAAAGGTCTTTATTATGAAATTTGCAGGTCGATTTAATCTCATCATTAATTAAGAATGCCCCGTTTACTTTCTGAAAATAATCATCAACAATACTTGGATCCACCTCTTTAAATGCTTTTGCATCATAAATACCCGCTATCGATTGCTCTATTGCTACGGGATTTAGATCAACTCCAACAATACTAACTTCGAATGCTAGGGATAATTCCGATTTAAGCTCATTAGCGATGATTGCAAAGGTATAGGCTTCTTCGCCAGAGGCGCAACCAGCCACCAAAATTCTTAGTGTGTCCAAGTTTTTTTTTGCAAGAATTTTCTGACGAAGTTGTGCCCTAATGAGTGCGAAGGAGCTGGCATCGCGAAAAAATGATGAGAATGAGACAAGAAATAACTGCTGTATTCTAAAAATTTCTTCAATGTGCTTAGCCAAGTGATTTAAATAATCTTCATAGGTTTCAATACCAAGAACGGACATCCTTGTATCAAGCCTACGCTTTAAAGTCTCTTCTTTGTAGCCACTAAAATCGATTTTAGTTACCTCTTTAATTAGCTGGATTAAGCTGCCAAGCGGTTGAACGGTATTATCTTTAAGGGGGGAAGAATAAGTTGGAATAGAGCGATTTTGCGTGGGAAGAATGTTATTAATCGCTGTAGATATCTCTTCAACACCTAAGATTAAATCAACAACACCTGCTTCTATAGCAGATGTTGGCATACCATTAAATATGGCCGAGTTTGGATGTTGGGCAATAGTAATACCGCCTTTTGATTTAATGGATCTGCATCCATTCGTCCCGTCTGATCCAGTCCCAGAAAGAATGACTCCAATCCCTTTCTTTTGATAAGCGGTTGCAATTGATTCAAACAATAAATTGACAGAAGGAGTTGAAAGATTGTGCGCCAATGGTTCAGATAGGACAATCTGTCCTGATTGGACAGTACCATCTACTCCTGCAGGAATTAAATATACATGATCTGGCCGTAATTCCTCATTACCAGCAACTAAAATCACAGGAATTTTGGCATAACGATTTAGTAGTTTTTCCATAAGATCGCTATGTCCGTCGTGGGCCATGTGTTGCGCAATCACATATAAAACATGTCCATTCGGATTAAATCTCGGCAGTAATGCGAACAGAGCTTCCAATCCACCTGCCGATGCACCAATACCTACAATATATTGTGACACTTAAACCCGCAATAACCGTTTATTGAGAGGCTTGTGCGGTGGACTATAAAAGTACTTTGGGTAAACAAGAAATGCTTTCTTAATTGTTAAAGATATGACAGTAGAAAAATGAACTGCCATATCAACTCTCTTAGCAGCCTATCAATCAAACATAAATAGGCTAACTAATGGCTGCAATTGCATCCTGAACGTTCGAATGAACGCCAAATAAAGCACCAAACCCGCTAATCATCATTACCTCATTCACAGCAGCATTCACAGCACAAAGCGTTAAGGACCCTCCTAGAGATTTTGCTTTTTTAGCCGCCATTAACATCACGCGAAGTCCCTCAGAGCTGATGTAATTAAGGTCCTTACAATCTAAAACAATTCGAGAAAAAGTTGACATCTCAGGCTCGTTAGTTTTGTCAATGAATGTTTTGGAAGTAATGCCATCGAGACGACCAATCAAACTAATTACCAACACATTATTTATCGATTCACTGCTAATTTCTAACATCTTTAAAATTCCTATTTTGATTAATTTTGCTTCTCATCATGTTAATATACATTAAAAATGTATCAAAGAAAATATACTTAAACCTAGTTACTAAAACCTAATTTCCAAATTTATGGCTTTATCGAATAAAATATTTTGTATTTAGATAAAGAACTTAGCATGGCTAATTTTAAAAATGATTAAATCTCTCCTTATTGCCCTGGCGCTAATTCTTCCTATCCAATCTGAAGCAGCATTACCCCCAGATAATCAATCGCCATCGGCCAGCAAACTATCCTCAGTCGACGATCTAAAGGATAAGAGAATCGGTGTTTTAATGGGTTCTGCGCATGAAACTTATGCAACAAAAACCTACCCACAAGCCACCATATTGCAATATAAGGCACCTGCAGATGTCATCCTCGCAGTGAAGACGGCTAAGGTTGATGCAGCTCTTTACGATGCTGAACCATTACGGGAGATCCTTAAACAAGATAGTACATTGGGAGTGCTTGGAGATACTCTATTTTCTTTTGATGTTGGGGTTGGGTTTAATAAAAAAAATAGTGCACTTAAAGACAGATTTAATACGTTTTTAGCAAAAACAAAATCAGATGGTACATATAAAGACATGGTCGATCGTTGGATGATTAGAGGCGAGACCAACATGCCTACAATAAAATCAGATGATGTGAATGGTGAGCTTGTAGTTGGTATTAGTGATTCAGGCCTCCCATTTGCTATCGTAAAAGATAATCAATTAGTTGGTTTTGATATCGAACTCGTTAAACGATTCGCATCATATGAAGGTAAAGAAATTAAATTTTCTAACATGGACTTTAGTAGTTTAATTTCGGCCGTTTCCAGCGGCAAGGCAGACATGATTGCCAGTTCAATTTATGTCACTGAAGAAAGAAAAAAACAAATAGATTTTTCTAATGCTTATTACGAAATGGGAACTAACGCATTTGTTTTAAAAGACAAAATTAATGTGAATAAAAACATCGAAGTCCCAAAAGTCAACAAAGGCAACTCTTCAAAATTATTGACTTCAGTCGATGACGTTAAAGATAAAAGCATTGGTGTAATTCTAGGATCTGTTCAAGACGCCTATGCTTATAAAAATTACCCTAACGCAAAAATTATGCAGTACAAATCACCATCAGATCTTATATTGGCAGTCAAAACAGGAAAAGTAGAGGTTGGTTTTTTTGTAAGTGAATTACTTGATAGCAAAATTCGTGATGATAATAGCCTTGCTTTTCTAGGCGAATCAGTAAAAGTTTCTCCTGTTGCTTATGGCTTTAATAAAAACAATAGTCAGTTAAGAGAAAAATTTAATACGTTTTTCAAAGAGCTAAAAGAGAGTGGCGTTTACGACGACATGCTAAATCGGTGGATTAAAACGGGTAGTACCATAATGCCTGAGATTGATACGCCAAATATTAATGGCGAGCTAATAGTGGGCCACTTGAGTGATGCAGGCTTACCTTTCGTGGCAGTCAAGGATAATGAACTTATTGGACTTAACATTGAACTCACTAAAAGGTTCGCAGCTTCTCAGGGCAAGTCTGTACGGTTCAATGATATGGATTTTGGGAGCATGATTCCAGGACTAGCTGCAGGAAAAATGGATTTCGCAGGCATGAGCATCGTGATTACCGAGGAGCGAAAAACAAAAATAGATTTCGCAGACCCCTTCTACGAATTAGGCATGCGATTTTTTGCCCTTAAAAAGAATTTTGCTGTCTACAGTGATGATAAACAACAGGTGCCTACTTCGCAAGGATTCTGGACGGGAATCGTCGACAGTTTTCAAAGTAATATTATTCAAGAAAAACGTTATCTACTTTTGTGGGATGGCTTCAAAACTACGGTTATCATCTCAATCCTAGCAACAATCTTTGGGACAATATTAGGAGGTGTGATTTGCTTCTTACGAATGTCGAAAAATAGTTTACTTAATGTCCCTGCAAAAGTATTTATCAGTATATTGCGCGGTACGCCGGTGCTCGTAATTTTAATGATTATTTTCTACGTAGTCTTTGGTTCGGTTAACATCAACCCTGTCCTAGTCGCTACCATTGCTTTTGGATTGAATTTCGCCGCTTATGCCGCGGAAATATTTAGAAGCGGCATTGAAGGGATAGACAAAGGTCAAATGGAAGCTGGGATTGCAATGGGCTTCAATAAATTTAAAACTTTTACGTATATCATCCTGCCTCAAACCGTCAGAAGAATTCTTCCCATCTATAAGGGCGAATTTATTTCACTTGTTAAAATGACATCGATCGTCGGATATATTGCGGTGCAGGATCTTACTAAGGCCAGCGACATCATCAGAAGCCGTACATTTGATGCATTCTTCCCACTAATCATGATTGCGATTTTGTATTTCTTGATTTCATGGGTGCTCATGTTATTGATGGACTATCTTGAGAAAATTACCGACCCAAAATACAAGCGTCCATTGAGATCTAAATCATGATAAAAGTTGAAAACCTATCGAAAAAATACGGCGACTTAGTCGTATTAAAAGACATCAGCACTGAAATTAAAAAAGGTGAAGTAGTTTCTATTATCGGCCCCTCAGGAACAGGAAAAAGCACCTTCTTAAGATGTCTTAATCTGCTTGACCAGCCTAGCGCTGGCTCGATTAGCATTAATGAAGAAAACGTCTTAAATAAAAAAACGGACGTGGCTAAGATACGTCAGAAAATGAATATGGTCTTTCAATCATTTAATTTATTTTCTCATTTGTCTGTCCTACAAAATCTAACCTTAGCACCAATAAAGCTAAAAGGACTCTCTGCAGAAGATGCCGAAAAAAAATCGATGGATTTACTGAGGCTAGTGGGTCTAGCTGAAAAAGCGCATAACTACCCAGACGAACTTTCTGGCGGCCAGAAGCAAAGGATTGCAATTGCTAGATGCCTCGCAATGGAGCCAGAAATCATTCTGTTCGACGAACCAACTTCTGCACTAGACCCTACTATGGTCAGCGAAGTATTATCTGTGATTCGCCGATTAGCCAAAGAAGGTATGACAATGGTGATTGTGACCCATGAAATGGCTTTTGCTCGTGATGTTTCAAACCGCGTATTTTATATGGATCAAGGCCTCATCTATGAGGAAGGTTCGCCAGAACAGATTTTTGATACTCCACAAAAAGAACGAACTAAGGCGTTCGTTAATCGAATAAGGAATTTAATTTTCAACATCAACTCCCAAGACTTTGATCTGTACGGGATTAATGCTGAAGTTGAATCATTCTGCGAGAAGCAGTTCTTAACCAAAAAATTAAGAGATCACTTACTATTACTCATTGAAGAACTGCTGATCATTTATAAGCCTTTTTTAAATGATTTAGCCATTCAACTTACCATCGCTTACTCTGAAAAAAATGAAGCCTTAGAATTGATTTCAGAAAGTGACGGAGATAAATTCAATCCACTAGAGAGTGAAAAACTACCAGATGACATTGGACTCAATCTAATCAAGAATTTTTCATCTAAGATTCATTACGCTTGGGAAAATAATAAGAATACTTTTACCATCAGTATCAAAAAATAATGCATGACTTGTCATTAACAACAAAAAAGTTGCTCTTGGAAACTGATATTAAAAATTAATTTGGAATGCTAAATTAAGCAATATCAGGATTGGGACGATGCAATAATGTTTACCTCAGCGCCCATAAATGCATCTTGAATCGTTAGTGACAGGCGATCAATTCTTCTCTGAATTTCACCCATCTTCAGTTCAGAATCAAATCCTAAAAAAACCTCAATATAAATATCACTGCCAGATCGCCTGGTCCGAATTTTATGCACACTCTCGTAATCATTAAAATGATCCACTAGTTTTCTCATAATAATCAACTGAGATGCTTCTTCCAATGAAGCATCCAGTAACTCATGTACAGATGAAGTGCTGACCTCCCAAGCTCCATGCAAAAGGAAACAAACGCCAACTAAGGAAGCTAATGGATCTAGATAGAGGCTCCAATGATAACGGCCAAACACGATAGCCAATATCAGTACCGAAGCCATCATCAAATCAAACCAAGCTTTAGAAAACCAAAGCCTTGATTGCGATGCCAAAATAGCTGAACTTTGAATCTTCAACAGATCACGATTATGGAACCACATCTTAAAACCAAAAAAAGACGAACAAGAAAAAATAATAATTCCTGGAAGCGTCCCATGTGCTTTTTCTGGATGTTGAAAGTGCCCTATAGCTTGAAATAGAATAAACATTGCACTTGCCAACATTAATAAGCCAATGCCGATGCTTACAAGGTTCTCAAGTTTTCCAATGCCATATGCAAATCTTTCATTCGGATTACGATTTACAAGGCGAACTGTAATTAAGGCGGCTAGTACTGAAACAAAATCTGCTCCTTCTTTAAAAAAATCACTCAGAATTGTCAGTGAATTTGAAAAAAAGGCCGCGCCTCCCGTTAATAACAGATCAATAAGGCAGATCAAAGCCGCGACTCTAAGGCCTTGCTCTTTACTGGTAGGATTAGTTGGCGGGGAAATCATTTTAATTAAGTAATCTAGAGTAAGCGAGAGATGTCATATATATTTATTATTTTTAAATAAAGATTACTGATGCAATTAAGTTAATATCCTCAAATTATCTTACATTTTTACTTATTGGTCATTAATTTCTAAAAATCATGTCTAGGACTAACCGCGCAAACTTTCGAAAAAATTATTTCTTTTACATGGGCCTGGATAAGCCTGCTCATTTTCATTGGGATTATCTCGCTCAACACCATCTGGTCAATGCACCTTGCCTATGTCTAGGCAGCCAAAAAAATATCACTTTTTAGTTACTGGAACAAGAGATGCTATTAGCAAATGTTGACTTCAAAACCCGAGTGCGGAAATGGAAAAATATTTTACTAAGAGGGAAGACAGCGTGGATAAAACCAAATACTTTGCAAAATCTGAGTACGAGTAAATTTGGCTTTAATGATTTAATTTCTAAAAGTGCAAGATTCACCAACTTATACTTCACATTCTGTAAAATATGAATCATCAAAGGCTTATTCCATTGGAGGCCATGCGTGGATTGGCGGCAATCATCGTGCTGGTTCACCATGTCCTTTTAGGTTTCGCACCTTATATATCCGGTTTATTACCTCAAGCCAGGAACACCAGGAGCTTTGTTGGGGAGTGGTATTTCTTTCTATTTAATGGCACGTCTTCAGTCACATTCTTTTTCACATTATCTGGCTTCGTTTTATGCTGGTCATATTTCAATTCTGGAGATAAGAGTCATTTATTGAAAGCTTTTTTTAAAAGATGGCCGCGCCTAGCGGGATTAGTGCTCATCACATCTCTATCAAGTTATTTGATTTTTCAGTTAGGATTTTATTATTACGAACCGGCATCTGTAATTAGCAACAGTACCTGGCTATTCAATTTTGGATGCCCAACCCCATATTGTGCCGATGGATGGGCGACTAGATTTGAACCAAGCCTTCTGGATGCTTTTACGCAAGGACTAACAACTTTTTTTACTGGAAATTCCACCTACAACACAAACTTATGGACAATGAAACTTGAATTTATAGGAAGTATTGCCGTTTTTCTTATTGCAGCATTTATTTCACAAATACTTTCATTTAACTATCTCATTACCGCATCAATTATTTTTTTAATTTGGGCACTAAGCATTAACCCTTATCTTGTTCCTTTTATTGCAGGTATATTTTTATCAGCCATCGTTGCTAAGTATAAAACCAAAATAAGACTCCACTTTGCCCTATCACTGATGATTATTGGAGTATACCTTCTCAGTTACTTAATACCTGAAAAAGACTTCGCTTGGGTTGGGCTCATACAATACCCAACTCTGATTGCCGATAATATTCGTATCATCATCAATACAATAGCTTCAGTGTTAATCATTCTTTCAATCATGACAAACGACCTTATATTTAATAAGATCAATGGGGAGTTTTTTTCCTTTTTAGGAAAATTAAGCTTCCCTCTATATTTGGTTCATACCTTAGTCATTTGTTCTATATCCAGCTTCAGCTTCATTACTATGCATCGCTATGGATATACAGATGAACTAATTTTTATCACTACCTTTTTAATTACGCTGTCATCTTCAATTATTATTTCGTTACCACTCATTTGTATGGATAATTTTTGGTTAAAAAAAATCAATCACATTGCTAGCATCGTATTCAAAAAAAACAAATCATTAACACTTCATAATCTGTAAGCTACATTATAGGATAGGTGATTGTTAGCAATTTAATAAGCTCCAATCAAAATAATAAGTGCGCTAAAGTAGCCTTTGAATTTCGGTGATTTCGACCATAAACAAACATTGAGTTTAGTTGCTACCGGCCCATAATTGATATTCGAAACACATACGATAGATTAGATAAAACTCAGGCAAACGTGGTAAGTAATTTGGAAGTTTATTAAGCGTATACAAGGAACTACACGCCAGAACAGCATTATTTTGGATTCAGCCTAGCTCGAAACTGGTAATGCCGTAACTCCGGGCCAGCGCCAGATCCGGCGCAATGCCGGTGTACATGCGGGCAGTCTCGAACACTCGGCGCATGCCACATGCTTCGGCCAGCTCAACGGCGGCGCGATTGCACTCTGGCACGTCTAGGAAAAGTGGCGCCTCGCTTTCGATACCCACACATAGCGCGTCGAGTAGCGTTGCAGCAAGTACTGGACTGTCGGCAAACAGAGGACCAATCTTGTGGCCACTGCGGCAACTGCGCCGCACACCGTAACCAAGCAAACTTTCTGAGTCTATAAGGCCAAGAGCAACCGTTTTCGGCTGGCTGATCCAAGACTGCAAGAAATCGCACCGACTGGCCGGAAAGAAGCTTTGGTCGTAGGTCGCAAGTGTATCGAAGGGTAGCTCCAGTAGCGATACCAGTCGGCAATCCCCTTGCAAGTTTTTGGGCTTGGCGGCTGCCCCACCACGACCCTGATAGCGAATGTTGCGGTGTGCTAGTACAAAGCCGCTGCGGCTGTAGTTTTCCTGCTGTGCCAGCACACCATCAAGCCCGATTGTGCGAGAACCTAAGCGAGCCATTCCTGCCTCCCAGATTCTCCACCCGTAACCTTGTCCACGACAATCTGGTCGAACAATATAGAAACCAATGAAGCCAAATAAATCGTCATACCTGAGAGCCGATATCACCGCTACAGGTTCATTGTCCAACAAGCCAACTAACATTCCATCTGGGTCAACGCTACGGAAAGGCACTGCGTCAAATAAACCAGGGTTCCATCCTTCAGACGCTGCCCAGTCTAGCGCTAGGTCGAATTCGAACAGGGTCATTGTGCGAATGGTGAAGTCTTTCATTGTTGTATGTTTAACCTAATGATTAAATTTTAGTCAATTCAAATCCAAAGCAATTTTAATCCAAAAATAGATTCATACTATCTGCTTTATTTATTACAAGGTAACTGATGCATAAAGCTTACACTTACGAACCTTGCGTTTTTGGTTCTAAAATTGTTTGCCCGTGTTTTGCGGCCAGTTCAATAAGTTTTTCTCGGTCCAGGCTGTCCCATGAAATACCTTGAGCAAAATCCACAAACATCTTTGAGGCGTTCCCACGTGAAGTAACGGCAATTAATGTAGCACCGCCTTTGCCAAAGCGGAACCAGTGCGTGGATCCAGCTGGAACATGAACTAAAGTACCAGGTAATGCGACAGTTTCTATATCATCTATACCACAGTGTAACTCACCACGAATGACAAAAAAAGATTCGTCCCATGGATGAAAGTGAGGTCCTGGACCCTTGCCCTCAGGTCCTGCTAAGTGGAATATTTCATAGTCGCCAGTATCAGCTTCTGATGCGAGAACAGTAATTGAAAAGCCACCTACATCCAGTGGCTTATTACGTTTACTTTCCGGAACGACTAGTGGTCTAGGCATGCTTTTATTCCTAAGAGCTTTAACGACATTGAAGTTTTAATATTCAAGATAGTTTAAATTATTTATAACTTTATAATAGAATCCACAGTTTTATTTTTGCTTTTCTGGTTTAAGGATTATTTTTCAACAGTGTTCCCCAGCCCTCAATCCAATCATTACTGTTAGGATTAACGTTTGGGACTCGAATCTGCGTATCATTTGGTAGCCAAAATTCGCTCGATTGGCGGGTGCCCTTAGCATGGCACTCAGTTTTTTGTTCGCATATTTCATCCTTGCACCCAGACTGCAAAGCTTCTCCATAAACCTTTTGTATGCTAAAGCCTGAACATGACTGATTGGCTGAACATTTACTGATGCACTCTAGAATAGAAGTATTTGACCACGTGCCATCTGGCAGTGCAAATTCGTTAGGAATTAATTTTCCTGGCATCCAAATATAGCGAGCGTCCACTGCTGCAATTTTTTCTTGCGCCACACTTGTAATGGCATTTCCAATTAAGGTTAAAAAAATTGCTAAAATGAATACTGTTTTACGCATTTAGTTTCTCCCGAAAGATTGAATTAATTAGGTTATTGATGATTGTCGTTTTGAAGAAACTATCATTCTGTTCTTACCAACGTGGTCACGCATACTCTCCAGTATAAAACTACAGGTAAGCATTTACAGTTTCTTCAAAACAACTCAAATGCGGGTCAACATTTTTGCAGCCTGCCGCATTTAAGTAGCAACAGTTTTTTAGATTAAGATTCATCCACATTTTATTACCTCTCATTTTCATTTAAATGCACAAGGCCACTCTTTGAAAAGTGCATCGTAAACATTTGATGCAAAAGATGCATGACGTTTAGATGGATTATTTCTAACAAAGCTATTAATTGCTTTTAATCTTTCTTCAATCGTTACATTTGACGGGATACATATCTTTTTATCGTAACTGGCATTATCTTCAACCCCTAAAATAATCCCTAAGCATAATCCTCGATTAAAACTACTGTGATTGTTAGTTTGATAAGAATATAAACACTCTTTGTTTAAGGCTTGCGTACTTAAGTCGAGTCCGTCCAATCTAACCTGCTGGGCAATAGCCGAACTTATCACTGAAAATTGCAAACAAATGAGGGCAAACGATTTAATGAATTTCATGATAGATAAAGACACATAGAATAGCTGACATTGATAATTATTTCGCAGATAAAAAACCAAACTTAGCTCACTCAGTTAAGTTAAGTTTGGTTGGATTAAAATAGTCTTACGCCATTCTAAAATGAATTACACCTCAACGATCTTGCAAGTGATCAAATTCAAAATAGCTGGCTTGTGGCTCTACATGAAAACCGCCTTTAATTTGCGAACGAATGGTAAGCAACAAAACACCATCTAAAAAATTTTGCCAAGTTTGTTTTGAATCGTGTATTGCAATAATAGACCAACCGCCAGGAGATGGGCCAGCTGCATGATAAAGCTGACCCTCAGGAAGGCTTGCACCACCATGAGGTTGCACTACTACAATTTAGGCATTGTATTGAGCCTTGGTGCCACCTGGGTAAAAGTGAATAATACCGTATGCCATGTTTAACTCCTCTTACTGATTAGCCTAATTTATATTTTAATCTTAGGCTGATGAAATTGGAGAAATCCAGTCTGCTCAAATAGAAAATATATCCAACAGCTGTGGTTATTAAAAAAATTATTTTTTAACAATAGCCGCAATTCCACCCGTGTAATAAGGGGCTGAAAAGAGAACTTTCTTAGAGCGATCTTCAGTAATCGTGATGCAGGCGCCAATCATATCAACTTTGCCAGCAGCAAGCGCTGGGATCATAGATCCGAATTCCATATTCACGATTTCGAGTTTCTTATTTAGTTTTTTGGCAACTAATGAAGCAATCTCAATGTCAATTCCGACTACTTTTTGAGACCCATCCACGAATGAGAAAGGCTCGGTGATAGCCGAGGTGCCAAATCTTAAGACTCCATCATTACCCGTTTCTATAACAGGCATTGATTTAGGCGGTCCTACTGCTGGCAGCCAGCGTTCAATCATTAGGCCGTAATCGCCGCTTGCTTTGAGATCTTGAACTACCATATCAATGGCATTTTTAAGGGCTTCATCCTCTAAACGCACTGCGAAGCCGTAATCATCATGCGTAAGCATCTCTGGAAGTACAGTTAAGCCAGGATTCTTGGCAGCAATGTTTTTTAAGATTGGCTCATCATATGCCGCCGCATCGATTTTGCCCTGTTTGACTGCGATAGCAGAATCAAGAACTGTGTTGTAATATTGAAATTTAGCATCAGAAAACTTGGATAAAACAAGCTTATCTGCGACGCTTCCTGTAGGCACGCCGAATTCTTTTCCACTTAGTTGACTTAATTCAGTGATTTTTTCTTTTTGTTGGCTGTTACATCCAGCTAATAATACTGTTATCAAAAAAGCTGTTCCGATTAAAGGCAGAGTACGCCATATTTTTGTCATTGTTAATCTTCCTTATAGTGGTGATGGTGATTGATAGATAGGTTAGTGAATCAATGGAACTTGGCTAATAATTCGCTCCCAAGCTTCTTTAACAGAAGCTGATAATGAACGATTAATCTCCTCAAGATTTGCAATCTGATCAATACGATTTTGCAATCTTACCAATTCTGAACTCGATAGTAATCTGCTCATAATTTCTGTCGCTCGTAACAAGCCAATTAGCAGTGCATCGCTTGGATTGGGAATTTCATCATTATTTAATAGTTGCATGATTCTCGACCTTACTTCCCTCTCCTCAATACCACTTGTTGCAGGATAAGCGCGAGTTTTAAGAACCCATAACAAACGTTTCTCTACCATTTGAACCACGCCTTTATTGACTAAACTTTCGATGATTTTGTCACTCAAAGTAGCGCCATGGCGTGCGAATCTGCTTAGCCAATCAGAAGTAGAAAGGGAATTTTTTTCAGCCACAATTGCAGCTAAAGCTTGATCCAGAATAGCATCTCCAGTTGCCTCTGAAGAAACAACGAATACCTTTTTGGCGTCAGTATCTAACTTTCCTTTAAGTGTTAACTCCATAATTAAAGATGCTGCAATGGCAATGTCAAACGAAAAGGGTTTGATTGAATCCAGAAGCTTCCCTGACTCATCATCAAGCGTAATCAGTAAAAGCTCTTCAGCCAGGCTTAGTTTTTTTGAGGACGTCATTTTATCAGCGACCTTATTTTTCTATTTCAATAATCTTGTCAAATCCACTCATGATCAAGAGATCTAAAATTTCAGAATTTGGTTTTAAAAGAATGAGCTTTTTATTTTGACTTTTTAAATCTTTAGCCGTTTTTAAGAATATTCTAAGCCCCAAACTACTAATGTATGTGAGTTCTGATAAATCAATTGAAAAAGAAGGCCCCACTTTATTTATTAGCGCTGAAATTTCAAGGTCATACTGATCGGCATTAGACCCATCAATACGTCCATTTAGTTTGTAATTTGCATTCACGATCAATTACTCCGGAATTTTTTTATTAATATTTAAGAGTCCACACTATACATAGATCAATTATCATAATCAACTTACCGTATATCAACAAACTATACCCAATTTAAAATATTAAGAGTGGCACGCTAGCTAGATTATTTTTTATAAATCTTCGATGGCCACTTGCAAGCATTTGATCGCCATTTGCTGAAGTTTAAGAGCTGAATTTATCAGCGGTATGGCGCATTAACAAATAGGACAACGATATTTTAAATTACTGATCATCGTTTCTAGTTTTACTTTTTGTTGCTTGTTAAGTATGATCAGACAATATTGTTGCAAAATTTAGAACCTAATGTAGATTTCATTAAAATGTATTTTAATTTCAAAACTAGCTTGATCTAATCTCATCATATGATGAGTCAAATTGATTTTAATTAAAGCCTTTATCAGTGAATAATACCCAAAAAAATATACTAGAAATTTTATTGACTGGTGATCTGGCCGAGATTGATCATTTGGCGATAGCGCTTAATCGCTTTTTTGACGATGCTGGGATTGATGCATTGGTAAAGAATCAAGTAAATTTGATTCTTGAGGAGCTTTATACCAATACAGCTAATTATGGTTTTCAAGGCATTACCAATGGTGAAGTAACAATCACTCTCTCTTTAATTGATGGACAACTAGAGATGGTTTATCAAGATAACGGGATTGCATTTAATCCACTCGAAATTGAAGACCCTGATTTATTACTGGGTATCGAAGATCGGCCAATAGGCGGATTGGGCGTTTTCTTTGTAAAAGCCTTGACTGATCAAGTTGAGTACTCTCACGTGGGTGAATTCAATCAACTCAAAATGCAAAAAAAAGTTTATTGAAGAAAACTTTTTAAATTCACTCGTTTTGTGTTTTCACGTTTAACATTTGTCTAATTTGCCACAAGATTCTTTCAAATACGCGAGTACTGACAAATAACGATTTCCTAATATTGATGTCAATACTTGTCTCCGAAAGCAAAGTATTACGTATGTTATCCATAAGCTGACCTTTATCCGAGGTGAGCTCCATTAAAAAATCAGTATTTTCATCGCCACTCAATGTTTCTTCCATCAACGTCAAAACAAGATGAAGGCTTTCAATCATTGATCCGGATAGACCTTCTTTAAAATTTTTTGTAGCACCCACTGTGTTTGTGAAGTTGTTTAAGGATTCCAGTAGGGCAATAATGGCTTCGTTGTAACTTTGAAGTTGCAATACATCAGACATCTCTTTGCCTAATTCATGATGAGAAATCTCATCGATAAATTGTTTGATTTCATTAGCTAACTGCAGATTTGCCTCATGCCTAATGCTAACTGGCATGTGTTCTATTTCGTCTGTTCTAAGAGGTTCTAGATACTTTGAAAGTGTCGAAATTAATCTTTCTTGCTCTTTTTTGACTAAACTAATTACGATATCTGGGTCTTCAATAGCTTCAGCATAGATAAATTTAGGTTTCCCTAAAGATTCTTCTTCCTTTTCTGGGTATAGTTTGTTTAATAAGGGAATGATTTTTGACTGAAATAAAGTCACCATTACGGCACCAGCAATTTGTAGGGCTAAGTAAATGACCGAAATTTGAAAACCAATTGCCACTTTGCCAGCTAATGTTGAGGGGTTCGCGATGTAGAATTTGAATAAGCTAGGGAATATGATGAACGCCGGCAGAATTAATAACAACCCGCCGAATTTTGTTAAAAACTGATAGAACGCGATTTGTTTTTGAGCGCCTGATAGATGAGAAGTAATTAAAACTAGGCTTAGACCTGAACCTGTATTAGCCCCGAATAACATAATAACTGCGGCTTCAAATGGAATGATGCCTGACAGTACTAGGGTGATGGCAATAATTGTTACTGTTGACGCTGATTGTGTAATCAGGCTGAAAAATAAACCAATAATAAAACAGATCAATGTGGTTTCAGAGGCAAACTCAATAAATTCCACGACCCACTTAGAATCATTAAGAGAATGAGCCCCCTCCTTCACCATCCCAAGCCCTACAAATAATAAGCCGAGGGCGAATAAAATTGCAACCAGATACTTTGTTTTTTCCGCACGACCAACGTTAAACAAGTTGGCTAGCCCAACGACAGCAATTAATACAAAGCCCCCCAATCGAATATCAATTGACGCTAAGAATACGAGTAATGATCCACCTACACTTGACCAAGCGGCGATATTGAGAGCATTTTTGAATTTAAGAGCGCCGGAGTTGACTAGCCCCATGCATACAAACGTTGAGCCACTGGTACTTTGTGTTATTGCCCCAAGCATCGTTCCCGCAAGGGCCATGCTGAAATAGTTGCCGGTCATTTTTGAGAGGATCTGTCTCATTTTTTTGCCAGCAAGTGGCCTCATGCTGGCTGACAAAAAACTAAGTCCAGTTAAGAACAGCCCTAGCCCCGCCATCGAAGATATATAGCCAAGCATGTTCTTTTAGCTCTCTGTCATACGAAGAATGCTATGAAGACCGATTCCGCTAAGAATAAGTGCGGCCAACATAACCCCAAGAATAAACTTTTTGAGTGACTTGTGCCGGGACTCAACACTTTGCTTAATAATACTTAGTTGAGTTTTTCCAACATCAGAAAATTTTTGAAATATGGTACCCAGATCATTGTCTAGGGCACGGTCGATTCCCCTTAGTTTTTGATCAATCTCACTAGCCCCTTCGTTATTTTCCAATGACCCCTCATTAAGCGTTTTTTTGTAAATTATTCCTAGTTCCAGATGTTTAAGACGAGCTTCCTCTATAGACTGACATATGTCTTGTTTACTTAAGGATAAACAAATTTTTTGAGCATCTTTGAGATTATTAACTACTTTGGTTTGCTCTGCCTCAAAACTTGAAAGGTAATTGAATTTATCCTTATTATCCCCTCCCCTTAGTAAAATATTCTTCCATTCCTGGACCTGGGTTTTGAAGTGTACTTTTGCTAACAGCATCTGGTTTTGTAGTTCACTAATAATAATCAACTTTGCCGATCCATCTTCATAGGCGCGGTTGATTGACCATATTGAGAAGAGAGACATGATGCCAATGAAAATAAGCATGCCAATCCAAGTCCATGCAAAAGAAATGATTTTTTTTCGTAAGTTATCGGTTTTAGTTTGGGCCATGTTATTTTTAAAATGATATAGGAATATAAAACAGATCTACTATAGTGAGTAATAATGACAAAATTATTTCACCCCAATTCAAGCAAGATTTAATTGGCGTACTAGATAGTATACAAAAAAGCAAAACGCCCCATAAGGGGCGTCATTACTAAATAATTGGCGGAGTGGACGGGACTCGAACCCGCGACCCCCGGCGTGACAGGCCGGTATTCTAACCAACTGAACTACCACTCCAGTTTTTTTAGTACTTAATTGTATTTAAAATTATATTCTAGCACTCCCTCAAAATTAAAGAGTGCTAAATATCTAGCACTCTTATTTAAGATTGAGGCAATATTTGTTAGTTGTTGGTGGGTGCTAACGGGGTCGAACCGCTGACATTCGCCTTGTAAGGGCGACGCTCTACCAACTGAGCTAAGCACCCTGTGCCCATGTTACAACATTGAGATTCGATAAAATTAATAGAATTTACTTTATCAATAACCCTAAACTAACCGAGATTTAGTAGTTAATTACTTAATCACTAAAAGGGTTAGTTTACAGCATCTTTAAGCGCTTTACCAGCCCTAAACTTAGGAGAATTCGCAGCTTTTATACTAATTGTTGCGCCTGTACGTGGATTACGGCCATTTCTAGCCTCACGCTTACCAACGTAAAATGAACCAAAACCAATTAAAGTTACTAAATCCCCTTTTTTTAGTGCATTAGTGACAGCAGCGGTAGTAGCATCTAAAGCGCGACTAGCAGCTGCCTTAGAGAGACCAGCTGATTTTGCAATTTCATCAATCAATTCTGATTTATTCACGTGTAATCCCCTATAATATTTTTAAATAAATAACAGGCGTATCCTGTAATGACTTTATATCAAGCTATAAAAGCCTATGTCAAGGCTTTGCAGGCAATTTTGCTAGATAATAAGTAAATAAATGCGTATAACCTTAATTAGCACTTAAAAATCTAGTGAGTGATTGGAACACTGGAGTCAGGCGTAACTTCGGCAACAACGGCAGCGATTTCCACTGTTTTGCCAGTCAACGGTTTCGGCGCACTTTCTAAAGCCAACTCCAACACTTGATCTATCCACTTTACTGGATGAATCTGTAACTGACTTTTTATGTTATCTGGAATATCCACTAAATCTTTAACGTTAGATTCTGGTATTAATACGGTTTTAATACCTCCACGATGTGCTGCCAGCAACTTCTCTTTTAAGCCACCAATTGCTAACACTTCACCACGCAAAGTAATCTCACCTGTCATTGCCACATCCGCACGCGCGGGAATACCCGTTAAAACTGAAACCAAAGCCGTTGTTAGTCCAATACCCGCACTCGGACCATCTTTAGGAGTAGCACCTTCCGGCAAGTGAATATGAATATCTTTTTTCTCATAAAACTCTTCATCAATACCCAAGCGAGTTGCACGACTGCGCACCACACTCATTGCTGCTTGCACAGATTCTTGCATCACATCACCTAATTTACCTGTGGTGATAGTTTTACCCTTACCCGGCAAAAGTACCGTTTCAATAGTTAGCAACTCTCCACCAACCGATGTCCATGCTAACCCTGTGACTTGCCCAACTTGGTTATCTTTAGCAGCTAAGCCGTAGTCATAGCGATAAACACCTAAATACTTCTCAAGATTCTTTGAAGTAATGCTGATCTTTTTTTCTGCATTAACGACTACTTTTTTACTATCCGCAACTGCTACATCACGCGATTTTTTAGCATTGGTTCGATTAAGTAACAACTCTTTAACTACTTTGCGGCAGATTTTAGCAATTTCTTGTTCCAAGAGGCGCACACCAGCTTCACGCGTGTAATAGCGCACGATATCACGAATAACGGATTCGGAAATATTGACTTCCGCTGATTTTAAACCATGAGCTTTAAGCTCTTTAGGCAATAAATACTTCATGGCAATATTAATTTTTTCGTCTTCGGTATAACCCGCTAAGCGAATGATTTCCATACGATCCAATAGAGGTGCAGGAATATTCATGCTATTAGCTGTTGCCACAAACATCACATCAGATAAATCGTATTCGACTTCAATATAGTGATCGGCAAAGGTATGGTTTTGCTCTGGATCAAGCACTTCTAGCAGGGCGGAAGAAGGATCGCCGCGCATATCTTGACCCATTTTATCCACTTCATCCAACAAGAATAATGGATTTTTAACAGCGATTTTAGTCATGCTTTGCATCACTTTACCTGGCATTGAGCCAATGTAAGTGCGTCTATGACCTCGAATTTCAGCTTCATCACGCACGCCGCCCAATGCCATGCGGATAAATTTACGATTGACTGCTTTAGCAATACTTTGACCAAGCGAAGTCTTACCTACACCCGGTGGACCAACCAAGCATAATATTGGCGCTTTAAGTTTGCCAACGCGTTGTTGCACTGCTAAATACTCAACAATACGTTCTTTTACCTTATCTAGCCCATAATGATCAGCATCTAAAATATCAATGGCTGACTGCAAATCTTTGCTAATCTTTGTTTTTTTCTTCCAAGGTAGGTTAACTAAAGTATCAATATAATTACGCACAACCGATGCTTCAGCCGACATAGGCGACATCATTTTCAGTTTCTTAATCTCAGCATTTACTTTTGAAAACGCCTCTTTAGACATACCCGATTCTTTGATTCGCTTTTCTAAATCATCTAATTCGGCATTTTCGTCTTGCTCACCCAACTCTTTTTGAATGGCTTTTACTTGCTCATTTAGATAATATTCACGCTGACTTTTTTCCATTTGGCGTTTAACGCGGCCACGGATCCGCTTTTCGACCTGCAAGATATCAATTTCAGATTCCATCAAATGCAGCAGATGCTCTAAGCGCTCTGTTACGCTTAACATCTCTAGGATTTTTTGTTTTTCTTCTAGTTTTAGGGTCAGGTGCGCGGAAATAGTGTCCGCCAATCGCCCTGCCTCTTTAATTGTAGCCAGTGAAGCTAAAATTTCTGGTGGGATTTTTTTGTTTAATTTAACGTATTGATCAAATTGCGTGAATACAGTGCGCATGAGCGCTTCAGTTTCGCTATCATTTTCAAGTGGGTCTGCAATTTTTTCGGCTTTAGCTAAAAAACATTCTTCTGTTTCAATGAATTCAGACACACGCATGCGATGCAAGCCTTCCACCAGCACTTTTACTGTGCCATCTGGCAGCTTTAGCAGTTGCAATACAGTGGCTAGAGTGCCGATATCATATAAATCTTCAGCATCAGGCTCATCTTTATTAGCAGATTTTTGCGCAACTAATAAGATCTGTTTATTGTTATCAGATGCAATTTCTAAGGCTTTAACCGATTTTGCACGGCCTACAAAAAGCGGAATCACTAAATGGGGATAAACCACCACATCACGCAATGGCAATAAAGGCATCAAGCCATTCGGCTCATTGGCTTTAGTTAAATCATCTGAAAAAGTTTGTTCTGTCATAGAATACTTTCAAGGTCGAATAGACACACAATCAATAAGGCAAGCAGCCAATACTATTAGGTTGGGAACATACTTTGATAGTTCAAGAGTGATGATCAAATAAATCGTTTACATCCAATTAATATTAATGCATCAATGACTATAAACGACCTATTTTTATTTGCAATAGCCCTGTGGCGTGCACAAGGGAATTAACGATAGCAGCAACTCACCATTTAGCTGGCTGATTCTGCCTTTTTTGGTGCGTCTTGAAAAATCATGAGCGGCTGTGATTCGCCTTTGATAGTGCCTTCATCGATCACCACTTTACTTAAGTTTTCAATCGATGGCAGGTCGTACATCACTTCAAGCAATGAGTGCTCTAGGATTGAGCGTAAGCCACGTGCCCCAGTTTTGCGCTCTAAAGCTTTTTTGGCTATCAATAGCAAGGCTGACTCTCTAAACTCAAGGTCTACACCTTCCATTTTAAATAGCTTCATATACTGTTTGGTTAATGCATTTTTTGGCTCAACTAAAATTGTCATCAAGGCTGCTTCGTCTAATGATTCTAATGTTGCAACCACAGGCAAGCGGCCGATAAACTCAGGAATCAAGCCAAACTTGATTAAATCTTCTGGCTCAACATCGCGCAATACAGCACCAACTTCACGCATATCGTCTTTGCTTTTTACTTCTGCGCCAAAGCCAATGCCGCCTTTTTCGGAGCGTCTACGGATGACTTTATCTAAACCATCAAATGCGCCACCGCAAATAAACAGAATATTGGTAGTATCTAATTGCACAAATTCTTGGTTTGGATGCTTACGACCACCTTGTGGCGGTACAGAAGCAATCGTACCTTCAATCAATTTCAATAACGCTTGCTGAACACCCTCACCCGATACGTCACGAGTAATAGAAGGATTGTCAGATTTACGTGAAATCTTATCTACTTCATCAATGTACACAATTCCACGTTGTGCTTTTTCAACATCGTAGTCACATTTTTGCAATAGTTTTTGCATAATGTTTTCAACATCTTCGCCCACATAGCCAGCTTCAGTTAAGGTAGTAGCATCAGCCATCACAAATGGCACATCTAGCATGCGTGCCAATGTTTGCGCCAATAAAGTCTTGCCTGAACCTGTTGGGCCAATCAGTAAAATATTACTTTTCTGAATTTCAACATCATCTTTCACTGTATTTTGTGATATGTGATTATGACCAAGTCGCTTGTAATGGTTATAAACCGCCACAGAAAGATTTTTCTTAGCTTGGGTTTGACCAATAACATACTGATCTAAAATCGCGCAGATTTCTTGCGGCGTAGGCAACGACTTATCTGTCGATTTAATATCGCTTAAACTTTTAACTTCTTCTTTAATAATGTCGTTGCATAAATCAACGCATTCATCGCATATAAATACAGACGGGCCTGCAATCAGCTTTTTAACTTCGTGCTGGCTTTTGCCGCAAAAAGAGCAATACAGTAACTTTTCACCTTCGGCTTTAGTCGCCATTCAACATCCTTAACCCAACTATCTGACTACTTTTAAATAAATACAACAATAATGCTTTAAACAGCTGGTGCGCGCGTTTCAATCACTTTATCAATCATGCCATATTCAACCGATTGTTCTGCACTCATAAAGTTATCACGTTCCGTATCACGGTCTATTTCTTTGGCCGTTTTACCTGTGTGATGTGCCAATATGGCATTTAATTTGCCACGCAAATATAAGATTTCTTTTGCGTGTATCTCAATATCAGTCGATTGTCCTTGAAAACCACCTGATGGCTGATGAATCATTACACGTGAATTGGGTAAACTAAAGCGCTTGCCTTTCGCGCCAGCCGCCAATAAAAATGCACCCATACTAGCCGCCTGACCAATACAAAGGGTGCTTACATCGGGTTTAATAAACTGCATGGTGTCATAGATCGACATACCTGCCGTTACCGATCCGCCTGGTGAATTGATATATAAAGAAATGTCTTTATCTGGATTTTCCGCTTCTAGGAATAGCAATTGAGCCACCACTAAATTGGCCGTCATATCATTAACAGGACCAACCAAAAAGATGACGCGTTCTTTTAATAAGCGCGAATAAATATCATACGAACGTTCACCACGACCGCTTTGTTCTACTACCATTGGGATTAAACCCAAACCTTGCGGCTCTTTTTTGTTGATAGTATTCATGCTGTAACTTGAATTTACATTAAAATCACTTATATTATTGAACATACTGTTTGCTAATCCTAATTTAAACGCTATTACTAGTAAGATCTATTGACCAGCCATTAATTCATCAAACTTGATTTTTTTGGCCGTCACTTTTGCTTTATCTAACACCCAGTTCACCACATTTTCCTCTGTAGCTAATGCGGCTGGCTCATCTAAGCGCTTTACATCAGCATAGTACCAGCTCACTAATTCACTTGGCTTTTCAAAACTTTGTGCAAATATATCAACCATTGCACGTACTTGGTCAGCTGACGCTTGTAAATTGTTATTGTTAACCAGTTCACTTAAAATTAGGCGTAATGCAGTGCTGCGTTTAGCTTGTTCTTCAAACATAGCTGGCTCTAATTTAATCGCTTTCGGGTCCATGCCACGCTGCTGAAGGTTTTGAGCTGTTTGTTGCATCATGCGATTAATCTCAGCATTCACCAGTGATTTTGGTGTTTCAATCGCTGAATCAGCCACTAAAGCTTGGAAAACTTGCTCTTTAACGCGCGCTTTCAGGCGCTTTTCGACTTCTTGCTCTAAACTTGATTTGATTTCGGCTTGCATTTTTTTAACGTCGCCGTCATCGATGCCTAAACTTTTTGCAAAATCGGCATCAATTTTTGGCAATACAGGCTGCGAAACTTGATTGTAAGTAACCGCGTAACTTACTGTTTTACCTGCTAATTGCGCTGGGTTATGGTCTGCTGGGTAGCTTATTTCAAACACTTTAGTGGCGCCTTTTTTACCGCCAGCTAAATGTTCATCAAATTCGGCAATTCGACCTGGCTCGCCTAAAACTAAATCAATTCCTGTTTCGCTTGTGCTCTCAACTTGCTGACCATCAATGCTAGCAATCAGCACCACATTAATTTGATCGCCTTTTTTTGAAGCGCGTTTTACTGGCTCAAAAGTGACGCGTTGTTTAACCAGCACTTCTAATGTTTTTTTAACATCCGCTTCTGATACTTCCAAAGTTGGCTTTTCGATTTTAAGCTTGCTTAAGTCGTTTAGCTTTACTTCGGGAAACACTTCAAAAGTAGCGGTGTATTCAAAATCTGTTGCTGCTTCAGCAAAGGGTTTATGTTCAATATTTGGAAAACCTGCAACACGCAACCTGTTTTCTTCTACAGCATTACCGAAACTTGTTTCAACCGCTTGCGAATATACCTCATCGCGCACTTGATCACCATAATGTTGATTTACCAAGCCAATTGGCGCTTTACCAGGTCTAAAACCAGAAAATTTAGCGGTGCGTGAGATTTGAGTAAGTTTTTGTTTAATCTGGCCTTCAAGCGGTGCCAAAGGAACTTTAACTGTTATGCGACGTTCCAGGTTACTGATTTTTTCGAGCGATGCTGCCATGTTGCAATTCCTGTAAAAGTGTCACCTAAATTATTCAAGCAACGATTAATAGTTAAAAAGTTAATAAAGCTACGACTTAAAAAGTATAAATTCAGTTTTAATAAAATTTTATTTAAATCTAAGTTGAATTTAAACAAGTCTTATTTTTAGGCAAGATTTAATGTTATGAGTATATAAAATTAAACTTCAAATATATCATATACTAGGTTTGAAATAAACGAATTTAAATCATGTTCTAGATCATAGAGTCCATTATCGCCTAGTTTAAATCCACTAAATGAAGACATCCATTAAAAACGCAAATCGGCTTTTAAATCGTCTACATGCTCTAATCCTACAGCTATTCTGATTAAATTATCGCTAATACCAACCTCTAATCTAGCCTCAGCAGTAATGCGGCTATGTGTTGTTGTGGCAGGGTGTGTAATGGTACTTTTTGCATCACCTAAGTTGGCTGTAATTGAAATCAGCTCTGTTGCATCAATTAGCTCCCATGCCGCCTCTTGCTTGGTCTGATTTGATTTGGGCTTCACTTCAAAGCTGACAATACCGCCACCACTAACTTGCTGCTGCGACGCTAAAGCATACTGTGGATGTGAGGCTAATCCAGGGTAATAAACACGCGCTACTTGCGGTTGCGTTTCTAACCATGTTGCTAACTCAAAGGCCTTGCGTGAATGTGCTTCCATACGGATATGCAACGTTTCTAATCCTTTTAAAAACACCCATGCATTGAAGGCGCTCATAGTGACGCCCGCTGTACGCAAAAATCCATACACAGGCTCCATTAAGGTTTTACTGCCTAACACGGCACCACCCAAACATCTGCCCTGCCCGTCAATATACTTAGTGGCAGAATGAATAATAATATCGGCACCTAAATCCAGTGGTTTTTGAATCGCGGGCGTGCAAAAGCAATTATCTACCACCAAATATGCGTTGGCCTCATGCGCAATACCCGCCAGTACTTTAATATCGCATACCTCAGTCAGCGGATTAGAGGGTGTTTCAACAAAAAACAATTTGGTTTTTGGCGTAATAGCTGCCTGCCATTCACTCGGATTGGTCAGCGACACAAAAGTGACTTCTAAACCCCAACGTTTGAGAATATTTCCGAACAATTGCACGGTTGTGCCAAACACACTACGTGACGCCACTACATGGTCGCCAGCGTTGCACAAACCCATCACACAAGCCAAAATGGCTGACATTCCGCTAGATGTGGCAACGCACTGTTCTGCACCTTCTAATGCAGCAAGTTTATTTTGAAACATGGTAACCGTTGGGTTGGTAAATCGTGAGTAAATATTACCTGGCTCTGTTCCGCCAAAGCGCGCTGCTGCTTGTGCTGAATTTTTAAACTTAAAGCTGGAATTTAGAAATATTGCCTCAGAATTTTCACCAAACTCAGTCGTTTCGGTTCCAGCTCGCAAGCTTAATGTCTCTGGATGATAGGTTTTATTTAAACTCATATGTCACATCACTTTTGTATTTAAGCTGATATTTGGGCATTAAAAAACCCGTGTTAGCTAAATAATAAGCTAAAACGGGTTTTGGCTCTCGCTTTAGCAGAATTTATTATGCGCTCGCAAGCTGAGTAAGGCTTTGTTTAAAGTTGGCCACTCAAATCAGCGCAATTTCATTAGACTCCTTTTAAAAGAGCCTGTCAACAGGTTTGTTCAGACTACTTGTATTAATAAATTTAAACAAACATTATCTTTAGCATAGCATTTTGTTGCATATCTAATCTCACTAAAAGCACCAACCTTAATAAACACTCAGAAAGATTTTCAGTATGTTTTAATGTTCCATGCGTTCGAACAAATTGCTTACCTGTTGGGGGTGATATGCAGTGAAATGCAATGAATAACAGGATGCATATCTTGCTTTTTAAACTTGTGAGGTATATTTTATTAAACGGATACATTCTTATTTTTAATATTGTCTAAAATCAAAAAATTAATAGGCAAATATATAATTAATCCCATTTAAATATTTACAGTTGTATTCTATTTTATGAAACTTGCTCTACCGCTTCATCCTCTTCAGCATCAATTAAATTCAAATCAAGCTGAGTGCTAGAATTACTGGGTTTTTGCTTTTTGTTAAAATCGCCACGTGCCGATTCGATTCGATTTAAATAAGCGGCATCTACATCACCCGTCACATATTTACCATCAAAACAACTGCAGTCAAATACACGCATTTTAGTATTGGATTTAGCAATCACCCAAACCAATGCATCTAAATCCTGATAAATCAGCGCATCAGCGCCAATTTCTTGGCAAATTTGCTCATCGGTGCGACCAGTGGCTAATAGCTCATCTCGGCTTGGCATATCAATACCATATACGTTTGGAAAGCGCACTGGCGGCGCGGCAGAGGCAAAATACACTTTATTGGCACCTGCATCGCGCGCCATTTGTACAATTTGCTGTGAAGTTGTGCCGCGTACGATGGAATCATCTACCAACAGCACATTTTTACCTTTAAACTCAATGCCTATTGGGTTTAGTTTTTGACGCACCGATTTTTTGCGCAATGCTTGGCCTGGCATAATAAAAGTGCGGCCGATATATCGATTTTTAATAAAGCCTTCGCGGTAGTCTAAGCCTAACGAGATACCTACTTGCAAAGCACTTGGGCGACTAGTATCAGGAATCGGAATCACCACGTCTATTTTTAAATTGCTCCATTCACGTTTGATTTTTTCAGCCAGCGTTGTACCCATATCTAAACGGGTTTGATAAACCGAAACACCATCAATCACAGAATCTGGTCGCGCTAAATACACGTACTCAAAAATACAAGGTGTTAAAGTTGGCGCCTCTGCACATTGGCGGCTAAACAAATTGCCGTCCATATCAATAAATACAGCTTCTCCTGGCTCTACATCGCGCATCAATTGAAAGCCTAATACATCTAGTGCAACACTTTCAGACGCCACAATATACTCAGTACCTTTATCGGTATCTAATTTACCAATAACCAATGGGCGGATACCATTTGGATCTCGAAACGCTAGTAAACCAAAGTTAGCAATCATCGCAACTACAGCATAAGCCCCCTTACAGCGTTTGTGTACGCCTGAAACCGCATCAAATGCCATATCGGTATTTAATACGGCATTGTGCGATGTTTTTTCAATTTCGTGTGCTAATACATTTAATAGCACTTCAGAGTCTGAGTTGGTGTTGATATGGCGTAAATCTTGACGAAACATTTCTGATTTTAATTGTTCAGAATTGGTCAGGTTACCGTTATGCCCTAGCACGATGCCAAAAGGGGAATTCACATAAAATGGCTGCGCTTCTGCAGCACTTGAAGAACCTGCTGTTGGATAGCGCACATGAGCTATTCCAGCATTACCTACTAGGCTACGCATATGACGTGTTTGAAATACATCCTTCACCAAGCCGTTGTTTTTGTGCATAAAAAAAGTATTTCCATCGCAGGTAACAATACCCGCAGCGTCCTGTCCGCGATGTTGTAGTACCAATAGGCCATCATACAATAACTGATTGACTGGGTTTTTGCCGACAATGCCTAAGATTCCGCACATATTTGAATTCCCTAAAACAAACAGATTTTAACTACAACGATAAACTTCTAAACGCTTACTAGATGAACTTTACTACATCTAATCATACTTAACGTATTGAACTACTTTTTGGGGCATAATAAAAGGTAATGCCATCTTCACCAAGGCCTCTAACGGCGAACTAAACATAGCGTTTGTCCAATTTATATCTTTAGGAATACTAGTTAAACCTGCTAAAAAAACTAAAATAAAGACAATTAAAAGCCCTTTTGCAAATCCAAATAGTGCGCCAAAAAATCGATTTAGCCAACTCAAACCAATTTTTTTCAAAATACTGGAGAGTGCAATAGATAGCAAACTAAACACCAATAACACCCCTAAAAACAAGATTAAAAATGCAGCCAATAAGCTTAACGAATCGGTGGGAATATCTTGTGGTAACAAAGGGACTAATTGAGTAGAGTAGGTTTTTGCCACATAAAGTGCGGCTAACCAACCAACAATTGACAGCATTTCACGCATCGCACCACGCATCATACTCATGATGATGCAAGCACCAATAATGATAAGTACGGTGTAATCGAAGCTAGTCATGACTCAATAAATGCCGACTATTGACTAACAACCACGCCTGTTAGACCTGCATCTTTGATATTTTGCAATGCAATGGCGGCTTCGTTACGCTCGCCCAGCAAATGGGTACGCAAGCGGATTTTTTTGCCTTTTGCTGTGTCAATTTTTTCTGTTTGTGTGGGGTAGCCTAAGTCGCTTAATTTAGCCTGCAATTTCTTTACGTTAACCTCATCCGAAAATACACCAATTTGCACATAAAATTTAGGGCTATTGGTACTTTTCTTTTCTGCCACAATTGGTGATTCTGTTTTAGTCTGTTGTAACACTACTTTCGGTGATACCTTTGGTTCAGTTTGGAGGGCAACTTGTGCTTCATTGACTTGCACTTCAGGCGGCTGCTCGGCTTGCTTTACAGGTACATCAACCACTGATTCACTATTAAGCGGAACATCTTCAGCTGGGACAATATTCGAATCAAAATCTGATGTGGCCGCATCTGTAGGCGTATTTTGATTGGATAAAGTAATAGTGATTTCTTCAGTTGGCGTGCTAACCGACCTATCCTTTAAAATCATTGGTAACACAATAATCATCAATAATACCAATGCAATAGCGCCAACCAAACGGCGGCGTGCGCGTTTTTTTAAGGTTAGTTCTTGATCATTAGGTGCGTCTTTTTGCATATTTAACTTTTATCCCTACGCTAGTTGAGTAATGATAATCGGGTTGAAGTTGCTGATTTAAAGAGATATTGAACAAGGGGATTATTTAATATCCTTATTAGAAACGTGTGCAATCGCATCAGCAACCGTGTAAAACGAACCAAACACAATAATTCTATCATTTTTAGTGGCAATATCACAGGCTGCAGACAGCGCAGATATGACGTCGGAATACAAGATAGACCGTGCATTTGGATTGTGTTGTATTAATTTTTCAAATAACAGCAGCGCTTTTGCACCACGAACACTGTGATTATCGGCAATAAACCATTGGCTGATATGTGACGATACAGCTTGAATGACGCCATCGATATCTTTATCCGCCAGCATGGCAAAAACAGCAAAAGTCCTGCCTGTACAAGTTGTGATTTGCAAATTATGGGCCAGCGAAAAAGCGGCATGCGGATTGTGCGCGACATCAACTATGATACTGGGGTTTGACTGAATCGAGTAGAAACGCCCTATTAATGTGACCTCTTGCAATGCCTTATAGATATCAGTGATGTTGACAGGCAAAACTGACTGTAAATGCTGTGCTGCACAAATAACACACGCCGCATTGTTGAGTTGAAAGTCACCTTGCAACCCCAAATTAGAGAATAAAAACTCTTCTTGTTTTTCAGTGTATTGCCAACTATTGGTGAATTTTTTTACAGAAAAATCCCTATTAATTAATTTTAATGGTGCATTAATTTGATTAGCATAATCCATCAAACTATTTGGTGGATTCTCATCGCCACAGATAGCTAAAACACTCGGCCTGAAAACACCTGCTTTTTCAAAGCCAATTTTTTCGCGTGTATCTCCCAAGAACTCCATATGATCCAAGTCTATGGTGGTCACAATGCAGCAACTAGGTTCAAATATATTGACCGCATCTAATCTACCTCCTAAGCCCACTTCTAGCACTGCCACATCCACTTTTGATTGGCAAAAATGCCACAATGCAGCTAGCGTACCCATTTCAAAATAAGTGAGCGAAATATTTCCACGTGCATTTTCAACGGCTGCAAAAGCGGCGCATAAATCACTATCAGATATTTCTTGCTGGTTAATTCGCACACGTTCGTTATAACGCAATAAATGTGGCGATGTGTAGCAACCTACTTTATAGCCAGCCACAGTATAAATTTGGCTTAACATGGCGCAGGTTGAACCTTTTCCGTTGGTCCCAGCAACTGTAATAATGGGGAAACTTGGCTTATTGTGTAGTTTTTTGGCAACTGTGCTAACGCGATCTAAACCCATTGCAATCGATTTAGGATGCAGCGCTTCAATATAAGCCAACCACTGATCAGCAGTAGTTGGCTTAAGTGTAGGATTAGTCACTGATTATTGGAGTGATGAGTTAAAGCTTTGGAGAAAAAGATATTAATTATGCCGCTTTAGGTATCTTCATTAAGCTAGACAACATTCCAGCTAGTCGTTGGCGCATCTCACGGCGATCGATAATCAAATCAACAGCACCATGTTCGACCAAAAACTCAGCACGCTGGAAGCCTTCTGGCAGAGTTTCGCGCACAGTTTGTTCAATCACACGAGGACCTGCAAAACCAATTAAGGCATTGGGTTCTGCAATAATAATATCACCTAACATAGCAAAACTAGCCGATACGCCGCCCATGGTTGGATCGGTTAATACGGATATATAGGGCAAGCCTGCTTGCGATAACTTGGTTAAAGCGGCACTGGTTTTAGCCATTTGCATCAGTGATAGTAGGCCTTCTTGCATTCGCGCCCCACCACTGGCCGAAATACAAATAAAGGCTGATTTGCTTTTAATAGCAGCATCTATGCCACGCACAAAACGCTCACCCACTACAGAGCCCATAGAGCCGCCCATAAATTTAAATTCAAAAACGGCAACGACCACATTAACGCCAAGAATTTTACCCTGCATCACAATTAAAGCATCTTTTTCACCCACCTCTTTTTGGGCCGCTTTCATACGCTCGGAGTAGCTTTTGCTGTCTTTAAATTTCAAGGGGTCAATTGGCTCAATATTGGCGCCAATTTCAGTGCGTAATTCTGTTTTTGTATTGGGGTCGAGCAACTGATTTAGCCTTGCGCGGGCTCCAATACGATTGTGATGCGCACATTTGGGGCACACTTCAGAATTGGACTCTAAATCGGTTTTATACAAAACCGATTGGCAAGAATCACACTTACTCCAAAGGCCTTCTGGTACATTTTTCTTTTGTACAGCTCCTACAACACGTTGAATTTTCTGAGGGATTTTATCTAACCAACTCATTTTTTACTCCTTAAGCATCAATTGCTAAGCGTCAATTGCATGGCGCAATTCCATCATTAATTGACTAACATTTTCGACTAAATTGTCATCATTAGAATTCTCAATAGCCTGCACCATTCGACTGCCAACTACTACAGCATCAGCAAACGCCGCTACGTTCTTAGCGGTGATTGAATCTTTCACACCAAAACCAACACCAATTGGCAGTTTAGTTTTATGGCGAATGTCTGCCACGCGTGACTTTACTTCTTCAATATCCAGATTAGCTGAGCCTGTTACACCTTTTAGTGAAACGTAGTACAAGAAGCCACTGGCCTGATTCACGATTAAATCTACGCGCGCGGAGTCTGTGGTGGGCGATAGCAAAAAGATACTATCCATACAGTTGGCTTGTAACTGACTAATAAACTCTTTGCATTCTTCTGGCGGATAATCAACTGTAATTACGCCATCTATACCCGCCATTTTTGAAAACCGTGTAAATTTTTCTATACCCATCGCCTCAATTGGATTGGCATAACCCATTAAAATAACGGGAGTTTTATCATCTGTTTGACGAAACTCAGTCACCATTTGCAGCACTGTAGTTAGGCCGACTTTATGTACCAATGCGCGCTCACTTGCACGCTGAATTACTGGACCATCTGCCATTGGATCCGAAAAAGGCACCCCTAGCTCAATCATGTCTGCACCGGTTTTAACCAAAGTATGCATCAAGTTAACGGTATGATTGGGATGCGGATCACCCGCGGTGATGTAGGGAATTAAGGCTTTTTTGTTACTTGCCTTAAGTGCTGTAAAGACGGTTTGAATGCGTGACATAAGTTAGACTGAATAGAAGTTCGAAGAAATATGAAAATTGAAAACCACAAAATAAGGCATGGCGCGAGCTAAAAAAAACGAAGCATATGCTTTATATGTAAGTTTTTTGTTTTTAGTGAAGTAACTCATCATTGTAAAGGTGTTTGCGACTTATAGGGTGATATTGGCTAGCTTGGCAACGGTATTAATATCCTTATCGCCACGTCCAGACAAATTCACCAAAATGATTTCATCTTTACCCATGGTTTTAGCCATTTTTTCAGCATGCGCCAGTGCGTGGCTTGATTCTAATGCAGGGATAATACCTTCTGTTCGGCATAAACCATGAAACGCAGCCATTGCTTCATCATCCGTAATCGCCACATATTCAGCGCGCTTAATGTCTTTTAACCAAGCATGCTCTGGCCCCACACCTGGGTAATCAAGGCCTGCTGAAACAGAATGTGTCTCAATAATATTCCCGTCCGTATCTTGCATTAAATAAGTACGGTTACCGTGCAACACCCCAATAGGACTATTAGCGGTTAAAGGTGCGGCGTGCATGCCCGTTTCCATGCCATGACCAGCTGCTTCCACGCCAATCAAACGCACATTTGGCACGTCAATATACGGGTAAAAAATACCCATTGCATTAGAGCCACCACCAACACAGGCCACAACCACATCTGGCTGGCGCCCAATCATTTCTTGCATTTGGATTTTGGATTCTACACCAACCACAGATTGAAAATCGCGCACCATCATTGGGTAAGGATGTGGTCCTGCCACTGTACCAATAATGTAAAATGTATTTTCAATATTAGTCACCCAGTCACGCATCGCCTCATTCAGGGCATCTTTAAGCGTTCTAGAGCCACTTTCGACTGGGACCACTGTTGCACCAAGCAACTTCATTCTAAACACATTAGGCGCCTGACGTTTCACGTCCTCGCTTCCCATGTAAACCACGCATTCCAAGCCTAATCGAGCCGCAATAGTTGCTGTAGCAACGCCATGCTGGCCTGCGCCCGTTTCGGCAATCACGCGGGGCTTGCCCATGCGTTTAGCCAGTAAAGCTTGGCCAATCGTATTGTTTACCTTGTGCGCGCCAGTGTGATTTAAATCTTCACGCTTTAAATAAATTTGTGCACCACCAACGTTATCAGACCATCGTTTGGCGTGATAAACTGGACTTGGGCGACCAACGAAATGCTTTAAATCATAGGCAAATTCCGCTAAAAAAGCCTCATCGTAGCGATATTTTTCATACATCACACGCAGCTCTTCTAGGGCCTCAACCAAAGTCTCGGCCACAAAAATGCCACCAAATTGACCAAAATGACCGCGCTGATCAGGCATGTCATACACTTGCATCACTTACTCCTCAATACAATCTTATATGTAATTTTTTGGAAATTTTTGTCGTACATCAATTAGCAGACTGAACAGCTAACATAAAAATAGCTATTTTATCAGAATCTTTAACACCTTTACTGATTTCAACTCCGCCGCTAATATCTACTGCATAAGGCTTTACTTTTTGAATAGCTAAACCAACATTTTCTGCCATTAAACCACCTGCTAATATCACCGGTTTCGACATGTTTTTGGGGATTAAATCCCAATCAAACGCATGACCAGTACCCCCGTAGGCAGATTCGGAATAAGTATCTAAAAGTAAGGCTTTAGCGCCATTAAATTCTGCTTCACATTTTAAAAAATTAGTGTCAGGATTAACGCGGATTGCTTTAAAATAAGGTAGTTTAATTTGCTCACACTCTGCCGCCGTTTCATCGCCATGAAACTGCACAATATCAATCCTCACTTGCGAAGTTACATTTTCTATTTCAGCCCGCGTGGCGTTAACAAACAAAGCCACCACGCTAACTAATGGAGGTATGGCGGCAACAACTTGTTGTGCTTGAAGTATAGTAACGCAGCGCGGGCTAGCGGCATAAAATACTAATCCAATCGCATCTGCGCCACAACGCACCGCTTCAAGTGCATCTTGCACACGAGTAATACCGCAAATTTTAACTCTTGTCCTTATTTGATTCATTTTGCTGGTTTTGATTCCATATCAATTTTTTTTATTGCAAATGCAGAATATATTATATAAGTCTTAAATAGCGCTTCGTGTCAGGCAAGTTAAATTTATCATAATAATCAACACCGCTTAAATATAAACCGTTGGGTGAAAAAGTGGGCGGTGACAAAGTGCGGCTTTTTTGCTGAAGTAAATGTGTTATCCAATCTGGTGCATATTTACCGTTGCCCACATATACTAAAGCGCCCACCATATTGCGCACTTGATGCTGTAAAAATGCGTTAGCCGAGAAATTAAAAATGAATGACTCTTGCAGAGCAATAATGTTCGCTTGTGCCAAATGTCTAATGGGTGATTTGGCTTGACACTCGCTTGCTCTAAAAGCACTAAAATCATGCTCTCCCTGCAATAAAGCAATCGCCTTCTGCATGGCAACAATATCCAATGGCAGATGATACCAACCTGCTTTTGTGTTATGAATAGCAGGCGCAGTTACTTGATTAATCAATAAATACTGATAATGGCGCTGAGTAGCCGAAAACCTTGCATGAAAGTCATCCTCCACATGATGCGCCCAAATCACGCGCACGGTTGCTGGCAAAAATGCATTCACACCACGCACCCACGCTGTTAAAGGTCTAACAACATCAGATTCAAGATGCACAACTTGCATAAGTGCATGAACACCAGTATCAGTGCGCCCTGCTGCGTGAATGCGCACATCATGCAAGGTCAAACGTTTAATTGCCGCTTCTAATGCATCCTGCACACCACAAAGTTGCGGCTGACTTTGCCAGCCACAAAAACCTGCACCGTCGTACTCAACACCTAATGCAATGCGCATTATGTATACACTTTCAGCAAAGCATAAACGCAAATCATCATCAAGCAACTTAGCACTAAAATATCAATTTTTTTGAAAACTGGCATTTCAAACAAAATACTAAAATTATCTTTTTGCATGATGCTATTGTTGCCAAATACTTTTAACTGATTAAGCAATCCTTTTTGTTTAGCAATCTGGTTTTGATTCTGCTGAGAAGATTCAACATAATATAGCGTTAAACATAATCGCGCTGCAAATCGTTCTATTTCTAAACCAAAGCGTTGTAGAGGAAGTAACATAAAATAAAATCCAGAAATCAGTTGCTGCCTGGTATTAAGTGCCATGATTAAAGATAATACGGCAATCAACGCAAGCATTCTAAACACTTGCAACAATCCAGAAGCTAACCCTTCATAAGTTGGACTAAGAAAATAATCCCAGCCTTCCACATGCTGACCGGGTGTATTAAATATAAAAATGAGTAACATCACCAAAAAAAACCATTTCATGCGCTTAAGCAAACAAAAAAAATGTTGGGAGTTAATGGCAATAAGGGCAACTATTAACAAGGTACAAAGAATCAACAAATGCGTTAAATTAAACTGATTCATCAATATGGCAATTACTAAAAAACAGCTTATCTGTGTGATGGTATTAATAAAAAAACTTGTTTTTAAATCAAGCATATTGAATCATCAATCACATTAGAACTAAAAAGGCTGTATAGAAATAAAAAAGCTGAGCAGCAAACTCAGCTTTTTAGCATTAATAATAATTAAAGCTGTAGATCACTGTTTAGAAATTAAACCATTTTTGCCAACAATGCTTCAGCGCGCTTACGTTGTGTTGTGCCGCCCTCTTTCATTACTTCATGGAGTAGTTCTTTTGCGCCCTCAGCATCATCCATTTCAATGTAGGCTGCAACTAAATCTAACTTGATTTCAATCTCCATTGGCTCATCTTCCATAGAGTCAACTTCGGCAAAGGTTTTAGCAGATTGTGTTGCGTCCGCATCAGTCATATCTAAACTAATGCCCGATAGATCATATGTGTTAGCAATTTGTGAATTGTCATCCACATAACTTGCCGCTTCTGGTGACAGTGTACTTAAATCAAAATTAGATTCTTCAGTTATTGCATCGATTTTAACAAAACGGGTGTCATTTAAATCTGTCAATATTGGCTCGACTCTAGGCGATTCATTTAACTTTGGCATATCAAATGATTCAGATATTTCTGCATTAGCTGATATATCTATTGCTAATTCTGGCTCAATTTTAGTTGATACAAAATTTGAATCATCTGCTTCTGTTGTCTTTTCTAAACTTAATGTCAAATCACCAAAATCAAAATCTAAAGCATCGTTTGTTTCGGCTATAGCGAGACTTTGCATGGTATCTGCCGTTAAACTTTCGGTTGAAGAAGCGCTACCAGTTAATTCAATCTCATCTGTATTTTGATTAGCGATTGAATCCAACTCTAAATCAAAGGCATCTTTATCGCTTGGCGTTGACGCAAAATTTTTAACCAAGGAATCATTATCAAAAGTAAAATCTAAATCCGCTTCGCTAGCGATTGGAGAGTTTGAAAAATCGTTGGATTCCAATTTTTGGTTGGTTTCCAGCTTTTCATTAGATGCATGGCTTGCTGAATGTGCTGTTTTGGCTTGGTAAAGCGGATTACTAGGCTCTAAACTACGGCCAATATCTGCCACTTTAACCCAAGTTGGATCATCTGCCCCTAGGGTGGTATATAATTCACCTGCTAAGTCTTCGAATGCAGAAACATTTTTGCTTGCAGCATACATTTCAATCAATTTTAAATGCAATTCGAAGCGCTTAGGCTCTTTTGCAATAGCGTCTCTTAAAATCTCTTCGGCTTGCGCATCGCGACCGTATGCCATATACACTTCAGCTTCGGCAATCGGATCCACATCATTGGTATCAATCATTCCGCCATTAGCGCTTTGTGAGAAATCGGTTAAGAATGAAGTGTCTCCAGTATCTACACTAGATCCAGATGTATTTCCGAAAACAGTATTGGCTCTTAAACCACCCGAAGTCATGATACCTTGTTCAAAATCGGCTAAGTTACGTCTACGTTTATTACGCAGAAACATCCAACCGCCCAGCAATGCTAACAATCCAGCGGCAGAGACAACCAGTGGCAAGTCAGCACCATTTAAAGAGCTAACTTCTGCTACTGGCTCAGCCACTACAACTGGCGGAGGTTTAGGCGGCGCGGGTGGAATTGCTGCGGCAATAGGTGGTGCAGGTTTTTCCACATTCGTGGTAGTAGCTTCAGCTGGTTGAGGTTGCTCAATTACTGAAGGCACTTGTGAGATAGCCGCATTTTTATCAATTGCGGCTTGAATTTCTGCTTGTTTTTGAAGATCAGTCATGGTGCTATTTTTCAATGCAAGCAATTGCTGCATATTCGCAATTTGCTTTTCTAAATAGGCTGTCTTTTCCTGGGCTTCAATTACACTTTTTTGGCGCGCAGTCGATTCTTCTTGTAAGGCAGAGATTTTAGCTTGCAGATCTTTAACGTCGTCAGCTTCCTTTTTTGTTAGGGCCGCTTCACCAGCTGATAGCTTTACAACATCTTTTGGACCAGTTGCAGATGGCATGGATTTATCTTCAGCTGCACTTTTAATTTTGCCATCGGCCCTTTGTGTGCTTAACTCAGATTCGCCAGGTGCTGATTCGGCAACAATTCCTGCAAGCTTATTGCGATATTCATTCCAATTAGCCGATTGAACTTTGACTTCTTTAGACGCTTGCTGCAGTGACATAGATGCTAGCTCTTGTTCTGAAGGCATGCGCATAATTTTGCCGACTTTTAGTCGATTCATATTTTTGCCATCAAATACATTTGGGTTAGCATTATATAAACCCAACAACATTTGATCCAAACTAACGCCCTCTGGTTTGTAATCACGTGCAATTTTTGCCAAAGAATCACCACGTTGCGTCTGATATTCCTCACCAGATGTCGTAATACTAGCTTTAGCAGTTGGTGATTTTTTAGTTTGTGTTGGCTTATCTGCAGAGCTAGATAATTTGGCTGATGATGAATTGACTATTGAATCTTGAGTTGATGCACCACTTAATTTTACGGTAGGCAATTGTGTGGTTGTGCTTTCAACTTCACCTACATAACCAGGCGGATCTAATAATACGGTATATTCTCTTAACAAACGACCAGACGCCCAATCAAGCTGAATAAGCATATCTAAAAATGGCTCACTAATTGGCTGTGTAGATTTGAGCTTTAAAATGGGTGTTCCATTTGCATTATTTGAAACTTCAACTTTAATAGTACTGTGTGAAGCGGGGCGATCAATACCTTGATTTGCATAAGCTTCTTCAGAAGCAATGACGGCAAAAATACTGTTTAACTCTTCAGGTGTAACGGACAATAATTCAATATCTGCGCTTAATGGCTCGCCTAGTCCGGAGCTTATGTTTAGCTTACCAAGACCTGCCGAAAAAACAGCCATTGGCACCAGCGACATAAATAGAGCAACTGTTATTTTCTTTAATTTTGAGTTAAGCACTATTCCACCCTTAAAATTTACCTACATATCCAATAATAAAAATAACATCAATTACTTAGAGTTGCAAGCTCATAATACACATTATATTCGCAAGCTATGTGGCTGTATGTGCTTGTTGTTGCATTTTAATCAAGCTTTTTATTAATTTTTTACATTTTAGCGCTCTATTAATATGCGCAGCATGCGCCTTAAAGGCTCTGCCGCACCCCATAACAATTGATCACCCACAGTAAAGGCAGACAAGTATTCGTTACCCATATTAAGCTTACGCAAGCGCCCAATAGGTGTGGTTAGTGTGCCTGTTACAGCTGCAGGTGACAATTCACGCATGCTGGCTTCGCGTTCGTTTGGAATTACTTTTGCCCATTGATTGGCATCACTTAACATGGCATTAATATCAGCCATCGGCAGATCTTTTTTAAGCTTGATAGTTAAGGCTTGGCTATGACAACGCATAGCGCCAACACGAACACAAAGTCCGTCAATATGAATTGGATTGGCTACACGCCCTAAGATTTTATTGGTCTCAACATGACCTTTCCATTCCTCTTTACTTTGTCCACTGCCTAAATCTTTATCAATCCAAGGAATCAAACTTCCGGCCAATGGCACGCCAAAATGTTCTTTTGGAAAAGCATCGTCACGCAAAGTGAGAGCAACTTCACGATCGATATCTAAAATAGCAGAAGCTGGGTCTTTTAGTAAATCATTTGCCGCCAAATGCAGTTCACCCATTTGTTTAAGTAACTCACGCATATTTTGCGCACCTGCACCTGATGCTGCCTGATAGGTCATAGATGTTGCCCACTCGATTAAATCGGCTTTAAATAAACCGTTTAAAGCCATTAACATGAGTGAAACAGTACAGTTGCCGCCAACCCAATTATTGCCACCCTTATGCATGGCGTCTTGAATAACGTGTAAGTTGACTGGATCTAAAATAATTACCGCATCTTTTTCCATACGCAAAGCAGAGGCCGCGTCAATCCAATGCCCTTTCCAACCCGCTTGTCTGAGTTGCGGAAATATTTCGCTGGTATAGTCACCACCCTGGCAAGAAATAATGGTATCCATTGTCTTGAGGTCAGCAATATTTTTTGCATCTTTTAATGCGGCCGATTCTTTGCTAACATTTGGCGCCTTTCCACCAATTTGAGAGGTAGTGAAAAATTGCGGCTCGATTAACGCAAAATCATTCTCTTCAACCATACGCTGCATCAACACAGAGCCCACCATGCCCCGCCAACCAACGAATCCAACTTTTAACATTTCATTTCCTAAATTCTTAGTATCGCTCAAAGAGCGCCTAGATCATTTATTCTAGTTATAAACTTGCCAACACCGCATCGCCCATCGCGCTACAACCCACTTTTTTACAGCCATTAGTCGTAATATCCGCAGTTCTAAAGCCTTGTGCCAAGGCTTTTTTCACGGCATTTTCAACTTTTAGCGCATTTGCTTCATCGTTAAAAGTATAACGTAGCAACATCGCAACCGATAAAATGGTTGCTAGTGGATTCGCGATATCTTTGCCTGCAATATCAGGTGCAGATCCATGACTAGGCTCATACATACCTTTTTTGTTTGTATCTAATGAAGCAGATGGCAACATACCAATAGAGCCTGTCAGCATTGAAGCTTCGTCAGACAAAATGTCACCAAAAATATTGCCAGTCACTATCACGTCAAATTGTTTTGGCGCGCGAATCAATTGCATAGCGGCGTTATCTACATACATATGGCTGAGCTCAATTTCTGGATACTCGGCAGACAATTCAGTCATGACTTGACGCCATAGTTCAGTTGTCTCTAATACGTTAGCTTTATCCACTGAACAGACTTTTTTGTTTCTTTTCATGGCAATATCAAATGCTACACGGCCAATACGACGTATTTCAGATTCGTTATAGCGCATGGTATTAACACCTTCGCGCTCGCCATTTTCTAGCGCGCTAATGCCACGTGGCTGTCCAAAGTAAATATCGCCAGTGAGCTCCCGAATAATCATCAAATCCAAACCAGAAACCACTTCTGGTTTCAATGTAGATGCACCCGCTAATTCAGGGTAAAGTAATGCTGGACGAAGATTAGCAAACAAATTCAATTCTTTACGAATACGCAACAAACCACGTTCTGGGCGAAGTTGGCGCTCTAATTTATCGTATTTCCAATCGCCAACAGCACCCAATAATACCGCGTCAGATTCTTTAGCTAATTGCAACGTACTATCTGGCAATGGGTCACCAAATGCTTCGTAACCGGCACCGCCAATTGGCGCTTCAGTCATACTTAAATCGGTAATATTAAGTGCTTTTAATACTTTTATTGCTTGCGCAACTATTTCTGGTCCAATGCCATCTCCTGGCAAAACTGCTAATTTCATCTCTAACTTTCTATTTCTAATTGAAAAGCCAAGGCTGCGTTTGTTGATGCTTAAGCTCAAACGCATTAATCTTATCTTGATGCTGCATGGTTAGACCGATATCATCTAACCCATTGAGTAGGTTATGCTTTCTAACACTATCCACTTCAAATGAGTATTTGCTTCCACTTGGCGTAGTCACCGTTTGTGCAGCTAAATTCACACATAGTTGATAGCCAATTTCCTTTTCAACTTCTTGAAAAAGGCTTTCCACTATTTCAGCAGACAACACAATCGGTAACATGCCATTCTTAAAGCAGTTATTAAAGAAAATATCAGCAAAGCTAGATGCAATCACCACTTTAAAGCCAAAATCTTCTAAGGCCCAAGGAGCATGCTCGCGGCTAGAACCGCAACCAAAGTTTTCACGCGTTAGCAACACACTTGCACCTTGATAGCGCGCTTGATTGAGCACAAAATCGGGATTAAGTGGCCGTTTAGAATTATCCATACCTGGCTCGCCATGGTCTAAATATCGCCATTCATCAAACACATTTGGGCCGAAACCGGCGCGTTTAATCGACTTTAAAAATTGTTTTGGAATAATCGCGTCAGTATCTACGTTTGCCCTATCTAGCGGCGCGACCAATCCATTTAATTGCTTAAAAGCTTGCATAATTGTTCTTTAGAATAGCGCATTCTTTAGTTAGTTGACTTTTGAATGGCTTCGCCACCCTTTTCAATATCTTTACCCACGCCACGCACTGTATTGCAAGCGCTTAAAGCAAAACAAACAACTAACAACAAGGCTGAGAATTTAACTAATGATTTCATTATTAACTCCTTACATGATTACAAAAAAATATAATTTAAAAAATTAAAACGTTCTTACATCTACAAAATGACCCGCAACAGCTGCTGCTGCTGCCATCTCCGGGCTAACCAAATGGGTACGTCCACCATGACCTTGACGACCTTCAAAATTACGGTTACTAGTTGATGCACAGCGTTCACCTGGCTCTAATCGGTCGGCATTCATGGCCAAACACATCGAGCACCCTGGCTCACGCCATTCAAAACCCGCATCCGTAAAAATCTTGTCTAAGCCTTCAAGCTCTGCTTGTGCTTTCACTAAGCCAGAGCCTGGTACTACTAATGCCAACTTAACATTTGGGGCAATATATTTACCTTTTGCCACAGCTGCTGCGGCACGCAAATCCTCTATACGCGAGTTAGTGCAAGACCCAATAAACACCTTATCAATATTAATTTCATCAATTGGCGTATTTGGCGTTAAACCCATATAGGCGTAAGCACGCTCCCAATCGCTGCGTTGTACTTCATTTTTAGCCAAATCCAAGCTTGGCACTTTGCCATCCACACCTACCACCATCTCTGGCGACGTTCCCCAAGTCACTTGTGGCTGTATGTCTTCTGCATTTAAAGTAACAACCGTATCAAATTTAGCACCTTCGTCACTATGTAAAGTTTTCCAGTATGCAACCGCCGCATCCCATTGTTCTGTTTTAGGCGAAAATGGACGGCCTTTAACGTAATTGATAGTTGTATCATCAACCGCCACTATACCTGCACGTGCGCCTGCTTCAATTGCCATATTACACAACGTCATGCGGCCTTCCATGCTTAAGGCACGGATGGCCGAACCAGCAAATTCAATCGCACAGCCGTTACCGCCAGCAGTACCAATTTTGCCGATAATCGCTAACGCGATATCTTTAGCAGTTACGCCATTACCCAATTGACCATCCACCAACACTTGCAAAGTTTTGGATTTTTTTTGTACCAAACACTGGGTAGCCATGACGTGCTCAACTTCTGAAGTGCCAATACCGTGCGCAAGGGCACCAAAAGCGCCATGCGTGCTGGTATGCGAATCACCACAAACCACTGTCATACCTGGCAGAGTTGCGCCTTGCTCGGGACCAATCACGTGCACAATACCTTGGCGCAAATCATTCATTTTAAATTCAGTCACGCCATGCTCAGCGCAGTTTTCATCCAAGGTTTGTACTTGTAAGCGTGAGATGGGGTCAGCAATGCCAGCAACACCTGTACTTCTATTAGTTGTTGGCACATTATGATCTGGCACAGCCAAAATTGAATTAACACGCCACACTTTTCGATTTGCTAACCTCAAGCCTTCAAACGCTTGCGGACTTGTGACTTCGTGAACCAAGTGACGGTCGATATAAATCAGCGCGGTGCCGTTTTCTTCATGCACCACGTGTGAATCAAACAATTTGTCGTAAAGCGTTTTCGCTACCATTTTATTACCTACTAAATAAATCTCAATCTAAAGGCTAGTCTCTAAAATTACCAAACTGTAAGGGAAAGTCCGTCACATTCTTTTTACAAAAAACGATGGCTTCTTGCAATAAATCACGTTTTGCGCCATTCACACGCACTTCGTCACCTTGAATACTGGCTTGCACTTTTAAGCCAGAATCTTTAATTAACTTAGCGATGCGCTTGGCTAAATCGCTATCAATACCCGCACGGATTTTAAGCTCTTGTTTAACCTTATTACCACCCACTTTTTGCACATCCTTGTGCTCTAAGCGCTTGGTTGAATCAGGCTCTTTCTTTTCCATACTAGGCAGCAAAATATCTTTAATCTGATCAAGCTGAAAGTCATTATCACCATACAAAGTAATAATGCCATCTTTTTCGTTTAATTCAACTTTGGCAGATGTACCTTTGAAATCATAGCGATTGGTAATTTGCTTACCAGCTGTATCAATCGCATTTTTTAAAGCTACCATATCAACTTCAGAACTAATATCAAATGAGGGCATAATTAATCCTTATTAAAACTATTTATAACTAGATAATGCGCCAGCAGAAGAAGACACTCTCAGGCTGACAGTACGATTAGTAATCCAAGTGAAAATAACGCCCTACAAGCAAACACTATCGGTTGCCTTACTCAAAATGGCAAACGTAGTCTAGGGTTTCAGTCACTTCTATATCAAAACTAGAATTACCAGGCACAGTAAATTTTTCGCCTGCGTTATAAGTTTTCCATGCATCCTCGCCATTTAAGCGCACTTTGCAGCTACCTATGTTAATTTCCATCAATTCTGGCGCGGCTGTGTTAAATGTCAATGTGCTTGGAAAAATCACACCAATTGTGCTACGTGTTCCGTTTGGAAACATCACGGTGTGGCTTACACACTTTCCATCAAAATAGATGTTTGCTTTTTTCTTTACACTTACATTGTCAAATTGTGCCATTCTTAACTCCTCGATTTTGTATTTAAATTTTGAGCGCCTATAACTTAAGTCTACTTTTAGCGCTGCTTATTTTTAAGATTAGCCGCAATACGCATACGCAGCGCATTTAACTTAATAAAACCGCCTGCATCTTTTTGGTCGTAAGCACCTTCGTCATCTTCAAAAGTAGCGATTGTAGAATCAAATAGTGAGTTGGTTTTGCTATCCCGTCCGGTTACATTTACATTACCTTTATATAGCTTAACGCGCACCCAGCCGTTAACTGACGTTTGCGTATGATCGATTAGCGCTTGCAATGCAAGACGCTCTGGACTCCACCAATAACCGTTGTAAATCATGCTAGCGTAGCGCGGCATTAAATCGTCTTTCAAATGTGCTACTTCGCGGTCTAAGGTAATGCTTTCAATAGCGCGGTGCGCTTTAAGCATAATAGTACCGCCTGGCGTTTCGTAGCAACCACGTGATTTCATGCCTACATAGCGATTCTCAACCAAATCCAAGCGGCCGATACCATGCTTGCCGCCAATTTTGTTTAAATGCGCCAACAATTCATGCGACTTCATCGCTTCGCCATTTAAGCTTACTGGATCGCCATTTACATATTCAATATCTAAATATTCAGCAGTATCTGGCGCTTTTTCTGGGCTCACACTCCAACGCCACATTGATTCCTCAGCTTCTGCCGCTGGGTTTTCAAGATGACGACCTTCATACGAAATATGCAATAAGTTGGCATCCATTGAGTATGGACTGCCGCCTTGCTTGTGCTTCATATCTACTGGAATACCATGCTTTTCGGCATATTGCATCAGTTTCTCACGGCTAAGCAAATCCCACTCACGCCATGGCGCGATGATTTGAATATTCGGATTTAAGGCATAAGCTCCCAACTCAAAACGTACTTGGTCGTTACCCTTACCCGTTGCACCATGTGAAATGGCATCGGCATTGGTTTCTGCAGCAATTTCAATCAAACGTTTGGCTATTAGTGGTCGCGCGATTGAAGTGCCTAATAAGTATTCACCTTCGTAGACGGTATTGGCGCGAAACATTGGAAATACGAAATCGCGCACAAATTCTTCACGCACATCGTCAATATAAATCTCTTTTACACCAGCCGCTTTGGCTTTTGAACGCGCAGGTTCTAGTTCTTCACCTTGGCCCAAATCGGCAGTGAAAGTTACCACTTCGCATTGATATTCATCTTGTAGCCATTTTAAAATCACAGACGTATCTAAGCCGCCCGAATAGGCCAACACGACTTTTTTTACTTCTTTTTTTGCCACTTTATTATTTGCACTCATTGCGCTTACTTTTCCTTAATTAACCTTACCCAATAATAAATATTCCATTAATGCTTTTTGCACATGAAGTCTGTTTTCCGCTTCTTCCCAAACCACACTTTGCGGGCCGTCAATCACATCAGCAGCCACTTCTTCGCCGCGATGCGCTGGCAAACAATGCATAAATAAGGCGTCTTTTGCGGCGATGCGCATCATATCGCTGTCTACTTGCCAATCGGCAAAATCGCGCATGCGCTCTTCATTTTCCGCCTCAAAACCCATGCTGGTCCATACATCAGTGGTCACTAAGTGAGCACCACGCGCGGCTTCCATGGGGTCAACAAAGGTTTCAAAATGGTCATCGCCATATAAATTAGCGCGCTCCACTTCTACTTCGTAGCCAGGTGGAGTAGAAACATGTACATTAAAGTCAAGCACTTCCGCTGCTTGCAACCATGTATTGCAGACATTATTACTGTCGCCAATCCATGCAACAGTCTTGCCCTTTATCGACCCTTTTTGCTCAATAAAAGTAAAAATATCTGCCAAAATTTGGCAGGGATGGTATTCATTGGTTAAGCCATTAATAACAGGCACTCGCGAATTAGCTGCAAAACGCTCAATAATATCCTGTTCAAAGGTGCGAATCATAACAATGTCAGACATGCGCGAAATCACTTGTGCCGCATCTTCAACTGGCTCGCCGCGGCCCAATTGCGAATCACGCGTATTTAAATAAATAGCCGAACCGCCCAACTGGTGCATGCCCGCTTCAAAAGACAGGCGGGTACGCGTACTGGCTTTTTCAAAAATCATCACCAAGGTGCGATCCTGCAAAGGCCAATATTGTTGATAAGCCTTGAATTGCGCTTTGATGATTTTGGTGCGCGCAAAAATATGATTGAGCTCACCCAAGTTCAAATCGTTAAATTGCAAAAAGTGTTTAATATCAGCCATATTGAATACTCGTTTTTTACTGATTTAAAATCACTGACTTAAAAATTGTTTAATTAATTTACTTAAACGCTCAACCAATTCCAGCGCTTCCGCTTCATTAATGACAAGCGGCGGCAATAAACGAATGACTTTTTCTGCCGTCACATTAATTAATAACTGCGTGTTTAAAGCCATTTTAACGATTTCACCGCATGGTCTATTTAACTCAATGCCAATCATTAAACCAGCGTTGCGTACCACAACTACGCCTTGTGTTTTTTGTAATTCAACTTGCAACTTTTCACAAATAAGGTCGCCCATTTTTTGTGCATTTTCGCGTAAATTTTCTTCTTCAATAGCGCTTAATGTTGCCAAACCGGCGCTTGATGCCAATGGATTGCCACCAAAAGTTGAACCATGTTTACCATAGGTAAACGTTTGCGCTGCGATCCCTTTTGCAACACAAGCACCAATGGGTACGCCAGAGCCCAAGCCTTTCGCCAAACTCATCACATCTGGCATGATGCCAGTATGCTGAAACGCAAACCAAGTACCAGTTCGACCAATACCGCTTTGCACTTCGTCCACCATCAGCAACCAGCCATTTTCATCGCATACTTGACGAAGGCCTTGAAAATACGTCTTCATATCCGCTGGAATATGAATACCACCCTCGCCTTGCACGGGCTCAACTAAAATCGCCACCACGTTATTTTTGCGCGATGCAACTTGCTTAACCGCCACCAAGTCATCATAAGGCACGCGAATAAAACCAGAAACAAGGGGCTCAAAGCCAGCTTGTGCTTTGCGATTTCCTGTTGCAGAAAGCGTTGCCATGGTCCGACCATGAAAAGCGCGTTCCATCACAATTATTTCAGGGTTTTCAATTCCTTTATTGTGCCCATACAAGCGCGCTAGCTTAATGCTAGCCTCATTTGCTTCGCAGCCAGAATTACAGAAAAACACATTATTCATACCAGAAATTTCGACTAGCTTATTTCCTAAGGCTTCTTGCTCGGCAATTTGATAAATATTAGAAACATGAATCAATTTGGCGGCCTGCTCTGAAATCGCTTTCACTAATTTTGGATGCGCATGTCCTAAGCCATTGACTGCAACGCCAGACAAAGCGTCCAAATACTTCTTACCTTCATCATCCCACAGCCAAACGCCCTCTCCCTTTACAAAAGTAACGGGTTGACGAGTATAAGTATTCATCAAATGGGTGCTTGTTAAATGTGCCATGATTTTATTTCTATAAAAATATATTTCTATTCTAATCTTGTATCAAAACCAAAAAGAAAACGGCGGCTAAGGCCGCCGTTGTTGCCTTAATGCTAATTACAATCCTAAAACAGCGCGATGGCTAAATCCATTTGCCATGAAAAATAACATGGGAATAGACAGCATCATATTTGACCGTGATGCTAACATAGCCACCCGTCGCGCCTTTGCTTTTACGGCATCATCGGCTGGCACCATACCAAGAATTTTTTTCTGATTTGGCCAAATTAGTAACCATAAGTTAAACAGCATAATTGTGCCTAACCATGCACCAATACCAATACCTTCGTATCCGTTGCGCAGTAAAAATGCATCGGAAAAGCCTGCGCCTAATAACCACGACCCAGCAATCCATGTTGCAACGGCAGACCAGCGTAACCATAACAATGCGCGCGGCGCTACGTGTTTGGTAATTCCTGCTGCCGTGCCATCAGCACCTGCATCTTTAAGTGCGGCCATTTGTACTAAATTAAAATAGTAAAGCAGACCAATCCAAGTCACACCTGATAACAAATGAATCCAACGAGCGACTCCTGGCATGATTTCCATTTTAAACTGCCGCTACTAAAAAGTTTTTCAGAAAAAATATCAACACTACGGTTAGAACAACACCAGAAACAATAGTGCCAACAACTGATTCCAAGGGATTTTTCATTTAAATTACTCCAAAATGAATTTGACTGTTTTATAAATTCGATTTATTAAGGTCTGAGAGTAGCGCAAAAGGCGCCTTTTAGCAAGATTTGCGGGCAAATTGCATGCTAAAACTTCAGGACAATTAACATCTGTATTCAATTCTGCCTGGAATAAAGGTTGTATTCGCTTATGCGTCCTGGAGATCGAGGCTAACATATTGTTATATTCACTATTTTTCCTGGATTTTGCGGGCTTATTTTATTTCGTTTCTGTTGTCTTTTTAATGCTTTTTCTCAGCGAATCTTAGCGTGCTTATTTACTAGGCAAAATCAAGCGCTTAGTGCAAAATCTTATTTGCATTAATTTTCAAATTTATTTTTATGGCTTTAACTGCAATTTCTAACTTCCCTCAAGCTGAAAGCGCTCTAAAAAAACCATCTCAATTACCTATTTACTGGTACGCTGATGCAAGCTTTTATCAATTAGAGCAACAATATTTGTTTGCCAATGCGCCTAAATATGTTGGGCACACTTTAATGGTACCCAATGCTGGCGACTACTACACACTGGTTTGGATGCATAACGCAAAAGCATTAATCAACCAAGCAGGTGAAGTGGCATTATTAAGCAATATCTGCCGTCACCGACAAGCGTTGATGCTACAAGGCATAGGCAACACTAGTCACATTGTATGCCCGCTTCACCGCTGGACTTATGATTTAGACGGGGCATTACTAGGTGCTCCGCATTTTACGCAAAACCCTTGCTTGCATCTTAATAAAACGACTCTTCAAAACTGGCAAGGTTTGTTATTTGAGGATTCAAACAACTTACCTTCATCGCTTAATTTAATTAAAGAATTGAATCAATTGAGTTGTAAGCAAGACTTTGATTTTACTAATTACCATTTAGATTCAGTGAATGTTGAGCACTACAATTTCAATTGGAAAACGTTTATTGAAGCCTATTTAGAAGATTATCACGTTGGCCCTTTTCACCCAGGTTTAGATGCCTTTGTTGACTGCGAAAACTTAAGCTGGGATTTCGGCGAAAATTTCAGCGCGCAAACCGTTGGCTATAAAACAGCAACGGATAAAAACGCGTCACCAACTTATCAAGCTTGGCAATCTGCCGTGACCAATTATCATAGCAAATCTATGCCCAAGCATGGCGCCATCTGGTTTGTATATTACCCATTTTTGATGATTGAATGGTACCCAAATGTATTGATAGTTTCGCACCTTATTCCAACAGGCGTAGACACTTGCAGTAATGTGGTTGAATTTTATTACCCAGAAGATATTGCCTTGTTTGAGCGTGAATATGTGAAGGCGCAACAAGCCGCATATGCTGAAACCGCGATTGAAGATAAAGAAATTTGCCAGCGAATGCACGATGGTCGCAAAGGCTTATTTGCGCTTGGCTTAAACGAAATAGGACCTTACCAACACCCTCTAGAAACTGGCTTAGAGCATTTCCATCAATGGTATCGTAGGCAAATGGAACCGCATTTACCATAAAATGAATGACTTTAATCTAATGAAAACAAGCGTCTTGTGAAGTTACCCCATTTAGGTAGCTTCTGGATGCTGGTTGCAGCGCTTGGTTTTGCCGTTATGGGCGCACTGGTTAAAGTAGGTTCAGCAAAATTTAGTAGTGCAGAGCTGGTTTTTTATCGCTCTATTTTTGGCTTAATGGCCATTTACGTTTACATATTTGCCAAAAAACTGCCGCTAGCCACGCCAGTTATTGGCAAACAAATATCACGCGCTTTAGTTGGCTTTGCATCATTAGTTTTATTCTTTTATGCAATTGCACATTTGCCCTTGGCAACCGCCGTCACGCTTAATTACACGTCCGCACTATTTTTGGCCTTGCTGATGCCCTTAATGCTGCACGAAAAACCCAAATCTATTTTGTATGCCATGATTTTATTAGGCTTTGTTGGCGTGGTGCTGTTACTAAAACCCAGCTTTGCCAAACAAGATTTAGCTGCTGGTGCGGTAGGTTTGCTATCAGGCTTTGGCGCCGCATTTGCCTATGCTCATGTTAAACAATTAGGTAATTTGGGCGAGCCAGACTGGCGCACAGTTTTCTACTTTACTTTGATTTCCACTTTTGCAAGCGGCTTTTGGATGTTACTACAAACTTATACATCAATGAGCTTGCAAGATATGCCAACTCTGCTGGGCTTAGGAGTCTCTGCAACTATTGCCCAACTTGCCATGACACGCGCTTATCGCACAGGAATAACATTGACTGTGGCAAGCCTAGCCTATACCACTGTGATATTTGCCAGTTTGTTTGGGGTACTTTTTTGGCAAGAAAAATTGTCATATTCGGAGTATATGGCGATTGGCATTATTATTTTTAGCGGTATTGTTAGCGCAAACGCCACTAATCGCGCGAAATAAATGCGATGCCAAATAAAGTCTTTTAAACATGTGTTAAGTTGCTAGACTTTTGATTTATTTAGCAGTAATCTTAAACGAATATTTTATAAAGTATTAGTTTAAATTAAGATATTAAATAATTGATAATATTCAAAAATGTTGTATTATTTTTTGCCGCAAGTGCTTTATTAACGGCTTGTTTAGGCGGCTCTATTGCCCAACAAATTACACGCTCAATTGCCACCAGTGTTGCGGATAATGCCTTAGCAACGGCAATGGATGTGCAAGAAATCGAAACCGAGAATCAGTTTGGCCGCAAACCAAAAAGTATCATTTTAAAAGATACCGTACCCGACCCTTACTTAATCGCCTTTGGCAATGCGCGCTTTGAGCAAGTAAAACCGATTGCCGAACCGCTACCAGAACAAATTGCCGAAATTGAAACGCCAGTTGCGGTGGCCATTAGCAGCCAATTAGTGCGCGTTGAGCTACTTAATTTATTGATTGGTGAGGAAAAAGACGCGGTTTATGCCAAGGCGCAGTTGATGGGAGCCACATCATTGCCCAAACCGCGCGAGTGGAAATTATGGCGGGTAGCCACAGGTAAAATTACCACCGAGCAAACTTCAAAAGACAATTCAGAGCAGAACAAATCCCAAATTGTAAAAAAACATGAATTGATTACTTATTTGATACCGCCAGAATTCGGCAAATTACCCAGCGGCAGTGTAGTATTGGTGGAACTTGCCACCTTAGGCGAGCCGAACATTGCGCGCCATAGAGCAAATTGACCAATAAAGTCAATAACTAAGCCTAGCAAATTAATTTAAGGGTCAATTAGTCCACTACGCATCGCAATTAACGCAATTTCGGCTGAATTATTCGCGTTTAATTTTTGCTTAATATTGTACAAATGCGTGCCAACCGTGCGTGGGCTTAAAAATAGCGTTTCAGCAATCTCGTTGGTGGTTTTGCCTTTGGCCAACGACATAAACACTTCAAATTCACGCTCACTCAATACATCTACTGAGTTTTGCTCACCCGATAATTGCTGAATTGCCATTTGTTGGGCAATGCTTGCCTCAATATATTTTTTGCCTCCTGCCACGGTGCGAATGGCCTTAATCAGTTCTTCGGCCGCGCTGCGCTTGGTTAAATAGCCCATCGCACCTGCATTCAAAACGCGCTTAGGGTGCACAGAATCTTCATGTGCCGAAAGCACCAAAATTTTAGCGTGACTTTCTTTAGCCAAAATGCGCTCTATGGCTTCCATGCCGCCAATTCCTGGCATGGTAATGTCCATTACCACCACATCTGGCTTAAATTCCATATAGCTTTTAATCGCTGTTTCGCCGTTTTCTGCCTCGGCAATCACTTTAATTTCGCTGGCTGATTCAAGTAACATTTTAAAACCCATACGAACTACTGCATGGTCATCGACCAACATTACATTAATTTGATTCATGTTTTGCCTTTTACTTAATTGCTCACGTTTAACGCTTGCGGAATATTAATATAAATTGTCGTACCCGTAGATTGGATAGCAAGTGATTTGGTGCCCGCTTTTTTTCTTTTTGTTTTGGTTGATATTTGCGTATTTGGTTCAGAGTCCACATTAAAACTGCCTTTAAATCCTTGTACGCGCTCGCGCATACCCAGCAAACCAAAGTGATTTGTTTGATCTACTGCATTAACATCCATACCTTTTCCGTCATCTTTAATGGTCAATTGCAAAGCACCTGTTTTAGTTGTGGCTAACTTAACGATTATATTGTTGGCCTCCGCATGTTTAATAGCATTATTAATCGATTCTTGCACTATTCGGTAAATACTAATATTTAAACTCTCACCCAAGCCTTCTAAATTGCCAGATACTTCTAAAGTAATATTCAAATTTGGTTGCTGTTTTTGCACATTATTAATAGCATCTTTAAGGGTTTCCACTAAACCCAAATTATCTAACGAGCCAGGTCGCAATTGCCGAATAATATTGTGCATGCCATCGTAAATATGGTTAGCCGCCGCTACAATGGTCTGCGCACTGGCTTCAACTTCTGGCGTTTTTTCTTTGGTTTTATTGGCGATAGCCACCGCAAAGGTTTTAATTGCCGTCACATACTGCCCAAGCTCATCATGCAATTCACGTGCTAAACTGCGGCGCTCGTCTTCAATGTGCTTTTGAATTAAATGCGTAATTTGACGATTTTCTTCTAATTTATTTTCGGCCACTTCAGCTTTGCGCTCGGCGATTTCGGCATGTTTACGCTCAGTAATATCGCGCATACTGCAAATATCGCCAATTAGTGCATTGGTTAACGGATCAATCAATGGCGCAGCCGAAATCGATATATCAACAATACGCCCATCTCGCGCTTGGCGTTGGGTGTCATGATTCTCTACATTGCGTCTATCGCTAATGGCGCGCATATTTTGTGCTAAATCGCACTCCTGCCCTTTTGGAATGAGAATGCTTGCCGATTTGCCAATAATATCCTCTGGCGCATAGCCAAATATTTTTTGCGCGGCTACGTTCCAAAATGAAATATTGCCGTTTAAATCATGAATCATCACAGCGTCAGCGGTTTGTTGCGCAATAAGCGCCAAACGCTGATTTTCGGCAGTGCTTTTTTGCAGCGATTCGCCCATTAAGTTAAAGTTTTTGGCGATAGAGTCAAATTCGGGCAAGTCAAATGGCGGTAAGCGCGAACTTAAATCACCCTGCTCCATTTGATTAATAGCTTTAAGCATCGGCTGTAATGGTCGCAACCAGCGGCCTAACATCCAATACACAATAGCATTTAAAAATATAAAAAAACTCAAACCAACCCAAAACAAAAATCGCATTTTGCTCCATGCCTCCCGTATAGCACCTGCGGGGTTGGGCTGAACCACAAGCTTGCCATAACGAATCAAGCGCGAAACCGATTTTTCTTTAGGGTCTAAAATGCTAATAAACCATTGCGGCGGGTCGATTTCGGCACGGTATTTTGAAGGTGGCGATTTAAAAATAAGCGCTCCATTTAAGTTATACAGCGTTATTTCATTGCCACGCACATGGCCAAGATGTTGCAAAAATCGGCGCATTACATCATGCGTATAACCCCATTCTGGGTTTTGAATAGAGCTCACGACAACAGTATCTAGCAATTGTACGGTAACGTGAGTGGCGGCTTCCACCCCTTCTTGAATCGACGCTTTTGAGCCTTTTAAAATCACATATCCCACTGCCAACATAAACAGCAAAAGCAAGACGGTAATCAACAGATTTAGGCGAAAACGCAGGCTCATAAAGTTATCTAATCATTAATCATAATAGTTTCAAAGTCAGCAGGCACTGGCGGATATTCTAATTGCAGCTTTTTAAGCATGCTAAATAATAATCTTGAAATCAATAAATTACGGTTAATTTTGAAATCCGCTGGTACCACATACCAAGGTGCATAGCTTGTACTGGTTGCACTAATCGCGTTTTCGTGTGCCTGAATATAATGCGGCCAAAGCACGCGTTCTTTTTAAATTTCCACGTTTTAGTTGCATCATTTAGCCTATCTTGCATACGTGCCTTTTGCTCGACATTAGAGATATGCAAATAAATTGGTTAACCGAATACCCAGCGGATCGCACTCACTAAATACGTGGCGCACCTTGCCATCCTTACCACTAGCATCCATGCCCTGCAGAATAAGCAAAATTTTGCGCTTGCCTTGCGCGTACAAAATATCTTGCAACGCATTGATTTTACCCGCTAGTTTTTCCAGTTCTAAATCATCGGCTTCTTTAGTTGCACCGCGCTCCGATTAGTCATCTGGCTTAATGCTCTTAAGTGAGAAGGCTGAATTTAGCTTAACGCGATATTGCTGTAGATTCTACATGTTAAAACCTTATGAATTAGTAAACTCAATTTAACACAGGCGCATCTTTAAAATCCTACAAATTCAACTTACACTATATAAACTATTCGTAGTTTAGCTCATATGGCTTTCTTAAAACAGCCATCTGGAGCTTTATTGTAAGGACTTTTTTGCGGGAGTTTTTTCAGCATCTATGGCTTAAACGATTTAGTGTTTATGTTATTTTTTTGCTTGGTGTTTTTATCCAAACACTCCCATGGCCATGCACAACATATCAGTCTATACACTTACTATCAAACTTTAATTTTTACATTAAGGAAATAAATGGCTTTAGAAGTTTTATGGCTTTTAGTTATTGGGGTGTTTGCTATTGCCGTTCTTTACTCGGCAGTTGGCCATGCCGGCGCATCTGGCTACATTGCTGTTATGTCACTTTTATCTATAGCGCCTGATGTCATTAAACCGACGGCTTTATCACTTAATATCTTGGTTGCATCTATTGCTACTTGGCAATTTTTTAAGGCTGGTCACTTTTCGTGGGCTTTATTTTGGCCTTTTGCCTTACTAGCTGTGCCATTTGCGTTTGTTGGTGGACACTTTAATCTTCCCGCTCATCTTTTTAAGGTGATATTAGGTGTTGTATTAATTTACACAGCGATACGTTTTGTTTTCCAATCTAAGCAATCGCTGCAAGTTCATGAGCCACCTCGTTCGCTAGCTTTGGCATCTGGAGCTGGCATCGGTTTTTTATCGGGCCTTACTGGTACAGGTGGCGGCATTTTTTTGACGCCGCTTTTACTTTTCATGGGTTGGGCTGATGCTAAAAAGGCCGCTGCCGTTTCTGCTTTGTTTGTATTAGTTAATTCTATTTCTGGCTTGGCTGGCAACTTTTCGGCTACAAAGTCATTACCACCATTTATTATTTCCTTACTTATTGCGGCAGCCTTAGGTGGTTGCATTGGATCGTACACAGGTAGCCTTCTCATTCAATCGGCTGCTATAAAAAAGCTTTTGGCTATTGTTTTGCTTATTGCTGGCTTTAAATTAATATTTACTTAATTGCTTCACCACCTATTTAACCAGCACTATTGGCTTAAGATAATTAATTAATTTATAAAATAAGGCAAAAAGGTAAGTGTAGTAAACCCATAAGCATTTATTGCCCCTTAAATCACAGTTGAAACTAACCTGTCTCAAGTACACTTGTATGCCTAAACATAATGCATAACCAAACTAAAGAACAACTAAGTTTAGCCGCTTTAATTAAGGGTGTTTTTTGCTTTGATTGTTTTTTTGTGATTGAATCTTCGGGCGTGTATTTTATTGATGCTGAAACTAGAGACAACGGCCCTACACCTTGCGGCACATAGAAAATAAAAAATAAGAAAATTAAATTGAAAGTATTTAAAACATCTTAAATAATTAATGCTAGCCCACAAGCCATTTTTGATTCTTTTAGCAATCTAGAGGAGCTGGCAGAATGGTTGGGTCAGGGGAGATTACTAATACGCTTGATGTTTTTGAGTTTAAAGTTGGTGGTAAATGGTCGTTTTTAATGTATGACCCCAGTGGCATGCATTATGAAAATGAGGGTCAGTTTATTGAAATAATAGACGCAAAAAAAGTAATAATTTAGCACCGTTCTGAATCCAAATTTACACTTACTTTTAACATTAAAAAAACCGAAAATGGGTCAGTTATTCTGCACAGACGTTTGGAAATTAAGTGCTTTCCAAAAAATATTTCTTATATCGTTGAGCCCAGCATTGAGCAAAATCTTAATCGCCTTGTGCAATGGTATGTATCAACCAATCTAACACACCACTAGCGGCGGCATTCTAATTAGCTTTTATTTTTGCTAAGGCGGCGTTCCAGCCCACAATGCCCGCTTTCATTAAGCGCACATCTTTATAACCTGCACCAATAGCGCGCTGTGCCGCTAAAAGTGATGCTTGGCAATAGCTGTTGTAGCAATAAAAAACCAAGGTAGTATTTTTATCTTTTGGTAATTCGGTTAAGGCATATTGATTATAAGATGTAAGCAATATAGCGCCTGGCACAACACCTGCATCTGTCCGTGCATTGTCATTATTGGCGTCTAAAATTACCATATTTTTTGTTTTGCCATCCAATAATTGTTGCACCTCCATAACCGAAATTTCTTCTAATGCATCACTCGCATGAGCAAATCCGACAAAGCTTAAGGTAACAAATATATATGCGCTCAATAACTCTCTCATATAGGCTCCAATATAAAAATATCTCAAAATAATATGACTTTATTTGACTTAATAAGTTAAGTTAGCTTGAATATTAACTCAAAACTAAGTATGTGCTTTATGGTGCGCGCATGATACTCTGCAAACCTTATTTATTTAGCCATTTATATCATGACCGAAACCTTCATAGCTACTCAATCAGAGAAAAACGAAACATTTATTCCGAGTAAAGACGCATCATTAGAGTCCACAATAGCCACTCTGCAAGCCAAGTTATTGGCACTAAATATTCATATCGAAGAAAAATCTTGGCTGAATGAAATAGAAGGAATTTGGTCGGTGCATGTGATTGATAGAGATTGCCCGCGATTGTTTACCAATGGCAAGGGGGCATCGCAATTGGCTGCGCGTGCGAGTGCTTTGGGCGAATATTTTGAGCGTTTAAGCACAAACTACTTTTGGACCCATTTTTACTTGGGTGAAAAAATAGCTAATCATGATTTTGTTCATTACCCAAATGAGCAATGGATTCCCCTTAAAGGTGAAAAGTGGCCAAAAGAATTACTAACGGCAGAGCTACAAAAGTTTTATAACCCAGAAGGCACTTGTTATGCCAGCAACTTGATTGATTTGAATTCTGGCAATAAACAACGAGGCATTTGCGCTATTCCATATACACGTTTGCGTGATGGTAAAAGCGTATTGTTTCCAGTCAATTTAATTGGCAATTTATATGTAAGCAACGGTATGAGTGCTGGAAATACCATGATGGAAGCGCGCACTCAAGCACTGGCCGAAATTTTTGAGCGCGACATTAAATATAAAATTATTCGTCAAGGCATTTGCCTTCCAGATGTACCTGAAAGCGTGTTAAGACGCTACCCGCGCATTGCCTCTGGAATTAAAGGTTTACGCGATGCAGGATACGGTATTTTGGTTAAAGATGCCTCACTTGGCGGTAAATATCCTGTGATGAATGTCACGCTTTTGCACCCCGAAGATCAAGGTTGTTTTGCTAGTTTTGGTGCGCATCCACGCTTTGAGGTCGCACTAGAACGTGCACTGACAGAGCTATTGCAAGGCCGCGCGATGGATAGTCTTAAAGGCTTTGTGGCACCGGGTTTTGATATGGAAGAAATTGCCGATTCACAAAACTTAGAGATTCACTTTGTGGATTCTAGCGGCGTAATTAGCTGGGACTTTTTACGCAGCACCCCAGATTATGCATTTATAGATTGGAATTTCGGCACCACTACGGAAGAAGACTACAACTGGTGCATAAATACCATTCATAACAGCGGCCATGATATGTATATTGCCGATTTTACCCACTTAGGCGTTTATGCCTGCCGCATTTTTGTGCCGGGTATGAGTGAGATTTATCCAGTAGAAGAATTGCAATGGGAAAACAATACCGTCGGTAATCTGGTACGCCCTTTTGCAACACGTTTACCGCAATTAAGCCAAGAAGAGTCGGCCGATTTATTAGAAACGCTGCTGGATTTAGAGCTGGCTGATGAGTTACCAGTGACTACTTTAATTGGCTTGTGCGCAGACCCTAATACTACATGGGTAGATTTACGCTTAGGCGAATTAAAAACGCTTGCCGCACTTGCGGCAGGTGATGCAGATGAAATCTTAGAAGGCTGCACTTGGATTGCACAATTTGGCGAATTGCCAGAGAAACGCGCCCGCGTTTACCGCTGCATCTTCAATATCGTGCAAATCAAAGAGTTGGCAGACTCAGAAGATTCGGCTGCATTTGAAGCAAATCTAAGCTTAATGTATGGCACAGAAACCTTGCAACAAGCATACAAATTGCTCAATCGTGAAGAACAGTATTTTGGTTTAGGAATGCTTGGTGCGAACATGGAAGGCAGTGCCATGCATCAACGATTACTTGAGGCTTATGGCAAAGTTTGGAAAAGATAGCAGAATGCTAAATCATTACTTCAAACTAAAAACGTAGTTCCATAAGCTTACTACAGCATTGAAATGGGGAATCACTAAGCTAAGTTCTATTTTGCTATGTGTAAGCCCTTGCAACTTAAGCGCATGTTGTATTTTGCGGTATTCTCTATAAGCAATCACTACGTTTTCTGCCGCTTGCGCATCAATAATATTGATTGAGGCCAGCAACCTTAATAAACCAATGTTGCCGATATTTTCGGTTAATTGATGGTGTTTATTTGCATGGCCTAAGACCAAAAACTGCACCAAAAATTCCACATCAATAATGCCGCCTGCGTCGTGTTTAATATCAAATTGGCTAGCATGCGGCTTGTGGCTGGCGCGCATTTTTTCGCGCATTTCTAGTACTGATTTTTTCAGCGTCTCGATATTGCGCTGCTGTCTTAATACTTCAATTCGCACCTGCTCAAACGCCTTACCTATATTGGCATCGCCTGCAATCAATCGTGCGCGAGTCAACGCTTGATGCTCCCATACCCACGCTTTGCTCATTTGGTATTCTTTAAAAGCCTCGATACTGCTGACCAGCAAGCCACTATTGCCATCTGGGCGCAACTGCAAATCGGTTTCATACAACAAGCCCGCATTGGTTAGGCTGTTAAACCAGTTATTAATGCGCTGCGCAAAACGGGCGTAGATTTCACTGGCTTCAGATGAATCGTTAGAGTAGAGAAAGATAATATCTAAATCAGACACATAGCCTAACTCTTTGCTACCCAGTTTGCCATACCCAATCACGGCAAATTTGGGCGTAGCGATATGCTTAAAATTCAAGCTATCCCAAATGGTTTGCAAGCTCACTTGCAAAATAACATCGGCTAAATTGCTTAGATAGTCGGATAAAATTTCTAGCGATAACCTACCAGCAACATCCTGTGCAGCAAATTTTAAAATGGTGGCATGCTTAAAGTGACGCATGGCGTCCATTTGCGCCTCAGTATCGCCTTGCAAGTGCTGCATTTTTTCGATTAACTCTGCTTTTAATAGAACAAAATCTGGCACTTCATACAAAGTGCGCGAATCTAACAATTCATCCAGTAAAAGAGGATGCGCTGATAAATATTGTGCTAACCAAGGACTGGCGGCACAAAGCTTAATCACCAAATTTAAAGCCTGCGGATACTCAGATAGCAAAGCTAAATAACTGGCGCGGCGGCAGATATTTTCTAGCAGGCTGATTGCACGTAATAAGGTAATGTCGCTATTTTCTTCTTGTGTTGCAATCTCAATAACCAAGGGCATAAGGCGATCAAAACGCTGTCGGCTACTTTCCGGCAATTGCTTGAAGCGACTACTGGTTCGTAGCATTTTTAAGCGCTGAAATGCTTCATCGGCATCGGCATAACCTGCATTTGATAATGCTTGCAAGGCATCACTTGGCTCAAGCATTTGTTGCCAAAGCGCCTGATAAACTGACGCTGATTTATCTAGATCTTGGATTGAATTTGTACTAGTTGCTTCTGCATTAAAGGTAGCATCAAAATGCTGCTGAACTTGTTTTCTATGTAAGTTTAATTGCGCTAAAAAACTTTCCCAATCAGCAAACTGCATGGCTTTAGCGATTCGGTTACGCGCCAAATCATTTTTGGGCAAATCCTGTGTTTGCTGGTCGTCTACATACATTAGGCGATGTTCTAGGTTTCTTAAAAAAACGTAAGCAGCGCTTAATTCAGATACGGTATTTTCTGGCAACAAGCCTTTGATTTGCAGAAGCTTTAATACTTGCAAAGTGGGTTTTATTTGCAAGCTAGCATCTGCTCCACCGCGTATTAGCTGAAAAACTTGCGCGATAAATTCAATTTCGCGTATGCCTCCACGGCCTAATTTAATATTGTCTTGCAGGCCTTTTTGCAAAACATCACGCTGGATTTGCATTTTTAAATCGCGCAAGCTGGTTAAGGCGTTGAAATCCAAGTATTTTCTAAACACAAACGGCCTTAAAAGCTTGGTCAGCTTATCTTTTGGCCCAGCCACTACACGGCCTTTTATCCAGGCATAACGTTCCCACTCGCGGCCATTATTTTGGTAGTAATCTTCTAGCGAATCGCAATTGGGCACCAAAACGCCTTCAGAGCCAAACGGCCGCAAGCGCATATCCACTCTAAATACAAAACCCTCTTCGGTTACATCATCTAGGGCTGAAATAACTTTTTTACCCAGCTTATTAAAAAAGTCTTGGTTGCTGATGGTGTTTGATGCGCTTGAGGTTTCACCCACCGCTTCAAAACTAAATATTAAATCCACATCAGAGGATACATTCAGCTCAACACCGCCGAGCTTGCCCATGCCCACTACAATCATCTGTTGCGGCTGGCCAGAGTCGCCGCAAGGCTTACCATGGATGGCCTCTAGCCAATTTGAGTGAAAATTAACAGCGGTTTGAATAGTGATTTCAGCTAACTCAGAAGTGGTTTGCATCACTTCATATAAATCACACAATTGATTCAAATCGCGATAAATAATTCTGAGCAAAACATGCTGTCGCAGCTGTCTTAAGGCTTTTTTTAGGGATAATTCATCACTTATTTTGGCATCACTTATAAAATCCTGCATCATATCAAGCGTATAAGTTTGTTTATGATTTCTTAGCAAATCTTCTAGCAGCAAGGCATCTTTTGCCAGCAAGCGCCCCGCATACAAACTGCAATAGACTAAATGTTGTAATTCAGTCTCAAAACGAGTTGGCGCTTGGGTTTGCGATAAGTATTTATCCAGTGTTAGCATGTTATTTTTAAGGTAATATGACGTTTGACCATTTGTGTTACATCTTACCTTAATCATTATTATAAAAATTATTACGTCATTGATAAATTTGGGAGTTGCGTTGCATGGCTATTGAATCTGTTTTAACTGAAAACCGCGTATTTCATCCAAGTGAGACTTTTAAAGCGCAGGCCAATGTCTCGGGCTTTGAGGCTTACAATGCACTTTGTGCAGAGGCTTCAGCGGACTATGAGGGTTTTTGGGCAAAATTAGCGCGTGAGTTATTGGTTTGGCATAAACCATTCATAAAAACACTCAACGAAGAAAATGCCCCTTTTTACAAATGGTTTGAAGATGGCGAATTAAATGTTTCAGTCAACTGTTTGGATAAGCATTTAGCCACCATTCCCAACAAAACCGCGATTATTTTTGAAGCGGATAGCGGCGACACAAAGACAGTCACTTACAAAGAGCTTTATCATCAAGTATGCCAATTTGCTAACGGTTTAAAAACACTAAATTTGCCACTTGGCGCACGCGTTATTATCTATTTACCCATGGGGATTGAGGCGATAGTCGCCATGCAAGCCTGCGCACGACTAGGCTTAACGCACTCTGTGGTGTTTGGTGGCTTTTCTGCCAAAAGTCTTAACGAGCGAATGATTGATGCAGACGCGGTTGTGGTGATTACTTCAGATGGTCAATTTCGTGGCGGCAAAACATTGCCTTTAAAAGCCGCGGTCGATGAAGGCATAGCCCAAGCTAAAAGTGAGAATGGCTGGGATGGCATTCAAAAAGTGATTGTGCTTAAAAAAACTGGCCAAGATGTCGGTTGGAACACAAGAGATATTTGGTGGACAGACTTAATTGCAGGTGAGCCTGACACCTGCGAACCTGTAATGGTCAATGCAGAACATCCGCTATTTTTACTTTATACCAGTGGCTCTACTGGTAAACCAAAAGGGGTGCAACATAGCTCAGCCGGATATTTGTTACATGCTATGAACACCATGCGCTGGACTTTTGACGTAAAACCCAACGATGTGTATTGGTGTACAGCCGACGTGGGCTGGATTACAGGTCACAGCTATGTGACTTATGGCCCATTGGCGATGGGCGCGACGCAAATAGTCTTTGAGGGCATTCCTACTTACCCTAATGCTGGCCGTTTCTGGCAGATGGTAGAAAAGCATAAAGTATCTATTTTCTACACAGCACCAACGGCTATTCGCTCACTTATTAAATCGAGCGAAACGGATGCAAGCACGCACCCCAAACAATATAATTTGAGCAGCTTGCGTTTATTGGGTAGTGTAGGCGAACCGATTAACCCAGAAGCGTGGATGTGGTATTACGAGCAAGTAGGTGGTAGCCGCTGCCCTATTGCTGACACATTCTGGCAAACAGAAACGGGCGGCCATGTGATTACGCCACTACCAGGCGCACACTCGCTAACACCAGGCTCCTGTACAATGCCCTTCCCAGGTATTGCGATTGATGTGGTCGATGAAACAGGTAAAGATTTACCTTGGGGCACTGGTGGCCTATTGGTCATCAAAAAGCCATGGCCATCGATGATACGCAGTATCTATAACGACCCTGATCGCTTTAAAACAAGCTATTTCCCAGTAGATTTAGGTGGAAAATTATATCTTGCAGGTGATGGTGCCGTGCGCGATGCCATAACTGGCAACTTCACCATTATGGGCCGAATTGATGACGTGTTAAACGTATCTGGTCACCGCTTGGGAACAATGGAAATTGAATCCGCATTGGTTTCAAATCATCTAGTAGCCGAAGCCGCCGTAGTTGGCAAACCACACGATATTAAAGGCGAATCAATCGTTGCTTATGTAGTGCTTAAAGGTACGAGACCAACCGGCGATGAAGCCAAAAAAATCGTCGAAAATTTACGTAACTGGGTAGGCAGAGAAATCGGTCCTATCGCCAAGCCCGATGAAATAAGATTTGGCGACAACTTACCCAAAACCCGTAGTGGCAAAATTATGCGCAGACTTTTGCGTAGCTTGGCGAAGGGTGAAGAAATAACTTCTGACATTTCGACGCTGGATAATCCGGCGATTTTGGAGCAATTGAAAGAAGTCGTGAAATGATTAAATTTGCTAAAGCATGACGTAAAACTGCTCAATCAATCATAATATATTTAAAATTAGGAGAAATTACACTAACACTTATCGCAATAATTGTTAGTATAAAAATAATTTTTTGAGAAGAAATATGGGTTATCTAGCAGAACAAGCAATTAAAATCAGAGGTTCATTAAATAAATCAGTCAACCCTGAATTTATAGAAAAATTAGATGTATCTGAAAAAATAGCAAAGATAATTCATCAGACTTATCACACTAAAAATCTACCCGACTCGATTCAAAAAAATATAAACCAACTTAAATTGGATAATCCAGGTTGGGAGTTGAGACTATATGACGATCAAGATATAGACTGTTACATTCAATCTTATTTTCCAAACCTGCTGCCAATTTATAAAAAAATAAACCCCATTTACGGTGCTGCTAAAGCAGATTTTTTTAGGTATTTAGTCGTTTATAAAGATGGTGGCGTTTATCTTGACATTAAAAGCGGGGCAAGCAAGCCATTAAATTTAATTATTAAAGATAGCGATAAGTATATTTTATCGCATTGGCCGCGTTGGTATCCTAAAATGATGCTGGGCCAGCATGTAGACATCACCAATCCTATCGGCGAGTTTCAACAGTGGCATATTATTTCGGTTGCGGGACATCCTTTCTTAAGAGCTGTCATCGATAATGTCTGTAATAACATTAAATATTACAACCCAATTTTGCATGAGTATGGGGCTTTTGGCGTTTTTAATTTAACTGGGCCTATTGCTTATACCGAAACAATTTACCCAATACTTGACAAATATCCTCACCGATTAGAGAAGGATCATTTAGATGTTGGATTAATCTATTGTGCTATAGATCAAACCGACACCCTCAATGGGCATCACAAAGTTTACACTAAAAAGCATTACTCTTTAGTAGAAGAGCCAGTAGTCATTCCATCTAAATTAATGTCTATGCTTTTTTATACACTTTTACCATTGATTAAATTCATGAAATCTAAACTTAAAGCAAATATGTAAGAATTCATCTAAATTGGTCAATCAAACACTGCCTAGTTATTTCCGCTTTTATTGATATCTACTAACCCAGAGGATGGCTTAAAGAATATTTTCTGTACATACGTGGAATTATTAGTGGTTGGTGCCAGTTTATTTGCAACCGAGCAGTATTTTGTTAACCTTGGTTTAAAGGATTTATTATTTTATATTGTCAGTAATTTATATACTGTAAATTAGTTAAAGTGAAAGCCAGCTAACTGTTTAATCCAGATGAAGTGAAACGCTAATCGCATTAGCAGCCTGGCTAATGTAAGATATTGTTTTTTTCTTTCCTAAGCTTATTGCATGAGTTCGCTACAACAAGAAATCAACCGCCGTCGCACTTTCGCTATTATTTCTCACCCAGATGCCGGTAAAACTACATTAACCGAAAAACTTTTATGGTTTGGTGGTGCGATTCAAGTCGCGGGCGAAGTGCGCGGCCGTAAAGCTGCACGTCATGCCACATCGGATTGGATGGAGCTTGAGAAGCAGCGCGGCATTTCTGTCACCTCATCTGTGATGCAGTTTCCTTATCGTGATCATATGGTAAATTTGCTGGATACCCCTGGCCATGATGACTTCTCAGAAGATACTTACCGCACATTAACGGCGGTGGATTCGGCTGTGATGGTGATTGATTCTGTAAATGGTGTAGAGTCGCAAACTATCAAATTGCTCAATGTATGCCGCATGCGTGACACGCCGATTATTACGTTTATTAATAAGCTAGACCGCGAAAGCCGCGCGCCGATTGAATTGCTGGATGAAATTGAAACTACCTTAGGTATGGAATGCGCACCAATGACTTGGCCAATTGGTATGGGTAAATCGTTTCGCGGCGTCTATAACTTAGTAAATGACAGTATTTTGTTTTTTGACCCACGTGCCGATAAAGGTACATCAGAGACTATTCAAGGTTTAAATAATCCGCGTTTAGATGAATTAATCGGACGCCAAGCAGAAGAATTGCGTATTGATATTGAGTTGGTGCGTGGTGCATCCAACGAATTTAATGCCAAACGCTATTTAAACGGCAAGCAAACGCCTGTGTTTTTTGGATCCGCAGTGAATAATTTCGGCGTGCAGTCCTTGTTGGATGCTGTTGTTGATTTGTCACCCGCTCCGCTCAACCGCCAAACGGCAAGCCGCGAAATCCCACCTGATGAAGCAAAATTTTCAGGATTTGTATTTAAAATTCAAGCTAACATGGATCCAAAACACCGTGATCGTATTGCCTTTTTGCGCGTCTGTTCTGGCCGTTTTGAACGCGGCATGAAAATTAAGCAAGTCTCTACCGGCAAATTAATGGCCGTAAATAACGCGATTACCTTTATGGCGCGCGACCGTACCACCATGGATGAGGCCTATTCTGGCGATATTATTGGCATACCCAACCATGGCACCATTAAAGTGGGTGATACATTTACTGAAGGCGAAGAGTTGAAATTCACTGGCATCCCATCGTTTGCTCCTGAGTATTTTCGTCGTGCACGCTTAATAAATCCACTTAAAATGAAGCAACTACAAAAAGGCTTGCAACAGTTGGCCGAAGAAGGCGCTTCGCAATTATTCCGCCCATTATTATCCAATGACTTGATTTTAGGCGCGGTAGGTTTGCTGCAATTTGACGTAGTCGCTCACCGCTTAGAGCATGAATATGGCGTAGATGTGGTGTTTGAAAGCTATGATTGCTATACCGCGCGCTGGCTACGTGGCAGTGATGCCGATTTGAGGTTAATTGCGGACAAATACGGTTTTAATGTGGGCTTAGATGGCAATGAAGAATATGTGTATTTAGCACCAAACCGCGTGAATTTACAAATGGCGCAAGAGCGTTACCCTGATATTCAGTTTTTGGCGACCAGAGAAATTAGTTAAATCTATCCACACTCTAGCGAGCTATTTTGTAGCTACGGGTGTATTTTGTATAAAATCGGCCACCACTTTTAATAGCTCGCCATTGCCACGCAATGGTTTTGCTAATTTTGCGGCCATATCGATGTGCCCATCACTTTCAAAGTCTACCACTTGCAGTAAGCCATTATTTTTTGATTTTTTCGGCCATGTTATAAGTGTTTCTGGGCTAAACCGTACCATCTTTTAAACCAACAGCCAGCAACATCGGTGGGCTTTTACCATCTACAAAATTAATAGGTTGCAATTTTGGTTGTTCAGATGCGTTTCCAAAGATGATTTTTAGTCTATCTGATCTTAGCGGTAAAAAATCATAGGTCCCTGCAAACCCTATAACACCTGAAAAATCGGTTGGATTCAGCGATTGTTTTGCTAAATACTCAGCATTTACCGCCATCATCACGCCAATGTATGTACCAACTGAATGCCCAGCTAAAAATACTTGATTGGCATCACCTTGATAATGATTGACATTGTCTTTAATCCAGTGCGCGGCTAATGTTGGGTCTTCCATTAAGGCTGGAAATAACACCTTAGGATACACTCGATAATCTGAAATAACAACAATAAAGACAAGAGAGGCTAAGGCTTCGCCTACAAATTTATAATCGCCACGCTCGCCTGAATCCCAACTGCCACCATAATAGAATATAACCACTTTGCGCAGCTTGTGCGCTGGTTTTCCTGATGCAATATTGTGTGAATAAATATCGAGTTTTCGCCATGGCAATTGGCCAAAAAAATTCCAGACTCCAGCTTATACGAGCTTTGTGACACCATAGCATTAAGGATATTAATTGGACTGCAAGCTGCGGCGTTTGCAATAATACCGAATAGCGCTTTAGCAGGTAACAGCTTTTTTGGATAGTTGTGAGCAAACTGAAGATTAACAATTTTTTAATCTAACCTTAATCGCGCTCAAATGTTTCGCTCAACTGGCTTAATAATTGGCCAAAAAACGGGAGCACTTCATCTTTAGTATGCGGGCTATCGTCATCTGTGCCTGCCACTACAAAACTCACCGTTATTTTATCTAGGCTCTCTCTAAACTCTGCCCAATGCTCCGCTTCTGCATCGCCTATCAGTTTAAATTTATGAAAACCAGAATCAATAATTTCAATCAATTCAACATCAGCAATCCCTGCAAACAAAGTTTTGGCAATGATAATCTGGGCTTTTGTAAAATCGGGAGCAACATTTAAATGAGGTGCGTCCTCACTTGAACGCTCTGCCTCATGGGTTAACGGTAAAGTTAAAAACGCAAATATCAGCATGGCGTAGGCTTGATACACACTCAGCATATCAAAATTATTGTGACGCTCATCCACTGGTTGTCTGCCAGCTTCTTGAATCGCCCTAAAAGTGACAAAGCAAGCCAAATAGTGCGCAGAATCAACTGCGCTGTAGTCATCCAAACTGATATTGGGTTTTGCGCCATCATCAAAGGTTTCTGCAAAACATAAGGTATGCAATAGGGTTAGGCGTGTTGAATAGTCCATACTTTCTCTGATTTAAAAAAATTTTATTAAATATTGGCTAATTAAATTTTAGGCCCTCTAAATTTCAGGTAAGTCCTCTAGTTGTTCATTTATTTTCAACCAACGCATTTCTGCCATATCAATAGCACTAATTAACTCCGCTTGGCGTTTCAGCAATTGCTGCAATTCGGCTTTATTGTCTGCATCGTACAAACTACCTTCGCTGGCGCGTGCATCCAATGTATTTTTTTCAGCATTTAATTTTTCTAGGCTTTTTTCAATTTGTTCAGTTTCTTTTACTAACGGTCTGCGTAACACAATGCGCGCTTGACGATCGGCTTTGCTTTGCGCGTAATCATTTTTTTTAAAGGCATTTTCAACATTTGCAGTATTTGTTTGCGTTTTATTATTGGCTAGCCAATCTTTGTAATCATCCAAATCACCATCAAATGCTTCGGCAACACCATTTGCAACCAGCATAAAATTATCACATGTTGCACGAAGCAAAGCTCTATCATGCGAAACCAAAATCACGCCGCCTTGATAATCTTGCAATGCGAGCGTTAAGGCGTGGCGCATTTCCAAATCCAAGTGGTTAGTTGGCTCATCTAACAACAATAAGTTAGGCCGTGTCCAAATCAGCAATGCCAAAGCCAAACGCGATTTTTCGCCACCTGAAAAATTTTCGCAACTTGCGCGCGCCATATCACCTTTAAAATCAAAGCCACCTAAATAATTTAGGTGTTCCTGCTCTCTAGTAGTCGGGTCTAAACGCAACATATGTTGCAAGGGTGATTCGTGTGGGTGTAATTGCTCTAGTTGATGCTGCGCAAAATAACCAATATTGAGCTCTTTGCCTTCTATCCGCTTACCTGCCAAGGGTTTTAATTCAACCGCCAATAGCTTAATTAAGGTGGATTTACCGGCGCCATTTTTACCTAACAAACCTATTCGCTCACCTGGACGAATCGCCATCACCACTTTTTTAAGAATAGTTTTGTCCGCATAGCCTGCATCAATATCATCCAAAACCAATAATGGATCTGGCGCGGCAACAGGTGCACGAAACTCAAAGCTAAATTGCGAATCGACATGCGCGGCTGAGATCATTTCCATTCGCTCTAAAGCTTTAATGCGGCTTTGGGCTTGTCGCGCTTTGGTTGCTTGCACTCTAAAACGGTCAATATAACTGTGTAAATGTGCCACCTTACGTTGTTGCTTTTCAAACATGGCTTGTTGCAAAGCCAGTTTTTCGGCACGTTGCCGCTCAAAATCACTGTAACCACCGCGATACAGCGTAATGCGTTGCTGCTCAATATGCAGGACGGTATCAATTACATTGTCTAAAAAATCCCTATCGTGTGAAATCAGCAACAGCGTGCCACGGTAATCGCGCAGCCAAGTTTCCAGCCAAATCACTGCATCTAAATCCAAATGGTTGGTTGGCTCATCTAGTAGTAGCAAGTCACTACGGCACATCAATGCGCGCGCCAAATTTAGCCGTACACGCCAGCCGCCAGAAAAATCACTGACAGGACGACTTAAATCAGCTTGAGTAAAGCCTAAGCCATCTAATAAGCTGGATGCGCGCGCTTTAGCTGAATAGCCTTCAATATCGCTTAAACGTTGATGCAATTCAGCAATGCTTTCACCTGAAAAATTAGCGTCTTGATGATGCTTTTCGGCTTTAACCAAGGCGGCTTCAATTTCAGTTAACTCCGCATCGCCTTCTAGCGTAAATTGCAGAGCAGCCAAATTTAGGCTGGGCGTTTCTTGCGCCACATGCGCAATTACCCAGTTGGGCGGAATCTCTAAATCACCTACCTCTTGTTGCAACTCACCGCGTAACAAAGTAAATAGTGATGATTTACCCGCGCCGTTGGCCCCAATCAAGCCGACTTTGTGGCCTGGATGCAGTTGAAAAGAGGCTGCTTCTAGTAAGACTTTTACACCACGGAAAAGACTTAAATTTCTAAATTGAATCAATCTATATCACACCCAAAAATTGCGTCAGCCATATTAGCCAGAAGGCATTATTCTAAAGCAATCTGGGGCAACACTTATAAGTGATTTAGGGCAAAAACCAAAGGCTAAAGCTTGTTTACGATTTGTTTACAAGTTATGGCCTTTTTTTCAAGTAAAATAAACAGTTAAAATTGTTTTTATCTATTTAAATCGACTCAATCAAGGTTCATCGCGCAAATTAATGATCAAACTTAAAAAAATAGCCCGTTGGGTATTGGTTGGTCTGGGTTTGATACTAATCGTCATTACTATCACGGGGCTTACGCTACGTTTTGCAATTTTCCCTCATATAAATCAATACAAAGACGATATCGCGCTCTATGTTTCAAAGTCGATGGGGCAAAAAATCACTATTGGCAATATTGTCACCGACTGGGATGGCGTATCGCCGCATGTTAATCTACAAAATATTGATTTGTTTGATGCCGAAAACCGAGTTGCGCTTCATTTAAATGCAGTAGAGGGTAGCTTTTCATGGTGGAGCATACCAAGGCTACAGCCCAGACTTTCTAAACTAATCGTACACGAGCCCGCGTTGACGATTAGGCGTAAAGCAGATGGAAGCATTTATTTAGCTGGCATTGCATTAGCGGGCGAATCTGAGCCAGACTTTACGAATTGGTTACTGCACCAACGTATGGTAAAAGTTGAAAATGCGCAATTGATTTGGCAAGATGATTTGCGCCAAGCGCCGGCTTTATCGCTTAATCAATTTAATTTAACGCTTCACAATCCTGTATTTAAAAGCTTACTGGGGCAACATCAGTTTACGCTTTCTGCCTTTCTATCTGTTAGCACACAACAAAAAATTAGCGCAAATGGGAGTTTTGTTGGGCGTGATGTTGCCAAAATTGATGAATGGCATGGTGATTTTTTTGCTGAATTAAAACAAACCGATTTAACCGCATTTAAGCCTTGGATAGATTATCCAATTGACATGCAAAGCGGTGCAGGCAACGCAAAAATCTGGCTGACTTTTGCAAAAAGCCATATTGACAGTGTCAAAACGCAAGCCAATATTAACAATATGACCGTTATCACCAAATTTCTAAAATCACCTCTTATTACACAAACTTTTGCAGGCGATATGCAATGGCAAAACAAAAATAACATACAAACTTTTAGCGCAAAAAATATGACGCTGATTACCAACAGCGGATTGGATATTCGCAATGGCAACGGTTATTATGCGCGAAGCATCAAAAATAATCAGCTATATACTAAAATGGAAATTCAGCTGAATCAGTTTAATTTGGCTTCATTGAAATCGATGGCTGCACACTTTAGTTTGCCAGAAAATGTGCTGGCACAACTAAACGGTTTTGCGCCTGTTGGAAGTTTACATGGTTTAGATTTACATCTGGAAGGCACTAATAACGAAGTAAAAACCTATAAAATAAACACCCGCTTCAATCAATTAGGCATACAAGCTTTTGAGAAAAATCCAGGCTTCAGTGGCTTAACAGGCAGCATAAATGCCGATGAAACAGGTGGCAGCGTCAAACTAAATAGCCAAAATATTAGCTTACACTTTAAAGACATTTTGCGCTGGCCAGTGCCTGCTAAACGCTTAACCGGTGATATTAAATGGTCCGTTAGAAATGGGGCTGTAAAAATCGCCGCCGAATCACTTTTTATTAGCAGTCCGCACTTAACTGGCACGCTAAATGCCATATACGATAAAAATAATGTTAAGGGTGGCTACTTAGATTTAACAGGCCAATTTGGCAGAGTTGATACCAAATTCGCACCATTTTATTACCCAACCATTTTGGGCGAAGATACCATCCATTGGCTAGACACTTCAATACTAGCAGGGCGAGCTGATAATATTGTTCTAACTGTAAAAGGCCACTTAGATGATTTTCCCTTTGTGAATAAGCAACAACAACCCGATAGTAAACTGGGTATTTTTAAAGTTACTGCTAAAGTTAGCAATGCGCTTTTGGAATATGGCACGGGTTGGCCTGTAATTGATAATCTGGATTTTGATATGCTTTTTGAAGGCAACCGTATGCTTTTGAATGCAACTGACGGTCGCATTTCGGGCAAAAAAATCATCAAAAGTCGTGCCGAAATTGCACAACTGGATGCTGATTGGCCTATTTTGCATATTGTAAGCGAAGCTGAAGGCCTGGTTGCTGACGGCATTAAGTTTGTGAATGAAAGTCCTGTTAAACAAGTTACAATGGGGTTTACAGACGACCTAAAAACAACCGGTCGCGGCAAATTATTATTAGATTTAAAAATTCCTCTACAAAATTCAGAGGCAACTCAGTACAAAGGGTTTTACAAAGTAAGCAATGGCAGTATTTTTGCCAATGCAGATATTGGCTTGCCACAATTAAACAAGATAAATGGCAACTTAACTTTTAGCGAAAATGGGCTTGCCGCCAATAATGTAAGTGCAGAGATTTTTGATAGTCCTGCACAGCTTAATTTAACAACCGCTAACGATAAGTCTATTCAAATTAAGGCTAATGGCAAAATCAGCGTAACAGGTATTCGGAAAATCGTAGCTAATGCTTTCACTACGCATATGACTGGTAGCGCAGATTGGTCTGGTGAAATTAGTATTAAAAAGCCTTTGGTGAATATTAGTTTGCGTTCTAATTTAATCGGTTTGGCTATGCAATTACCTCCTCCTTTTAATAAACTGGCACAACAAGAAATAAACCTTACTATTGATAAAAAACAGTCTAATCCTGATAGCGATGCTATTAATGTAAATTATGGAAATGTGCTTTATACAAAAATTTTACGCACCAAGAAAACTGATAAACTCGCTTTTGAACGTGGTTCAGTTGGCATTAATGAGCCTGTAGCGGAAGCCTTGCAGACTGGCTTAACTGTAAACGGTAAGCTAGATGAAATTGACGTGGATGATTGGTTAGCTTTGTTGCCTCAAGCTAAAAGTAATGCAAATAATAATCAAGCCAGCAGTTCAGCTAATTTAAGTTTAATTAACAAAGCCGATATTTCTATTCGCAAACTTAGTTTTGGCGAGCGTAGCGTAAACAACTTAAAAATAATTGCACAACCCAACACCTCTGGCCTAAAAATGGCAGTTGATGCCAAAGAAATGCTGGGTAATGTTGAGTGGCAAAGTGCAGATAACGGTAAAGTTATCGCCCGACTTAAGCGCTTAAGTATTCCAAATGCGGCCAATAGCAGGTTGAAAGCAAAAACTAAAACTGAATTTATAAAGCAAGCATATGCTTACCCTGCCCTAGATGTAATTGCTGAAAATTTTGAAATTGGCGGAAAAAGTCTAGGCGCGCTTAATTTAAATGCGTTTGAAAACGGCGAAGACTGGGTGATTCAACAATTCAAAATTAATAACCCTGACAGCACCTTATCAATACAAGGTAATTGGCATAACTGGACGCGCAACCCCAATACTAATCTTGTTTTAACATTTAATTCTAACAATATTGGCAAAACGCTTGTGCGCTTTGAACTGCCTGATACAGTTAAAGGTGGCAAAGCGCAAATAGAAGGAAGACTAAGCTGGGCTGGTAGCCCGAATGAGTTTGATATTGCGCGCTTATATGGCAATTTAAGCTTTGAAGCCAATAATGGCCAAGTGCTAAAAGTGCAACCAGGTGTCGGTCGTTTATTTGGTTTATTAACCTTGCAAAGCTTACCACGCCGTTTAAGCTTAGATTTTAAAGATTTGTTTAGCGATGGTTTTGCGTTTGATAAAATTAGCGCCACCGCCAAAATTGGTAATGGTATTGTGCGTAGTGACAACTTTTTTATGACTGGTCCAGCGGCAGAAGCCAAGATTAAAGGTGAAACTAATTTAAAAACTGAAACTCAAGATTTAAGGATTAAAGTAACGCCGCATGTGAGCGATAGCTTATCGCTAGCGGCATTGGTTGGTGGCCCAATTGTTGGTGCGGCCGCTTTTGTTGCACAAAAGATACTAAAAGATCCATTTAACAAAATTGCGGCAACTGATTATATTATTTCCGGCACTTGGGATAAGCCAATAGAGCTAAAATCTGATAACGATGATGCAAAAAAACCGATTAACCAATCACCTCTTAGATAATCACGAATAGTAAAAAAATATGGCTAATCAAGCAAAAAAAGCGTCTGCACAATCGAAAAAAATATCCAATAGCGTAAAAGTGGCTGGCATTCAAATGGCATCCAGCCCACAAGTATCTTCAAACCTAATTGAGGCGGAGCGATTAATTGCCATTGCAGTTAAGCAAGGTGCAAAAATTGTGGTTCTACCAGAGTATTTTTGCATGATGGGTTTTAAAGAAACAGACAAGGTGAAAGTGCGCGAAAAAGAGGGCGAAGGCCCGATACAGCATTTTTTAGCAAAAATGGCTAAAGAATACAAAATTTGGTTAATTGGAGGCACCGTGCCGTTAACTAGCAACTTTCCCAAAAAAGTGCGTAATAGCTGCTTGGTTTATAACGACAAGGGCGTACAAGTAGCGCGCTACGATAAAATCCATTTATTCGGCCTAGATTTAGGCACTGAACATTATCATGAAGAAAACACCATTGAATCAGGCGATAGCGTTGTAGTGGTTGATACACCCTATGGCAAAATTGGTTTATCTATTTGCTACGATTTGCGCTTTCCAGAATTGTACCGCGCCATGGGCGAAGTCGATATACTGGTGGTGCCTTCTGCTTTTACTGAAACGACAGGTAAAGCGCACTGGGAATGCCTACTCCGCGCACGCGCGATTGAAAACCTGTGCTATGTGATTGCCCCAGCCCAAGGTGGCTACCACTTATCTGGCCGCGAAACGCATGGCAACAGCATGATTGTTGACCCATGGGGTGTGATTTTAGACAGGCTACCACGCGGCTCTGGTGTGGTTATGGCCAATCTGAATCGCGATTACCAAGCCAGCTTGCGTAATAGCCTACCTGCTTTAAACCATAGAACCATTAAAGCCATCTAAGTACTTTTGATTAATTTTTACTAATCAAGAATATATTTAGTACGTTTTTATGGGGCGTGGGTATAGTAAATTTAATGAAATGCCACAATATTAAGATTATGAAAATTGAACAACCAAACTTAACTAAAGCCAGCCACTTCGATATCGCAAATGATGTGTTGCTAAAACCAACTGGGCTTGATACAAGCGCTATTCAAGGAGTGCTGGGTAATATCATGTCGCACCAAGTAGATTACGCGGATTTGTATTTTCAATACAGCCGTTCTGAGTCTTGGGGCTTAGAGGAAGGCCAAGTTAAATCGGGCAATTTCAGTATTGACCAAGGCGTGGGTGTACGTGCTGTAAGTGGTGAAAAAACCGCCTTCGCCTATTCTGATGATATTAACTTAAGCGCTTTAAATAGTGCAGCAAATGCGACTAAGTCGATTGCCGCGCTTGGCTTAGAGCAATCTAGTAAAAATATTGTCACATGCCAAATTAATCAACTGTATTTACCCCAAGACCCAATCGCCAGTTTAAGTGCCGATGCAAAAGTGAAACTGCTTGAGCGCTTAGAACAGTTTGCAAAAAAAGTAGATCCGCGCGTGACCCAAGTAATGGCAAGTATTGCCGGTGAATACGAAGTCATCATGGTTGTCAGAAGCGATGGCGTCATGGCGGCTGATGTGCGTCCTTTGGTACGCATTTCAGTGCAAGTGCATGCCGAGCAAAACGGTCGCCGTGAACAGGGCTCTAGTGGTGGTGGTGGACGTTTTGATTACAGCTATTTTACCGATGAAGTATTGCAAGATTATGCGCAAAAAGCCGTGCATCAAGCTTTAGTAAACTTAGACGCGCGCCCTGCACCTGCCGGTAGCATGACCGTGGTATTAGGCGCAGGCTGGCCTGGCATTTTGCTGCATGAGGCGATTGGGCACGGCTTAGAAGGTGATTTTAACCGAAAAGGAAGCAGCGCGTTTGCTAGTATGATGGGCAAGCAAGTGGCCGCCAAGGGTATTACCATTGTTGATGATGGCACATTAGCCGACAGACGCGGCTCCTTAACCATGGATGATGAAGGTAACCAAACCAATAAAACGGTATTAATTGAAGACGGCATTTTGCGCGGCTACATTCAAGATAGCTTAAACGCGCGATTAATGAATATGCCACTAACAGGCAATGCGCGCCGCGAAAGCTATGCGCATATCCCTATGCCGCGCATGACCAATACCTATATGCACAATGGCGATAAAGACCCTGCTGAGATCATTAAATCGGTTAAAAAAGGTTTATACGCCGCCAACTTTGGTGGCGGACAAGTCGATATCACCAGCGGAAAATTTGTATTCAGTGCCGCCGAAGCTTATATGATTGAAAATGGCAAAATCACCTATCCTGTTAAAGGCGCAACTTTAATCGGTAATGGGCCTGATGTACTTACCCGCGTTTCAATGATTGGCAACGATATGTCGTTGGATTCTGGAGTAGGAACTTGTGGCAAAGAAGGCCAAAGTGTGCCTGTGGGGGTTGGTCAGCCAACACTTAAAATTGATGGCTTAACGGTTGGTGGTACAGCTTCATAGTATTAGCCGAATTAATAAAGGTCGCACATACGGCCTTTATTAATATCAATTCAAATGCCTACTTAAGTACACGGTTTCTGTATTCACCAGTACGTGTATCAATCTCAATCTTGTCACCTTGCGAAACAAATAATGGTACTGGGATCTCAAAACCTGTCGCCAATTTGGCTGGCTTCATTACCTTTCCTGATGTATCGCCTTTTACTGCTGGCTCTGTATAAGTCACTTCACGCACAACAGTAGTTGGCAATTCTACAGAAATAGCTTTGCCTTCATAAAAGCGAATGTCTACTGGCATAGAGTCTTCTAAAAATGGTAGCGCATCTTCCATAAACTCAGCATCAACATCGTATTGATTATATTCGGCATCCATAAACACGTAAGTTGGATCTGCAAAATAAGAATAAGTCGCTTCTTTTTTCTCAAGCACAATCACGTCAAATTTATCACCTGCGCCGTAAATAGTCTCGCTAGGCGCATCTGTTAACAAGTTTTTAAACTTCATTTTAACCACAGCCGTGCTGCGGCCAGATTTATTGTATTCGGCTTTTACCACCACTAATGGTACGCCGTCGGCCATAATCACGTTACCGGCGCGGAGTTCTTGAGCTGTTTTCATTGGTTGCCTTATTGTTTATAGGGTTGAACATTAAGCCGCGAATTATACCTAAACTATTCTTTTTTAACCAGTTTCGGTAGTGTATGTTTAGGCAATATTATTGCAAAAAATCACCAGCTTGGTAGCTAAATCTGGCTGCTTGGCCAGTTGCTGCGATTGCTGCAAAGTGTAAGCGGTAATATCGCTAATTTGATTCAAATAATCTCGCCAAATTGTGGCTGATATTTGCTGCCCTGCCCAGCAAGCATGCATGTTAAATACCTTGTCTTTTGCATTATAGTTTGCATAAAAGCTATCTAAAAATGCATCTAACTTTTTAAGATGTGTATTTTCTTCTTGAAAATACGGCTGCCAGATAAACGGCTTTTCCGCCCAGATCGCCCTTACCCAACTGTCTTCACCGCGAACAAAATTAAGGTCACATTCACTTAAAAGCTTATCGTAATCTGGCTGGCTTAAAAATGGTAGCACGTGCACTGTGAGATTATTTTTAGAGAATTTCTCGCCGATTTCTATACTATTTTTTTCAAAAAAACCCGCCACTTTTAGCAAAATTCCGCTGGCTGGAGTATAGACTATAACCTTATTTTTATTGGCTTGTAGAGCCGCGAATAAATCTTGAATGGGTGCGTTTGGATAACAAAAAAGTGAGATTTTTAAAGAATCGTGCCATCTAACAAACTCAGGATTGACGTTAGATATATGGATTTCTTTCAATACACCACATTCACCCCGAACATAGTCGATAGATTCGCGAATCAGCCCACCAGTGCCTTCTGTGAAACCTGGAAAGTAAAAATATCGCGTCAATCCATTCGCTTGCGGTGATGGTTTGGCATGAAAATCGGCAACCCATGATTCGGCTGACAAGTATTCTAAATTAATCCAGTTGGATTTTTTTTGCACCATTGCGCTAACATAGGCAGTGGGCAATTCACAGGCAAATGTTTCAATAACCACATCAGCCGCATTAGTAAAATCGGCTTCAGCATACCATTTTAAAATAGTAATTTCATCTATCACTTGTTGATTTAATGAAATATTTAATTGCGGAATAATCTTTATAGCAGCGCTGAAATCATCTATCCATAGCCTGATCATTAATCCATGCTCAACATGTAATTGCTTTGCAAGGCGCCAGCAAACACCAATATCACCTAAGTTATCAACAATTTTGCAGAAAATATCCCAATTTGAATGAATTTTAGATAGTTGGGACATTTGAATAAATAAATACCAAATTGCTCAATAATAAGTGCGTAAATATAAAAAAGATTGCAGTAAAATCGATGCAACTACTTATTATTGATATTAAAACCAATAACAAATAAGCCGAAAAATACTAAATTCTCTTCAAATTTTCAAGATATGCAAAAAGTGGTTTTAGTGCAAGTGCCTGCTTGATTAGGATCGGTATATCGAATTTCCACTACCTCATACATCTCTTCACTTTTGGGTGTAATCACTTTTACCACATCTCCCAAACCCTTACCCAGCATGGCTTTTGCTAATGGTGAGACCCAGCTAATATAACCTTTTCTTGGCTCTAATTCATCTTTACCAACGATGCGATAGATATGCTCACTATCGTCTTCCAAATTAAATAAAGTGACCCAGGCGCCAAAAAATACTTTTTCCAGATGCTGCTGCAAACTGCTATCGACAATTTCGGCTAAATCCATACGCCGCATTAAATGGCGGCAACGGCTATCAATTTGACGTAAACGACGTTTGCCATAAATATAATCACCATTTTCACTGCGGTCGCCATTGCTTGCAGCCCAAGAAACTGTGCGCACCACTTCTGGCCGCTCTACCTTATATAGGGCATGAAATTCGGCCTGCAAAGCAGCAAAACCCTGCGGGGTGATATAGTTTTTTTCGTCAGAAGTTGCCATTCAATTATTCAAAAAGTAAGTTAAAGGCATCTTTTTCTAAAACTTGTATATTTTTCACATAGTAAGGCGTTTCGCCAAAACAACTGCTGGGGATGCCTTTGTGCTCTTCATAGGTTAAACGCACGCGTTTGCCCAAACTTTTATTGATTTTTTCAACCAGCGTTTTGTCTTTTACGGTAAACAAGAACTTTTCTGCCTGCGTGCCGGGCATAGAAACCAGCACCAATTCGCCCTCATACGTTTTACACACATAGCCTTTTTCGGAGAATTTTTGCACATAGCCAGCGCGCTCACCCGTTGAATACACCCAACTAAGCGCGGCCCAAGTGTATAGAGCGAATAAAGCGATGGGAAAAATAATAGCCAATAACATAATTTTGAAAAATTTAGCCAATTTACCAAGCATGATTTACCTCTGAAAAAGCCGACGACAGTAAGTTTAAGCCGATATTTTACTGTAAGTTCGCCTACAATAACGTTATGTTGAATTTAATGCCGCATTTAATATTATGTACCACCGCCCGCCTAAGCCGTGGCTTGCAGTTGCGTCAGCAACAACAATTATCGCTTAAACAAACACTGTGGCAAACGCCGCCAATCATGACTTTGCAGCAATGGTTAACGCAATTGTTGCAACAGGCGATGTTGGCAGGTGATGTAGATGTAATAGATTTACCTGCTATTTATTTGAATGCAGTAGCAGAAAAAATGTTGTGGCAACAAGCGATTCAAAGCAGCATAGGAAAGCACCGACTGGCCGAATTATTTGATGTTGCTAGCCTTGCCGATGCGGCAATACAAGCAAATCAGCTATTAGTTGAGTGGCAAATTAGCGATGCGCAATTAAATGATTATTTTCAATCGGTAGAAACGCGGCAGTTTTTGCGCTGGCGCCAAGCTTTTCAAACCTTGTGTTTAGAAAAAAATGCCTTGGAATCTGCACGGGCATTGTCTATGCAAATTGATTTTTTAGCCAAAACCACACTTCCATTACCTGCGGCAATTGAGCTAGCGGGTTTTGACCGCCTTACACCGTTAGAGCAGCGATTAATTGCGAACCTTCAGGCAAAAAATAGTAAAGTCACTTTTTTGCAACATCAGCAAAAGACAGGCAATATCCAACAAATCGCCTACGATGACATTAATGCCGAATGTGGCGCTGCGGTGACTTGGGCAAAGCAATCGTTGGCGAAAAACTCACAAGCTAATTTGGCGATTATCACGCCTATATTGGGGAATATACGCACCAAGCTATCCGATTTATTAGACGATACTTTTCACACAGAAACATTGCATCCAAGCTTTTATGAATCGCCACGCATCATGGATTTTTCTATTGGCGCGCCATTAAGCGAACATGCGATGATAGCTAGCGGCTTGCGATTACTGCGATTAGGCGTTAACAGCCAAATGGTGCCACAAGCTGATTTAAATGCGTTATTACTGGATAGTTACTGGGGTGCTGACGCCGAAACCGACGCGCGTCATTTGCTAGATGCGCAAATGCGTAAGAAGTTGGCGCGCAATATTAGCTTACAAAGCCTGCTGGTTTTAGCGCAAAAAACATTTGAAACTGGGCTTACAGCATTTTTAGCACATATAGCACTTTTACAAAACGCACAAATGCAATGGCGTGGCAAACGTAATGCGTCTGATTGGGTGGCGCAATTTAGCCAATTATTAAGTGACGTTAATTGGGCAAGTACGCGAACTTTGAGCAGTTATGAATACCAAGCGCAACAAGCTTGGCTAAAAGCGCTGCAAAGTTTGGCTGATTTAGATGCTTTAACTGGCCCTATTTCTCCAATGGATGCCGTCAATAGGTTAAGTCAAATTTGTGCCGCCAGTATGTTTTTACCCGAAACCAAAGGCATGCCAAATATTCAAATATTGGGCATGTTAGAAACCAGCGCGGTTCCCTTAGATGGCGCATGGGTATTGGGTATGAATGATCAACATTGGCCACCGCCAGCAAGGCCGAATCCATTATTGCCGATTAAGCTGCAACGCGATTTGAATATGCCCAATGCCGATACGGATATTCAGGCGGCGTTTGCGCAAAAAGTGCAACAACGCCTAATCAACAGCAGCAATCAGATTATATGCTCTTGGGCACATAAAGAAGCCGATCGTGAATTGCGCGCCTCCCCCCTATTAAATGGCTTGACTTTTACTGATGCCGTTACGCCAATTAATACACTAGCAGAAACGCTATCTATGCAAGCACAAGCCAATATTGAATGGATTAATGATGCAATGGCGCCAGAAATTCGCTTAGAAGAAAAACTACGCGGTGGTAGTGCCTTATTTGAAGCGCAAGCTATTTGCCCTGCTTGGGCTTTTTATCAATTTCGACTAGGTGCAAAAGCCTTAGAAAGCCCGAATGATGGGCTCGATAGCCTTGCGCGTGGCAACCTAGTGCATGCCGTTTTGCAGCAGTTTTGGCTCAATTGCAAAATGTCAGCCAAGCTAAAATCTATGAATGATAGTCAGCTTGAAACCGCCATCAAGCAAGCGATTGAGGCAGTTTTTAAGACAATGCATGCCATTAAAAATGTCCCCGAACAAATATTGCTAATTGAGCAGCAACGATTGCTGCCATTAATTAACAATTGGTTGCAGCATGAAAAACAGCGTGCTGATTTCACCGTGCAGGCCTGTGAAGCGCAGCATATTTTAACTATTGAAGGCTTAGAAATCACCCTACGCATTGATCGAATTGATGCGCTTACTGATGGCAAATTAATCATTATCGATTATAAAACGGGTAGCAGTAAACCCAGCCATAGCAGCTGGGCCGATACGCGCATCATTAAGCCACAATTGCCGCTATACGCATCTTTGGTATTAAAAGATGAGCAGGTAGTTGCCGCTTGTTTTGCCAAGGTGGATTTATTAGAGTCGCAATTTAGTGGTGTGGCGGCTAACGATGCTTTGCCTGATATCACGCCATTTGATTCGCTAAAAAGTAACCCTTCCTTTAAAAATTTTGATGGCTTTGAGGCATTAATTTTGCACTGGCGGCAAAGCTTAACAGCAATTGCGCAAGAAATGAAATCGGGTATTGCTAATGTGAAATTTGAAAAAGAGTCGGATTTACTCTATTGCGAGGTAAAGCCATTGCTACGTTTGCCAGAGCGCGCCTTACAATTTGAACAGCATCAACAATAAATTAATAATAAAATGAATAACGATTTAATACAGATAGATAGCCATAATCGCCAACGCGCATTAGAACTAGAAAATTTTATTGTAGAAGCTCCTGCGGGTGCCGGAAAAACTGAATTACTGACGCAACGCTACTTAAAATTGCTGGCAATGGTTGAAGCACCAGAAGAAATCATCGCGCTAACATTCACCAATAAAGCCGCGGCGGAAATGCGAAACCGCATTTTAATGTCGCTAGAAGCGGCAGAAAATAATAGCCCAGTAAACGCGCCACATAAACAAGTGACGCGCGATTTGGCGATTAAAGCATTGGCACATGCCAAAAACAGTGGCTGGCAATTACTATCGCAACCCGCGCGGCTGCGTATTCAAACCATGGATGCGCTTTGTAGTAGCTTGGCGCGACAAATGCCTTTGTTAAGCCGTTTTGGTGGGCAACCTATTATCAGCTTAGATGCCGATGCGCATTATAAAACCGCCGCTCAGCAGGCACTAGCGCAAATTGCCAATGAACATAGTCTTGATGAAACGGTTAGCACTGCGCTGCGCTTTATGCAAAACGATATTGAAAAGCTCACCGAATTGCTTGCAGATATGCTTGCAAAACGCGATCAGTGGCTACCTTTGGTTGGTGAGCAGGTCAATATTTCGGCAGACGAAATTGCCGAAAATGTAGCAAACGCGCTGACCGAAATAGTGGAACAAAAATTAGCGCTTACCTTACAAGTGATTCCAGCCAGCATACAAATGCAGCTTATGCCATTGTTACGCTTTGCTGCCAATAATTTGGAGCGCGTTCATGCATTGCAAGCATTAGCCAATTGGGAAGAACCATTAGGCGCAGATGTGGATGATTTAAGCAATTGGCAGGTTTTGGCTGGCGGATTGTTAACGAATGATGGCACTTTTAAAAAGAAACCCAATATTAATGATGGCTTTCCAGCTAAAGATAAAAATCACCCCGAATTTGAAGAATATAAACAGCAATTTTCGCAGCTCACTGAATTAATAGGTGATCCGTACACTCTTGATGCGGTGCGATATCTGCCTAATCTAGACTTAGATCTAATCAGCAAAGATTGCGCCATCATTAAAGCATTTGCGCAGTTGCTACAATTAGCCACCGCGCATTTATGGACAACATTTCAAACGGCGAATGAAGTGGATTTTGTAGCGATTGCGCAGTCGGCTAGCTATGCATTGGAAAATGAGCATGGTGCAACTGATTTGGCTTTAAAGTTTGATTACAAAATTACACACTTATTGGTGGATGAGTTTCAAGATACCAGCCCCACGCAAATGCGCTTGATTGAGCAGTTAACGCTGGGCTGGCAGCATGATGATGGCCGTACATTATTTTGTGTGGGTGATCCTATGCAATCGATTTATCGCTTTCGCAAAGCCGATGTTAGCTTGTTCTTACAAGCCAGTGAATTTGGCATTGGGCAATTGCCACTTACCCCGCTAAAACTGACGCGGAATAATCGTAGCCATCCGCAAGTGGTGGATTGGATTAACAACACTTTTAAGCCTATTTTTCCAGCGCAAGACAACATCACCCAAGTCGCCATTAGCTACCGTACGTTTATTGCTACCAAGGATACCATTGCTGATGAAGGTGTGAGCGTGCACCCTTTAGTACTTGATAGTGATGAAGAAAGCGAACAAGCCAGGCTGATTGAAGCGCGTTATGTGGCGGATTTAATCGCCATTGAGCAAAAAAATAATCCTGAAAACAAAATAGTGGTTCTAGTGCGTTCGCGTAATCACCTAAACGACCTAGTTTCTGTGATTCGCCGCGATTATGCACATATCCGTTTTCAGGCAGTAGAAATTGAAGGCTTAAACGATAGGCAAACAGTTTTAGATGCGCTTTCACTCACCCGCGCCATGCTGCACCGTGCCGACCGTGTGCATTGGCTTAATATACTGCGCGCGCCTTGGTGCGGCTTGAAATTGGCAGATTTACATGCTTTAGCGCATGACAACCACTTTGCGAGCATTTGGCAACTGATACAGGATGAAAACCGCTTGCGAACGCTTAGCGCAGATGGTCAAAAACGTTTGCGGCATGTGCAAGAAATTTTGGAAGAAGCATTTCAGCATAAAGGCCGCATGCCTTTGCGACGTTGGCTAGAAAGCACATGGCTTAAATTAGGCGGCGCGAATACCTTAATCAGCGCGGGCGATAATCGTGATATTCAGGCCTTTTTTGACTTGGTGGCAAAAACCGCGCGTGGCTTTGTGCTGGATTTTAACCAGCTAGATACCGCAATGAAAAAGCTCTACGCTCAGCCCGATATTGCCGCAAATGACAAGCTACAGTTTCTTACCGTTCACGCCTCCAAAGGCTTAGAGTTTGATACAGTAATTTTGCCAGCGCTTAATCGCAAGCCAGCTAATACTGAGAGCCCAATGATGCTGTGGGAAGAAGTGTCAGTTAACAATCATAGAACGCTTTTAGCCGCTCCTTTTACCAAAAAGACAAAAGGCCAAACCAGCACGTATGACTTTTTAAAAGGCTTGGAAATAGAACGTATTGATAACGAAACTGCCCGTCTTTTATATGTGGCCGCCACGCGAAGCATTAAAAAACTACATTTGGTTGCAGTGGTAAAGAAGAGTGAAAAAGATGAAATTAAGCCATTGGCTAAATCGTTATTATCGATACTTTGGCCAAGTGTTGAAGCACAATTTTTAGCAGCAACAACCATCAATGCGCAGACGGAAACAGTTATGCGATTGCAAGATTTTACCCCGCAACTTAAACGCTTAAAGATGACTTGCTTGCCTGACTTACTCAATCAGCCAGGGACAAAATTAGCCTATATTTCGCCTAATAATAGCGTCAATACTGCTACAAATACGCTACCTAATATCGCTGCCGATACTGGCACATTAACGCATTTGTATATGGAAATGATAGCCGGTAGCGGCTTGAGCAAATGGCCAATCAGCCGCATTCAAGCATGTGCACCTGCCATGCAACATTGGTTTAAGCAAAAAGGTCATGCAACTGAACATATTAATATGCATATTAATGTGGTAGTTAATGCGTTAACAAAATCTGTGACAAGTGCTGATTGCGCTTGGTTGCTAGCTGAAAGAAATAGTCGCCAATCCGAGTTGAGCATCACCTCAGTAAATGTGTTTGGTGAGCCCCAAGAGCAGCGACTGGACTTAACATTTATTGAGCAAGATGTAAAAGTTCAAAAACGCTGGATAGTTGATTACAAACTGACTTTTGCTGAGGATAATGTTGATTTAGTTTTGCTTGCAGAGCAGCATCGCCCCCAATTAACGCGCTACCAAGCCCTATTTGAACATGAAGGCTTACCTATTCAAAAAGCAGTATTTTTTTTAGCGCACGGCAAATTAGTTTTACTTTAACTAATCCACTTTAATTATTCTTGCTTGAAGTGATGCCAAACATACCAAGCCACAAACGCAAAGCCGCCAGCAATAATTACGTAATGCGACTGATGAAAATACACGCTTAGCTGCTCCCAGTTTTGGCCTGCTTTCATGCCGATATAGCCCAGCGCCCAGCACCAGATGAATGAGCCAACAAAAGTATAAATCACAAAACGCGACATATTCATGCGCGCCATACCAGCTGGGAAGGCAATAAACGTGCGTACACCAGGCAATAAACGAGCAATAAAAATAATGATTTCGCCATGCGTCGCAAACCATCGATCTGCCATATCTAAATCTTTTTTGCTAATCAGCACATACTTGCCGTATTTATCTGCAAGCGGTCTACCGCCGAACATACCAGCATAATAAGCAGGAATCGACCCCACCACACAACCAATGGCACCTGCCATGGTAATGCCAAACAATGTCAATTCACCTTTGCTGACCAAAAATCCTGCAAAGGGCATAATGATTTCAGAAGGCAGCGGAATACAAGCCGATTCAATAGCCATTAACAGCACAATGCCACCATAACCCATACTGGATATCACGCCAATAATCCAAGTGGCAACTGCTGCGATGATTTTTTCTAACATATTATTTTTCCTTATATATTAGCAAATAAATATTTACATAAATTCTTTTAGTAACGTTTTCACAAACTCGGCGCGATGTGCCACATTACCGAATTGTACGGTTACGCGCATTTTATCGGGGCCATTCATGCGGCAACGGCGGTCGCGTTGCAATAAGTCAATCAATTTAAGTGGGTCAACTTCTGTAGTCTGAGCAAAATGCAGTTGAATAGCGCTATCAGAAGCATCAATTTTATTTATACCTAACGGCTTTGCAGCGATGCGCAATCGGTGACAAGCCATCAATGCTTCACCCTGTTCTGGCAGCAAGCCAAAACGGTCAATTAACTCTTCTTGCAGGCTATCTAAATCGTCATCGTTGTTAGAATTGGCAAGGCGTTTATAAATCACCAAACGTTCATGCACATCCGGGCAATAGGCGTTGGTTAGCAAGGCTGGCACATGGAGATTGATTTCAGTGGTGACGCCAAGTGGCGCGTTTAAATCAGGTTCTTTACCTGCTTTAAGCTGTTTAAGGGCATGATTGAGCATATCCGAATACAAGCTAAAACCGATTTCCTGCATCTCACCGCTTTGTGAATCGCCTAGTAATTCACCCGCCCCGCGAATCTCTAAATCGTGCATGGCTAAATGAAAACCTGCGCCTAAATCTTCCAATAGTTGAATCGCGTCTAAGCGTTTTTGCGCTTGCGGTGTGATTTTGCGGTGCTCATCGGTCAGCAAATAGGCATAAGCCTGATGGTGCGAACGGCCCACGCGCCCGCGTAATTGATGTAACTGTGCTAAACCAAACATATCGGCATGATTCATGATAATGGTGTTGGCGGTAGGCACATCAATTCCTGTTTCAATAATGGTGGTACACAACAAAATATTGCTACGCTGCTGGTAAAAATCGCGCATCACGTGTTCCAGCTCTCGCTCACGCAATTGGCCGTGGGCAATGGCAATTCGCGCTTCCGGCAATATTTTTTCAAGCTTTTCTTTTTGCACAAAAATGGTATCCACTTCGTTATGCAAAAAATATACTTGGCCACCGCGTTTAAATTCGCGCATCACCGCTTCACGGATAATGCCATCTGAATAATAGGTGTGGAATGTTTTAATACTTAAACGTTTTTGCGGCGGCGTGGCAATCACACTAAATTCGCGCAAGCCTTCCATCGCCATGCTCAAAGTGCGTGGAATCGGCGTTGCGGTCAGCGTTAAAATATCCACTTCTGCACGCAAAGCTTTTAATTGCTCTTTTTGTCGCACACCAAAGCGGTGCTCTTCATCCAGAATCGCCAAGCCTAAGTTTTTAAAGATCACATCTTTTTGAATCAAACGATGCGTGCCAATAATAATATCCACTTTACCTTCAGCCAAGTCAGTAAGCGCTTGTTTTTGTTCTTTTGCACTTCTAAAGCGTGAGATTTCGGCGATTTTAATCGGCCATTCCGCAAATCGATCACAGAAGTTTTGGTAATGCTGTTCTGCTAATAATGTGGTTGGTACCAGCACGGCCACCTGTCTGCCGCCCATCACCGCCACAAATGCAGCGCGTAAGGCCACCTCTGTTTTACCAAAGCCAACATCGCCACAAACCAGCCTGTCCATAGGTCGGCCAGATTGCATATCTTTAATAACGTTTTCAATGGCTTCTAATTGATCTGGCGTTTCTTCAAACGGAAAGCCTTCACAAAACGCTTCATAATCTTTTAAGCTTAAGGTAAATGCATGGCCGCGCCGCGCGGCGCGTTGAGCGTAAAGATTAAGCAATTCCGCGGCGGTATCGCGGATTTGTTTGAGCGCCTTTTTCTTGGCTTTTTCCCATTGACCAGAGCCTAAACGATGCAATGGCGCACTTTCTGGCGGTCCGCCAGAGTAACGTGAGATTAAAAATAATTGCGAAACGGGTACGTATAATTTGTCATCGCCAAAATATTGCAGCAGCAAAAATTCGGTTTCACCTTCACCAAAATCCAGATTCATCAAACCTTTATAGCGCCCAACACCGTGCTGTTCATGAACGACTGGATCATCCATGCGAAGTTCAGATAAATCTTTAAGCATGCCCTCCGTATTGCGCGTTTTTTCTTTCTCGCGCCTCCGCTGCTGGCGCACTGTACCTGAATACAGCTCAGATTCGGTGATAACGGTGATGTCATCATAAAAACCATTATGTAAAGGCGAAACACCTAGCATCAGCGGTGCATCACTGGCCTCAAAATCTGCCCATGTTTCGCAAGTGGGCATAATGACACCATGTTCTGTAAACAATTGCAACATGGTTTCGCGGCGGCCTAGGCTTTCGGCGGTGATTAAAATACGTTTTTTGTTGCATGATATAAATGCCTGCAATTTATGCAAAGGCTGTTCAGCGCGGCGCTCAATATCTAACGCAGGCAGTGGATTTTTAGCCTCATGACTTAGCGTTAAAACGGCATATCTTTGCGTCTGTGTAAAAAAATCATCCGTTTTAATCAGCAAAACCTCTGGCTTTAAAATCGGGCGCTCTGCATCATATGCCAACAACCTGTATCTCGAATTCGCCTCTGTCCAAAATTGTTGCGCGGCTTTGTCACAATTGCCGTGCAAACAAAGAGTAGCGTTTTCGGGAATGTAATTTAATAAGGTAGATGTTTCTTCAAAAAATAAAGGCAAATACCATTCAATACCGCCACTGGAAACGCCTTTACTCACATTTTTATAAATGGTCGCGCGTTGTGGGTCGCCTTCAAACTGCTCTCTAAAATTACTTCTAAAAGTGGCGATTCCTTTATCATCGAGCGGAAATTCACGCGCAGGCAATAAGCGGATCTCGGGCACTGGATATAAACTGCGTTGCGTATCCACATCAAAAGTGCGGATGCTTTCAATCTCATCATCAAATAAATCAATACGAAACGGAAACACACTTCCCATTGGGAATAGATCCACCAAACCGCCGCGCACACTAAATTCACCTGGCGAAATCACTTGGCTTACATTGTGATAACCTGCCTGCGCACATTGATGACGTAAAGCTTCTAAATTGAGTTTTTGGCCTTTTCTGAGCATAAAGCTATGCCCCGCCAAATAAGCCACGGCTGGCAAGCGAATCAGCGCCGTGGCAATTGGCACAATTACTACATCACAGAGGTTTTGGCTAATTTGGTACAAGGTCGCTAAGCGCTCTGAAATCAAATCAGGGTGCGGCGAAAATACATCGTAAGGTAGCGTTTCCCAATCCGGCAGCATGCGCACGGTTAGCTCTGGCCCAAAGTAAGGAATCTCTTCAAACAAGCGCTGCGATTCAAATGCATTGCTGGTAATAATCACCAGCGGTGACTTTTTTGCAACAGCAGTTGTGTCATATGTTGTTTTTTGACTACATGCAAGTAAAGCAAGAGATAAGCTATCTAAGCCATTGGCTAGATACGAAAAACGGCTTTTTTGACCTGCGCTTGGCGGAGTTAACTGCATAAATGTGCTTGAAAATTACTTGGGTTCTTAAAAAAAGAGTTGGCTAATAGTGACTTATTACCTATTATAACCTTAAGCTTAGCGTTAATTTATGCGCTAATAACAATTAAGCAGCTCTAATAATAAACGCTGCGAAACAAGTGTTGAGGAGCGTTACTGTCATGAGTGATACACTTATGAATGATAAGCCTGTTAACGATAAACAGGCTGTTGCGATTCATGCAGCCAATTTTGTGAAAAATGGCATGTTAGTTGGCTTAGGCACAGGCTCTACTGCCAATTATTTTATTCAAGAGTTGGCACGCCGCCAGCATAAAGAAAATCTAAAAGTTGCCACCATCGCCAGCTCAATGGTGAGTATGATCAAAGCGCAAAGCCTAGGTTTAAATGTGATTGCACTCACCCAAGTGGCCGAAATAGATTTATATGTAGATGGTGCCGATGAAATCACGCTTGATTTGACATTGTTAAAAGGCCGCGGCTATGACTTGGTTCTAGAGAAATTACTGGCAAAAGCCGCCAAACAATTCTTAGTAGTTGCCGATAGCAGTAAATTAGTCGGCCGAATCGGTACCAATTTCACCATCCCCATTGAAGTGATGCCAATGGCATGGAAAGCGGCCAAACATAGCCTAGAACAAGCTGGCGGCGTAGGTGATTTGCGCCAAAATGTGGCGAAAGATGGTTTATGTGTAAGCTCTAACGGCAACTTGGTGCTGGATATGACTTTTGACAAAGCATTATCCGAAGCGCAATTAAATCAGCTCATTAACAACACACCTGGCGTGGTTGAGCATGGTATTTTTATTGGCTTAACCAGCGCCACATTGATTGCACATGAAGGTATTGTGCGCGAAAACTGGGCCTGATATTTGCTCACACTAACAAGCAAATTAATGTCGACTGTACGTTGTGTGTATAGCGTTGTGGTACCGGCATTTTTATTTTGCAGCGCTTTATTCTTGGCATCCTGTACACCGCCAAGTGAAAAAGAAATTGACGATGGCATAAGGGTGGTCATCAGCCCCTCTGGTGGCAAAAACGCTAAAGTGCTTACCTTTGTTACACTTAACAGCCCCAACACTTATTACCTAGACGATAACGAACATGCAGCTGGGCTTGAGTACGATTTAATTCAACTATTCATCAAAGAACTGAATGACGGCACCGAATTAAAACTTACCTTAGCTGATAATATCAACCAAGTAATTCCCTTTGTGTTGAATAAAAAAGCTGATATCGCCGCCGCCGATGTCACCATCACAGACGCCCGCAAAGAAATAATTGATTTTTCGACTCCCTACCAAGACGTACAGCAAATGGTAGTCTACAACAGCCAGAAACTTAAAGAGGACAAAATAAGAGCACCAAAAAAATTAAAAGATTTGGCTGGACGCCTTATTACAGTGCCTGCTGGTACCAGCTTTGTGGAACGTTTAATCAAGCTAAAACCCAAACAGGAAGGACTTATTTGGCAAGAACGCTTGCATGTGGGTTCTGATCAATTACTGCAAGAATTGGAGCATGGTAATATTGATTACACTATCGCAGACAACCACTTGGTGTCTATTATGCAGAATTATTATCCCAATTTAAGCACTGCATTTGCGATTGGTGAGCCAGAAAAAATTGCATGGGCAATGCCTAAAAATAGCAATCCTGAGCTGCAAAATAAGGTGAATGCATTTTTTAGCAAAATTAAAAAAAATGGCACCTTACGAAATCTAATAGATCGCTATCATGGCAATGCCAAACGACTAAAACCAGTTGATGTGAAAGCGTTTTTAATCCGCATCCGTACTTTATTACCCAAATACAAACGACTTTTTCAGCAAGCACAAGATATTACTGGGCTAGATTGGCGCCTAATCGCTGCTGTTAGCTACCAGGAATCGCATTGGGATACATTTAATACATCACCTACAAATGTGCGTGGATTAATGATGTTAACCGAAGATGCTGCCGACTTAATGAAAGTTAGCGACAGATTAGATCCAAAACAAAGCATTCCAGCTGGGGCAAAATACATCAATCTACTTAAAGACTCTATCCCAGATCGAGTGCCGGAGCCTGACCGCACCTACATGGCGTTAGCCTCTTACAATATTGGTTATGCGCATTTGGAAGACGCGCGGGTATTAGCGCAACGCTTAAAAATGAACCCAGACCGCTGGGCTGATGTAAAAAAAACATTGGTAATGCTAAACGACCCGAACTATTATGTGAATGCCAAATATGGGTACGCCAGTGGTGGTGCGCCTGTGATTTTCGTGGAATCGATTCGTAGCTATTTCAACATTTTAGCGCGCTTTGAACCTGACTACGATGACAAAGCAAGTCAATTCAAAATCGCCAGCGCTGATACTTACCCTAAGTTTTAATTAGTGCTAGCCGATTTAAAAGATTCTTAAGCAGGCTTAATAACCTGCAAATTATTCATGTAAGGTTGCAACACTTTCGGAATTGTCACACTGCCATCAGCATTTTGGTAGTTCTCTAGTACCGCCACCAAAGTACGCCCTACTGCCAAACCAGAGCCATTGAGCGTATGCACAAACTCAGTTTTACCTTGCTCATTTCTAAAACGTGCTTTTAATCGACGAGCTTGAAACGCCTCACAATTACTGACGCTAGAAATTTCTCTATAAGTATTCTGCGCTGGCAACCATACTTCTAAATCGTAGGTTTTAGCGGCACCAAAACCCATATCGCCGGCACAAAGTGAAACCACGCGATACGGCAACTCAAGTGCTTTTAAGATATTTTCGGCGTGCCCCACCATCTCTTCTAAAGCTTCATAGCTTTTGCTTGGGTGCACAATCTGCACCATTTCTACTTTATCAAATTGGTGCTGGCGAATCATACCTTTAGTATCGCGGCCATAAGATCCTGCCTCTGAGCGGAAACATGGCGTGTGTGCGGTCAATTTGATGGGCAACGATTCTAAAGCCACGATTTCATCATTGACAGTATTGGTGAGAGTCACTTCTGAAGTTGGAATTAGATATAGCTTACTTTCGTTGTGATTTAAGCTGAACAAATCTTCTTCAAATTTAGGTAGCTGACCTGTACCAGTTAGCGTTTCTGCGTTTACCAAATATGGCGTATAGCATTCTTCATAGCCATGCTGTTCAGTCTGCGTGTCAAGCATAAATTGTGATAAAGAACGGTGCAATTTAGCAATACCGCCACGCATAAAGGTAAAGCGCGTGCCTGATAACTTAATACCTGTATCAAAATCTAATCCTAACGGCGCACCCACATCAGTATGATCTTTAATTTCAAAGTTATTCCCAAACTCATTTTTAAAGTCGCGTGGCGTACCAATTTTTCGCACTTCGACGTTATCCAACTCTGATTTACCTGTTGGAACGCTTTCATGAGGCAAATTCGGCACGTTTAGTAACATACTTTGCAACTTAATTTGCAGCTCTTCTAATAACGATTCATCAGCTTTTAATGCATCACCCAAACCGGCCACTTCAGCTACTATCGCACTAACATCCTCACCTTTTGATTTAGAGATACCTATTTGCTTGGAAGTGTTATTGCGTTTGGCTTGTAGATCTTGTGTGCGTGTTTGCACCGCTTTACGCTCTTGCTCAAGAGCCGTAAAAGCAGCCGAATCAAATAAAAAACCACGTCTGATTAATTGATTAACAACGCCGTCTAAATCGTTTCTTAATGCTTGAATATCTAACATAATTATTTCTTTGCTTTACTGTTTGAATATTGTTGGTCGAGAGCTTTAAGATGTTTCAGTTTTTCACTAATTTTACCCTCTAAGCCACGCGGTGTGGGTATATAAAATTGCGGTACTTTATTTTCTTGTTCGCCGTTCTTATCTATATATAGTTCATCTGGGAAATACTGCTCACCTGCTGCATAAGCCTCTGGCTCATTGTGCGCGTAGCGGTATTTTTTACCGTAATCCAGTGCTTTCATTAATTTAGTCGGTGCGTTTCTTAAATGAATTGGTACTGGCCGCGATTTATCTTGTGCTACAAAAGCTTTTGCCTGATTGTAAGCGTTATAAGCGGCGTTACTTTTGGGCGCAACGGCCAAATAAATTACCATATTTGCTAGTGCCAACTCACCTTCAGGCGAACCTAGTCGCTCATATATTTGCCATGCTTCCAGCGCCATGGTTTGCGCGCGTGGGTCGGCCAAGCCGATATCTTCAATAGCCATGCGGATGATCCGACGGCCTAAATATAATGGATCTGCGCCACCATCAATCATGCGCAAAAACCAATACAATGCGGCATCTGGGTTGCTGCCACGCACCGATTTATGCAGTGCAGAAATCTGATCGTAAAACGCCTCACCACCTTTATCAAAGCGGCGTAGTTTGCTTGACATGGTAGTTTGCAAAAAGGCTTCGTCAATTTCGCTAACGTTGGCACCTTCTGCCGCGTTAAATAACCCTTCTACAAAATTGAGTAAGCGTCTTGCATCGCCATCGGCATAGGCAAGTACTTGCTCTTTCACCGCATCGGCTAAGTGAGTATTGGGCGCCACCAATTCTTGCGCGCGACTTAATAGTAAATCTAATTCAGTTTCTGATAGTGCATTGAGCACAAACACCTGCGCCCTGCTTAACAAGGCGCTATTAACTTCAAACGATGGGTTTTCGGTAGTCGCACCAATAAAAGTAATCAAGCCACTCTCTACAAATGGTAGAAACGCATCTTGCTGGCCTTTGTTAAAGCGATGCACTTCATCTACAAACAAAATGGTTTTGCGGCCATGTTGTTGCAAGGTTAGTTCGGCCCGCTCTAGCGCTTCACGAATATCTTTAATACCAGATAACACAGCTGAAATCGGAATAAAATCCGCATCGGCAGCATTGGCAATCAAGCGCGCCAAGGTGGTTTTACCTACACCTGGCGGCCCCCACAGAATCATGGAAGGCAATTTACCGGACTGAAAAGCCAAACGCAGAGGCTTATTTTGACCTAGTAAATGCGATTGCCCTACCAACTCATCTAAGGTTTTAGGGCGAAGTCGTTCTGCTAACGGTGCAACGGGGGGGGTGTTTTGAAATAAGCTGATCACTTATTTTGCTTTTAATGACAATAGAAAAAGCTATTTTAGCGTTTATTTAAGCTTTAATTTAAATTAAATTATGTTTTGACCTTGCCTTCTAAAATATTTACATACATTTATTGAAATCACTTTGCGTTAAAAGGTATTTAACTCGATATTGGAATCATTTTTGATATACTTTAGATGGGGCCTAATTGACCAATTTGTGGCTGAAAGATTGCGTAAGAGCATTATTGCATGGTATTGATCGTCGTGGCGTCTAGCAAGAAAAGCGGGATCATTGGTACGCGCCTAGGGAACTCCTCTGCTAGAGAGGTAAAAGAATGCCATTGACTATTAAAACTAGCTGGGCGACTACCCGTTATCCGAGAATATCTTGGCTAAAAAAATTGGCGTTTGAATCTCGTTCCTCTTCTCTACGCATGAATACAGCCAAAAATATAATTAAATTCCTGCTTGGCTGCATCTTTTTCGCCTAACAAAAATGCGCCTTGAACATCACTGCCCGAGCATCTTAAGGATTTGGATCTAATGCTAATACACGTTCCAGCGCAAACCTACCGCCCGTTAGGTTAATGCTTTCAATAACTGCAATAACTAATAAATAATCATATTAATATCGCCAGCACACATGTTATCCAAAGGTCCTAATAATTCATAAAACGCTTTATAATCGGCTTGCCGAATCATATTTTCAGCCTGAATTAACAATTCATCTTGCTCGGCTTCGCTGTAGATCGAAGTTAGCATTGTGAATGCTGCCAGCAGAAGGGTGGCAGTTATCGTATAGAAATGACGAATTGATTGGTTATTTAGGCCTTGCATTTTTTGTCTATTATTAACTTGTTTTTAAAGGAATAATAATGGATTGGAATACTTAAATTAAGTAAAAGTTGACCCTAAATAATCAAATTGTAATTGGTTATTCGCCCACGACATCTATACCTTTAGGCGTTGTAAATAAAAATGTTGAGTCTATTAATACTGGATTACGCTCTACAGCATCAAACGTAATTAAAGTAATGTGATTAAAGCTATCGTACAACTCCATTTTGCGGAGCTTTGCATCTTTAAAACCTAGCAAAACACGCTCAAACCCACTGTCTTTATCTTTGGGAAATGCCAAAACCCAGCTTAAACCACCTTTGCGTGCGGCATTTTTAATGGTAAAACTTTTTTCAACCGCATCACCACCCGCCAACAAGGCAGCAGGGCTAGAGCCCAAGGCTTTGCTTAACTCACGCACAGTTACTTGTTGCAACTCAGTGTCATATAAAAACACTTGCGTGCCATCACTAATAATTTGTTGCTCATACGGTTTTGCGTAATCCCAACGAAATTTGTTAGGACGCTGCAATTGCATTGAGCCTTCTACATCCTGTATTTTGCGGCCTTTGGTGTCAGTGACCACTTGGCTAAATTGCGCGCGCATGGAATTGGTATTTTTGAAGAAATCACGCAAGCTTGCTACACCATCGGCAAAGCTGAATTGTGAGGCTATTAAAAACGTACTTACTACTATTTTTTTAATCAGCTGATGCATTTCCTTTTGCCAACACCTCTCTGTTACCATTACTTTGCATCGAGGAAACCAATCCTGCGCGCTCCATGTCTTCAATTAATCTTGCAGCACGGTTATAGCCAATCCGAAGTTGTCGCTGAACCAATGAAATACTGGCGCGACGACTAGTTAACACGATATTAACCGCCTCATCGTAAAGCGGATCCTTCTCTGCGACGTCTTCACTACTAAACTCACCAGGCTCTCCACCCTCTGTTTCGTTGGTCAAAATGCCTTCAATATAGTTTGGCTCACCCATGGCTTTTAAATGATTCACCACTTGGTGCACCTCATGATCAGACACAAACGCACCGTGAATACGCATGGGGTAACCAGTACCGGGCGGCATGTACAACATATCACCCTGACCTAGTAACGCTTCAGCGCCCATTTGGTCTAGTATGGTTCGCGAATCAATTTTGCTGGATACTTGAAAGGAGATACGCGTTGGCACATTAGCCTTGATCAAGCCCGTAATCACATCCACCGATGGGCGCTGCGTTGCCAACACCAAATGAATACCAGAAGCACGGGCTTTTTGCGCCAAACGTGCAATTAATTCTTCTACTTTTTTGCCAACAACCATCATCAAATCAGCCAACTCATCAATCACTACAACAATAAGCGGCATTTCTTCTAATGGCTCTGGCGCATCTGGCGTAATACTAAATGGATGCGGAATTTTTTCACCGGCTTTATCGGCATCTTTAATTTTTTGGTTATAGCCCCCTAGGTTACGCACGCCAAGGCTAGACATGAGCTTATAGCGTCGCTCCATTTCATTCACACACCAATTCAATGCATTGGCTGCTTGACGCATATCGGTTACCACTGGCGCTAGTAAATGCGGAATACCTTCATACACTGAAAGCTCTAGCATTTTGGGGTCAATCAGAATCATACGTACTTGCGATGCATCGGCTTTATACAGCCAACTTAAAATAAGCGCATTAATAGCAACCGATTTACCAGAACCTGTTGTACCCGCCACTAACACATGCGGCATTTTGGCCAAATCAGCCACCGCCGGTTTACCCGCAATATCTTTACCTAAACAAATCGCCAATGGTGAATTCACGTTGGCATAGGCTTGGCTACTCATAATTTCGGACAAATAGACAATTTGCCGTTTTGGGTTGGGTATTTCTAGACCCATATAAGTCTTACCGGGAATCGTTTCTACCACGCGCACACTGGCAACCGACAGAGCACGCGCTAAATCTTTAACTAAATTAGTGACTTGGCTACCTTTTACTCCAGCGGCAGGCTCAAGTTCATAACGCGTAATCACAGGCCCAGGCTGGGCAGAAAGTACTTTTACCTCAATGCCAAAATCCATTAATTTGCGCTCAATTAAGCGCGAGGTAAAATCCAAGGTTTCGGCTGAAGGCAATTCCACCACATTATTAGCAACATCCAGTAGATGTAGAGGCGGCAAAGTTGAATCTAAATCGGTTACAAATAGTGTTGTTTGCTTTTCTTTTTGTACCCGTTCGCTCTGCGCAATCTCAATTACCGGTGCTTTAATCTCAACGGGCAAACGATCTTCTGTACGTTTACGTTCTGCTTCTACAAACTCCTCACGTTTTTGCACAACGGCTTTACCCGCTTTTCTATCTTGCCAATCGTGGAATTTGTTATAAAACAAATCGTAAGCGGCGATTATATTTTTACCTAAATTTTCGGCAATCATAATCCAAGACCAGCCAGTAAACAGGCTAAAACCGACAGCAAGTAGCAGAAGTAGTAGCATGGTGGAGCCAGTAAAACCAAACATGCTACGCAATGCGCCATCCACAGCATTACCTAACATGCCACCGCTAGTCAACGGCAAACTGGCTGGCAAGCTGATTAAATGCCCCGCTTCTAAAGCGCATGAAGAAATCAGTAGTAAGAAAAAACCGACTAAATTGAATAGTAAAAATGGACGCTCTGAAATCGTCAATTCTAAGCGTAAATAAATCAGCCACATGCTATAGAAAGCTAAAACCACCAACCACCATGCTGAAAAGCCAAATAAATACAACAGCATATCGGCAATCCAAGCGCCTACCGCCCCCCCTGAATTTTGAATAACGGCGTTATCAGAAGCCATGTGTGACCATGATGGATCTTGATTGTTATAGCTGATTAAAATGACGGCAAGATATAATCCAACTAACACCAAGCCTAGCCACCACGCTTCACGCACAAGGCTGGCGCCGTGTTGTTGGGATGGACTAGGTGGCGATTGCAAACGACCATTTACTGCTGGAGATTTTTTATTAAAAAACAAACTGTTAGAAACCTATGATGTTAAAACCTAATTTTATTTATTATAGCAAAATCATATTGAACAAAGCATGTCAAATTTCGTTAATTAAATTAATATTTAGACAATTTATAGCAAGCAAATTAATATGATATTCAAATGGGAGTAGCAAATTAATAAAGGCATTAAGGAAAAAGACAGAAAAATAATTGCAAAAGGTTTATCGCATTTATTAGCCGATACCTATAGCTTATATTTAAAACCTACTATTTCTATTGGAGTTTCACAGGCCCAATTTTTAATACATTTTGGATGTTGCTTAACTTGCTTGAAAATAACTTAAGCAAAGAAAAGAATATTTTAATTGCCAGCTTGAAAAACTGGCGTATGTCCTTATTTTAATGACTAATAGTCAATCTTAGAAAGCAACCCATCATGGCAACACGTCACGTCCATCTTCTTATTTTAGGCTCTGGTCCTGCGGGTTACTCCGCCGCTGTTTATGCTGCACGCGCCAACTTAAACCCTGTTCTTATCACAGGCATTGCACAAGGTGGCCAATTGATGACAACTACAGAAGTGGATAACTGGCCTGCTGATGCCGATGGCGTGCAAGGCCCAGAATTAATGGAACGCTTTCAAAAACATGCGGAGCGTTTCAACACCGAAATGATTTTTGATCATATTCACACCACGCATTTAAGTGAAAAACCGATTCGCTTAGTGGGTGATAACGGCGAATATACCTGTGATGCTTTAATTATTGCCACTGGTGCATCCGCCAAATACTTAGGTATTCCAAGTGAAGAAAAATTTAGTGGAAAAGGCGTTTCAGCCTGCGCTACTTGTGATGGATTTTTCTACCGCAATCAAGAAGTTGCCGTAATTGGCGGAGGTAATACGGCGGTTGAAGAAACACTTTATTTAGCTAATATTGCCAGCAAAGTGACGTTAGTACATAGACGTGATAAATTTAAAGCCGAAGCGATTTTGGTGGATAAATTAATGGCTCGAGTGGCAGAAGGCAAAATCGTATTAGAAACATTCAGCACTTTAGATGAAGTATTGGGAGATGCAACGGGCGTGACTGGCATGCGCATTAAAAATGTGAATGACAACACCACCAAAGTCATTGACCTAAAAGGTGTATTTATTGCGATTGGTCACAAGCCAAATACGGATATCTTTAAAGGACAATTAGAAATGGAAGGCGGCTATATTGTGACGCAAGCGGGCCGCAAAGGTAACGCCACAGCCACAAGTATTCAAGGCATTTTTGCCGCGGGCGATGTGCAAGACCATATCTATCGCCAAGCGGTAACCAGTGCAGGTACTGGTTGCATGGCAGCGTTAGATGCAGAACGTTATTTGGATGGCTTAAAATAAGAATCATTTTGAAAAAACGTTCTAACATCTGTCATTCTCGCTTTGGCGAAAATGACGATACACTATTTTTTGGGGAAAGCATTTTAGGATTAAATTACCTTAGACTCTTATGACAAATGCAAAATCATTACTCAAAAATAGTGTAATTGCGACCAATGCTATACCACTCACAAAAGTCCAAGCCAAAGCCATCAAAACTGAGCTTGAGAAAATAAAACAAGAAAAAATTGATGTATTAAAAAAATCAGAAATACCCGCTATAGAACAAGATAAACACTTGTTTTTAGAAGCCGTTAAAAACACACGCCCATTAAATATAGACGTGCCATTTACCGAAAAAACCTACCCCAAACCTGTTGCCAAACAATTTATCCGCGACGAAAAACAAGCTCTAAGAGATAGCTTAAGCGATGACTTCTACCCCGCACACGAGCTAGAAAGCGGCGAAGAACTGCTTTACTTGCGCACAGGCCAATCGCCCAGCATATTAACCAAACTGCGCCGCGGATTTTGGGTGGTGCAAGCACAAATTGATTTACACGGATTAATCTCTGACGAAGCAAGAGAATATGTGGCGGAATTTTTAAGCAGTTGCAAAAAGAAAAACATTCGCTGTGTACGTATTGTGCATGGCAAAGGCCTAGGCTCACGTAACCGCGAACCCGTTTTAAAACATAAACTGCGTAATTGGTTAATTCAAAAAGATGAAGTGATTGCATATGCTCAGGCTAAGCCAGAGGATGGTGGTAGTGGTGCAGTAATTGTTTTGCTTAAAGCTTAATTTACTGATATTTTAGGGTAATGATTAGGATTTAAGTAAATTGCTTGGATCAGTTAGCCATCAAATATAGTTAGATTAATTTAATGAACAAAAAAGTAGACTCTAAAACCATTCATTCTGCTTTTATCTACAACCCCAAATCACTCAAACTCGCATGTTCATCTGGCCTGCGACCTAATGACCAAAAGAATTTACGCTCGGTTTCTTTAATTGGCAAATCGTTAATACTGGCATAGCGAAATTCCATTAATCCGTTGGCATCAAATTGCCAATTTTCGTTGCCGTAGCTTCTAAACCAGCTCCCTGCATCATCATGCCATTCGTAAGCAAATCTCACGGCAATACGGTTTCCATCAAATGCCCATAACTCTTTAATTAGGCGATACTCAAGCTCTTTCGCCCATTTTCGAGTTAAGAATTCCAAAATTTGCGCGCGACTTTTGGGGAATTCAGCGCGATTGCGCCATTGTGAGTCTTGCGTGTAGGCCATTGAAACGCGTTGGGGGTCGCGACTATTCCAGCCATCTTCTGCCATGCGTACTTTTTTAATCGCGCTGTCGCGTGTGAATGGTGGAACTGGTGGGCGAAATTCTATATTTTCTGACATTTGCATCTCATTTTAAATTGATTTTATGGTTTAAAGTGCAAGGTGTAAGGAACACAAAAACCGGAATGTACATATGCTTGAAACGTAGAGTACATCAGGATTTCGAGTAGGTTTTATTTAAGTGCTGGAACTCCGCAATTTTTCCATAAAATTGATTTACTGCTCGCCTAAGAAACCGCCACTTTGATGCGCCCATAAACTAGCATACAAGCCACCTAGCTTAAGTAATTCGGCATGACTTCCCTGTTCAATAATATTGCCATTATCCAGTACAATTAATTTATCCATTGCGGCAATGGTTGAAAGCCTGTGCGCGATGGCGACGACTGTTTTTCCTTGCATCAAATTATTCAAGCTAGCTTGAATCACGGTTTCTACTTCTGAATCCAGCGCGCTGGTAGCTTCATCTAATAATAAAATCGGCGCATCTTTTAGCATCACGCGTGCAATTGCAATACGCTGGCGCTGGCCGCCAGAAAGCTTTACACCACGCTCGCCTACATGGCAATCGTAGCCTGTTCTGCCTTTTACATCACTTAAATTGAGTATAAATTCATGCGCTTCGGCGCGTTTGGCAGCGGAAATCATTTCTTCTTCTGTGGCATCTGGGCGACCATATAAAATATTATCGCGCACACTTCGGTGTAGCAATGACGTATCTTGCGTGACCATACCAATACTAGCGCGTAAAGAGTTTTGTGTGACAGCATTAATATTTTGCTGATCAATCAAAATACGGCCTGCTTCAACGTCATAAAAACGCAGTAGCAGATTAACAATGGTAGATTTTCCAGCACCAGAGCGCCCTACCAGCCCGACTTTTTCGCCTGCGTTAATGATTAAATTAAGATTTTTTAATACTTGTTTATGTTGGTGAGGTAGTACTTTGCCATAATTAAAATTCACCGAATCAAAAACCACTTCGCCTTTCTTCACTAATAATAGTTTCGCATCTGTTGCATCATTAATATTATTGTGCATGGTGAGTGTGTCCATACCATCTTGTACAGTTCCAACTTGCTCATAAAGCGATGTCATTTCCCACATCACCCAATGCGAAACTCCATTAAGGCGCAAGGCCATGGCTGTTGCCGCTGCCACTCCACCCACCGAGACCTCGCCAATACTCCATAGCCACAAAGCAGTTAGGCCGGTTGCAATAATCAATAACATATTGAGTATATGATTGACAATTTCGACAGAGCTAACCAATTGCATTTGCCCATGAACGTTGCCTAAAAAGGTCTGCATAGCATGCTTGGCATAGCTCGCCTCACGCCCTGCATGGCTAAATAATTTTACCGTGCTGATGTTTGTGTAAGCATCTGTAATGCGGCCTGTCATCAAGCTACGCGCATCGGCCTGGTGTTGCGATGTTTTGCTTAATTTAGGCACAAAATAACTTAGTGATGCCACGTAACATGCCAGCCAAACCAAAAATGGAATGGTAATAAGCGGATTAAAATAACCGACAATGCTGACCATGGTACCAAAATACACAATCACGTAAATCATGATATCGGCCACAATAAACCATACATCGCGCACGGCCAGCGCAGTTTGCATCACTTTTGTTGCCACCCGCCCTGCAAACTCGTCTTGGTAAAAACTCATACTTTGATTCAACATTAGGCGGTGGAAATTCCAGCGCAGGCGCATGGGGAAATTGCCAGCCAATGCTTGATGTTTGAATAAAGTTTGCAACACAATAAAAAGCGTACTCAGTAACAACACGCCAGCTAGAATCATTAAGCGATTACCCTCTTGCTGCCATAACAGTTGCGGCGGAATAGTGCTTAACCAATCCACCACTTTACCCATCATGGCGAATAATAAGGCCTCAAACGCGCCAATTAAGCCTGTAAAAATAGTCATGCCCAATAAAAATAGGCGCATGCCTTGTGTGCAATCGCAGACAAATTGCCAAAAATTTTTAGGTGGTGTAGTGATTAATGCATCAGGGAAAGGCTTGGCTAGGTTTTGAAACCATTTATACATGAGAGTTTTAATTATTTTCTGTAAAAAAGATTATTGCCTATACAAGTGACAATTTAAAGAATAGTGCGAGATTAAAAGGTTGCTGTTCGAATTCATATTTTAACCATCATTCTGTGCTTGACGATCAATGAGGGAGTTTGAGTTTTTTATTCTGGTAGCTTAACAATAATCGTGCAAACAGCTTCTGCCGCAATACCTTCGCCGCGGCCTGTAAAGCCTAGCTTTTCGGTAGTGGTGGCTTTTACATTCACCTCAGTCAACTCAATTTGGCAATCGGCTGCAATATTGGCGCACATTCGCGCCGTATGAGGTGAAAGCTTAGGCGCTTCGCAAATCACGGTAGCATCAATATTATTCACGACATATTTTTTATCGTGCAAAAGTGCCACAACATGCCGCAACAATACGCGTGAATCCAAATTTTTATAGGTGTTATCACTTGGCGGAAAATGCTTGCCAATATCGCCCATCCCTGCTGCGCCTAATAGCGCATCACATATCGCATGCAATAAAACATCGGCATCTGAATGTCCATCCAAGCCTTTATTGTGAGGCACATCTACTCCGCCAATAATACATTTTCTGCCAACAACTAAGGCATGCACATCCAAACCGTGACCTATCCGTATCATGCGTTACCTTTTGATTTTTCTGAATTCAATAATGCTTCTAATAATACTAAATCTTGCGGATAAGTGATTTTTAAATTGCGTAACTCGCCTTGTACCAATATTGGTTTTAATCCTAGTGCTTCAATCGCTTCCGATTCATCTGTGACACTATCGCCAAATTGGCTTAATGCATTTTTTAAAGTTAGAAATCGAAACATTTGCGGCGTTTGCGCTTGCCATAAATTAGCGCGCGAAATGGTTTGCGCCACCTTCTGATTATCAAGCGATTGCTTTAACGTATCCGCTACAGGCAAAGCCAATAAACCACCTACTGCGTCATGCTCTAATATACCAATTAAATGGCTAAGCAAATCATTAGTTAAACCAGGCCTTGCCGCATCATGCACCAATATCCAATCATCACCTTGCAATGCTGGTTCAATCGCGTTGAGGGTATTTAAAACTGTTTCGGCACGCGTTGCGCCGCCCGTATAATGCAAATGAAGACGGCTTTCTGGCTCTAAGGTCAGGCTACGCCAAAAATCATCTTCAGGATTCAATGCAACATGAATCGCCGCAATGCGCGGATGATTAAAGAAAATTTGAATACAATGCGAAATCATTGGCATGCCACATAGCGCAATATATTGCTTGGGCAATACATTCACCATACGTTTTCCAACGCCAGCAGCAGGGATAATTACATGAAAAAACGCCATGCTTTATTTTAGCATGGCGTTTATTTAGAGATAAAACTTATAATAATTATTTAGTTAATCATCAGAGTTAATGCTGAACTTAAAATCATCAGCTGTTTCCCCGAAACTAATTAATCATCAGCAGTGGCACTGATTTTGTGAATACTAATATCGGCGCCATCGTATTCTTCTTCAGCACTCATGCGAATACCACTTAACATTTTAAGCGAACCGTACACAATATAACCACCAGCCAAAGCAATACAAACGCCCAAGCCTGTTCCAATTAATTGCGACATAAAACTCACACCGCCCATTCCGCCTAAGGATTTTGCACCAAATATGCCAGCGGCAATGCCACCCCATGCACCACATAAGCCATGTAGAGGCCACACGCCTAACACGTCATCAATTTTTAAGCGATTTTGCGTTAAATTAAATGCCCACACAAATAAGCCACCTGCCACCACACCTGTTGCTAACGCGCCCATCGGATGCATCACATCAGATCCCGCACACACCGCAACCAAACCAGCTAAGGGGCCATTATGCACAAAGCCAGGGTCATTTTTGCCGATTAACAAAGCCGCTAACGTGCCGCCAACCAATGCCATTAGTGAGTTAACTGCCACCAAGCCCGAAATACCTTGTAACGCTTGTGCTGACATTACATTAAAACCAAACCAGCCCACTGTAAGAATCCATGCGCCTAATGCTAAAAATGGAATATTGGAAGGCGGATACGCATGTAAGCGACCATCTTTGCCGTAACGTCCTGTGCGAGCACCCAGTAAAATAACCGCCGCTAACGCAATCCAACCGCCCATGGCATGCACCACCACAGAGCCAGCAAAATCATGAAACTTTGCGCCAAAACTAGCTAATAACCAATCCTGAAAACCGTAATGGCTATTCCAAACAATACCTTCAAAAAACGGATACACAAAACCGACAATTAAAAACGTGGCGGCCACTTGTGGGTTAAATTTAGCGCGCTCGGCAATACCGCCAGAAACGATGGCGGGAATAGCGGCGGCAAAAGTGAGCAAGAAAAAGAATTTGACTAAATCGAAACCATTTTTAGCAGCTAGAATTTCAGCACCGCTGTAAAAGCTAACGCCGTAAGCAATGCTGTAGCCGATAAAAAAATAAGCGATAGTCGAAATTGAAAAATCGACCATAATTTTAACCAGCGCATTAACCTGATTTTTACTACGTACTGTGCCCACCTCTAAAAAGGCGAAGCCTGCATGCATTGCCAGGACCATAATGGCGCCTAACAACACAAATAAAACATCATTCGCCGAAACGAGTGCATCCATTTTTATCCCCAAATAATAATTAATTGTTGTCATACAGTACAAAAACAGGGCATTACAAGCAAAAATCAAGCCATTTATGAAATATTGATTATAAAGGGATTTTTTTGAGCGTTATCGTTATTTTGCACAATATTAGTGCGATGCACAATTTGCAGCACTCATTTTGTGCAAATTGTTAGCTAGAGAATGCTGTCTGTATTGACATTAAGAACAAATTTTTCTGCCTCTGGATTACCAGACCAAAAGTGAAAAAATTCACGCACAACCACCAAAAACAAACGGCGGTTTTTTTTAACTTCAAATAATGGCAAAGTGGCGTCGACTGTTGTGCGATATACTTTATTACTTTTATCGGGTGTGTCCTTTAGACGCACTAATAGAATCTTGGCAAGCTTAACGCGTGTGTCAATGAGAGTTTGATCGGCGTTTTCGTTACGCAAGGCCTTGGTGTAACCTTTTATGGCCCAACTATCGCTGGTTGTAAATTTTTCTTGGTCAATGGTTTGCCAAAGTCTTCTTAAACTAATTGGCGCTGGCTTCCAGTCCATTGGTAATGAATCTTTTGTGGTGGCTTTATTAAATTGTGCTACTCCTTTTAAATCGTTCATCCAAAAAAGAAAATACTCACGCGAAATCATCAAACTCTCTGGCCATTCTTCTGCTGGCACAGAATCCATTACCGCTTCAATAGCAAGGCGATATTCAGCTTGGCCCATTTCCACATGAGCTAAAAAAGGTAATAGCTTATTTAAAAAACTGGTGCGCTGCACAAAATTTATTGGGTCAAAGCCCTTAGCCACTAATAGCTTAAAATAAACTTCAAGTGCTTGTTGTTCGCGTTGCTGAATCATCATATATCACTAGTTTTGTGTGGTTAGTTAAACTATCATTTAATTTTACTGCATAATCTATTGAAAATTATCATCAAAAAACGCACATTAAATAATTAGAATATAACGTATTTAACCCCATTCTTAAACTCAACTTTAAAGTTAACCCATGTTTGAAATGATATTACTGGCATTATTGTTATTAGCCGCTTGGTTTTGGCAAGATAGCATCGCCAAGCGCGAAATTGCTGTAATGCTTGGCCGCGAATTAGCGAGTCGCTATCAATTACAACTACTGGATGAAACCGTTGCTTGTAACAAAATCCGCTTAGGGCGTGATAATCGTGGCCATGCACAACTAATTAGGGTATATGCTTTTGAAGTAACCGCCAACGGCGCAGAGCGGATGGAATGCAACTTACAGATGCTTGGCAAACAATTGCAAACTTGGCACATTCCACCTTATGTGCAAACCATGCACTAAATGTAATTCAAATCATGTAAACCAAAATAATGCTTTATATAGGCCGTTTTGCTCCCTCCCCCACTGGACCTTTGCATTTCGGCTCGCTGCTTGCTGCGGTAGCTAGTTATTGCGATGCGCAGTTTAATCAAGGCAAATGGCTGTTGAGAATTGAAGATATTGACAAACCCCGGGAGATGGCAGGAGCTTACGATACCATTTTAAGGCAACTAGATGCGTTTGGTTTTGAGTGGGATGGTGAGATAGCGCGCCAGAGCCAACGCAATAACTATTATGAAAAAGCCTTAACTATTTTACAAAATAAGCAACTCATTTACCCCTGCACTTGCACGCGTAAAGAAATCGCCGATTCATCCAATTTAATCGGCATCGATGGTTTTGTATACCCTAAAACCTGCTTAAATCAAGCTATTAAAGAAAACTCTGCTTTTGCTCTACGCATTTGTGTAGACGATGCCGTGATTGCATTTCAAGACTTCATTCAAGGGCAAATAAGGCAAAACCTACAAACAGACGTGGGAGACTTTGTTTTAAAACGCACGGATGGGTTGTTTACTTATCAATTAGCGGTGGTAGTAGATGATGCCGCACAAGGTGTGACTAATGTAGTGCGTGGCGCTGATTTACTCAACTCCACGCCGCGCCAAATTTACCTGCAACAATTCTTAAATTTACCTACTCCGATCTATGCGCATATTCCGATTGCGCGCAATGCCGCTGGCGAAAAGCTTAGCAAGCAAACATTGGCAAATTCTATTGATGTTAAAAAAGCCAATCTGCAAATATGGCAGGCTTTAAAATTTTTAGGGCAACAGCCACCTACTGAATTACAATTTGCCAGTTTACAAGAGCTTTGGCATTGGGCAATCACACAGTGGCAAATAGACGCCATTCCAACACAAGTTTCGCCTTTTTTCCAACAGTAGTGATTATGGTAGATTTATCTTTACATAAATTTAAAGTTTTTATTGATACTGATTCTCATTTATATTAACATTACGGATTGAATACTATCGCACAAAAAAATATAAATGGCATCAAGAGCAAACAAAAACGCACAACAGAATCTATTTAAAACAAAAGATGTCATTTTAAAATTGACCATCCAAAGCGCTTTAACCAGCGTTATTTTTATATCGGTCAATAGCGCTTTTGCTGAAACTAGTGAAGTTTTACTGATGGAGGTTAATGTAACGGCGCCTCGCGTAAGTGACACAAAACCTGTTAAAGGATATATCACTAAAAAAAGCACCTCTTCCACCAGAACAGATACTGAATTACGCGATACGCCACAATCAATTACTGTAATTCCGCAAGATTTAATCAAAGACCAATCTATTCAAAGCATCAGCCAAGCGGTGCAATATGTGCCAGGCGTGCAAGCTGCGCAAGGTGAAGGTAATCGCGATGCATTGATTTTTCGTGGCAATGCAACTACTGGTGACTTTTTCTTAGATGGTTTGCGTGACGATGTGCAAACCTATCGCGACATTTACACCACAGACCGCATTGAAGTATTAAAAGGTCCAAACGGCATGGTATTTGGCCGTGGCGGTGCAGGTGGTGCCATTAATCGCGTAACAAAACAAGCCGGCTGGGATCCAGTTTCGGAGCTAATTGCTAGCTATGGCGCTTATAATTACAAACGCATTTCTAGTGATTACGGCCAAGCGCTTAATGACGAAATTGCGTTTCGTGTAAATGCAGTTTATGAGGACTCTGGCTCTTACCGTGATGGCGTGAACATTGAGCGCTTTGGTATAAGCCCAACGGTGACGATTAGGCCATCTGATAAGACAAAAATTATATTGGGTACGGAATATTTTAAAGATAAACGTACGGCAGACCGTGGTGTGCCATCAGTTGAAAACGCAGCAGATCAACCACGATTAAACAGACGTCCATATGAAATTGGCAATGATTCTGCATTTTTTGGTAACGCCGATTTAAGCCCAACCGAAACTGAAACTAATGCGTTTAACGCCTCTATTGAGCATTCCTTTGATAACGGCATTGGCGTTAAAAATAGTTCAAGATATGCGAGTTACGATAAATACTACCAAAACGTATTTGCAGCATCTTCAGTTAATAACACTGGGAGACTAAGCCTTGGTGCTTACCGCGATGAAACAAGACGTGAAAATTTTATTAACCAAACGGATTTAACTTACAATGCAAAATGGGGCAACGTTGAGCATAAGCTGCTAGCTGGAGTCGAGTTTGCTTTTCAAGATACCGACAATAAACGCTTAACACCTGTCGGTGATGAGACCTTACCAGGTACAGTTTCAGCCCAAAACCCAACCCGTTCTGGTGTGGCATTTAATGCTATTAGCCGTAATCTGCAAAGCGATGTTTCTGTAGCCGCATTTTATGTACAAGATCAAATCATCTTATCACCACAATGGCAGGCGATTATTGGTTTACGCAACGATAATTTTGATACCGATTTCACCAACCTATTAACTAATACCAATATTAATGTGAGTGATAATTTGTTGGCACCACGTACTGGCTTAATTTTCAAGCCAGTAGAGGCTGTTTCTCTTTACTCTAATTACAGCGTTTCTTATGTGCCCCGAGCTGGTGACCAGCTAACCTCACTAACAGTTAGCAATGCAACATTTAAGCCAGAAAAATTCATTAACTATGAAGTTGGCGCTAAATGGGACGTTAACCCTAACCTTGCGCTAACCGCCGCCATGTATAAATTAGAGCGTGAAAACGTATTGATTACAGACCCTAGCAGCGCTATTGGCAATCAAATCTTAGTTGATGGTCAAGAAACCAAAGGTATTGAGCTAGGAATTGCTGGCGAAATTAGCAATAAGTGGAGCATCTTTGGCGGCGTTGCTTTTCAAGATGGTAAAATTACCAAACAGCAAGGTTCTGGCGCATCGGCTATCTTAAAAGGCGCTGAATTAGCACAAACGCCTGACAGTACATTATCACTTTGGAATAAGTATGAAATTAACGATATGTGGGCAGTGGCTTTAGGTATTGTCAGCACATCGGATCGCTACGCACAATCACCTACGGCTACACAGAGCACATTACTTCCAGGTTACACGCGTTATGATGCAGCGATTTACGGCAAATTTAGCAAAAAGTTACGTTTACAAGTTAACCTTGAAAACTTAACCAACAAAGAATATGCACTTTATGCGCATAACAATCAAAATATTACTCCTGGCTCACCAATTACTGGTCGCACTACATTGATCTACAATTTCTAATCTTAGACTTTAGATTTTGTTCATAAAGCCCATGCCATTACATAGCCTTTATTTATTTTCAGCAGGTTTTAATTGCCGGCATTTGTTAAAATGTACATTATGGAAAAATTAAACGACTCGCTTCACCACTTTTTATTTGATAACACACCTATTCGCGGCAATTTGGTGCGATTAAACGATACCTACCAACATGTATTACAACATCAAACTTTGCCCAGCGTTTTAAAACAAGCACTGGGCGAGCTAATGGCAGCCAGTACTTTATTATCAGCCACACTTAAAATGGATGGTGCACTTGTTTTGCAAATTCAAAGTAAAGGTGCGCTGAAATTATTAGTGGTTGAATGCAGCTCCAATTTAAATATGCGCGCCACAGCCAAGTGGGACGTAACGCAAACCAACTTAATAGCTGAAAGTAGCTTTATTGATTTGGTCAGAAATGGCCAATTTGTGATTACGCTAGATCCAAAAGAAGGTGAAGCCTATCAAGGCATTGTGCCAATTGAGGGCGAAACCATCGCCCAAATTCTGCAAAATTATATGTTGCGTAGCCAGCAAATTGATACATCACTTTGGCTTCACTGCGATGAGTTAAGCTCTAGTGGCATGCTATTACAAAAACTGCCCGATATTGGCGGCACAATAGAGTTAGGCAAAAAAGAAATCGTTGAAGATGCCGATGCATGGAACCGCATGAATTATTTAGCGAATACGGTAAGAAACGATGAACTACAAAAATTGCCTGCTGAAACATTACTAACAAGGCTTTTTGTAGAAGAAGATGTGCGCTTGTTTGAGCCGAAAACAACGCAATTTTATTGCAGCTGCAATAAAAGCAACGTGGCCAGCATGCTGCGTATGCTAGGTGAAGATGAGCTAAACGGTATTTTGGCGGAGTTTGGCAAAATTGAAGTGAATTGTGATTTTTGCAATAAACATTATTTGTTTGATGCGATAGATACAGCGCAGTTATTGGCTACGAGTACCAGTATAAGCATTAGCAACGCCAAACATTAAAAGCTTATTTACACGCAAAAGGTATAAACTTAGCGTCAATAGTGGTGCGGTTATCACCAAACAAAGTCATGTTGACTGGCGGCTTGCCGCTACCGCAAACGCAAGCAATAGGAACCGTCTGCGATTCCTCAATTACTGCTGGGCAAATAGATAAAACCTTGCCTTGCAATTGTGGATTGGCTTTATTACCAAATTTCATGTGAATAACGTCTTTATCAACTTCTAAGGCGGTAATTAAATTACTCACGACTTTATTTGGAGTTGGTAAACCCGCTTCTTGATTCTCCACTGGCAAGGTTTAAGTGCTTTCCATTGCGCCACTTCTGGCTTTTTTGCAACCTCTGCCAACGGAATGGCTGCCGTTACTTACTCTCTGATAATGCGCACGATGACGAATGAAATAGCAATCATCGCCAAAATGCCAATAATCGCTACTACCACCATCATTTCGATCGCTGAAAAACCATTTTGATGACGTTTTAAAAAAAGTTTTATCATGGCGCAAACTCCTGTTCAGCGAAGAACATTTATTAGCTGCATTGCCGTTTGCGTTCAAACAAACAAATCGCTGTGGCCGCCGCAGCGTTTAATGATTCTACCGCTAAGTCATTACTTTGATGCATTGGAATGCTAATGCGCTTTGTGCAACCAGCTATCGTTTTTTCGCGCAGCCCTGTCCCTTCGTTTCCCATTACAAAGGCTGTTGCTTGGCTTAAGTCTTGGTCGTACAACGATTCACCATTCATGGTAGTGGCATAGCTATTGCCGTTAAAGCGTTGCAACTGCTCACCCAAGTCGGCATGTTCAACAATAGGCAATACAAATTGCGCACCCTGCCCGCCACGCAAGGCTTTGGGCGACCATGCATCGGTACAACCTTTGCTTAAATACACGGCTTTCACCCCTGCCGCTGCCGCTGTCCGCAGCATACTGCCCAAATTACCCGGGTCTTGAATATCTTCTAGCATTAATACAAATTGCGGCGCATCAGGTAAATCTAGCACAGGTATGTTTACCAACGCCAAAATACCCGTACTGCTAACCACTGGTGTAAGCTCTGCATACATCAAGGTTGGCAACATAATTGTGCTCACATGCTCAAGCTGTTGCATGAGATTACTCGCCTCCAACGTGCTTTTTCCCTCTGGAATAATAATAAGTTCTGGCTCGCCAAATGTTTGCAAATAAGCCTCAATCAAATGAACGCCATCTAAAAGCGTTTTGCCTTCGGCTTTTCGTTCACGCGAATTATCCGCCAGCTTTTTTTGGTATTTAAAAATGTGGTTATCGCGGGAGATAATATGTTTAAAGCTCATGGATTTCTTAATTTACGGCAGTTAAACCCATTCTAACTTAGCTGGCACGTTTATTGATTTTATTCGGAGTAAATTAAGCTGTTTTGTAAAAAATTAGATTTAAAAAATAATAATTAAAAATCTTAAATCAAACATATTAGGAAGTTTTAAAATATCTTTAACAAAACGTTCGGTAACAGAATTAATTGGTACCTTTGGGCTAGCGCTTGGTGGCTGCGTCAGCGTGGTATTAGCGGATGACACTCCAGAGTTAGGGATTGGTTATTTAGGTGTTTCGCTTGCTTTTGGCTCTACGGTGGTCACCAGGGCTTATGAAATTGGCCATATTTTGAGCTATCATTTAAATTCCGCCGTTTCAATCGGCTTAGTGGCAGGTGGTCGTTTTAAAGTAGCTGAATTGCCACATTACATTGTTGCGCAAGTCACCGGCGCGCTGGTTTATAGGTTTGTGAGCGAAGATTAAGCTTTAAAATCATAATTAACGCCAGATTAATGCGGGCGTTTTGTTTTTAAATAGAACAAATCGTGCTTTATACTGCACATATGGCTAAAAAACTCGATTTAAAAAACACTTTAACTTTAGAAAAAATCTTGAGCAAACAAGGTTTCGGCACCCGCAAACTATGCCGCATTATGATTATCAATGAAGAAATCACCGTCAACGGCGAATTATGCGATGATCCAGATGCCACATTTGAGCTTGAAAAATTAAGCTTTACCGTCAAAGGCGAGAGGTGGGAGTACCGCGAAAAATCCTACTTAATGCTGCATAAACCCAGCGATTACGAGTGCTCACACAAAACCCAGCACCACCCCACTATTTACAGCCTGCTACCGCATCCACTTGTGGTTCGCGATGTGCAATGTATCGGCAGGCTAGATGAAGACACCACTGGTTTGATTCTGATTTCAGATGATGGCCAGTTTATCCATCGCATGAGCTCGCCCAAATACAAAGTACCAAAAATCTACGAAGTCACCTGCAAACACCCAGTTAGCGATGAGCAAATCTTGCACATTTTAAAAGGCGTACAGCTGATTGATGAAGATGCGCCAATCGCCGCACTATCTTGCGAAAGAATCAGCGAAAACGTGATTCACATGACTCTGGCAGAAGGCAAATACCACCAAGTTAAACGCATGGTCGCTGCGATTAGTAACCGCGTTGAGGCGCTAAAGCGTATTCAGATTGGTGAATTAAAGTTGCCGGATGATTTAAAAGTGAGGGAATGGAAGTGGCTAAGTGAAGTGGATATGTTGCTGCTAAGTGTAAAGTAAAATTTTATAAAGCCATACAAAAATGTCTTGGCTGTATTTTTAGCAATTGAATAGAAGCATTTTTTGCAAAATGGCTAGTTTTACTTTCAATGATTGCTCTCATTAAACAGCACGAGCTAAGTCTAATTACATAAATTAAAGTTAAGTGAGCATAAAACCATTTTTCGCATTCCAAACTTTACCCCGTATAATACGTTCACTCTGCAAAAACCAATCTGTGCTGCGGCCACTTTTTTATTTCCCACATATTTGTTTGTCTTGATTGGTGTTGTTAACAATGACAACAGGCCAACTTTAGTTTTTTTGAAAGTTTTACTTTGTCTATTGAAATAACCCCTACCCTTAACTTTAACCAGTTAGGCTTAGCTGAACCTATTTTGCGTGCGATCACTGACGCAGGTTATACCACCCCAACCCCAATTCAAGCGAAAGCCATACCTGTTGTTTTAGACGGGGGCGATTTACTGGCTGGCGCTCAAACAGGTACAGGCAAAACGGCTGGTTTTACTTTGCCTTTACTACATTTATTGCACAGCAAGCCCAAACAAAACAAAGCAGGACAGCCGCGCTGCCTGATGCTAACGCCAACACGCGAGCTAGCCGCGCAGATTGAAGAATCAGTTAAAACTTATGGCAAATACCTACAATTAAAATCGTTTGTGGTGTTTGGCGGCGTGAATATTAATCCACAGATTAATCGTTTATCTAAGCAGATTGATATTTTGGTGGCGACTCCTGGTCGTTTATTAGATTTAGCGAATCAGCGCAAAGTGGATTTATCAGCCTTGGAATTTTTGGTGCTGGATGAAGCCGACCGTATGCTGGATATGGGCTTTATTCGCGATATTAAAAAACTCTTGGCTATGTTGCCAAAGCAACGCCAAAACCTGCTGTTTTCTGCTACGTTTTCTGATGGAATTAAACAATTAGCCGATGGCTTATTGCACAAACCTGGCTTTATTGAAGTGGCACGCCGCAATACGGCCTCTGAAATGGTGGAGCAAACTGTGCATCTGGTTAAGCAAGCGCATAAAGCCAGTTTGATGAGCTATTTAATTAAAACCAATAACTGGCAACAAGTATTAGTTTTTACCCGTACCAAGCATGGCGCAAACCGTTTGGCGGAAAAAATGATTAAAGATGGTATCCCAGCTGCGGCGATTCATGGAAACAAAAGCCAAAGCGCACGCACTAAAGCACTGGCGGATTTTAAAAATGGTGATATTCCTGTTTTAGTGGCGACTGATATTGCCGCGCGCGGCTTGGATATTGATCAGTTACCGCAAGTGGTCAATTTTGAATTGCCTAATGTGCCAGAAGATTATGTGCATCGTATTGGCCGTACCGGCCGAGCTGGTAGTAGCGGCGCAGCGATTTCATTCGTGGATTTTGAAGAAGCGAAATACTTAAAAGATATTGAAAAATTAATTAAGCGTGAGATTCCAAAAGTATCGGTTGAAGGCTTTCAAGCGCCAATGCACATAGAGCCAGAAGCACCGCGCCGCCCTAGAAACCAGCCGCCAAGAAATAAGCCAGCAAGCCGCCCACAGGGTAATAGCCAAAAGCCAGCGCAAGGTAAACCGCAGGCTAAAAGGCCTTCACAGCCAAAACCTTTTCAAAATATGCAGCAGCCTAACGGCAATCAGCCTGCGCATCATAGTGGAAATAGAGGAAAATAGATTTGAAAGTGTGGGTGGATGCAGACGCTTGTCCGGTGTTGATTAAAGAAATGCTATATCGCTCCGCCATTCGCACTGGCGTCAGCACTACTTTAATTGCCAATGCATTTTTGCGCGTGCCGCCCTCACCTAATATTTTCTCTATTCAAGTAGATAAAGGCTTTGACGTGGCCGATAATTACATTGTGCAAGCGGTTGGAGTGGGCGATTTAGTGATTACGGCGGATATTCCACTAGCGGCGCAAGTTGTAGCAAAAGGCGCGCATGCTTTAAACCCACGTGGCGCGATGTATTCTACCGCGAATATTGCAGATCGCTTAGCCATGCGCGATGTGATGGATGAGTTGCGTAGCCAAGGCGCCGAAATTGGCGGACCTGCATCATTTAACCAAGCCGATAAACAAAAATTTGCGGCGGAACTAGATAAGTTTATGGCGCGTCATATAAAAATAAAAAGGAATTAGGCAAGTGCAAAAGTGGTTATTGATATTGTTAAGCTTTAGTTTGTTGAGCTGTTCTAATCAGATAGAGGGCTTAAAAGTCGTTGAGAATTTGGATGCCAATCAATACTTAGGCACATGGTACGAAATTGCGCGGCTTGACCACAGCTTTGAGCGCGATTTACAAAATGTAACAGCGCAATATATCAAAAACGAAGATGGCACGATTAAGGTGATTAATCGCGGCTATAACGTCAAGAAAAATGAGTGGAAAGAAGCAGAAGGTAAAGCGCGATTTGTGGAACCAGCCAACGCAAATGGCACCTATAACGGTAAATTAGAAGTCTCTTTTTTTGGCCCCTTTTATGCGCCTTACAATATTATTGAGCTTGATAAACCTTATTACAATTATGTAATGGTCACCAGTGGTAAAGATTATTTGTGGATACTATCCCGCACGCCACAACTGGCCTATCCAATCAAGCAGCAGCTGATTGCGCAAGCAAAAGTGCTAGGCTTTGCAACCGATAAACTTATCTACGTGTCACAAAATACTAAGGTGATTAAATACAAGGCTGGGCCCCATGTAAATGAGTGATATATAATGTTATTGGTAGGGGCGGTTTCCTGTGCAAGAGACTTTAATTTGGCTTATCTTGTGGTGCTCAAGGACAAGTAAGCCAAGTGCGTTATACAATATCAAACTGCCTGTTTCCTAAAGGCACCGCTCAATATTTTTACTTGGCCACTATGCTTAGTTTAAATCCCGCTTTTTTGAACGCCTCAATTAAACCTGTTTTACCCGCCAAATGCGATGCACCAACGGCCACAAATACTGGCTTTTCATTGGCTGCTTTAATACTTCGCTCTGCCATCACCACATTTCGCTCATCCAACAATTTAGTCTTCATTTTTGACCAAATAGACTTTGGCAACATACCACCTGTGATTTCTTCGTCTAAGGCACTGATTTTATCTGAGTCGCCTTCTAAATAGGCTGCCATTAATCGCTCAAAATCAGCTTCTTTTTGCTCTTTAGTACGTTTTAATACCGAACGTAGCATCACTAATTGTTCTTCACGACTAAAGTCATCCATAATGCCAAAATGCGCCTTACTGCTTTCTAGGCCATCAATATCTTTGGATAAATCCTCTGAAGTAGACATCAACAAATTGTCTTGTGCAAAAGGCGTTTGCGGCTTGGGCAAATCAAACACCACTGCCAGCAACCACGGCTTCATGCGCATCGCCGCATCTAAATGCATCACATGAAAATCAGCCAGTTCGCGCACCTGCTCAATTTCTTGCTCAGTCAGCATCTCACGCAAAGTAGCGTCTTGCATCAATAACACTGTCGGGTCATTGTTATCTTGCTTGGTTTCCATGATAAAAGTATCCACACTTTTAATGGCGTCAATCACGCTGGGCGAAAAATTGGTGATGCGATTGTCATCCGTATGCATAGTGCCAAATAGATAACTTACAATACCAGTGGGTGATTCCAGCTTCCAAAATAAGCCTTTTTCGGTGGCTTGCGCCATAAAAGATGTACTGAAGATTAAGCTGGCGACAATAATTTTGGCAGCTGATTGATAGCTGAAATTAGAAAAAAACATAGTAACCCTTTAAGTTGAAATGCTTTTTAAAGACTTTAAAAATACCAATTTGGTTCAGATTGGTTTTAAACTGAATATTCAAAGCTTGCTATTTAGTGCGAGCTGGCCTTGCTGCATTTTTAATATTATTAAATGATTTAGGCAAGCCACCATATTTCTTGGCAGGCAGTAGCTTGTTGGATTTAAATGTACTGCCATCGGACTGCCGAATGGCTCCCATCACAGCAGGCTGAAAAGCAGGCACTAAATGCTTTTTGCTATTACCAATTAGATCTTCACGCCCCATTTTCTTGAGTGCTTCGCGCAAGATTGGCCAATTGGCTGGGTCGTGATAGCGGATAAATGCTTTATGCAATTTACGTTGCAAGCCATTTTTTGGAATCGGCACATCATCAGAATCGACCGTTACCTTACGTAGTGGGTTTTTACCACTGTGATACATAGCAGTCGCCATTGCCATTGGCGTGGGGGTAAAGTTTTGCACTTGGTCTAATCTAAATTCATACTTCTTCAGCCACAAAGCCAAGTTCAGCATATCTTCATCAGTGGTACCTGGGTGCGCCGCAATAAAGTAGGGAATTAAATATTGTTTTTTGCCTGCCTCAGCGCTGAATTTTTCAAACATGGCTTTAAATTCGTCATAAGCGCCCATGCCCGGCTTCATCATCCTGCTTAAAACATTTTCTTCACTGTGCTCTGGCGCGATTTTTAAATAGCCGCCCACATGGTGCTGCACCAACTCTTTGACATATTCTGGCGATTTCACTGCTAAATCATAACGTAGGCCAGAACCAATTAAAATCTTCTTCACGCCTTTTATGGCGCGTGCTTTGCGGTATAGCTGAATCAGCGCGCTATGGTCGGTGTTCAAATTCTCACATACACCAGGGTAAACACAGCTTAGTTTTCGGCACGATTGCTCAATCTTTTCAGATTTGCAGGCAATACGGTACATATTGGCCGTTGGGCCACCAAGATCAGAAATCACACCGGTAAAACCATCCACTTTGTCGCGAATTTCTTCTACTTCTTTCAAAATTGATTCTTCACTGCGGCTTTGAATAATGCGGCCTTCATGCTCAGTAATACTGCAAAACGTGCAGCCGCCAAAGCAACCACGCATAATATTTACGCTAAAACGAATCATTTCCCACGCAGGGATTTTGGCATTTTTGTAAATAGGATGCGGTGCACGAGCATACGGCATATCGTATACATAATCCATTTCTTTGGTGGTGAGAGGAATTGGCGGCGGATTCAGCCACACCTCTCTGTCACCATGTTTTTGAACTAAAGCTCTTGCATTACCAGGGTTAGCTTCTAAGTGCAACACACGCGACGCATGCGCATATAGAATTGGGTCTTTTGAAACGGCTTCGTAATCGGGCAAACGCACCACTTGCTTGCTTCTATCGGCCTTTGGTTTGCGCACAATGGTAATTGAGTTGGTTCCTGCTGGCAGTGCAAGTTTGACGCTAGTTTCGGCACTTTTTTCATCGGTCGCGCAGCTAGCATCGGCTTTGCCCATTTTCATTTCATAGGGGTCAACTGGCTTATCAATCGTGCCAGGGCGGTCCAACTTAGTACTTTCAATCTCATCCCAACCTTCTGGAATTTGCTTGCGTAAAAAAGCCGTACCGCGAATATCTTGGATATCGGCGACTTTTTCGCCTTTAGCAACTCTGTGGCTTAGCTCAACCAGCGCACGTTCTGCATTGCCATAAAGCAGAATATCCGCTTTAGAATCCACCAGAATACTGCGGCGCACTTTATCAGACCAGTAATCATAATGAGCGATGCGGCGCAAACTGGCTTCAATACTGCCTACTACTAACGGCACTTGACTATAAGCTTCGCGGCAACGTTGTGAATAAACTAAAACTGCTCTGTCTGGCCGTTTATTGGGCGCGGCGTCTGGTGTATAGGCATCATCTGAGCGAATTTTTTTATCTGCGGTATAGCGATTAACCATGCTATCCATATTGCCGGCGGTAATGCCAAAATATAAATTAGGCTTACCCAATGCTTTAAATGCTTTAGCATCTTGCCAATCAGGCTGCGCGATAATTCCCACGCGAAAGCCCTGCGCTTCAAGCAAACGTCCAACCAGAGCCATCCCAAAGCTTGGGTGATCGATATACGCATCGCCTGTCACCAAAATAATATCGCAGCTATCCCAACCTAAAGCATCCATTTCATCGCGCGTCATCGGCAACATTTTGGCAGTGCCGAAGCGTTTAGCCCAATAAGGTCGGTAAGTGTGAATTGGTTTTGCTAAATTATTGGTGTAAATTTCCATGCGGTACTTATATTTAATTCGAGTATTTAAATCAAACGACAACTAAACATTATATTTTACGCTCTAATTGCTTGATTAAAAAGCTTATATTTGTAAGATTGGTGTAATTTATGTTACTAGTTGACTTAAGAACGCCACTTCATCATCATAAATGGATGGACATTCAAAAATGAAAACAGTTTATTCAGTGAAAGGGATGACTTGCGGCGGTTGTATGAATCGCGTTAAGGCAACTTTAACACCGTTGGCAGAAATAGTTGAAGTAACGCTTGAACCCCCTCAGGTCGTGTTAAAAAGTCCTACTGTAGGTTTAGTGGGGTTAAATGCCGCTTTGGCAAAAGTGGGCAACTATGAATTGCATCCAATTATAGTATCAGTAACTGAGTCATTAACTAATCGGTCTATTACGCTTAAAATCCCTGCCGAAAAAGTTAACTGGCTAAGCACTTACAAACCATTGTTACTGGTTTTTTTCTACATTTTATTAGTCACTTTGGCAGTGGAATTTACATCCGGTGAATTTTTATTACATCGTTTTATGCCCAATTTCATGGCTGGTTTCTTTTTGGTATTTTCATTTTTTAAATTACTCGATTTAAGTGGATTTGCCAGCAGTTATGCCATGTACGATTTATTAGCAAAGCGCATGAACATCTATGGCTTTGTTTACCCCTTTATTGAGCTTATCCTTGGCGTTGCCTATTTAATCAATTTCAACCTCGTGTTCACTAATATCATCACACTGATTGTGATGAGCTTTTCTAGCATTGGTGTTATTTTAGCAGTAGTTAAAAATCAAAAAATTAAATGCGCCTGCTTAGGCACAGGTTTTAATTTGCCCATGACCACTGTCACTATTATTGAAGATTTACTGATGGTAGCAATGGCAGCTTGGATGCTAATTTAAGCTTGGTTATTTAGTTTGAGTCACGGTTATTACCAACTAGAAACAGGTCGAGTAGCGGCGATTGAAAACGACTGCCTTTTTCCAAATTTAAGCCAAGCATTAACTGAACCTAACGGCTTAATCGCGATTGGTGGCGATTTAACAGCCGCGCGCTTATTAGATGCTTACTGCCAAGGTATATTTCCCTGGTTTAATCCAGGGGAGCCAGTCATGTGGTGGAGCCCGAATCCGCGTATGGTGTTATTCCCCAATGAGCTGAAAATTTCCACCTCACTTAAAAAAACACTCAAAAAAAACCTATTTGCAGTGCGCTTTAATACGGTATTTGCCGATGTGATAAAAGCTTGTAGTGAATCAAAACGTCTTGGACAGACAGGTACCCTTCAATCAAATACCTGGATTTCGCCAGAAATGATTAACTCCTATTGCGATTTACACCAATTAGGCCATGCCATTTGTATGGAAAGCTGGGTAGACAATCAATTGGTTGGCGGGTGTTATGGCGTAATTATCAACAAAATGTTTTATGGCGAAAGTATGTTTCATACCCAAACCGATGCCTCTAAAGTCGCTTTTGTGCATTTAGTGAATCATTTGCAAAATCAAGGCGTTGGCATGATTGATTGCCAAATGCATACTCCACTGCTAGCAAGCTTTGGCGCATACGAAATTGAGCGTGAAGAATTCATGCAAAATTTGACTAAACTGGTAAAATTTTAGCATGTGCTTATGCTTTAAATTATGACATTACCTTTCGAACAACCGCTACACAAACTGCAATTTTATGTCACCACACCATATAAGTGCGGCTATCTGCCCAATAAACTCGCGCAAAGCTTAATTGCAACGCCACAACATTTAATTGATGCTAACATTTATAGCGGATTGATTACTCAAGGCTTTAGGCGCAGCGGAAAATTTGCCTACCGACCTCATTGCGAAAACTGCAGAGCATGCATTGCTGTGCGATTAGCACTGAGCGAATTTGAGCCAACCCGCAGCCAAAAACGCGCTTACAAACAACATGCGCAACTCACAGCACAAATTTTTTCGCTGTATTTTAATCAGCAACATTACGAACTATACGAAAGATATCAATCACTGCGACATCAAGATGAAATCATGGGTGAAACAAGTAATGCCTCCAAAGATGACGCCGAACAATACCGCCAATTTTTATGCCAAAGCAATGTGGAAAGCCTAATGATTGAATTTAAAAATGCCAAAAATCAGGTCAAAATCGTCAGCGTTGTGGATATTGTGAAAGATGGCGTATCGGCTGTATATACATTTTATGATGCTACTGAAACCAAAGCAAGCTACGGAACCTACTCCATTATGTGGCTAGCCGAATGGACAAAAAGCTTAAATCTGCCCTATTTATATTTAGGCTATTGGATTCAAGATAGCAAAAAAATGGCATATAAACAACAATTTAAACCACAACAAAAGTTGATAGATGGTGAGTGGCTGTAAAACTAACAGCTAATATTTCTCGGCGAGAATCTTTACTGACTCGCATGCTACAATCCTAATTCCTTTTGCTCAATTTATTTTCTTTTGAAAAAACTCACTATTTTTGGTGTTGGCCTTATTGGTGGTTCAGTTGCCTTAGCTTTAAAAAAAGCAGGGTTTATATCGCATATTGTTGGTGTTGGGCGTACTGCAAAAAGCTTAAATGAAGCATTGGATTTAGGTGTGATTGATAGCTTAGAAACCAATGTAGAAGCAGCTATTCAAGATGCGGATTTGATACTAATTGCCGCACCTGTTGCACAAACCAATGCTATTTTACAAAGTATCAAGCCTCATTTAAACAAGCAAACCGTAATTACTGATGCTGGTAGCACAAAAGCCAATGTATTGGAATGTGCCAAAGCAGTTTTAGGTGAGCAATTTAATCAATTTATAGGTGGCCACCCAATAGCTGGCGCTGAAAAAAGCGGTGTATCGGCCGCTATGCCTGATTTGTATGAGGGCAAAAATGTAGTGTTAACGCCTACTTTTGAAACTAATATAGACGCTGTGACTGCTGTGACAAAACTGTGGCAAGTATGTGGTGCAAATGTATCTGAAATGACCGCCGCAACGCACGATGGTATCTTTGCAGCAGTGAGCCATTTGCCGCATTTATTGGCTTTTGCCTTAGTAGATGATATTGCGTCGCGCGCAAACGCCGCGCAATTGTTCGGATTTGCGGCAAGCGGCTTTAGAGATTTCACCCGTATTGCAGGCAGCCACCCCGAGATGTGGCGCGATATTAGTTTAGCCAATAAAACGGCTTTATTGAGTGAATTAATGGCCTACCAGCTTGAATTAAGCCAATTAAAACAATTGCTTGAGCATGAGGATGGTGCTGGCCTGCAAGCTTTATTTGAGCGCGCCAGTGTGGCACGCAACAATTGGGCAAATAGTAAATCCAAACAAACATAAGAAAATCGTTAATGGAACAACTCAGCATACCCGCCGCCAGCCAAGCAAAAGGCATTATCACCTTACCTGGCTCCAAAAGCATTTCAAACCGTACTTTACTGCTAGCAGCGCTGGCTAATGACGTAACTGAAATTCATGATTTACTAGATTCTGACGACACCAGTCGTATGCTAGAGTCTTTGGCAATATTGGGGGTTAATTTTGAAAATATAGCCAAAAACACGTGGCGCGTTACAGGTTGCAAAGGTAATTTTCCGAACAAAAATGCCGATTTATTTTTAGGTAATGCGGGTACCGCTTTTAGGCCTTTGACTGCCACATTGGCATTTTCAAATGGCCATTACCATTTAAGCGGAGTCCCCCGCATGCATGAAAGACCGATTGGCGACTTAGTAGATGCACTGCGTCAAGCAGGCGCCAATATTGAGTATGACGCCAATGACGGCTTTCCGCCGCTTACTATTTCACCAACTATATTAGATTTAATTCAGCCAATTCAAATACGTGGTGATGTTTCTAGCCAGTTTTTAACGGCATTGTTGATAGCATTACCTTTAAGCGGGCAAAAAGCCACTATTGAAGTGGTGGGCGAGCTGATTTCAAAACCGTATATTGAAATTACACTTAATTTGATGGCTAAATTTGGTGTACAAGTTGAGCGCCAAGGCTGGCAACAATTCATGATAGCCTCTGACAGCCAATATTCAAGCCCTGAAACAATATTTGTTGAAGGCGACGCTTCAAGTGCGTCTTACTTCTTAGCGGCCGGCGCAATTGGTGGTGACATTCAAGTAGATGGCTTAGGCAAAAACAGCATTCAAGGCGATGTGCGTTTTGCAGATGCCATTGAACTGATGGGTGGCAAAATTAGCTATGGCAAAAATCATATTCAATCAAAAAAAACACAACGAATTAAAGCCATTGAATTAGATTGCAACCATATTCCCGATGCCGCCATGACATTGGCTATCATGGCTTTGTTTGCCGACGGCACAACCACCTTGCGCAACATCGCCAGTTGGCGCGTAAAAGAGACAGATCGCTTAACTGCCATGGCAACTGAGTTGCGCAAAGTGGGTGCCACCGTGATTGAAGGCGCCGACTATTTAACCATTACGCCACCCGCACAGCTAAGGCCTAATGCGGTGATTGATACGTATGATGACCACCGCATGGCGATGTGTTTTTCATTGGTTTCACTTGGTGGTGTACCAATTACCATTAATGACCCAAAATGCGTAAATAAAACGTTCCCGAATTATTTTGATGAGTTTAAAAAGCTGGTTAGCTAACTAACAATCAAGTAAGTTAAGCTAAATTAATGCAAATGTAGCGAGCCTAAATTAAACACTTTGGCATATTTTTCTGTGCTGGTTTCCTCAAAATTTTTCCACGCTTTTTCGTGAAAATAAAAAACATCGACACTCTAAGCTGACTTAATCACAGCCAATAAGCGGACTACAAAAGCGCTACCTGTTAACAAATAACCCACCCTAAAAGCAACGGTGAAGTATAAAATTGCAAATGAAATTGTTTTAGCCATTTCGGGCTTCCAAAGTTTGTAAAACGATTATTGACCCATTAAAATTTTTAATCTAATTCATTGTTAATATCTATTTGATAAGCTTTACTTATGGCTAATAATTCTACTCTTTCAACTATTCCAGTTATTGCCATTGACGGTCCTTCTGCCAGCGGCAAAGGTACTGTTGCACAATTGGTAGCCGAAAAATTAAATTTTCACTACTTTGATTCTGGCGCGTTGTATCGGATTGTGGCATTTGAGGCTTATAAAAATAATATCGAGTGGAATGACGCCGAAATGCTTGGCGAATTAGCAAAAAATTTGAAGATCCAGTTTAGCCGAAATGAAATATATTTAGACGGTGAACGCATTACAGAAGCCGTTAGAAGCGAGGAGATGAGCAGCGGCGCATCTCAAGTGGCGACTCACCCACAAGTGCGTAATGCCTTATTAGACTTGCAATGCTCATTTCGTAAAGCACCCGGACTGGTAGTTGACGGCCGCGATATGGGTTCTGTGATTTTTAAAGATGCTGTATTAAAGATTTTTTTAACGGCGAGCGTAGAAATTCGTGCAGAGCGACGCTATAAACAGCTAATCAACAAAGGCTTAAACGCCAATTACGCGCAAATTTTAGCAGATCTGCAAAGTCGCGATGAGCGCGATAGTTGGCGTAGCGCCGCGCCGCTCATTCAAACCGCCGATGCGCTTCTTCTAGAGACATCTAAATGCAGTATTGAGGAAGCAGTGAAGTTAGTTTTAAACGCATATGAAATCAGTAATAAAAAGCCATGAATATTAGTGTGAATTCAATATAAAAAATGCATTAAGTCATTGAACACAAGCTATTTTTTGTGTAATATGCTCGATTCGTGTTAAGTTTAAAACAATATTATTGTTGCTTAACGTTTAATAACTGCCCCGCTGCTAGGTGGGAACTCTTAAAGGTGTTTTTCAGTACACATTTGAAAATGTCTTTAGGTATTATTTAGGTAACTCTTTTAATGGCTTCTATTTCTAACTCTACCCCATCTTCGATGGAATCTTTTGCCGCGCTTTTTGAAGAAAGCTTGGCACGTCAGGAAATGCGTTCTGGTGAAGTAATCACCGCCGAGGTTGTATCGATTGATAACGACCACGTAATTGTTAACGCTGGCTTAAAATCTGAAAGCGTTATTGATGCTGCAGAATTCAAAAATGCTCAAGGTGAGCTTGAAGTTGCAGTTGGCGACTTCGTAAAAGTATGTATCGAAAAATTGGAAGATGGCTTTGGCTCTACACAACTTTCTCGCGAAAAAGCGAAGAAAATGGAAGCTTGGCTGGATTTAGAAGATGCAATGAACGAAGGCCGTGTAGTTAAAGGTTTCGTATCTAGCCGTGTTAAAGGCGGTTTACGCGTTTCCGTTAATGGCATCATGGCTTTCTTACCAGGTTCATTGGTGGATATTCGCCCAGTAAAAGACACAACTCCATTCGAAAACAAAGAGTGGGATTTCAAAGTTATTAAACTTGACCGCAAACGTAACAATATCGTGGTTTCTCGCCGTGCTGTAATGGAAGTTAGCATGGGTGCAGACCGTGAAGCGTTGATGGGCACGTTGCAAGAAGGCGCAATCATTAAAGGTATTGTTAAAAACATTACCGATTATGGCGCATTCGTTGATTTGGGCGGTATTGATGGCTTACTTCACATTACCGATTTAGCATGGCGTCGTGTTAAGCACCCATCAGAAGTATTAACAGTTGGTGAAGAAGTTGAAGCAAAAATCTTGAAATTCGATCAAGAGAAAAACCGTGTTTCATTAGGTATTAAACAATTAGGCGATGACCCATGGGTTGCATTAACTCGCCGTTACCCAGTAAGCACACGTTTATTTGGTAAAGTTTCAAATATTACTGACTATGGCGCATTCGTTGAAGTCGAGCCAGGCATTGAAGGTTTAGTCCACGTTTCAGAAATGGATTGGACGAACAAAAACATTCACCCAGGCAAAATTGCTCAATTAGGTGACGAAGTTGAAGTGATGATTCTTGAAATTGATGAAGATCGTCGTCGTTTATCATTAGGTATGAAACAATGTAAAGCCAATCCTTGGGATGATTTCTCTGCTACACACTCTAAAAACGATAAAGTTTCTGGCCAAATCAAATCAATCACTGATTTCGGCGTGTTTATTGGACTAGCTGGCGGTATTGATGGTTTAGTTCATTTGTCTGATTTATCTTGGACTCAAACTGGCGAAGAAGCGATTCGCAACTTCAAAAAAGGTGATGAGTTACAAGCCATTATTTTAGCAATCGACGTAGAAAAAGAGCGTATTTCTCTTGGTGTTAAACAACTGACTGAAGATCCATCAGGTGCAACACCTACATCATCTAGCGATGACAAAGCAGCAAAACCTAAAGCTAAAGCCACAAAAGCTAAAGTTGAAGATAGCTCAACTAAAGCAGCTGATGAGGCAGCAGCAGCCGGCACAACTAACCTTGGTGCTTTATTAAAAGCAAAAATGGATAGCAAGAAGTAAAAGTAGCAGTAAAAAGCTAGTTTGACGTTAGATGATTACAAGCTAAATTAAAGGCAACTATAAGCCATGACAAAATCAGAATTAATTAATTTATTAGCAGAGCGTTTTCCACAATTAGTTGTGAAAGACGCTGAGTTATCTGTTAAAGCCATATTGGATGCAATGACAGATAACTTATTAACTGGCGAGCGTATCGAAATTCGCGGATTCGGTAGTTTTAGCTTAAACTACCGCCCGCCACGTTTGGGTCGCAACCCTAAAACTGGCAGCAAAGTGCAAGTACCGGCAAAACATGTACCGCACTTCAAAGCAGGCAAAGAGTTGCGCGATCGAGTTGATTCAGCTACATAAATGGTTTTTTTGCTATAAACATTAAACTAGTAATATTAAAAAGGTGCTTAAATTTTAAGCACCTTTTTTTACACCTTATAAATTACTCATTGCGCTTAAGCTTAGGTAAAATACTGTCGGATACAACAATGAATAAAACGTACAAATAATCATGATGATTGAATTTGAATATTGGTGGCTTTTAGTACTCCCGCTTTTTTTTACGCTAGGTTGGATTACAGCGCGCGTGGATATTAAGCAACTATTGTCTGAGTCTACCACCCTGCCTGCCGCGTATTTTAAAGGGCTTAACTTTTTAATTGGCGATAAGCATGATAAGGCGGTAGAGGCGTTTAGTGAGGCCGTTCAAGCCAATAGTGATTCGCTAGAGCTACACTTTGCCCTAGGAAGTTTGTTTAGACGCACCGGTGAAACCAACCGCGCTATTAATCTGCATGTCAATTTACTGGATAAAAAAGAGTTAACCGAACCACAAAGAAATGCAGTAAAAGCAGAATTGGCGCAAGATTACTTAAAAGCAGGCTTGTTTGACCGTGCCGAAGAGTTATTTAAAGGGCTAGAAGACCAACGCTACAAGCAACCTGCACTTCATGCTTTATTAGAAATATATGTACGCGAGCGCGAGTGGGCACAAGCAATTACCACCGCAACAGAACTGGAACGCTTGTCTGGCGTGCCTTTTAGAGTTGAAATTGCGCAGTATTATTGCGAATTGGCTATGAATTTTATCATCACACAAAATGCAGATGCAGCGCGTAGCCAGTTGGCATTAGCATTAGATGCCAATAAAAATTGTATTCGCGCCAATGTACTACTGGGCGATATTGAAGCCATCGCAGGACAACACCAAACTGCGATTTCTTATTGGAAACAAATTGAATTTCAACAGCCAGAATACCTAGGCTTAGTCGCAGGTAAAATGCTTAAGAGTTATCGTGCGGCTAACTTATTAAAAGTAGGCTTAGCTCAACTTAACACTTATATTGAAACCTATAAATTATCTTCTTTAATGTCAGTTTTGTATGAGGCAACACTTATCGAAGAAGGTGCTATAAGCGCTGCCAAGCTAGCGCGTAATGAACTAATCCGACAGCCAAGCTTGACTACACTTGACCAATTACTACAAGCGCGCGCCATGGCTGATGATTTAAATAATCAAGATGTACAACTGATGCAGCAAACTGTGCGCAACGCAATTGGTAATCGCGCAGCTTATCACTGTAATCAATGCGGTTTTCGCGCCAAGCAATATCACTGGCAATGCCCCGCTTGTAACGCATGGGAGTCCTTACCCGCTGAGCCATCTGAGGCTATTAGCCGCGAAATGACGGTTAAAAAATCCAACCAAAAATAAATTTTAAAGTGATCAAATGAATGGTTCTAAGATTATCGTCGCGCTAGATTATGCCGACTCTACCAGTGCGCTGAATCTGGTTAATCAACTAGATTCAAGCTTATGCAAGCTTAAAGTGGGGAAAGAGTTATTTACTGCCGCTGGTCCACTACTGGTTGAAAAACTAATTGCCAAAAACTTCCAAGTTTTTTTAGATTTAAAATTTCATGATATTCCCAACACAGTTGCAAAAGCATGTAAAGCAGCCAGTGATTTAGGGGTATGGATGCTTAATGTGCATGCCAGTGGCGGCTTGGAGATGATGCAGGCTTCAAAGCAAGCTGTTGACAATAGCCTTAATCAGCCTCTATTAATTGCAGTGACCGTACTCACTAGTATGAATGAGGTACAGTTTACACGTATCGGAATTGAAGGCTCACTAGAAAACCATGTTATTAGACTAGCTAAACTTACTAAAGAAGCAGGATTAGATGGTGTTGTTTGCTCTGCAGGTGAAACGTTCAAATTAAGAGAGGAACTAGGCTCCGATTTTTGCCTGGTTACTCCCGGCATCCGCCCTGAAAAGGTCAGTTTAGACGACCAAAAACGGGTTGCAAGTCCTAGCATTGCAATCAGACAAGGCTCAAGTTATTTAGTGATTGGCCGCCCTATAACGCAAGCCACTCACCCAATTAAGGTATTAATGGCTATTAATCAAGAAATTCAATCGGCCAGCAATTCTTAAAACTGGTTATTAGTCAACTAAAACATTAAACTAGTGTTTCATACCATGTTCGTCACAAAACGTAAATAGGGAGAATCAAATGAAAATAACACTAATCACCTTACTTGCTAGCCTTAGCCTTGCATTTAGTTTTAACGTTTTTGCAGCGGTTAATTTAAACACCGCCACACAACAAGAATTAGAATCTTTAGAAGGTATTGGCCCAGTTAAAGCAAAAGCCATTATTGATTATCGCAAAAAAAATGGCGGCTTTAAGTCCATTGATGAATTAGAAAAAGTGGACGGCGTGGGTGAGATTACGCTTAAGAATGTTCGTAAAGATGTTAGTATTATTGGCAGGACAAGTGTTGCAACTCCAGCAGCACTCAGTAAAGAAACTAAGCCTGCCAAAGGGACTAAAGCAAAAGAAAATAAAGCCAAAGAAACCAAATCGGTTGGTACTGAAAAAGCATCCACTGCTGACGCTAAAAAAGCAGATAAAAAAACCACGAACAAAAAAGCTACTACTAAAGCAGACACAAAAAACTCTGTAAAAGCCAATCAAATTAAATAGTTATCTTGCTTTAATAACAAAAAATCCCGAAATATGGAGTTTTTTTATGTATTAAGCACTAAACATTTCGCTTAACACAAACACTAATAATTTTAGTCATCATGCTTTTCATGACTGTATGCATGGTCTTTACCTCGTTTGTGTTTATTCTTTTTTTTGTGGCGATTTTTATGATTGTTTTTATTACGTGAGCTAGATGATCTATTTGGTTCATCAATTAACTTACCCACTACAGCACCGCTAGCTCCGCCCAAGCCAGCACCAACGATTGCGCCAGCGCCACTGCCACTCACTTTACGGCCGACATAAGCTCCACCTGCACCACCAGCCGCACCTCCTATAACGGCACCTGCTTGACCTTCACCTTTAGTAGTAACAGCACCACCTAAACCACCACCCACTGCACCACCCAATATTTCACCAGTGCTTCCACCAATTGCACCGCCAAGTGCTGTACCGGCGACTGCACCCAAACCCCCACCAATGGCGGTTTTAGCATTGCTGTCTTCAGCAAACGCTTGTCCAGATAATATCAAAACTGCTAATAGTGGAGCATGAATATATTTCATTGGAAGTTCCTTTTAATCATTTTTTAACCGTTAATTACAATTCTTGTGCATTAGTAAGGCAATTTTACAAGATTTTAGAAGTTACCTAAAAAGCTAATTCTTAAATCACTGCAAGCGTTTTCTTGCAGTGATTTGTTGTTTACTTAATGCGCATACCAGGCATCGCGCCAACATCTGGCGTTAATATAAAAAGTCCGCCACTTTCATCACTGGCTGCTAGCACCATGCCCTCAGACATACCGAATTTCATTTTACGTGGTGCTAGGTTGGCCACCATTACGGTATTACGTCCAATTAAAGTTGACGGATCGTAGGCGGATTTAATGCCGGCAAATACTTGGCGGGTAGTGCGTTCTCCATTGTCAGCCTCTTCACCAATATCAAGTGTCAGTTTTAATAATTTTTCTGCACCTTCAACATGTTCAGCATTTACGATTGTTGCAATGCGCAAATCCACCTTGGTGAAGTCATCGATGCTAATGTATTCGGTCTCAGGCATAGTCATTGCAGCTTCAACTTCATTCTTGGCTAGAGCGCTCACTTCCACTGTTGCCGTTAAGTTTTCTTTATTACTTTCCGTCATGGCTTCAATCAATTTAGGGTCAACGCGGGTAATTAAATGGGTATACTCATTAATCGCATGCTCTGCGCTTAAACTAGCCTTAACACTTGCCCAATTCAGAGGTTCGATATTTAAAAATTGTTCGACTTCTGCTGCTAGCTTTGGCAAAACTGGTTTTAAATATAAGGTGAGTAATCTAAACATTTCTAATGCATCAGAGCAGACTTGCTGTAACGCCGCATCATGGCCTTCTTGTTTTGCAATCGCCCAGGGTGCACGTTCTGCCACAAAACCATTCGCCAAATCACTCAAACGCATAATTTCCCGCAAAGCACGTCCATAATCAAGGGCTTCATAAGCATGTACTATCGTTTGCGCTGCGGCTTTTAATTCCGCAATTGCTGAATTGTCAGTTGATGGATTCAGTTTTCCTGCAAAACGTTTATTGATGAAACCTGCCGTGCGGCTTGCAATATTGATGTATTTACCCACCAAATCGCTGTTTACCCGCGCCACAAAATCTTCTAAATTTAGGTCAATATCTTCCATGGTGCTGTTTAGTTTTGCTGCGTAGTAATAACGCAAATACTCAGGATTTTTAATATGCTCTAAATAACTTCGTGCGGTAATAAACGTGCCACGCGATTTGCTCATTTTTTCGCCGTTAACGGTTAAAAAACCATGCGCAAAAATTTGTGTCGGTTTGCGATAACCGCTGAATTCAAGCGTTGCAGGCCAAAATAAAGCATGAAAATACAAAATATCTTTGCCAATAAAATGGTACAACTCTGTGCTGGAATCTTTATTCCAGTATTCGTCAAAATCTAAACCCTTCATGTCACACAGCTTTTTAAAGCTCGCCATATAGCCAATTGGCGCATCTAACCATACATAAAAATATTTACCTGGCGCATCTGGAATCTCAAAACCAAAATAAGGCGCATCGCGCGAAATATCCCAGTCATTCAAGCCATTTTCAAACCACTCCCCCATTTTATTGGCGGCTTCACCTTGTAGCGTGCCTGACCTAGTCCAATCTTTCAAAAATGCTTCACATTCAGAAAGTTTGAAAAAATAGTGTTCCGTTTCTTTGCGCACTGGTGCCGCGCCAGATACCGCAGAATAGGCATTAATTAATTCAGTTGGGTTGTATGTCGCGCCACAAATCTCACAGTTATCGCCGTATTGGTCTTTAGCATGACATTTCGGGCATTCGCCTTTAATAAAGCGGTCAGGCAGGAACATGTTCTTAACAGGGTCATAAAACTGCTCAATGGTTTTAGTAGCAATTTTGCCATTGGCTTTTAATTTGCGATAAATAGTTTGCGATAGTTCTTTGTTTTCAGGCGCATTAGTTGAGTAGTAATTATCAAACTCTACCAAGAATTCTTTAAAGTCTGCGCTGTGTTCTTTATGCACATTTTCAATTAGGGCTTCTGGTGTGATGCCCTCTTTCTCAGCGCGAAGCATAATTGGCGTGCCATGAGTGTCATCGGCACACACATAATGTACGGTATGGCCTTGCATTTTTTGAAAGCGCACCCAAATATCGGTTTGAATATATTCCACCAAGTGACCAAGATGAATACTGCCATTGGCGTAAGGTAAGGCGGAAGTGACCAGAATTTTGCGTGCCATAAAATGCTTTAATTGTGATAAAACGTTATTTTAGCAAATTAAGCAAGCTTTAGCTTTAAGCATTAATGCCAAAAGTCATTAATCAGGCAAGCTTTAAATATTGTCTTGCGCTAAAATAAGATTTTTAAGATTAAGTAAAACTAACCATTATGGCAATCACGGAATCAGATATCCAAAACGCATTAAGAACGCTTATCGACCCAAACACGGGCAAAGATTTTATCACCAGCAAATCGGCTAAAAACATACAAATCAATGCTGACAAAGTGAGCCTAGATATAGTATTAGGCTACCCTGCCAAAAGTGTGATGACTGGTTTAAAAGCACTAGTAGTTCAGAACCTTAAAGCGCTAGCTAGTGTAAGTGATGTTGCCGTGAATATTGGTAGCCGCATTGTTGCGCACAAAGTGCAGCAAGGCGTAAATTTAATGCCGAATGTGAAAAATATTATCGCTGTAGCTTCTGGCAAAGGTGGTGTGGGCAAATCCACTACCTCAGTCAACTTGGCTTTGGCATTAGCGGCAGAAGGCGCAACTGTGGGTTTATTAGATGCGGATATTTATGGCCCTAGCCAACCACAAATGTTAGGCATCAGTGGTCGCCCAGATACTACGGACGGCAAAAGTATGGAGCCTATGCTGGCGCACGGCATACAAGCCATGAGCATTGGCTTTTTAGTGGATATTGACACACCCATGGTATGGCGCGGCCCAATGGTGACGGGTGCATTAGAGCAATTACTGCGCGATACTAAATGGAACGATTTGGATTATCTGGTGATTGATTTACCGCCTGGTACAGGCGATATTCAACTAACCTTGGCGCAAAAAATCCCTGTAACAGGCGCGATTATTGTGACGACCCCGCAAGATATCGCCTTGCTGGATGCAAGACGCGGCTTAAAGATGTTTGAAAAAGTGAATATACCGATTCTTGGCATTGTTGAGAACATGAGCACACATATTTGCAGCAATTGCGGCCATGAAGAACATATATTTGGCGCAGGTGGCGGTGCCAAAATGTGTGCTGATTACAATGTTGATTTATTAGGAAGTTTACCCTTAGATATGAGCATCCGCGAACAAGCGGACAGTGGCAGACCAAGCGTAATTGCACAACCTGATTCCGCGATTGCCAAAATTTATAAAGAAATTGCCCGCAAAGCTGCGATTAAAATCGCTAATGCCGGCTTGGATCACAGCAGTAAGTTTCCGAATATTGTGATTCAAAATACTTAGTATTGGAATTTATCTTATCTACCGAGCGATTTACCAGCGCCTGTTGATGTAGATGATTGAATGGTTAAAAAAACATTACTAATTAAGTTTTACACCAAAACAATACACATCGACACCATTAGCAGGCGCAATCAAAGTTGCAGGAATTTTTACCCCTTTGCGCCAATTATCAATTGCATCTTGCTTGCCTGCTCCCGTGACTAAAAACAACACTTCATGCGCATTATTTAAACGGTTCTGAGACATGGTCACGCGATCAGCGGGCGGCTTCGGTGCATCAAAAACAGGTACTACATCAGCACTATTATCAACGATTTGATTAGGAAACAGACTAGCGGTATGGCCATCTTCGCCCAAACCTAAAATCACCAAATCAAACGCACGCAAACCATTTAAGGTTTTTGCGTAAGCTTTTGCGCCTTCTACATTACCCAATTCGGTCGGGATATCATGAATCTGAGTTTGTGGAATCGCCACATGATTTAACCAAACATCGCGCGCCATTTTGCTATTTCGCTCTAGATGGTCTATGGGCAAACAGCGATCGTCGTTGTGATACACATGCCAATTGGCCCAATCGGCTTGCTGCTGGCTTAATAACTTATAAACACTTTTGGGAGTGCTTCCACCTGCTAATACAACCAAAAAACTGCCATGTTGATTAATCGCTTCTTGTGCAGCAGCTAAAATACGTGTTGCAGCTGCCAGATTAATACCATCTTGCGATTCAAAAGTATGCCAGCGGGTATTTGAAATTGATGAGCTTTGGGTCATAAAAACCTATAAAAACTTTTAAAAAATAAAAAAAGACTTTGAATCTATATCTGCCTTTTAAAAACGATACATAATTTTTGCAATGTGTTTTTGCTACAAGCTACTGGGACTAGAGCAAGGTCTGCACCATGCATTTGAGCACAGCTGATGCATTTGCTATAATTATACTTAACTCAATAAGATAATTCTTCAAGAATTATTAATTTTTTGTTTTCACCACATCCACAAGATGGGTGCTTTTTATTATCCTCATACCATAGGAAAAACAGCATGAAGTTAGCTATGATCGGCTTAGGTAAAATGGGCGGCAATATGGCTGCGCGTTTATTACGTCACAAAATTGAAGTGGTTGGTTTTGACTTTAATAAAGAATTCATTTCTAATCTAGTAGAAAAAGAAGGCATGATTGCAGCAGATTCATTTGCTGATGCCGTTAATAAATTAGATGGACAAAAAATCGTTTGGTTAATGTTGCCATCGGGCGAAATTACCGAAAATCAAATTAAAGATTTAATCCCGCTATTAAGCAAAGGCGATATCATCGTCGACGGCGGCAACTCAAACTACAAACATAGCCAACGTCGTGGCGCAATGTTAGCCGAATATGGAATTGGCTTTATTGACTGCGGCACCTCTGGCGGCGTTTGGGGCTTAGATAACGGCTATTGCCTGATGTACGGCGGCGACAAACAGTTTGCCGATGTATTAACCCCTTATGCGCAAGCGTTAACGCACGCAGACCGCGGTTGGGCACACGTCGGCCCTGTCGGCTCTGGTCACTTCACCAAAATGCTTCACAATGGTATTGAATACGGCATGATGCAAGCATTTGCTGAAGGTTTGGACTTGCTAAAAGGTAAAGAAGAATTCAACTTAGACTTGGCGCAAATTACCGAATTATGGCGCCATGGATCTGTAGTGCGTAGCTGGTTGCTTGATTTGACAGCCGAAGCTTTGAAAAACGACCAGACGCTAGAAGGCATTGCTCCCTATGTGGCTGACTCTGGTGAAGGTCGTTGGACAGTAGTTGAAGCAGTTGAGCAAGGGGTTGCGGCACCAGTATTAACGGTTGCACTACAAGCCCGTTTCAGAAGTCAAGATGCTAATGGTTACAGCTATAAACTCTTGTCGTTAATGCGTAATGCTTTTGGCGGCCATGCTGTTAAGAAAAACTAGGAGTAAAATGAGTTGTTATACCGTCATTTCCGTGAAAATAGGAATAACGAGTGAGTAGATTTTTGCAATAAAATTAATTAGTTAGGTTTAGGATAAGGCTTATAGAAATGACGCAAACCCATGCACCAAGTAGTAATATTGACCCTTGTACCCTTGTGCTGTTTGGCGCAAGCGGTAATCTAGCACGTGTAAAGCTTTATCCTGGCTTATTTAGACTGGATTCTATTGGTCGTTTACCTGCTGAATTAAAAATTCTAGCGGTTGGCCGTCAAGAAGTGACCCTTGAAGCATGGCGTGCTGATATTAAAAGCATGCTAGATGCTAAATTTAAAAAAGGCTATAACGCAGCTGCGTTTGAGCGTTTTATTGCACGTAATTTTTATCACGCTAACCCACCAACAGACCCTGATGCGTTTAACAAGCTTAAAAATACATTAAGTGACACATCCGTATTTCCGCAAAACTTGGCTTACTTTTTATCAGTACGCCCTGTAGATTTTGGGCCAGTGGTGGAATCGTTGGCTAAAGTCGGTTTAACTCAGGAAGATAAATTCTGGCGTCGTGTGGTGGTTGAAAAGCCATTTGGAACGGACTTAAATAGCGCAATTGATTTACAAGCCGCGCTAACCAAAAATCTAAAAGAAAGCCAAATTTACCGCATTGACCATTATTTAGGCAAATCGGCGCTACAAAATATTTTGTTGCAGCGCTTTACCAATGCCATATTAGAGCCAATTTGGAATAATCAATACATTGATCATGTGCAAATCACCAATACTGAAATGTTGGGTGTGGGCGATCGTACACAGTTTTACGACAGTACTGGTGCTTTAAGGGATATGATTCAAAGTCATGTTCTACAAATACTGGCCTTAACCGCAATGGAAAAGCCAAAAGATTTAACACCGCATGGCGTGCGCGATGCCAAAATTAAAGTACTAGAGCAAATTCGTCCAATTCCAGTGAATGAATTAAGCAAGCATGCTTTCCGTGCGCAATATGCCGCGGGTGAGGTTTTTACTGCTGATGGCAAAGGTGAGAAAGTGCCTGGCTACTTAGAAGAATTAGGAAATCCGAATAGTGTTACAGAGACGTATGCAGCGTTAAAATTGTTTATTGATAATCCGCGCTGGCAAGGTGTACCGTTTTATATCCGAACCGCGAAACGCTTGCATGAAGCCGATACACGCATTTCTATCCGCTTTAAAAAGGCGCCTTTGCAAGTGAACGAGCAAGACCAAAATTGGTTGATTATTGGTATTCAACCACGTGAATGTATCAAAATGGAAATTCAAGCCAAAGTACCAGGCTTAGATATTAATACCCGCACCATTCAACTAGATGCGGCAAACCGATTGCCAGAAGATGACACGGTTGATGCGTATGAGGCTTTGTTGCTGAATTTAATGCAAGGTGATAATTCAAATTACTTACACATTAGTGAAGCCGAAGCCCAATGGCGCTTAGTTGATCCAGTAGTAAAAGCTTGGGCGGCGGATAAATCGCCTGTGCATCAGTATCCGGCTGGCTCAAGCGACCCCGAAGCATCAAAAGTGATTTTTGAAGCAGAAGATCAATTTTGGCGATACAGCATTGCACTTGGTGGCGACAAGTAAGCATTAAAATAATTTGCAATAAGAGTGTGATTTATTGTTATTATTTGCACTCATTAAAAGCGGAGTTAATACTCCGCTTTTCACCTTTTAATACATGAATGAATGAGCGTTAAAGCATGAGTATAAAATCGGATAAGTGGATACGCCAAATGGCTGAAGATCATCAAATGATTTCTCCGTTTGAGCCTAACCAAGTCAAGATGAGTGCTGCTGGAGAGCGCATGGTGTCATATGGAACTTCTAGTTATGGCTACGATATCCGCTGCAGTAAAGAGTTTAAATTGTTCACCAATTTAAACAGCACAATCGTTGACCCAAAAAATTTCGATCCAAATTCATTCGTTGAAGTAAATGCCGATTACTGCATTATTCCACCCAATTCATTTGCACTAGCCCGCACTGTAGAGTACTTTAAAATACCGCGTAACGTATTAACAATTTGCTTGGGGAAATCAACATATGCACGTTGCGGAATTATTGTGAACGTGACGCCATTTGAACCAGAATGGGAAGGCTACGTAACGCTGGAATTTAGCAATACAACCCCACTACCAGCCAAGATTTACGCCAATGAAGGCTGCGCACAAGTGCTGTTTTTTGAAGCCGATGCTGATGACGTTTGCGAAACCAGTTATAAAGATCGCGGTGGTAAATACCAAGGTCAAGTGGGCGTTACCTTACCTAAAATCTAGCATTACAAATTGAGCAGTCCAAATCTAGTACCTAGCAAGATTTATTAAGGATATTGAATGAAGTTTCGCTTTCCCGTTGTTATTATCGATGAAGATTTTCGTTCTGAAAATTCCTCAGGTTTAGGTATTCGTGTGCTGGCAAAAGCCATCGAGGCCGAAGGTTTTGAGGTGCTGGGTGTGACCAGCTATGGCGATTTAACTTCGTTTGCGCAACAGCAAAGCCGTGCTTCAGCTTTTATTCTATCCATTGATGACAATGAATTTATTGAAGAAAATCAAGATGCGTTAGATAACTTACGCAAATTTGTGGATGAAATTCGTTACCGTAATGAAGAGATTCCTATTTTCTTGCATGGTGAAACGCGTACTTCACGTCATATACCCAATGAAATTTTGCGCGAACTTAATGGCTTTATTCATATGTATGAAGACACGCCAGAATTCGTGGCGCGCTATATTCTGCGCGAAGCACGTACCTATTTAGATAGCCTTGCGCCACCCTTCTTTAAAGCGTTAACAGAATACGCGGCGGATGGTTCCTATTCATGGCATTGCCCAGGACATTCTGGTGGCGTGGCGTTTTTAAAATCCCCGGTAGGCCAAATGTTTCACCAATTCTTTGGCGAAAACATGCTACGTGCTGACGTTTGTAACGCAGTGGATGAGCTAGGCCAATTATTGGATCACACAGGCCCCGTAGCCGCTTCAGAGCGCAATGCAGCCCGCATTTACAATTGCGATCATTTATATTTTGTTACCAATGGCACTTCAACCAGCAACAAAATGGTTTGGAACAGCACCGTAGCACCGGGTGACGTGGTGGTGGTAGACCGTAACTGCCATAAATCGATATTGCACGCCATTATTATGACAGGCGCTGTGCCTGTATTTTTGATGCCGACACGTAATCATTTTGGCATCATCGGACCGATTCCAAAAAGCGAATTTGAATGGGAAAACATTCAAAAGAAAATCGACCACAACCCGTTTATTTTAGATAAATCCGCTAAACCACGCGTATTAACTATCACGCAATCAACTTATGATGGCGTGCTTTACAACGTAGAAGAAATTAAAGATATGTTGGATGGCAAGATTGATACATTGCATTTTGATGAAGCGTGGCTGCCACATGCTACTTTCCACGATTTCTATGGTGATTATCATGCAATTGGCGAAGGACGTCCGCGTTGTAAAGAAAGCATGGTGTTCTCTACACAATCTACGCATAAATTGTTAGCAGGCTTAAGCCAAGCCAGCCAAATTTTGGTGCAGGATGCCGAAAACAATAAACTAGACCGTAATATTTTCAATGAAGCGTATTTGATGCACACCTCTACAAGCCCACAATATTCGATTGTGGCAAGTATCGATGTAGCCGCAGCCATGATGGAAGCGCCTGGTGGTAATGCTTTGGTTGAAGAAAGCCTAATGGAAGCATTAGACTTCCGCCGCGCAATGCGTAAGGTGGATGAAGAATGGGGTGCAGACTGGTGGTTTAAAGTTTGGGGTCCAGACGATTTAAGTGAAGAAGGCTTAGAAGAGCGGGACGCATGGATGTTAAAATCCAACGACGCTTGGCATGATTTCGGCAACCTAGCTGAAGGCTTTAATATGCTTGACCCAATCAAGGCGACCATTATTACGCCAGGTTTGGATATTAAAGGCAACTTCTCAGAAAAATTTGGTATTCCGGCGGCCATTGTCACCAAATACCTAGCTGAGCATGGCGTAATTGTTGAGAAAACAGGCTTATATTCATTCTTTATCATGTTTACTATCGGCATTACCAAAGGCCGCTGGAACACGATGGTAGCGGCTTTACAACAATTTAAAGACGACTACGATAAGAACCAACCATTGTGGAAGGTGCTTCCTGAATTTGTACAGAAACAACCGCGTTACGAAAAAGTAGGCTTGCGTGATTTGTGCGAAAAAATTCATGCCGTTTACAAAGCGAATGACGTGGCCAAACTAACCACTGAAATGTATCTGTCAGACATGGTGCCCGCCATGAAACCAACCGATGCTTTTGCAAAAATGGCACACCGTAAAATTGACCGAGTGGCGATTGATGACTTAGAAGGTCGAATCACAGCGGTGCTTTTAACGCCCTATCCACCTGGTATTCCGCTATTAATTCCAGGCGAGCGATTCAATAAAATCATCGTAAATTACCTAAAATTTGCGCGTGAGTTTAACGAAAAATTCCCAGGTTTTGAAGCCGATAATCACGGTTTAGTGAAGGAAATTGTGGATGGTAAAGCAGTGTATTTTGTCGATTGCGTAACACAATCTTAACTAGATGAATGTAAAGAATGGTTAAATTGGTATAGCTAAAGCGAACTATTTTATATATTAATCATAAGGTTACAGCGAAACACATTAACCATTTTCGATTTAGATTCAAATGTTAAAAAAATCATCGTTTTCAGTTGGTATTCTATTTTTGTAAAGGTACTATAAACCACGGCAGAAACCAGCACAGTTGACTTTAGTTATGTTTAACCTAACACCACAGCTTCAATTAACATTTTAGTTAAAGGCAGTTCACTTTATGCCTAAAGGGGTAGCTAGAATTTAACAACTTCTGATGCAACTAGAAAATTAGTTGGTTTTGTGTTGTCGCATTCCAATTAGCATCTAACTAATCAAGCACTTATGAAAGTTGCGCATTAGATGCTAGCAACTTTATCAGTGGTGATGGCGCAAACCGATTTGTTAATCACAAAAGATTTTTGATAATGCGTTCGGTAGCTTATCAGGTGCCGAGCAAACGGCTGGATTTCGCTTGGCTTTATGGGAAACCATCCATAATGACCCCAATAATACTTCAGGTGATATTTTAGCAGTGAATGGCTATTATGTTGGCATATTGCTGCAGCTAATACATATTTGAGTGCTTTAAGTAGCTGTTATACTTTACGTGTATATAGCCTGACTTTTTATGGTAACAATCAGCTTCAAAATTTCTTGATGGCTTGGCCATCAGCCTTACCAGTGCCTGCTGCATTGAGTTTAATGGCTTCGGGCTTATGAAGTTTTGTTATGATGCATCATAGCAACAAATCAAAATAGTCATTGGTTTTAGTCAATAAAAAGGCGCTTAATTAAGTGCATTTTTTAATCATTGCTGAGAATAGTGTGGCTATTTAGCAAAATAACTAACATAACTGTATTGCAATCCATTTTCAGCGATATGTTTTTCACGCTCTTCTTGTTGCCATCGCATTAAATTAATCTGCTCAAAAAAAGCATCGCCTTTAAAATCCGCATGCACTTCGGTGAGATAAATCTTGTTGGCCAACTGAACGCCTTCTTTGTACAACTCTGCCCCGCCAATTAAAAATGGCTCAGCATCACCATCACAAAAATCTAATGCGGCTTTCAAATTATGTGCAATCAGTGCGCCTTCTATTTGGTAATTTTTGTTGCGCGTAACAATAACGGTTGTTCTGTTGGGCAATAAGCGCCCTAGCGATTCATAAGTCTTGCGGCCCATAATAATGTGATGACCTGTGGTAAGAGCTCGAAAACGTTTTAAATCCTCTGGCAGGTGCCAAGGCAATTTGTTGTTAATACCAATCACATTGTGATTAGCAACCGCGACAATAATGGACAAATTTTTCATATCAATATTATACGTGGATGCTCATTTTCTGGCATATGTTTACTGTTGTCAAAACAAAAACACCCCACATTACTGTGAGGTGTTTCGTTGGTTAAATTAACCAGTAACTAACTACAATTTAAACGTCTAAATTATAGTGAGAATACTGTTAATGCACCGCCGCCAGGAGCCGCGTTGTATTTTGTTAACTCTTTGTAACCACCA
>CAMCVF010000003.1 GCA_945881735.1 Methylotenera oryzisoli
GATGACTGCAGCTTTTTTCAAAATATCTTTTTTTGATGAGCTCAACATATTATGACCTATCTCAGCATGAGTCCGCATGATGCTCATCTCTTGTTCCGTAAGTCTGCCTGCCTTGTTGAGGATAGAATCCGGAATCGCAATTTTACCTAGATCATGCAATGGAGATGCATATTCTAAAATACCAGCATCTTCAGCAGACAAGCCATATTTTAATGCTAGTAACTTAGAGATTTTCGCCACTCTTTTTATATGGCTTCCTGTTTCTTTAGATCTAGACTCTACAGCTCCACCCAGCAAGTAAATGATCTCTTTTTGAGTCTCATCTACATCTTCGATTAGATGAAGATTTTCAAGTGAAATTGATATATTTTTCGTAAATAATTTAATTAAATCTTTTTCCAAACTAGAAACATGGTTTATGCCTTCAAAAATTAAGGCATTTTTGTTGCCTACTCTGTCTTCAAAATATGCAATGATTAAATTTTCCTCGAAAAAGTTTTGTTTAGTTTCTTCAGCTTTTTTAAGTTTTAGATATGTGTTCTTCTTCACAAAAGATGCCAAATTTGCATGATGATGATTGGCATATTTGCCAAGACCTGCCATTTGCCTCCATTCTTCATCTTCGTAAGTTGCAGCAATACTATTTACTTCCCCTTCCCTCAAGAAATTAGTAGCTGGATTCGTGCGTATAAAAGCTGTTAATTGCTCAAGTACACCGGTAGTGAAAAGCTCGATCGATTTTAGGGCAAAAATGTCTCTAGTTGCATCGATAATATGCGTTAGACCTACCCGACTCATCTCAATGGTATTGATATCTGCAAAAGCTCTAAGTGATGAAATCACCATAGTAAACAACTTGGTAGAAGTTAATTCTGTCTTTTCTTTGTAATCATCAATATTGTAATTAACAACAATATCTCGTTCAGGAGCCTGTCCAGGCTGGCCAGTTCGCAAAACAATTCTGATGCGATTGTTATGGATGACCTCACGTATATATTTCACAAGTTCTAAGCCAGCTGAGTCTGTCTCCATCACTACATCAAGCAATATAAGCGCAGCATCAGGGTTATTTCTGACGGCTGCTTGTGCCTCACTAGCTGAATAACAGGATATAAAATTAATTGCTCTACCCTCATATTTAACGCCTGCTAGTGCCATTAAAGTGACTTCATGAACGGCTACTTCATCGTCAACTATTATTACCTTCCATGGCGTTAGTAGCAACTTTTGGCGAGTAACTTTACTTTCTTCAACAAAAACTAAATCACCTGAATCACTTTGCATTTAACTTACTCCTTTTACAACACAGCCTGGAATTAAAATCTCGAACCTGACTCCTTTGTCAACCTCGCTGCGAACATCAATCTTTCCAAAAAACGTTTGATTAATAATGTTAAAAACGACGTGCAAGCCTAGGCCACTTCCGCCGCTGCCTTTTTTGGTGGTAAAAAATGGGTCAAAAATTTTACGTAAATTTTCTTTTGGAACACCTTTACCATCATCTTCGTACACAAGCACAAGATCCTGCTTTTCAATTACAGCTGATATTGTTATCAGTCCTGGCTGATTTTCATCAAAACCATGATGCAGAGAATTTAAAAGTAAGTTTGAGATAACTTGTGAAAAAGCCCCGGCTTGAATTTTTAGCACTAGATTTTCATTAATGTTAGATAACTCGATATTGATTGGCCGTTTTTTAAAGTTAGGTTGTAAGCTCATGAGTATCTGCTGAATATAAGCTAGTAGATTGATTTCTCTTATATCCTCACCTGATTGATCCACAGATACTTCCTTAAAGCTTCTGACTAAATCAGACGCGCGGTTTAGATTAATTTCAATAATTCTTGTGGCGTTAACGATGACTTCAAAATACTCCTCAAGATTGCTGCGTTTAATTAAATTTGTGCGATATAGATCGATTAAATCATGCGACTTTTCTCTGAGGTGAGAAATCGCAGTAACGCCGACCCCTATTGGCGTGTTTACTTCATGCGCCACACCAGCAACTAAAACACCCAAGGATGCGAATTTTTCCTTTTCAATAAGTGCATTTTGTGTCTCAAGTAAAACTCTTTCCGCGGCTTTTCTCTCTTCTACCTCAATTTCCAAATCTTTAGTTCTCTCTTTAACCTTTTCCTCGAGTGTTTCATTCAGCAACTTTAGATCATTTAAGTATTGCCTGATCGTAAATTCGCTTGATTCTAACTTGTTGTGCTCGTTAAGCAATTCCGACTCAATTTTTTTTCTTTGCTCAATCTCTTTACTTAATTTTTTGTTAGCACTATATAGAAAATGGGTCACCAAAGACGATAGTGCTAATATAAAAAATATAAGTTTGTAATTTATATTTTTCTCTTTTGTTGGTTTAAGTGTCCATGCGTCTAAAATACTCTTACGTTCATTTGCTGATATTGCGTTAATTGCTTTCTCAATTGATGATCGAAGCAAAGGTAAGTTAGTTTTTACCGCCATGTAAATTTTAAACTTATAGGGTGTTATTCCAGATACTTTTAAATCACGGAATCCCTGATTTATCAACGTGTAATCGATAATGATTGAATTTCCAATATAAGCATCAACCTTTCCGGACCTTACAGCATCGAGTGCTTCTTCTACAATATCGGCTGCGTACAAGTCGAGTTCAGGGTGATTAAGTGCCAAGCTTTGGGCTATATAGCTTGTTCGGAATACAGCAACTTTTTTACCCTCTAGATTTCTTAATACCTTGAAGTCATTTTCTTTTTTTGAATAAATTGCAAATGAAGAATCTAAATAAGGCGCATTTAATGGAGTGTAGAGAGACTGCTGATGGAGTGTTGCGGGGGCCACTGCAATTATAATATCAGCAGTCTCCTGCATAATATCTTCTTTTGCCTGAACTCTATCGAATCTTACACCCAGTTTTTGTTCAACTTTCTTTAGAAGGTCAATTGAAATGCCTCTAAATTCACCATTCTCGGATAAAAAAGCAATAGGTGCCCAACCAGGTTTAACGGACACGTATAGATTTTTGTTATTAGCCAGCCATGCATGCTCTTCATTTGTCAGTCTAATGGGCGCGTCATGAATGGCAGTCTGATTAGACTGGTTAGATTCTTCAAGCGCTATATAAATTAGCAAACTAAAAAAAATTAAAATGAAACTTGAAATTAAGATTTTTTTGTTATTTACCATCAATTTGAACAATACTTTCTCAGGGTTACTGATAATTTATATGTTGTGATGTATTTTCGTTTAACCCGTCAGATAAGGTTTCTATTCATTAATACAAATTGTAGTCGACTTATCTATCGGAATAGAACTTGTGAGCACTAGCGTACATTAAATAATAATCAAAATCTATACACTATGTTCGGTAACAAACATACTTGAGATGTTAAAAGGCGTATCTTGCGAAGATTGTAGATTTACGATTTAAAGTCATAGATGAATCAGTCAAGGCATTAGGCAATAAAAAAGCATCATATGTTCAAATAACCTAATGAAACCTTGACTGACTCTCCTGATTTACAAAGTCGGCATGCGCTATGAATGTTGTGCAATCTTAATCAATTAAAAGCAGCGATTAAAAAAGCCGTTCAGCATTTTGATTGCAGGCTATCGATTAAATCGTTGGGTAAAGCTTTTGGTGAGGTCGTTTTTTATCCATTTCTGAAAATAGCAGTTTTCTACAAAATGACCTTTACACAAAATTATTTACACCCTCTTTTTTATTGACGCATCGTACTCGTTTCTCGGCAAAGGTTTACCAAACAAGAAACCTTGAAACGCATAACATCCGCGCCGTTCTAGAAAACTACGCTGCTCTATAGTTTCTACACCCTCTGCAATGACTCTTAAGCCCAGATTTTTTGCCATTACTAAAATGGTTTCAATGGTAACGCCATCCAAATGACTAGGCACATTTATGTTTTGCGTTAACGACTGGTCAATTTTTAATTCAGATAATGGCAACTGAGTCAAACAAGACAAAGATGAATACCCTGTTCCAAAGTTATCCAAAGAAAATTCTATGCCAAATTTTCTAAGGTCATTCATTTTCATTACACAGTCATTAATATCGTTTAGCAGTATGCTTTCCGTTAGTTCTAACTTAATCTTACTTGAATCAATAGCTTTACTTTTTATTAATGCTTGGATAGATTCCACAAAATCTAGTCTTTGGAAATGGGTGGCGCTGATATTAATTGAGATGGTTTGGTTTTTAGCGTGCGGTAACTCCTCCCAACGCTTGAGTTCTGCAAAGGCAGTATCTAGCACCCACTCTCCTATGGGTTGAATTAGACCAACCTCTTCAGCCAATGGTATAAATTCACCGGGTAAAATGATGCCTAATTTAGGATGGTTCCAGCGGATTAATGCTTCAGCGCCTATGGGTTTATTATTATCTATCTGCTGTTGGTAATAAAGTTCAAACTGATTATTTTTAATGGCGCCACGTAACGCATTTTCCAAAGTGACACGACTGCTAATATCTTTTTGCATATTTTGATCGAAAAACCTGTAGGTATTTCGGCCTGCTTTTTTCGCTTGATACATAGCAATATCTGCTTGCTTAAGAAGCTCATCAATCGATTCAGAGTGGTTGTTAAATAAAGTAGCACCAAGGCTAGTAGAGATTTGTGTTTTATTTCCTATCAATTCACAAGGTGTATTAATGGCATCCAATATTTTATTCGCCACTAAAGCGACTTGTTTTGATGGAATTTGGCCAAGCCCACCCAAGCCCTCTAATATAATGACAAATTCATCTCCGCCAATACGCGCCAACGTATCCACTTTGCGAATACAGGTTTGCAAGCGATTGGCGACATTTTGTAGAAATAGATCACCAGCATCATGGCCGAGCGTGTCGTTTAAAGTCTTGAAGTTATCAAGATCTATAAAAATAACCGCACCCTTTAATCCAGTTCGAGTACTGGTTTCAAGTGCTTGCTTAAGCCTATCTATCAGCAAACGCCTATTGGGTAATTTGGTAAGTGGGTCGTAAAAAGCTAAGGCGAAAATATCTTCCGTAGATTTTTTAGCCTGAGTAATATCCGAGAATGAAAACGAGTAATTAACAAAGGCATCGTTGGAGTCCTTTAATCTAGTAATAGTTAAGTGCTGTGGAAAAGTTTCACCATTTATACGCTTACCCCAAACTTCCCCCACCCAACTACCATTGGCATTCATTTTATTTAGAATACCTGAATAGAAATCATCCTCATGTTCACTGGATTCAAAAATATGTGGCTTGGAGCCAATTACGTCAACTGGGCTGTAACCGGTCATATCCATAAAAGCTTGGTTGACACGTAATATTTGCATCTTAACATCAGTTATAGCAATGGCTTCTATGCCACTAGAAGACATGGTAGAAAAACGAACCTCTTCTAGAGATTTCTTTTTAAATGAGAGGTCGCGTATAAAACTATTAAAGTGATAGCTATTCTGATGTTTTATACCAATAAAGCTAAATTCAATGGGAATATCTGAACCGTCAGCATGCCTTGCCATTACTTCGATACGCTTGCCTATGTAAGAACTAATATGAGTTTTTAAAAATTTAGCAATATCATTTTTGATGTTTTCGTATACATCTGACGTTAAAATGAGTTTGTAAAAATTACTATTCATTTGCTCGTTTAGTGAGTACCCAAAAATAAAGGCTGCCTCATTGTTGAAATAAATTAAACGTAAATCTTGATTGACAGTAATCACTGCGTCAAAAGCAGCATCCAAAATCTTGCGTGAATTTACCTCAAGTTGATACCGTTCGATAACTTCTTGCTGAAGTTCAGACTGAAGCACAATATTTTCTGACTGCAATCTCAACTCAGCACTTCTTAGTAGGGCTAGAGTTTTTTGAAGCTCCAATTGATTGATGACCGTTTGACTTAAGTATCTCAGGGAAGATTTTTGATAATCATTAAGTTTCCGTGGCTTAGTATCAATTGCGCACAGTGTTCCTAAAGCCATCCCATTGGGCGCAACTAAAGGAGCGCCTGCATAGAAGCGGATTTTAGGATTTTCTTTAACAAGAGGGTTTTCAGAAAAACGCGGATCAATTTGTGCGTCAGTAACTTCTAGAATTTCATCTGGGTTTAAAATGGCATGTGCGCAAAAAGCTACCTCACGTGAGGTTTCTTGAGCTTTTATTCCAACACTAGACTTAAACCATTGGCGATTTTCGTCCACAAGTGAAATTAGTGCAATCGGCACCTCGCAAATACTAGCTACAAGCTTTGTAAGGTTATCAAACACCTCTTCAGACTGCGTATCTAGCACGCAATAACTATTTAAGGTTTGAAGTCGCTCAGCCTCATTAATGGGTAATGGCGGCTTCATAGCAGTTTATAAATTTTCATACACTTTATAACCCAAAATGATCAATTTTTTTATAACTGTAAAGTTATTATACGCTTATAAAATATAAGATATGTACGCTACCAAACATAGCGCTTCACAATGTTTATATTATTGAGCTGTCGAATGATGTGCTTTAAGAAGCAAAATTTAATCCTAATTACATAACCGGCAAGCCTTGCGTTTATGTCGGTATGACTGGCTTAGACCCTGATCTACGCTTTGATAAACACAAAGCGGGCATTCAATCTAATCGCTACTTTAAAATATATGGGCTACGCTTATTACCTGATTTATATGAAGGATTTAATCCACTAAGCTATGATGAAGTCGTTAGCTTAGAAATAGAGATTGGCATTGATTTGAGAAGCGCAGGTTTTGGTGTTTGGCAGGCTTAGTTATGTAATAGAACCAGTTAGTTATCGGGATTGGTGAGCCAAAAAAATCAAAAGCAGATTTTTATGCATATTGTCGAACAAACATCTCAATTTCATCATTCAATTCACCATGAGAAGTTAATTCGTATATCCAGCGTTTTGGAATAGCCCCCACGCCTAGAGTAGCACCGATTATTGCACCTAGAACGGCACCGCGATGGCAATTATCACCACCCACATTGGTGTTAGCAATCAGCGCGCTTTCAAAATCATCATGATAGCGGGCGGCTAAATAGAGCACGGAAGGAAAAGATTGATCAATATAGCAGGCAGGGCTAAGTAGCCCGCCAATAACATCTAAATCTGAGCTTTGGTTGAGACGAACACTCTGAATGACCTTAGCAACTGGAAAACCAAGTCGGCTTGCTACTTTGCAAGCCAACTGTTCTGTGTCTGGGTCGATATCGTTAACAATATGAAATAGAAGTTGGCTTAGTTCGAGGGTGTGGCGCTCAAGCAGAGATGAGCGGTGCGTAAGACGCTGTTGCGTTAAAGCAGCCATTTCGGTGGCTAGTAAATTATTATCGCGCAAGCTCGCCAAAATAACGATAGGCAAACTTACCAAACCGCCAATTGATGCGGTGTCATGCCCTTCTGCGCCTGCACAGTTTTCGGGCGGGATACCGTTTGCATAGTTGGCAAAAAAGTCACGGTGATACGATTCGGCGTAAGTATCGTTATGCCGGTCTGGCTCAGTCATAAAACGAATATATTCATGCAAAAAATCGGTTGAATCGTAATAGCCTTTGGTTATGAGAGAGCGCAACAATACGCGCGCGCACAACAAATTCAGCGTGTTATCACCCGCTTGCATTCCTTGATGGTAATGGCGGTTGGCTTGCCCCCAGTGCTGTTTCTTGCCTTTTAAAATGACACTTCCCACAATGTTGCCATCCTGAGTACCCCGCCCCGCCTTGGCAGTATTGGCCAGCGCCATAATAGAGTTTGGATGATGCTCCTTCGGTGCCTGATAATCTCTAATTTGACCAAAATCTTGCCATAAGGCGGCAATGTTGTAATACCAATGCACGGGCATCGCCAACGCATCACCAACAAACATTCCCCACAGTGCGCCTCGCATGCGATCTGCTTTATTAAGTTGATTGCTACTGTTCATTTCATCCTAATTATTTTCTTTTATTTTAAACCTAATTATTTATTGAGGCCGCTATTCATCAGCGAAGTTCAAACATCAGTAACTCATAAAACTTAATGTCAATATCCGACAATATGATTAAAAATAATGACTGAAATAATGACGCTTAAAATATTTGTATTTGTTTTTAAATTAGGTAATATGCACTTTCAAAGACACTATTTGTGACTTGCGCAGTCGATAAACAGGACTAGTTTCAAAATACCAAATCACACAATTTGCTAATCATCTACAACCCTTTGGATACTTAAATGCTTACTTGGCAAGATATAGAAAAATTTGTGACTGAAGGCAACCCGCCGGCCGACCAGCGCATGGTTAAAACAGGTATGCAATGGCGCAGTATATTGCCCAATGACGTTTTTGAAGTGACGCGCAACGCAGGAACCGAGAGCCCTTTTAGCTCGCCAATGTGTACGCTCTTTGAACCAGGTATTTATGCTTGCGCCTGTTGCGATACATTATTATTTGATTCAACAGAAAAGTTTGACTCAGGTACTGGCTGGCCTTCATTTACACAACCTATAAAGCATAATACAGTGGCTTATTATAAAGATGACAGCTTAAATAGAATGCGTGTAGAAATCACCTGCAATTCTTGTGATGCTCATTTAGGCCATGTGTTTCCAGATGGACCAGCACCAAGCCGGCTTCGCTATTGCGTAAATGCGCTTTCATTAAAACGTAAAACTTAATCTATAGCGGTTTTAGGTAAACATGTAAATGTTTACCTTTTATGATTGGCTCTGTGTTTGCTGCACACGCCACATTTCAGCATACCGTTGATTAAGCATTAATAGTGATTTATGCGTTCCCCTCTCGATGATTTCTCCTGCAGACATGACTAAGATTTGATGGGCATGCGTGATGGTTGAGAGGCGGTGCGCAATAATTAAGGTGGTATGATTTTTTGCAAGCTCGTTTAATTCTTTTTGAATCGTGCGTTCAGTTTCAGAATCAAGCGCGGATGTGGCTTCATCAAACACCAATAGCGCAGGATTTTTTAACAACGTTCTTGCAATTGCCACCCGCTGTTTTTCGCCACCAGAAATCTTAAGGCCTCGCTCTCCTACATCGGTGTTGTATCCATCAGGTAAGCTGATAATAAAATCGTGAATTTGTGCCGATTGTCCAGCCGTTTCGATTTCTGCTTGACTTGCACCTGGTCTACCGTAGGCAATATTAAAGCCAATAGTGTCGTTAAACAGAACAGTGTCTTGAGGCACAATGCCAACGGCTTGCCTAAGACTTGCTTGTTTGACTGTTTTAATATCTTGCCCATCTATATAAATGGCGCCCGATTGCACATCGTAAAAACGGAATAACAATCGAGATAAAGTACTTTTGCCTGCGCCACTATGACCCACCACTGCTGTCGTTTGACCTGGCAATATATCAAAAGACACATGATTTAATATGCCACGGTTTTGTTCATAATAAAAACAAACATCTTTAAAGCTAACATGTGGCCCTAATTTAGGCGATTGAATTACCAAATCTGGGGCATTTGGTTCATCTGCAATTTCTTGATCGGTTTCAAGTAAGTTAAACATTTTGTCGATATCTGTCAGGGATTGCTTCATCTCACGATACAGAACACCTAAAAAATTGAGTGGGATATACAACTGAATCATCAGCACATTGACCAACACCAAATCGCCTATGCTCATTTTGCCACTTGCCACGCCTTTACTAGCTAAGCCTAGAATAAAAACCAAGCCAACAACAATAATCGTTTGCTGACCAAAGTTTAAAAATGCTAATGACTTTTGCGATTTAATGGCCGATTGCGCATACTTTTTTAAATTGACATCATAACGTGCCGATTCATATTGTTCATTTCCAAAATATTTGACTGTTTCAAAATTAATCAATGAATCAACCGCGCTTTGGTTGGCCTTAGAATCCAAGCTATTCATTTCACGTCTAAAATGTGTGCGCCACTCAGTAACTAACACCGTGAATACTACATAACAAAATAGAGCAGTAAAAGTCACCACCATAAACAAAATATCATAAGCATAAAAAAAGTAGCCCAGCACCATTGCAAGCTCAATAAGCGTTGGAATAATGCTGTAAAGCGAAAATGAAATAAGCGATTGAATGCCCCGCGTGCCGCGCTCAATGTCTCGCGTCATGCCACCTGTTTGACGTGTGAGATGAAAGCGCAAAGACAAGGCATGCAAGTGGTTAAAGACTTGTAATCCCACCTGCCTTACTGCATTCTCAGTCACTTTAGAAAAAATCAACTCACGCAGTTCGGCAAATAAAGAGGCTGAAAGCCGCAATAATCCATAAGCCGTAATCAAGCTCACGGGCACCACTAGTAATGCTTGAGATGTTGTGTTTATGCTCATTGCATCCACAATTTTTTTAAGCATTATAGGAACGCCTAAGTTGGCTGCTTTGGCCACCACCAAGCATAACAATGTAAAAATGATTCTTGCTTTGTAGGCCATTAAATATGGCCATAAATTTTTAATGACTTTCCAGTCTTGCAGTTGGCGCTTATGTGTATTTGGGCTGGATTCTGTTTTGAAGTGTTGCATAAGTGGCTTAATTCAATGCGCTTAAATATATTGCTAGGACAACGAGCATTTTAAACGGGTAAGTGCTGCAATCAAATTGGCTTTAGTGGTACCAATATTCATGCGCATAAAGCCCTCCCCACCTCGGCCAAACATGGCACCAGGCGATAAGCCTAATTTGGCTTCTTGAATAAAAAAACGGTTTAAGGCTTGATCATCCAAGTTTAGTTTTCGACAATCCAGCCAAAGCAAATAAGTACCTTGTGGGCTAATCACATTAATTTTTGGCAAATTCTTTTTAATAAACGCTATCGCCTCGTCGCGCGTATTTTGCAAATACGCCATTAAAGCGTTTAGCCAATCAAAGCCTTCGCGATAGGCCGCTTCAAACGCAACAAGATTGAATGGATTAGTCACAGAAACCCCCATTTTATTTAGATGCGATTGAATCGTCTGACGATGTGCCTCATTGGGTACTATCAATGCAGATAACCCTAATCCTGGAATATTAAACGTTTTACTGGGTGAAACGGCCGTGATGATGCGGTGCGAACCGTCTGAAATTGATGGTAGTTCAGATTCAGAGACCAAGTGACTTAGGCTTTGGTGTTGCGCGTTTGAATAAACCAAATCGGCATGAATTTCATCCGATAAAATAATCAAGTCCCGCTTGTTCGCGATAGCTAATAATGTCAGTAGCTCATCTTTTTGCCAAACGCGCCCTACTGGATTGTGCGGTGAGCAAAGTAGCATCAGTTTTGCCTCTTTGGCACAGGCATCCAAATGTTGAAAGTCCATTTGGTAGTGCAAATTACCGAAAGTATCGTCTTTTAACTGCAATGGGTTTTCAACTAACCGACGATTTTGATTGGTTACTGCCGAAAAAAACGGAAAATAGACCGGCGGTTGTACTATCACGCCTGTATTTTCTGCTGTTAATGCTGCTACAACTAAATTTAATGACGGCACCACGCCTGGCGTCAGCACAATCCACTCACGTTTTACTTGCCAGTGATGTTTTGCCAGTAACCAATCTATTAGGGCCTCGTAAAGGCTTTCGGGCGCAATGGAGTAGCCAAAAACAGGATGTTTTGCCCGAGCCTGTAACGCTTTTGAAATTGCTTCTGGAATCGCGAAATCCATATCAGCAACCCACATTGGCATGACATCATTGGTGCCAAAGGTTTGAAGTTTGGCATCATACTTTAGTGATTGTGTGCCTTCACGTGAGACAGATCGGTCAAAAGACTGGGTTAAAGTATGCTTCAAATCATGCGTTCCCAAAGTGTTACTTCGGAAAGCGTATGCTGAAATTTGTGGCGAGTTTCACGAATCACAAAAGGAATATCCACTGGTGTCTGCAGTAATTTAAAATGCAGACCCAATACCTCTTTTAAACCATCTAATGTTGTCACATTTTCACCATCTTTTTTGTAGCCGCCAATCCATTCTTCGCGCGGCGTATGCTCTTCTAACCAAGTATATGGTGATGCAACCATCAACACGCCTCCAATATTTAAACGATGGTGAATATTAGTTAGTAATTGGCGTGGGTTATATAAGCGATCAATTAAATTGGCCGCTAAAATAAAATCATATCCTGTAAATTGCGGTTTAAGGTTACATGCGTCGCCTTGCCAAAACTCTACTTTATGCGCGACATGCTTTAGATCAAGCTCAGCCAAACTGCGATCTTGATAACTAACCAAGTCACCTTCGTTGACCATGGTGTATCGCAACACACCTTGCTGGGCAAGCTTAAGCGCTAGGCCGACAAATCGAGCAGAAAAATCAATGCCAGTAACGTGATCAAAATGCTTAGCAAGTTCAAATGTAGCTCGTCCTGTGGCGCAACCCAAATCTAAAGCAGTTTTACTTGGTTTGGATTTTAGGCTTTTTATCGCAAAATCACTGAGTGCTTTGGGGAAATTGGGCACTCCAAAGTAGGTATCACCATAATGAAACTCCGCATATTCGGAAAGTTGTTTATCTGATTCATAATGCGATGTGTTATTTTCAATAGGGGTATCAGTCACAATATAGCGAAATCCTGCATGTTGAAAAAAATGTCGTCTAAACGCGTAACGGGCACTCTTTAATGCCTCGTTGCCACTTGAAACCCACGAACCACCTTTGATTATATTATGGCGACCATCAAAGGTGGGCGTTGTAAAATCATCGTATAAAGGGTGCACTTTAAAGCCATCAAAAGGGTAAATAGGCGTTTCTGTCCACTGCCAAACATTTCCAACCACATCATATAAATCGCCATGTGCAAACTGATTCACAGGACAAGAGGATGCATAGTGATCTAAAAAGAGATTAGCATTTTTACTGGTCATCACCGTTTGATCTGACAAGCCAGCATGCGCATATAAGCAATTCCACTCAAGCTCAGTCGGCATTCGCACAGTCTTACCCAATTGTACCGATTGCCATTGACAAAAGGCCTTTGCCTCATGATAGTTGACTTCTACAGGCCAACTCCAAGGCATGCTGACAACTTCTGTCATCAACCTCAGCGCCCAAATGCCGTTCTGTTTTAGCCAAAAACAAGGATGCTCAGCATGTGTATATTGTTTCCAAGCTAAACCTTCCTCTTGCCAATATTGATCGTCTTGATAACCGCCTGCCTCTACAAATGCTAAAAATTCTGCATTAGAAGTGAGGTACTTTGCTACTTGAAAGGCCAGACAATGTGCTTCAAATTGACCGTATTCGTTATCCCAACCATAATATTCGGTTGATTTACTTAATTTAATATCCATGGCGGGAATATCCACCAAACTATTAATTGGAGCAATCACATTAACAGATTTGCAAGGCGCCCAATCCGCTAAAGGTTGCACAAACTGTAAGGCATGCTGCCGTATTAAAACTGAACTGGTTTCTAAATGAATCCGTTCATGCTCGATACCCATCAAAATGGGCCACCACTGGCTTTCCCAATCGATTGGTAAGTTGATTGGAAGCGTGCTAATTAATTCATCAATCACTAGTCGCACACTTATACGATACGCTTTTACCTCTGCTGGAGTTGGCCAATGATAGTTTTTATCATTAACATCGTCCCATCCCATTTCATCGACACCAACAGCAAACATAGACTCAAACTGAGGATTTACACGTTTTGATATTAAACCGGCCAAGATCAATTTATTGATGAAAAACGTATAGGTATGGCCGAAATAAAAAATTAAGGGATGCCTCAAATTAATGGGCTTTATGTAATAAGCTTCATCACTGTTTAAGGATTGAAATAAACTTTCATATAAATCCGAAGTTTGATGAAAATAAACGCGTATCTGCTCCCGTGTTAATAATGTATTGATACCGTTAATGACAATGCTACGATTAGAAAGATTGTTCATACTTTGTTCGGATTGAGTTAAGGGCAGATTTTATGATGCCATTTGAATAGGATTTGATAAAAATGATAATAAACTTAGGTTTCAAAAGTGCGTCTTTTATTAAGCACTAATTTTTTCATTGCGATTAGGTTTACATATTGTGCCATTTTGAAAATATAAGTTCATTAAAAATAATTCAAAAAAACTTTTTTCAATCATTTCTAATCAAAAATTTTAAACAAAATACACAACATGAAATCATCAACTCTGACGATAGTCCGTTAAGGTCAATTTCTTGCATTATAGCGAGCTAACGAACTATTTCCCCATTTGGAATGCAACCGCGCGCAAACCAATTAATATCATGACCAGGCAAATCAGCAATTGTACGCCATTTATATTTACCGTAAGGCATTGTAATTGTTAGCAGATTTTGTAAATCTTGCTGGTTAATGTTAATACGACACTTAAGGTTAATTTATAAGCAGATAAAAAAAACCAAAAAAAAATGGCCCAATTACGGGCCATTTTAATAATTACAATTTTTTAACTTTTGATAACTTAAGCTTTTTGGATGTTTGAAGCTTGTTTGCCTTTTGGTCCATCAGTCACATCAAAGCTAACGCGATCGTTTTCTTTTAAGCTTTTGTAACCACTATCAACGATAGCTGAGAAATGCGCGAACAAATCGTCGCCACCTGCGTCTGGAGTAATAAAGCCAAAGCCTTTTGAGTCATTAAACCATTTTACAATACCTGTTGCCATAATCTTACTTTCATACTTTAAAAAAGGGGGCACCCTAAAAGTTTGGGTTTTTAAAATATTACTAGTTTCGAAAACTCAACAATTTAAAAATTCAAACGCCTATCGCGCTTTATACGTAAATGTAACCGCTCTGTCAAGCATTATTTAAAATTATTTTCACTATGCAAGGCCTTGTTTCATTGTTTGATTGCTAATTTCACGAGGCAGGACTATACTGAGTACACGTATGAGTGGTGTCCACACGTTGATTTAATTTATTTTCCACTATTCCCAAATTTGCCGATCTGATTAGCATGTGCTCAGCACTCGATTCTAGGTATATTCAAGTTTTATTTGGGTCTTAATGTTGATTGCAAATTATATTGGAGTGTAGGCTTGGCTAAAGAAGAATTAATTGAAATGAATGGTGTGGTAGATGAAATTTTACCTGACTCACGCTACCGTGTAACACTAGAAAACGGCCATAAATTAATTGCTTACACCGGCGGCAAGATGCGCAAAAACCACATCCGCATTTTAGCGGGTGATAAAGTAGTATTGGAGCTCTCTCCTTACGATATTAATAATGGTCGCATTACTTTTAGGCATATTGAGTCAAAACAGGCTTATAGCCCGCCTAAAAGACGCACCTACTAAATTGAACACCAACGTTTTAAATCTAAAAGCCAGTTATCTGGCTTTTTTACTGCCTGCCATGTTTACCCTGCAGTATTTGTAATGTGCTATGAGAGATATCTTAACTCTTGATAATAATTTTTAACTGACTTGATAATATGAAGAATGTAGACACCGATGTTCTGTTAGTGGGTGGCGGAATTATGAGCGCCACTTTAGGTACTTTATTACAACAGTTAGATCCATTGCTTAGTATCACAATGGTCGAGCAGCTTAATGACGTGGCATTAGAAAGCTCTGATGCCTTAAATAACGCAGGCACAGGCCATGCTGGATATTGCGAGCTAAACTACACCCCGCAAGCAGCAGATGGTTCAATCACCATTAAAAGAGCCCTAGAGATTAACGCAGCCTTTGAAGTTTCTCTTCAGTTCTGGTCACACCTAGTTGAAACTGGCACTCTTCCCTCTCCCAAACAATTTATCAACAAAACGCCGCACATAAGTTTTGTGATGCGCGACGAAAATATACATTTTTTAAAGCGCCGCCATGCCTTGCTTACTCAACATCATTTGTTTGCGGATATGCAATACAGTGAAGATAAGGCGCAATTAAGGGCTTGGATGCCACTAATGATGGAAGATAGAGATTCGAGCGAAAAGTTGGCTGCTACCTTTGTCGCGCATGGGTCAGACGTTGATTTTGGCGCACTAACCCGCTTTATGGTTGCCAAGCTCAATTCAAGCGCTAATTTCACAATTCTAAACAATACACGGGTTAAAAAATTAAAAAAAATTGGCAATAGTTGGCATGTTGTGCTGGGAAATAAATCCACAAAGCACTGTAAAACGATTAATGCAAAATTTGTATTTTTGGGCGCTGGTGGCGGGGCATTACCTTTATTACAAAAAGCGAATATCCCGGAAAGTATTGGCTATGGTGGCTTTCCTGTTAGTGGGCAATGGCTTATTTGCAATAATCCAGAGGTCATTAATCAGCATCGGGTTAAAGTGTATGGCAAAGCCGCTGTAGGTGCACCACCGATGTCTGTACCGCATTTAGATACGCGCACGATTAACGGCAAACTTGCCCTGCTGTTTGGCCCTTTTGCAGGCTTTACTACTAAATTTCTTAAGCAAGGCTCACGGCTTGATTTAGCCAAATCAGTTAAACCCAACAACCTAAAAGCCATGCTAGGCGTTGGTAAGCATAATTTGGATTTAACCAAGTATTTGGTTGGTGAAGTTTTTCAAACGCATGAGCAACGCATGAACGCCTTGCGCGAATTTTTACCAAACGCCAAATCTGCAGATTGGCAACTGGCAAACGCGGGACAACGTGTGCAAATTATTAAAAAATGCGACGAAAAAATGGGCAAGCTGGAATTTGGCACTGAAATCGTTGCTTCAAATGATGGCACGCTTGCCGCGCTATTAGGTGCTTCGCCTGGTGCATCTGTTAGTGTGCAGGCCATGATTGACGTGCTTGAGCGTTGTTTTTCAGCACAATTAAGTACCAGCGCTTGGCAACATAAAATAAAACAGTTAGTACCTAGCTATGGTGAGTCTTTAGTTGAAAATGCGAATTTACTGAAAGCGGTACGCTCACGCACTTTAAATACGCTTAAATTAGCTTAAGCCTACTTTATTAAATAAATCCACGTTGGCGGCGCACTTCGTATAAACATATTCCGCTTGCCACGCTAACGTTTAAACTCTCTACAATTCCAAACATTGGAATAGTCACTAATGCATCGCAAGTTTCTGCCGTCAAACGGCGCATACCATCACCCTCCGCACCCAACACTAAGGCAATTGGGCCATTTAAATTAGTATCCAATAAACTCGTCGGCGAAGCCATGCCTTTCGGGGCTTCCATTAATGTACCCACAATAAACACACCCGCATCTTTTAACTCGCGCAAAGTACGCGCTAAATTGGTTACCGCAATAAAAGGCACGGTTTCCGCCGCGCCGCAAGCCACTTTTCGCACGGTGGCATTTAAGCCCACAGCGCGGTCTTTAGGTGCTATCACTGCATGTACTCCCATCGCATCAGCCACACGCAAGCAAGCACCCAAATTATGCGGGTCTTCCACACCATCCAATACCAAAAAGAACGGTGCTTCGGTTAAATCCGATTCTAAAATATCGTGAATGTCTTTGTAAGGAATAGGCGTATCGACCACTCGTGCAATCACGCCTTGATGGCGGCCGTTCATACCTGCCAAGCCATCTAAACGACTTCGCTCGACCTGCATGGTGCGCACATTGGATGCCTCTGCCATATTAAGCAAATCTTTCATACGCGCATCAATTCGGTCGCGGTCAATTAAAATCTCTTCGATGCTCGTTGCATGCTGACGAATACGGCTTAAAACGGAATGAAAGCCAAATAAAATACGACTATCGCTCATGTTACTTTTCTCATGCTATCTTTTGCCTTTATTTTTGGTATTTCTACTTTTTGAAGCCGGCTTTGCCGCAGACTTAGCGCCCGATCTAGAAACTGCTTTACCCATTTTTTTAGCTCCCGAGCGGTCTTTCTTGGCCTTTTCCAACGCACGCGTACTCATCATTTTAAAATCAGCTGATGACTTGTCTTTGTTAATGCCTAAAGGCTTATTGCTGTTTTTAACCTGCGCCGCTTCGTCACCTAAATGATGATTACTGTTTTTACTAGTGCCCGTCACTAACGTAAAGTCAATTTTAGTCGTTTCTAAATCGACTCGCGACACTTTTACAGTTAATCTATCACCCAACCTGTATCTAGCTGCCGTTCGCTCACCCAGCATTTCATGACGTGCTTTATCATAATTGAAGTAATCGTTACCTAACTCAGTGACATGCACTAAGCCTTCTACGTATAAACCATCTAAGGCAACAAATAAACCAAAGCTAGTAACGCCCGCTATTGTGCCTTCATACACCTCACCAATTTTATCCTGCATGTAATAGCATTTAAGCCAATTGGTTACATCTCGCGTGGCATCATCTGCACGGCGCTCTGTCATAGAACAATGCACACCTAAGGCATTCCAATCTTTTGCTTTGTACTTTTCACCGCTTAGTACCGCTTTAATCCCACGATGAATGAGTAAATCAGGGTATCGTCGAATAGGAGATGTGAAATGCGCATATGCTTCATAGGCTAAACCAAAGTGACCGACATTATCTGGGCTATACACCGCTTGCTGCATAGACCTTAGCAAAACCGTTTGTAATAACTGTGCATCTGGGCGCGCTTTAATCAGGTTCATCAGCTTTCCATAATCTTTGGCACGCGGCTTATCTCCACCCGTTACACCAAAACCTACTTCCGCCATAAAAGTACGCAAAGCTTCCAGCTTTTCTGGCGTTGGGCCTTCATGAATACGGTACAAAGCGGAATGTTCATTTTTGTGCAGGAAATCGGCGGCACATACATTGGCTGCTAACATGCATTCTTCAATAATTTTGTGCGCGTCATTACGACCAGTTGGCACGATACGCTCAATTTTACCGTTATCGTCAAAAATCATCATGGTTTCGGTTGATTCAAACTCAATTGCGCCACGCTTTTCTCGCTGAGCTAGCATTAGCTTAAATAAGCTATATAAGTTTTGCGCATGCGGCATCACATGGCTATATTCTTTAGCTGTATCTCCATCTGGGTTATGCAGCATTTCAGCTACTTTGGTGTAAGTCATGCGCGCTTTTGAACGCATAACAGACGGATAAAACCGGTATTTTTGTACGATACCGGCAGTATCCAACTCCATATCGCAAACCATACACAAACGTTCTACATCAGGATTTAGCGAACACAAGCCGTTAGACAAAGCCTCTGGCAACATAGGAATCACGCGACGCGGAAAATACACTGAATTACCTCGCTCAAAGGCTTCTTTATCCAGGGCATCATCAGGCTTTACATAAAAACTCACATCGGCAATTGCCACTACTAAGCGCCAACCCAAGCTTGGTTTGTCACTACTTAGTAGCTCAGCATACACGGCATCATCAAAATCTCGCGCGGTTTCACCATCAATAGTAATTAACGGCATCTCGCGCAAGTCAATGCGACCTTTATAATCAGCGGGCTGTACTAATTTAGGAATTCTCTCTGCTTGGCTGATGGCGGCAGATGAAAACTCATGTGGCAACTTGTGTTTGCGCAAAGCAATTTCGATTTCCATCCCGCTATCGGCATAGTTACCTAAAATTTGCACCACTTTACCCATCGGGTGCGCATGCGAGCTTGGTTGCTCCGTTAATTCCACCATCACCACTTGGCCTGGTTTCGCGCCCATGTCTAGGTGATACGGAATCAAAATATCTTGATTAATTCGCTTATCTTCCGCGGCCACAATTGTCACACCTGTGCCACGCAAAATCCGCCCTACCAGTGTTTTGGTACTGCGCTCCAACACCTCGACAATCTTACCTTCAGGCCTACCTTTTCTATCTAACCCAGCTATACGCACCATGGCGCGGTCGCCATGCATCACCTGCGCCATTTCACGTGGGCCTAAAAATAAATCGTCAGGGTGCTTGGTTTTATCATCAGGCACTAAGAAACCAAAACCATCTGGGTGACCTAAAACCGTGCCTGCAATAACATGAATTTTTTCTGATAAACAAAGCGTATCTTTACGGTTACGCATGATTTGGCCTTCACGCTCCATAGCGTTTAGGCGTCTATTAAAATTCTCACGCTCGCTTTCGGCAATATCGAGCAAACTATGAATCTGCTCAACACTCAGCGGCACACCTTGGTCAGACATAATTTGTAAGATTAGCTCACGACTTGGTAACGGCGTTTCATATTGCGCCGCTTCGCGTTGAGCATGGGGATCACTACCGCGTTGATTAACAGTTGTTTTGTTAGTCGTGTCACTTTTTTTAATTGACAAGTTATTGGCTTTCTATAAAATTCGGCGCATTATTTATTTGTATCTAATATATGCCCAGATGGCGGAATTGGTAGACGCGCAGGTTTCAGATACCTGTATCTAAGGATGTGGAGGTTCGAGTCCTCTTCCGGGCACCAATAAACCGAAATAAAACAGATTCTACCGCGTAATAGCGTCTTAATCTGGAATATATTTTAGTAAAAGTGGATAAGTAATACGAATAAAGTCTTCTAGTGCCCTATCTGATTCAACCTCCGATTTATATACAGGCACTGTATATCGCACAATTGCACCGTCAGTTCGGTTCATTTTAATTGCATCATATAGTAGTGCAAATTTCATTGAAAACTCGTTAGACAAATCGCGCCCACGCTGATGGAACCAATAGTAAACTATTTGTTTTGACTCGCCTTTTGCAATCATCATGCGTGTTACTTTAATGGTCTTTTGATTATCAATCGCAACTTCATGTATTTTAGTATTTGTAATTTCCCAACCACCGCCAGGAATACAGGCTTTAGGTGAATGTGGAACAGAACCAGAGCGCTGTGATTCGACATATCCGGCATACAAATTAATATTGGTGTTGGCTTTATTAAAGTTGATTAGTAAATAATCTTTTAATTGCAATATTTCATTTTCGCCATTTTCAAACTGATAAGTACGACCTTTCCATCCATTGATATCCAATGGAAACTCACTAAAATAAGCACGCTCAGGAATTACTTCGGCACGGTGTTTAATGGTGAATGTTGAGAATGACGCTAACAATACGATTGAAACACCAATAATAACTGGTAAGCGTTGCACATCCGATTTAGCCCCGCTATCTAGTACTTGGTGTTGAGTTTCCAAATAATCAAAAGAGGCGGCTAGCGTTCTATCGTTTATTTTTAAGGCAACATTTAATAATTTTGCCTCTAATAAAAGCAGTCCAATACAAATTAAGAAAATTACCCAGCCTTCAAAATAATGCATAAAGCCTTCCGCCGCTTCAATCCCTGAGTGATTAACTAAAACAGCAACTACGGCAATTCGCGCACTATTCATCAAAATACTAATTGGCACACTAGATAAAAATAGTATGGCTCGCGCATAAAATGGGGCTTTGTACATATAGCCCATCATTAATCCAATTGTCATCAATGGATACATGTAATTAAGACCACTACAAGCTTCTACAACTTGTAATTTATATATACCTAAATCAATTATATTACCATCTTGAAAAACCGTTAAACCCAACAAGCGACTAATCGCCACGCCCAAGTCAGATGATATCAGCTGCATTTTTCCTGATAGCATTACATCTAGCATATAAGGCAATGGAATCACCAAAAATAAATGCATAAATGGAATCAGTATTTTCTTAATTTGCTTGCCAATCATAGTCCAAGCCAGGCCAAAACACATTAACAGCATGCCATATTGCACAATGGTCCAAATGGCACTAAGCTCACCAACAACTAGTGCAAAACCAGCGAAAATCGTAATCGCTACACCAATCCAAGGGCCGTCATTATGATTTTTAATTTCAAAGCGCTTAATCCAAATAAGATAAAGCGCCATAAAAAACACTAAAGGTGCATGTGAATAGCGCTCTTCGTTTGTCACTCTATAAAGCTGCTCAAACAAAGCATCTCTGAAAACAATCATCAAAAATATAACCAGCAGTACATACAGCACCGCTCTTATATGATTTCTTAACCATTTAACAATTATTACCAAGCTATATCACCAAATACTTTCTTAAGCGCGAGCCAAAATAGCGCGCTTATATATATCAACCACTTCTTGAATCTTCTTATCCCATAAAAAGTGTTCTTTAATTCTATCAATTGCAGCTTGACCAACTTGATAACGTAACTGTGGCGATAGAGCTAATTCATTAATTATGGCTGAAAACTGCTCTACCATATATCTTCTTGATTTAGGTTCAACCAGATAGCCTGATTCAGCAGTAATATAATCCTTTGGCCCCCCCCATGCGGTTGCTACCACAGGTAAGCCTCTAGCCATAGCCTCTAAAACAACAGCACCGCCGCACTCTCTAACACTTGGTAATGCAAAAATATCCGCTTTATCATAATATTTGTTTGTTTCTGAATGCGGAACCAAGCCTAAAAAAACTACCTTGTATGGTGCTTTAGTATTTGCATAAGCTTCAAGTTGCTGCCGTAATGGTCCATCACCAAGAATTGTTAATCGTATATTAGATGAGCACTCACCAATGGCATCAATCAAGATATCAATTGTTTTCCAGTCGACTAATCGTCCAATATAAAGTACGTCAATTGTTTCTGTTTGAGCAATAGGTTTTGGCGTATCTAACACCGAAAATACACCATTTTCAACAATTTCATACACCTGCCCTAATCTAAACTTTGGCAATGTATTTCGTGTGCGTTGATTGGCTACTAATAAGTAATCTGCAAAAAATTTACCTGGAATACACAAATTATAAACAGAAGAAAATACACGCATGACCTTATATAGCAATCTTTCCGACCTGCCAGACATATACTCAAAAGCTTGCGGAAAACACATACCGCCGTTCATGGGTCCAATGACAACGGCAACACCAAGCCCAAACATAGCAGACGGTTGTACAGCTGATACTGGTGCAGGTTCATGTAAGACTTGAATCTGCTTTTCTTTAATAAGCTTACGCGCCAACTTCCATTGATAAAACTGTGTAATTAAATGCATCAAAAAACCAAAGGTAACAATTCTGATACGCTCTGGGAAAAAAGTTGAATAGCGATGTAATAGCTTATGTGCAAATGTATCTGGCACATAAAAAACATGCTCTTGCTTTATTTCAGGAATCTTTTCAATAGACGCCTTTACGCGCTCATGCGTAACTAAATAGACAGTATGCTGATTTTTAGTCAGATACCTAGCGTAGTTAAGCGGCAACATTGCTTCACCACCAAATACATTAGAGGCGTGCTCACAAATAATGAGTATATTTAGTGTTTCCATCATTGGCAAAGACGACTAAATACCAAGAACGCCAAATTCTGCTCTATCTTTAATGACTTCTCTCACCAAACCAACATCTATTTTATCGGCATTGGTTGAGTAACCATAAACTAGCGCGGTATCACAAAGAATATTTATACTTCGCGGAATGCCGCGTGAAGCTTCGCCGATAAGTCTTGTTGCGGCAGACGTAAACAATGGCGCATCGCGCCCTGCTATGCGTAAGCGGTGATGAATGTATTTATCGACCTCAAATGACTCTAAGGGCGGAATAAAGAAATCGACTGAAACGCGCTGGAAAAACTGTTGCAAATCGGGCCTGCGCAACAAATCTCTTAATTGCGGTTGACCAACCAAAATGATTTGAAGTAACTGATCTTTGTCTGCATTAATGTTGGACAGCATGCGTAATGATTCAAGCGCAGCAGGACTTAAATTTTGCGCCTCATCCACAATCAACACCACACGTTTGTTTTCGCTGTAGCATTTAATTAGGAACTGCTGAAAAGCGTCATACAAAGCTAGATTCGATTTGGCTTCATATGGTTGACCAAATGACAACATAATCCAACCTAGTAAATCGTCGATATGTTCATGTGTGTTGTAAACGATACCAACTGTTAGCTCATCACCCAAATTGTTTAGCAAATGACGAACAAGAGTTGTTTTGCCACAACCAATTTCACCACAAATAACCGAAAAGCCTGCTTTGTTTTGAACGCCATACTCCAGCATAGCATAGGCCATACTATGGCGTGAGCTAAAAAATAAAAACTCCGGATCTGGTTGAATTGAAAAAGGTTTTTCTTTTAAACCGTAAAACTCTTCATACATATGACATTATCCAAACTTAACAACTATAACGATTTAAGCAACATAATTGCGTCATCTTTTTGTAAAAACGGCTGATTCTCACCTAATTTAATAGCTTTTTGCAAAGATTGCTTGGCTAATGTGGCTTCACTTTTAGCGATGTATACTTTTGCTAAATGAAAATGAAATATCGCGATATCAGGCATTTTTTCTAAGGCCTTTTTCAATGCAGTTTCTGCATCGTCAAATTTACCAACTTTGTAACTTGCCCAAGCAAATGAATCTAAAAATTGCGGCACTTCACTATCTTTTGCGAATTTAACTAAATTATAGGCACGTTCTATACTTTTTTGGTCGGTATGCACATCCAGTAAAAGACTAGCCAAATTATTATTTACAATTTCAATATCTGGACGTTTCTTTATCATTTCCTCGTAGGCTTTAATAGCATCATCTATGCGATTAGAAGCTTCATACAAACTAGCTTGAGTTAGCATCAAACCAAAATCGTTTGGTATAGCAACCAAGCCTGCCTTAATGGTTTGATGGGCTGCCTCATTTTGATTAGCACGTACTTGCGCGGTAACAAGTTGTTGATAAGCATTGGCATTTTTTGGATCGCTGGTTATAACTGCTGAAAAAATCTGCTGCGCTTCTTGGTAATTTTTAGTCCCCATGTAAATTTGGGCTTTTAATAGCTTAGCATCAACGTTACTTGGATTATCATTTAATACTTTATTAATAAAAGCAATCGCTTCAGTGGCTTTGCCTGACCTCATATAAGTTTTAACGATGGCAACAATGGGCTGCGCATCATTAGGGGCAGCCTCATGCGCACGTGTAAAAGCACTTAAAGCCCCTTCTGTATCATTTTTTTCAGCCGAGATTGCACCCATAATCTGATCGGCAAGCGGATTTCTTTCATCTAGCTTTTTGATTCTATCTGCCAACACTTGTGCGCCAGCGTAATCACCTCGAGCAATTTTTGCTTGAGCTAAAGATCGCAGAACTATGGTGTTATTGGGGTTAGTTTCAAGCATATCTTCAAATACTTTTTCAGCACGCTCGGGCTGTTTGCGACGCATCAAAAATTGCGCATAGGGTACGCCGTAATTGGGTTGAAATTTACTCGTTTCAAAGGCTTTTAAATATTGCTCTTCAGCAAGTTCTGGTGAGCCGGCTTTTTCATGGGCAGAAGCCAGCATCAAAAGCGCGTTAAAAGCTGTGGGAGAATCACGTGTAACGGTTCTTAGATCAAGAATGGCAGCATCATAATTTTTATCTTCCAAGGCTAGACCAGCCCTTAAAGTGAGCGCCTGTCCATTGGTTTTATCATCGTCAAGAATGACATTTAGTATTTTACTGGCTTCTTCTTTTTTCCCAGCTTGAATCAATTTGTAGGCAATCATACTTTGTGCCTTGTAACCGTTAATTGTTTTACCTGCTTTTTGTTGGATTTGATTCAAAAGCTTATCTTCTAACAACGGCTGTTTTTGCAATTGATATAAATTGACTAAAGCGAAAGCTAATTCATAATTTTCAGGCTCTTTTTTTACATAGGCTTCTAACTCAGCTCTACCATCTTCGGCACCTTTGGTGGCAATAACAAATCGAACAACATCCAACTTAGCCGACATGTCTGGCGAAATGTCAGCAATAGCGCGTATTTGTTTTTCAGCATCCGCTTGTCGATTATTTTTAAGTAAAAACTGTGCGTAACTTTTTCTGATAACGGCTTTATCTGAAAACTCTTGCGTCAATTTTTGATAAGACTGCTCAACATCTTGCGGCCTGCTCATATCTTCTAGCACTTTAATACGAATCATATGAACCGCTAAGTTTTTGCCATCTTTAGTCAACGCTTTATCTAAAAATTGCAGTGCCTGCTCGTTATCTTTAGCGGTTAGGCGCTCTGTTGCCAATAAAATATAAGCGTCTTGACTCTTTGGGTCTTTAATTAAAGCGGCACTGGCATATTCAACTGCACCTTTGGGGTCATTTAACTTTAATTGAATCGCTGCACGCAAATTGAGCGCGCCCACATTGTTTTTATCAATGGCAAATGCTTTATTACTTCTTTCTAATGCAAGGTCAATTTTGCCAGCAGCAAGCATTATCTGGCCTGTTTTAATCAACGCATCAATATTATTTGGCTCTCTCTCAAGAACCTCGTTCATCAGCGCATAAGTTGCTTTAAAATCACCTTTTCGTTCGGCAATTAGCCCTAGTGCATAAACAGCCTTAGGAAACACTTTTTTCATCTGCAACGCATTTTGAAATTCTAATCTTGCTTTATCTGGACTTTCTTCAATTAAAGCCATACCTTTTTGGTAGAATTTTTCAGCTTTTTCTTCGGGCGATGAACAACCGCTGATGAAAATAATCAGTGATAAAGTTATAAATAATTGCGTTACTGGGTTTTTCATCTTTTAAGTCTTTTTTTCAACAATGTGTTCAATTAAATTAAATGCTTTTTCAAAGCAGGTGTTATGTTTAAAGCCGTGTTAATTGTACTAGCAGTTTATCAGTAAAAAATGTATTCCTTAATATTGCAACCCATTTGAGCTATATTAATGTAATGATTCAACACTGATTTTAATGGTCTTATAGCAAACTTAAACCTACTCATTTACATGCTCGGCAGGCGAAACAGGATTTAAATCAACAAAATTTGGCTCAACATAATAGGGTGCTGCTAATGGTTCACCAACAAAAACTCCCTGAGCAGGCCAGAAAACACTTTTCCAGTATGATTCAATTAGCGTTTCCCCCACTAAATAGTGTGACAACATGACCGCTGGATTAGGAAATTTTTGCCAATAGTTACAAGGCTCGTATACTGCGCCATAAGAACCAGTTGCACCAGCTTCTAGCCATTTTAAAATAGACATTTGACCACCTTCCTGCAAAACTCCACCACCAGAGGTCAAATGATCTGCGACGGCGCCGGGCATAAAGTTTAGCGTATCTAAATGCGGAACAGAAACCATGCCCGTAAAATAAAACATAATGTCTTTTTTATTTTTAATGCTGTCCGTCTTTATGGTTCGTAAAAAAAGCTTCTTGCTATCAATTCTTGTTAAATCTTTAGGAAAAAAAACTTCTCTTGGCTTGCTTCTTAAATCATCACTGGTTTTTAAAAAATATCCTGTGGCCTGGTTTAGTTTAAAGCCACTAATAACACCTCTATCAATAACACTTTTTGCTAACTCCAAAGAGTCCGAAGGCAGTAATATGGATAAACGTATATTAAAATCTTTATGGGGATTACGCGATATGCTATTAAAATAGGGATTTTTAACGCCAGCACCACAATGATTTTCACATAATTTTGATTCATAGCCCAACGTTATAGCTGATGTGATTGAATTACAACGCACCGCAAAAGGTTTAGTCCAAGCCATTACAATCACTTGAATTTCATCGCCAAGATTTGTGTAAATTTGCTCTCTTAATGGTTTAAACTGCTCTTCTGAAAGCGTGGCTGTATTAAGCGGAATATCCACAATAATTAAGTTTTTTTTAGGAATATTTCTAGCGCTTAAATAATAATCGCCGACAGCTACGCTGTTTGCATCGTTCTTATTCACCACAACAACTACTTGTTCAGGCAATAAAGTACCTGATTTTGGCAAACCTCCTGCCCATGCACTGTTACAAAAAAACAGAAGGCAGACACTGATTAGCTTAACCATATTTGATGAGAGCATTATTTAGCCAGTCGCTTTAATCTGCCGAAGCATTGCTATCGACTTGTAACTTTTTACGCAACAGCCACTCATTAAAAACTAACCAAGGAAAGACAATCGCATCAAGCGTATAACGCAATGCCAATCGCTTTGGCTCTGAAAGCATGCGGTGCAACCATTCCAAGCCGATTTTTTGCATCCACAGCGGTGCGCGTGATTTTTCGCCCGCAATAAAATCAATGGTTGCGCCTACACAAAGTGCTACCTTGACTGAAATTTCGGATGCGTATTGAGTAATCCACAACTCTTGCTTTGGTGCACCTAAGCCAACCACTAACAAATCGGCACCACTGTCGTTTATTTGCTCACAAATAGCTTTAGACACCAATGGTTTTTTATCAAATCCAAAATCAGGGCTTAACGTGCCAACTACTTTAACCATTGGCCAAGTAGCATGAATAACCTCTTTTGCGCGGTCGGCAACGCCTGGCATAGCGCCTAACAAAAATATTGTCAGCTGTTTTTGATTATTTTGTACGTACCCAAAAATTGCAGGTACTAAATCACTACCTGGAACAGTACCTGGAATAGCCACCCCCAATAAATTGGCAGCCCAAACCACCGGTTTGCCATCTGTCACAATGAGGGATGCCTGTTGGTAAGCCGCTTGCAAACCTTTGTCAGTTTGAAACTTTACAATATGGTCAACATTTGGCGTTACCACAAAGCGGCAACTTTTTTGTGTATCATCCAGCCATGTATCAATTAATTTGACGCAATCTTGCATTGAAATTAAATCGATAGTGGCGCCAAACAATGTTACTCGTTTTGTGCTATTTTGCATCATAACTGAATTTTTTCATTTTAATCATTACACGAACACACACTGCAATCGAGTTATCTGACACATTCATCAACGCCAAATTATTAGCGCCAATACTAAATTTGCTATTTTGTGCCGCACAGTCGCCTCGGTAAATTTTTAAATTTTGTTTGATATGAATAAGCATAGTTAAATTGTAGTGTCTTTATCTAAAAGGCACACCGCCAATTCTGGTTTTAATGGCGCTTGTAATAGTTAGCCTACTAAACGCAAAAAAATGGCTATTAAAGCGCCATCTAAACTTAATGATATCTTTCAAAAATTGAATGATGTCTGCCAAAATAACCAATAATACGTGTTGTAAACACGTAAAGAATCCATGATTTTTTCTAAAATATAATAATTCACTTTCGGCTTGTAATACGCTCAGTTGCTTGCCACTATTTATCACACCACCGCCAGATTTGGCACTTTCTCCACCAATGTGCACCACCGTTACATCGGCATAATACAGTACTTGCCAGCCTGCTTTTTTAACAGCAAAGCAATGATCAACTTCTTCACTATATAGAAAGTAGCGTGGATCAAAAAGCCCTACTTGGTCAACCACTTGTTTACGAATTAAATAATAGCAACCCGGCACCCAGTCACAACTCATTGAAACAGAAGCGTCGCAATCACTATCATCGACTAACTGCAACCTAGGTAAAAAACGTGCTAGGCCTAGGCGTTGAACAAACAAATTAAAAGGTGTGGGAAAGTAACGGCAAGATGGTTGCTGCTCGTTATCGCGCCCAATCAACCGAACACCTAATACGCCACATTTTGGTTGTGATTCAATGTATTGCAAAGATTTTGCAAGAGTATCTGGTTGCACAAAAGCATCTGTGTTGAGCAAAAGCACATAATCACCTTTTACTAAATCAAGCACCTGATTATTAGCGCGCCCAAATCCAACGTTGACTTTATTTTCAATGAGCGTGATTTTGGGAAACGCACTTTTAATAAGCGCAACTGAGTCATCTTTCGACGCGTTGTCCACCACAAAAATTTCTAATTCAAAATCACCTTTTGATGAAAGCAAACTATTAATTGCCTCAATGCTCATTTTTGCCGTGTTGTAGCTAATGAATATAACGGAAATAATCAAATGAGTTAACCTTAATAATGACGAATAACCGTGAATCTATGAGCATTTAGTGTGCCAATTACCAATTGACTATTAATCACGTTTTGAACGCACCCATTCTGCTTGGCGGCTCACAAAAAATTTAATATAGAGCGGTATTTTAATTAACGCATAAATTGGCGCATAACAAAGCTGATTAAGGCTAATAATGTGTCGGCCAAAGAAAGCCCAAGCAATTAAAACCATGATGAATAATACTATTATTAATGAGCTTGCGTACGCAAAAGATAATGACAGGGAAGCAATCTGATAAAGACTTATACTTACCAAAAACACAAAACAGCACATTAAGGTAAGAACAGACAAAGGTGGCACAATTAAATCCAGCCCTAAAGCAAACATTTGCATGTTTCTTGTAGCAATGGCCTCTATAAATAATGAAGGCGCATCGCTGGTAATCACACTTAAATGGCCATGTTCCCAGCGTGCGCGTTGCGTTTTAGTTGCACCTTGATCAAGGGGGAATGTGCTAGTGACCAATGCTTGCGGCAGGAAAATTGGCGCTTTTTTGATACGCGCAAAATCAACTCCCATTTTCATATCTTCTGCAATATAGCCGCTTGCTAGGTTAATGGAGCTTATATCTTGCCATAAGAAAGCCATGCCTGTTCCCATGAGCTGACAAGGTAATCCCAATTGATGAAACCCCAAAGGCCGCACATAGTTTTTTACAAGCCATGCAAATGCCGCAATGCGCTGTTTTAAATTGGGGTTGAACTGATTTTGCATTAAATAAAGGGCCTGAATGGGTCGCTGATAATTTATGCAAGCACTGGCCAGTTGCGCGATTGCATCAGCCTGCACAATACAATCCGCATCAATCACAATCACCACATCTGGTGGGCTTTTTCTTAAATATTTCAGACCGTAATCTAAAGCATATCCCTTGCCGCGAAGCGTTTTATGTTGTCTTTCAATTACTGCCGCACCTAAATTTCTTGCGATATTGGCCGTTTCATCAGTACAATTATCGGCTACAACCAAAAGTTGTGATGCTGAGTCAAGCGCTGACGCTAGGTTTTTAATAGTTTCTGCAATCACTAAGGATTCATTATGCGCAGGCATTAAAATGGCTAATCGTAGCGATTGATTAATTGATGGTAAAAGCGGTTTTGTTGAATATGCTAAAGCGGCTAACACTTGAATGGCAAAAACTGCCACTGGTATAGCAAGTATGGCAATAAAAAAAATTAAGAAAGTCTGTAACAACATGGATAGATTAGCTTTGTATTAACTGTGCAAGTTTGGCTACTTCAGTATCAATATTATGCCTAGAAATCACCTGCTGATAAGCCTTTTCGCCCATTTCTTGGAGCTTTTCAATTGGCGTAGCCAAAGCATTTTGCATGGTTTTTGCTAAATCATTCACATCACCCGCCACACAAAGCCAGCCATTTTCACTGTGCTTTATCAGCTCAGGTATTCCCGCAATATAGGTTGAAATAACAGGTCGTTTCAGAGACATTGCTTCCATAATTACCACTGGCAAACCTTCAGCAAAGCTGGGTAATACTAAAATTTGTGCATCCAATATATGCTGTCTAACAGCATCACTACTTATCCAGCCAGTAATGGAGATGCGATTTTGCAATGCATAATGCGCAATTAATGCTTCAACTTCATGGCGCATTTCGCCATCACCTGCTAATACCAGCTCAAAATCAATATGATTGTCAGCCATAATCTTGGCTGCTTCGATTAACAAAAGCTGGCCTTTTTGCACACACAAGCGCCCTACACAAACCAATTTTGGCTTATTTGGTAGTTCAACCAAACTAACATTATAAAAACTGTTTTCTAATCCACAATGCACAATGTTAATTTTTGGCCATTGCGAAAAAACTACCCAGCGTTGCAGTTGACTTTTACCAAAAGATGAAATGGCCACTGTAAACTTAGAACGATTGATTTTCTCTTCTATTTTTAAAAATTGTGGCCGATCAAATTCTTCTGGGCCATGCACAGTAAAACTATAAGGGACCTTGCCCAACACTCCCATTAACATAGCAACTTCGCTTGGATTAGTTCCAAAATGCGCATGAATATGCGTGGCTTGAAATTGGCCAGACCAAAGTGATGCTTGGCATGCTTCTAATAAATAAATAAGATGATAGATTGGCGATCTGTCAGCTTTAAAACTCATTTTGATGGCTAATTTTAATGCCGCAGCAAAGGCACATGGTTGCTTAAATAGCACTTTAAGCGCTGCGATCAGCAGCGGAAAGGCACCACTTTTCAACACATACTGCGTTTTTATATGCTCGTTGATGTCTTCCGAGTCAATTTGCTTATCAGTCCATCCACGCATAGCTATTCGCTGCACGCTAAATCCCAAGCGTTCTAAAGCTAAAATTTCTCTTCGAATGAAAGTATGACTAACTTTGGGGTACTGGTTGATAAGGTAGGTAACGCGCATGGGGATTTTGATGTTCAAAATAATGTCAGCTTAAACTTTGATAAGATTCGTTAAACCTTTGCTTATTGCAGTATTTAGGCCCCCAGCCAAAAGTCTTCTTGGCTTCAGAAATATTTAAAATGGATTGATAAGAAAGCACTTTGTAAACAATAGATTTAGCCCAAATTGGAATTGAATTAATATAAAATGAATCGTTGAAAGCAGGAATAGATGCAATACCCATCAAGCTTACTCCATTGCTAGGTGAATGCATGCCTTTGAATATCTGATAGGCGGCACCGATAATTGCGGTATCAAAAAAGAAATTAGGATAATAGACTCTTATTTTCATTTTATATTTTTAAACTCTAACTCTTGCAGGAATGCCAACAGCCGTTTTCCCAGCAGGCACATCAATCAACACAACTGCATTTGCACCAATTTTTGCATGAGCACCTATTCGAATACCGCCTAACACTTTTGCACCAGCACCAATATCAACATGGCCTTCAATAATTGGCAGACCACTTCCATCAATTGTTCCGATTGTAACCTGTTGTAAAATTAAGCAATTTGGGCCAATAATGGCATCTGGGTGAATGACAATTCCATTGGGGTGCGGAATTAGTAAACCGCCGCCAATATTGCAGTTAATTGGTATATCCGCGCCCGTTATCGCGCTCCAAAAAATATGTCTTAGCACTGCAAATTTTGCTATAAAATAAAGTATCGAATGTTGATTGTACTTCTGATAAGCACGAATACTTGCAAGCAAAGATCTTGATGGATGCCAAGAAAATACTCTCTTATATTCTCTACTCCAATCAGGCTCAACATCAGAAATATGATTATTTATATTCAATTAGATGTATTTCTTCATTAAAATATTTTTGTTTGAAAAACTTAAACTGGCCAATCATTTCTGCGAATTTGCCTAAAACGAGGAAGAAAGCTTTTTGCCAATTTTTTGGTTTATTACTTTTTAATGCTAACCTAGTAACTTGAAGTGGATACAACAAAATCATCAGCGAACATAGCTTTAAATTTAAAAAACACATAATAAAAATTAAAACTGGGAGTATAAAGCCCCATATCCAAGCTCTTCTAGATTCAGCAACCCAATGAAATTCAGGGGCAGCACCATGCAGCAGGGCTCCTTCAGCGTAAGCGTAACCTGCGCGCGTCGTGCGTTTCCACCATTGAAAAAAACTTGTTATATTGGCGTCATGTAGCATCATGCTTTCATCTAAATGCCAAATTTTCCAACCACTTTGCCGCAATCTTACACACAATTCGGGCTCTTCGCCTGCAATCAAGTTTGGTAAAAAACCACCGATTGCTTTGAAAGCATCGGCTCGCATCAGTGCATTACCACCGCAATACTTAATCTCACCTGCCGATGTCTTCCATTCATCATCGCATAAAAAATTGTATATAGATTGTTCTGGAAATCTTTCCTTTAAAACACCACTTACAACGGCAACGTGTGGATTATTTTCTAAAAAAAACATACCTAGCTGAATCCATCCGCTTAATACCTCACAGTCTCCATCTACAAACTGTACAAATTTTATATTGGGAAAAAGTGAAGTGATTGAGTCGAAACCTGTATTTCTAGCTCTAGCTGCAGTAAATGCATACGACATATCCAATGAAACAACATGCGCGCGTCGCTTTTTTGCTTCTGCAACAGAGTTATCGGTTGAAGCAGAATCCACATAAACAACTCTTGGCATTACTCCAGCTAAGGAATCTAAACAAGTAATTAAACGCAAGCCTTCATTGCGACCAATAATCACAACACCAACGGATAGAAGATTGATTTGCAAAGAGTTCAACTTATTAATAACAGTTCTTAAATTTTATCTTTATAGATTCGTCACGCTTAATCGAACTTAACGAAATGAACTATGTTTTATAATTTCAGCTTGTCACGCACTCTTGTAAAAATCCTAAAAAAAACAGGTGGTGTTAAATCTTTCAAATAGTTATCAAATGTTGTACGCCTGATGACTTTTTTAGTAGCAGCGTCTTCATTCCCTCTTGCTTTATACATAGTAGAGTGCGAAACAGACTCATCGTATATGCGCTTAGACGCTGTGTAGTAATAAAGCGCCATCGACCTACGCTTAACATCACCTGGAGTTGTCAAAGGATCTGGATGCCCATGAAAACTATCAGCATCCGTGTTAAATATCACGCAACGGTTAAATAAAGGCGCGACGCTATGCACTTTATTTTGCATGGTTTTATCCCATAACTCCAACATGCCACCATATTCATCTTTCCAATCTTTGTTTAAGTAGATAATCATATTAATTCGTCTATTTAAATGTAATTGCTCATTGATTCTGAAATCTGCATGTATGCCTAATTTGCCACCCGTAGAGGTTTCATGAAATCCCCCACCTACATAGTGTGGATCAGGGATTAATGCTGAAATTGACGTTAATGACTCTAAAAACTGAACCATAGCTTTAGAGTTAAATAGCGCAAATACTTGACGAGAAAATCCGTTGCAATCGGCAGGGTCTACTTGTCGCTTGTGTAAACCTGCATATCCCATTTCAAAAACCACATCGTTTTCTAATTTTTCTTTAGGGAAATTTTCAAGAATTTTATCAATCAAGGCATCAGGCAAAAAGTTATCAATAACGATATGCGGGAATGGTTCAGCAAAACAGTAATCGCCGCTTAAACTTTCTCCGTACTGTTGAGCATCCTTAACATCTAAATGTATGCCATCGTGAATCGTGATTGGCAATGTTGCTTGTCGGAACATACTTTTTAATCCCTGAAAATTGTAAATAAATATTTTCTAACAAGTTTAGGTTTACATACCTTAATTTGATGGCGTGTCTGTTTGGATAAAATTTAAACTAATCTAATAATAATAATTTTTAGATTCAATTTCCGCTTTGTTAAACACCACACCCAATAAATTTTCTTTAGGTAGATGGTGTAATGTTTCTTCAATTTCAGATTGCGTAGACATCCCGTTTCCAATGACTAGCAAAATACAATCAACCTGCGGCAGTAAAACCATTGCGTCATCAGAATTTAATACTGGCGGGCAATCAAAAATAACGATTCTTGAATCGTAACGGTCTCTTAACTCAGCGATTAGGTTAGTGACTTTATTGGAAGATAGTGTTTCGGCTGAGTTTGAAACAGGTTTCATTGTAGGCGCAATAACCAATCGATCAATACCAGGATTAACAATGATGTCTTTTAGAGGAGCTTTATCTTGCAAGTAGTCATTCATGGATTTTTCTGTATGAATGCCTAAATAGGCAGCAACCTTTGGTCTGCGTAAATCAAAGTCGACCAAAATAGCTGTTTTTTGCGGTTGATGCGCAATACTAATCGCCAGATTTATTGATACTAATGTTTTACCAGATTGTGGCGTTGGCGAAACGACTGCAATGGTGCGCCAATTGTTTTCTTCCATTTTTTGTAGAATTTGCGTACGCAACGAATCAAAACTGTAGCTATTCGTATCACTTTTAGATTGCGCGACAATTCTATTTTTTTCTAAATGGGCACTATCTAATTTGATAACTGGGGTATCCAAATAATTAATCGCCCCCAACTCATTTTCTGTATTTGAAAAACCTTTTGCCTCTTGTTGCATCACAACAGTTGGCGATGAAAACTTAGTGCTTAATCTAGTTTCGGCATGTTCTACTTTGGCTTTTGCAAGCGCGTCTTTAATTTTTTCCATAACCTGTCTCTATGCAAATCTTGCCATTATTTTGACAATCAACAAATCAAGTGGCATGTAAACAAAGTGAATAATCAGTAATAAAAGACCAACTCCAATCAGTATTGATAGGGTTAAATATTTATTAAAGTTCTTTTGACGTTTGATTTCAGATTTTGTTGATATGTAAGGAATAATGACAAGTGGCCTCATATTAATCAAATTTGTCAGGGCGTCTACACCCCTTACTCTTCTATCTAAAGACTCTAACAATAAGGCAAAACTCAGAGCCGCAACTATTCCTCCAAGGAATCCAAGCGCAATCACATTCTTGCGATTAGGCTTGGTCGGCTTATCAGGAAAAAATGGCGGTTCAAGCACTGAAAAGCGCTCTGCCTTATTTTCTTGCTCTAAATTTTCTGCAATTTTTGCATTAATTTGCTTCGATTTTACTTCTTCATATTTTGACTTAGCGTTTTCGTAATCACGCATTAAGGTAAATAGTCCGCGCTCAACCTGTGGACTTTGTGTCACTTGGCTTTGCAACTGATCCACCTTAGCTTCCAAAGACTTTCTTTGTTGTGCAAGAGATGCTAATCTGACTTTTGCCGCTTCTATCTGCGCCTGTACTTTCGCAATGACCAGCTCAGAAGCTAAATCAGCACGCGCAGGTTTAGTTTCTGGTTTCACTTCTACCGTTTTTTCTAAAGTCTCTATTTTTCTTTTTAAGGCGCGGATTGTCGGATGTGTTTCTTTGTATAAAATCAACGAACGCTCAAGCTCTGCTTTTGCTTTTTCTAATTCTGAAATTGGACTAACTGCCACACCATTGATATCGGTTTTAATATTTGCCTTAGATGATGCCAACTCAACATCAAGGTAGCGCAACTCCTCTTGCGTGGATTTATAATCGCGATCAATTTCCTTAATATCTGATTCAGAACGCTGTAACATAGTCATATGCATTTCCATATGCTCAGGTAGTGAATCAGAGTGCTCTTGTTTGAAGGTGGCCACTCGGTTTTCAACACCCTCTAACTCTTTTCTAAGCGTTTCAACTTCTTGCGTCAAAAACTCAGTCGTCTCAGTGGCACGCTCAGTTCTCGCTTTTACGTTTTCATCCAAGAACAAAGTCACAATTTCATTGGCTACTTTATGTGCAATTTCTGGTCGCTCATATTCAAAACCAACTTTAAAAGCAATTGCAGCCTTACCACCACCCTGAACATCGGCATTTAGAATGGTGACAAATATACTTGCACGCATATTGTCTATAAGCGTAGAAGTTGTTTCTGTGTCAATTTTTTTAGGATACAAATTATATTTTTGAATAATGCGATACAAATTATCTCGCGTCATTACCCTTTGTTTAATCACCTCAATTCGCTCATCGGCATAACTAGTAACCGTTGCTTTTACAACATCATCCGGAATCTGCTGTGACTCAATTAAAATCGTACCTGTCGATTGATAGGTTGGCGGCAATAAAATTGCCGCGGATATAGCTGCCAATAAAATGATAATAAATACTGCCAGCATCTGTAACCATCTGCGTTTAAAAATTGATAAATAGTCATTGAGAGTGAGTTCGTATTCAATTGCCATATTTAAAATGTTGTTTCTTAAGTATTAAAGCTGTGGAATGTTATAAATGAAAGAGATACCAATATTATTATTCTTGGCAGAAAATTCGTTTTGTTTTTGACTTCTGTGCCCAGCAACCAATCGGGCTTGCCAAGCTTGTGAAATATAGTAAGAGTAAAAGCCAGTCAACTGAGCAGTTTCAGAAGCAAAATCAGATTGGTTTTTACTAATATTGAAATCAATACCTGCTTTACTTACCTCAGAAAGTTCACGGGTGTAACCTAGGCCGAAAGTATCACTTTTTTGAAGAGCCCCTAAGCCTCCTGGTGACACAGAACGCGATAGCGATGCTTGCATGGTGTTTTTTTCTGAGAGATAACTTAATGTGTTACTAGAAATCCAACCCGAGCCCTCGTTTGAGCCAATAGCGCCTGAACCTCCATCATTAAATCCAAACCCATTATTGGTGCCTGATGTGGATATGCTGTTAACACCAATACTAGGTACAAACGTCAAGTGCGGAGTCAATAACATTGTGCTGCCAACTGAAAAATTCTTTGAAGTGCTTGGCTGAGATAAATCACCTTCGGGTTTAAAGTCAGTTAAGCTTAGCTGCACGAAGGGACTTATTTTTTCTTTTAAGTCATAGGAAATCGTACCGTTAATTGTTTTAGATATTGAGCTAATAAAACTTGAATCAGTGAAGGTCGTTTTAGTGTAGTTTGCACCCAATGATAATTTTAACTTTTCTGATAGTGAATGATTAAAATTAGCAGCTAAAGTTCTGCTAACTGAAGTGCCATCAACATCTAGTAGTGCATTGGTATTAAATTGGGCAAAACGAGAGCTTCTTTTATCGTAGCCTGCGGTTATTGAAAATGCACCTTTTTCGAGCTCTCGCTGCCATCCAAGATTTAAATTTGGATCTTCACGATCGACACTAAGATTTTTGTTTGATGATCTTTGTAAAGTTAAAGCCAAATCACTAAACCATCTACTTTTATCATCGACCGCTGAAATAGAGTACCTTGGAATTGTGGTATAACGCCACACGCCTTGCTTCTGTTGCGACAAATTCAGATTGGTATCGTAATCAACATTTATTGGCAGAGATGCTTGATGCAATATAACCAACGCTTGAGCTGGTATTGAAAAAAGTAACGCACATGCAACCAAAACTGGAGCGTTGACTTTTTGCATCAAATTTATAGCTTTAGCAGTGAAATGTTTTGGTTTCATTTTAACAGTCGTTTTAAAATGAAAAATTTATGGGACTAAAATAGTATCGCCCGTTTTTAATAAAACATTAGTTTCAAGCGCTTTACCTTGAATTAAATTATTATAGTTAACCGAGATTACACTAGAGCCGTTTTTTGTACTACGTAGCACTTTTAATTCGTCTGCTTCTGCAAACTTATCTAAACCGCCAGCTTGGCTTAATGCTTGTAAAACTGTTAAAGGGCTTGTTAACAATATTGGTCCAGATTTTAATACCTTGCCAATAACATATACCAGATTACCGTTTGTATTAGAAATAACAACCGTCACTTGTGGATCAGGTAAATAGGTCTTCAATTTTTCGGTGATGCGCTTTTCCGCTTCTGGTGTTGTTGTACCGCCCACTTCTACGCGACCAGCTAAAGGAAAAGTAATGCTGCCATCTGGCAACACTCTGATTTCTTTTTTGAGGCTTTCTTCACCCCAAACAGAAACTTCCAGGATATCGCCTTCACTGAGTTTGTACAATTCATTTGATTCTGAGGCAACCGCAGCACTTGAAATGAGAAAACCAGCTAAAAAAACAGAATAAAATAATTTGGCACTTAAGTGGGTATTCATTTTGTCGCTCCTGGTAAAAAAGTAATATATAAGCCAAACAATAATATAAGAAAGGCTTGTCAACCTTTTCATTAAAAAAAGAAAATCATTAAAATGACTTATATCATATTTTTGCTAAATGTATCATTTAATTCAAAAATTACTGTCTGAATGAGCTTTACAGAAAGATTCTATAATTTTTCTGCGATTTCTCAATAGCCTAACTGGGTTTAATTTAGTACGCAAATGAACAAGAAACTTAATAGGCACCTTTACCAGTAAAAGCGGTTGCCGTGCGCATTAAAATTGATATATCCAGCCAAACTGACCAGTTATTAATATATTCGATATCAGATTCAATGCGCTTAGTCATTTGATCCAGCTCTTTTGTTTCACCCCTATAGCCGCGAACTTGCGCTAAACCTGTGATCCCTGGCTTAATATTATGGCGCGCGTAATAGTCGCCAATCCGTTTAGAATATAACTCGTCATGCTGTACTGCATGCGGCCTTGGCCCCACCAATGACATATCGCCTTTAATTACATTAAAAATTTGCGGCAATTCATCTAAACTTGTTCTACGGATAAATGCGCCGACTTTGGTAATGCGCGGATCATTCTTTTCAGCTTGTTTAAGCGGCTCATTTTCAGACACTTGCTGATTAGTGCGCATACTTCGGAATTTCCAAATACTGAATCCTTTACCATTCCATCCAGCTCTGTTCTGCCTAAAGAAGACAGGACCAGGACTATCAATCTTTACAGCAATGGCAACAGCAATTAATAATGGGATGATTAGAATCAGAATCAAAAAGGACAAGACTTTATCTTCAATGGCTTTAGAAAGCTTGCTCATGCCAGTTAATGGAGACTCTGATAACGTTAAGACAGGTATGCCTGCAATTTCTTTGACGCTGTGGTTAATCAATCGGAGTGAGAATATATCTGGAATCCAATGAATAGAAACATGCTTATCCAGCAACACAAAATAAAGCTCTTCTAACACCTTAGAAGACTCTAATGGCGTAACAATATAAATAGTATTAATGTCATACTCGTCAATTAAATCTGACAGTTCAGCCACTTTACCTAAATGAATACTACGACTTTTATCATATTTATTTAATTCTGATTTTTGCTCTTTACGTTGCTGAACGCCTTCTTCCTCAATCGAAACATTACCAACAACGCGTTCATTTAACCATGGGTTAGAAGAGATTTTATGCTCTAAATAGTTGGCCAATTGACCTTGACCAACAATAATCACGTTATCAGTAACATGGGAGTTTTTGTTAATACGCAGATTAATTGTTCTGACAGCGAAATGGATACAGCTTTGCACCACAAAGCCCACCAAAAATAACTCTGTGATAAAGACGCGTGAATAAACATGACTTTGTTTAGTTAAAAACCCCAGTACTAAGAGCGCTAAAAAGCTGAATGACCAAGCGTTAAATAAACTAAACAGTTTTGATGCGAAACTTGAACTTGTCCGGTAAATGGCAAGTCGATCGTACATTACTGAAACCAAACCTAACAACACAAGTAATAAAATGACATAGTCTTGTGATAAAAAGCCTATATTTGACTCAATAAAATACCAAGCAACAGCTAGAATTGCTGTGCCGTCTAGCAACGGTTGTAATACATTAATGAGGCTTCGTCTGCGTTGCAGCAAAGACCTTGATTTTGATCTAATTACCATTAAAAAATACTACAATCTATATCATTCAATGCGTTTTGTACTTGGCAACAGCTTGCGCTCTGCAAGTTACATCTAATTTTTGAAAAATGCGTTTCAAGTGATTTTTGACAGTATTAGGACTAATTGTTAAAATAATTCCGATTTCAAAATTGGTTTTGCCTACTCTAACCCAGTGTAAAATCTCATGCTCGCGCTCACTTAAACCGCCCATGTTGAGCTCTTCTGTTAAATCTTCTTGTAATGCTGGCGTTTCCATATATTCAACACGACGTAGCGCTGAATCAACATGCGGCATCAACAGTCCTAGTACAGAGCGCTGCACTTGAAATTCGTGGGCTTTATCAAAAAACACGTAAATACAATCATTTTTGCCGCGAGTATCACGCACACCATAAACCAATAGTGAGTTCATACCTACTAATTTTCGCGTAAATGGCGTAGGTGACTGTTCGTTAATGCCCGTAGCATCAAAATAATTAATGCGGAACCATCTTTCACCATTATCTAACCAGCGCTGATGAAGATTTGACATTAGGTAGGCAAAAACGCCTGGTGCATCGATTAGCTTTTGAGTCCGAATATCATCGATGTTAGATGACACATCAAAATTGAGATCGCCTGTGACAAAATCACCCCATGCGGCAACTAAAATATCATGCGGCAGCACTTCATTAACGCTACCTTGCAACCATTTAAAAAAATCCACATGCTTTTGAACTGAAAATGACTTTTGAATCACATTAAAAACTTGTTCCCAGTTTTGTGTTGTCGTATTGATGTCCATCACTGCACTCCCCCAACGATTCATTTCGATTAGATGAGGATAAAGTAGCACTTTTAATGCCACCTTCGCTTATATTTTATCTTTATATGAATCAATGGGTTAAGATGATAAAATTGCTATCAACTTTTCATGTAATGATTAAACATCATCAGTAGCGTCATTGATTTGACATTGCATAACAAATCAAACAGCATTTTTGTAATTAACGATATTGAATAAATGAAACATATGATCAAGAAACATTTCTATTACATTTGGCTTACAAGGTTAATCCTGCAATGCATAAATAGAAGGAAGATTGCGCCACCAACCATAAACATCCATACCACAACCAAATACATAACGATCTGGCACCATTAAACCCACATAATCAGCTTGAACAGGTTTAATTATATCCAACTGCTTTTCTACTAATACGGCAATCTTAATATTTGTTGCGCCCAACTGTTCGCATTCATCCACAATCGCTTTCAAGGTGATGCCTGCATCCAAAATATCATCTAAAATCAACACATTGCGATTGTTGACACTATTTTTAGGCTTAACCAGCCATTCCACCACTTTACCGCTGGTACCACGGTAACGCGTAGCGTGAATATAATCAAACTCTAGCGGAAAATTTAATTGTGATAGCAATTGCCCTGTGAAAAAAACGCCGCCACCCATTACACATAGCACAAAGGGTGGCTCAGTCGCGTAATCTGCATTGAGCTGAAGTGCTATGGTCGAGATGGCTTGATTAACGGCCTGCTGATCATGAATTAACAGCGCTTTATCTAAATAGTCTTGTGGATTATTTTGATGCATCGTCTGTATTTACAATTGGACTGTTTTTAAATAAGCCAAAAAGTCTTTTGCAATTTCTGGGTGCTTAAGCGCCAACTCAACGTTAGCCCTCATAAAGCCAAGCTTGCTACCGCAATCATAACGCTTTCCTTTAAAACGATAAGCATAAATCGGCTCTAGCTGCATCAGGTCAGAAATGCCATCGGTAAGTTGAATTTCTCCACCCTTGCCTGGCTTTACTTTTTCTAAACAATCAAAAATTTTAGGCGTTAAGATATAACGGCCTACAACCGCTAAATTAGATGGTGCATCGGCTGGCTTTGGTTTTTCAACAATGCTTTTAAGCTGCAATAGATTTACACCCACATTAAACGCATCAACGATACCGTAGCCGGCTGTCTCTGAAGGCATCACATCTTCAACACCTAGAACAGAACATCGTTTATCGGCATAAACTGCTGCCATTTGAGCGATAACTCCTGGTGTCGCATCAATCAAATCATCGGCCAAAATCACGCTAAAAGGTGAGTCACCTACCACAGGCTTGGCGCACAACACAGCATGACCTAAGCCAAGCGCCTTGGGCTGACGAATAAAAATACACGAAACATGTGAAGGCAATATGGCTTTTAATGACTCTAGTAATTCTTTTTTGCCGCTGGCTTCTAATGATGCTTCTAGCTCACTGGCATTGTCAAAGTGGTCTTCAATAGAGCGTTTATTGCGTCCTGTTATAAAAACAAGCTCAGTAGCACCTGCAGCAATTGCTTCTTCAGCCGCGTATTGAATTAATGGCTTATCAACAATTGGCAACATCTCTTTAGGGCTGGCTTTGGTCGCAGGTAAAAAGCGGGTACCTAAACCAGCTACGGGAAAAACAGCTTTTCGAATCACATTCAATTTATACTCTTTATCTAATGTAAAGTGTTTTTTTGATTGGTTAATTCTGGATGCAGAGCAACGCTTGAATGTTGAGGACTGTATTCCTCAACCCAAGATCCCAGCTCATTTTTAATCGTCGCTTCATTAGTCCCTTGGGTTTGATTAATCCAATTTAACAATTTTTTAACCCATATTTTGTTCACTGGCCGCGCTAATGCGATGCGCAATTTTTCATGTGGGGTTGGTATCGTTTGCTCATCATCTGCCAGCAGTTCTTCATACAACTTTTCGCCTGGGCGCAAGCCAACATATTCAATTTTAATGTCGTCTAATTGCAAACCTGACAAACGAATCATATCGGCAGCAAGGTTAGCGATTTTAACGGGCTCGCCCATATCCAACACAAAAATCTCACCACCATTGCCCATTAATCCCGCCTGCATGACCAACTGCGCCGCTTCAGGAATCGACATAAAATAACGTGTAATGTCAGGATGGGTGATAGTAATGGGGCCGCCTTTAGCGATTTGCTCTCTGAATTTAGGAATCACGCTTCCACTGCTGCCCAGCACGTTGCCAAAACGTACAATCACAAAGCGCGTGCCGTTATCATCAACTAAGTTTGCCTCTTGCAAGCCCTGACATACCATCTCAGCTAGGCGCTTGCTTGCACCCATAACATTGGTGGGATTCACCGCTTTGTCGGTTGAAATCAGAACAAACTTCTCAACATGACTCTCCTTACAGGCCAGCGCTAAAGTATGTGTGCCTAAAACATTATTAGATAAAGCCTCCCAAACATTGCCATTTTCCATTAGTGGCACATGCTTATAAGCGGCCGCATGAAAAACAACGGAAGGCTGATATTGATCCAGCAAACTTTTGACACGATGACTATTTTTTACGTCACCAGTCACATAAACTAGTTTTACGGCGAATTTTTGAAGGCTGAATTCCTGCTCTAAATTGTAAAGCGCAAACTCCGAGATATCTAAACACACCAAAGTATGAGGTTTGTATTTTAGAATTTGGCGGCAAAGCTCTGAGCCTATTGAGCCACCTGCCCCGCTGACCAATACTGGCTTATTTTCAATTAAATGCTGTAGTCCACTACTATCTAATTTTACAGCATCGCGCCCTAGCAGATCCTCTACATCCACTTTACGAATCTGCGAAATATTAACTTTGCCGCTGATTAAATCATCAAAGGCAGGCACTGTAAGTACGGTAAGTTCTGCTTTATTAGCCAAGTCAACTGCACGCCTTCTGGCTTGATGCGAAGCAGATGGCAATGCAACAATCGCGTTTTGCACGTCTAATTGATTAGCATAATCGGCTAGCTGATTTAAATCACCCAACACTTTAACATCATGCAAATACCTCCCATGCATGCTCATATCATCATCAAGCATACCAACCACGCGCCATTCTGTACTTTTGGCTAGATCTTTTACTAGCGCAATAGCGGCATCACCAGCGCCTAGTATCAACACTGGCTGACCACGCCCATGCGAATGACCGTAAAGTGTATGATCTTTAAAAGAGCGGTATAACAGCCTGCTGCCACCCAAAATTAAAAGCAATATAAGTGGATTTAAGATTAATACCGACCTAGGCACAAAATTTTGTGGTTTAAACATAAATAAAATCGACGCAATAATTAAAAAAGCCACAAAAACAGCTTTGAGAATCCGCTGCAAATCAGGAAGGCTAGCAAATCGCCATATGCCTTTATACAAACCAAACTGTATAAAGCATAATGCTTGCAAAGGAATTGCCCAGGCGGAAACCTGAATGAGTGAAGGCATAAATTCGGATGGAATACTAAAGTTGAATCGAAATAGGTAAGCTAATACCAATGCCAATAAAGCTGCACATAAATCGTGGGTAAATGCTGACACAATTTGCCAGTTAGCGTATTTTTTTAGCATTTTTTATTTCGTTTTTTGCCAGACATAATATTTATGTATCATTCAAAATTAGTTTATAAATGTTATAACAATTACAAAAAATATCACTATACAGGTATAAGCTTATTAATTGATCTGAACCCAGCGTTTATCGATCCACCGCATCATGATTAAGTAAGCAATCGCCCAAAAAAGTAATGCGCAAAAAACAATCAAAGCAGATTCTTTAAGCAGTAAAATTGCGCTTGCCGCCAAACTTATCATTAACATATATTCTGCGAGCGCCGTGTTGCGATGCCCCCAACCCAATCGCACTAAATGCTGATAATAATGACTGCGATGCGCTTGCCAGACTTTTTCACCTGCCAGTTGGCGCTTAAACAATGTCACAGTTGCATCTATAATAAAGGGGGAAAATACCAATAGTGGAAACCACACTGGCCATAGCGCATAGAAACAGCCATAGGCACCGATTGATCCCGCTAAAAAGCCAAGCGGGATCGAGCCTGAATCACCCATAAATATTTTGGCAGGATTAAAATTAAAGAATAAAAACGCCAAGCAAGCGCTAGATACGGCCGCATTCATGGCGGCCAAATGCATATCGCCCATTATATAAGCAGCAATGGCGTAAGAGGCAAATCCAAACAAACCCATACCGCCAGCCAAGCCATCAGAGCCGTCCATAAAGTTGTATAAGTTGGTCATCCAAGTAATCAGCAAGGTCAATAAAGCGACTAACCACCAAGCTTGCGGAGGAAGCATCGCTAAAATAAACGCAGCACTTGCCATCAACTGCATTAAAAATCGCCATTTAACCGATAAATGATAAACATCATCCATCAGCGAAATTAGCATTAAACTCAGCGGGAACAATATCCAATATAAATTGATAGGCATGAACAACCATGAAATCAACACGCCTGCCATAATCGCCAAACCACCTGTGCGCGGAGTTAGCTTAGTATGTAAAGAGCGCTGATTTGGCGTATCTAAGGCAACATTGGCAATGCGCGTATTCAATATTAATAACAGCGCAATAAGGCATATAAAAAAGGAGATTAATAAATACTGCATACTATGGGCGAGGGTTTTCTAATGATTTTAAATACCAGTCTGCAGTCTCTTTTAACCCCTGATCAATCGTAAAAGGCGGCTTCCAATCTAAATCTTGGCGTATTTTTGAGCTATCAATCACTAAAGATTGAGTTAACTTATCTAAAGTATTTGATTTTTTAATTAACTTAGTCAAAAAACGCATGATAAATAACGGAAAAGGGAACAATATTGATCTCTTGTTTAATAACTTTGCTATTTTTCTTAACAACTGTGTAGTAGAGATGTCTTCACCATCGCTGACAAGATACGTTTGGTTGGAGGCTCGAGGATGAATGGCACATAAAATCAACGCGTCAATTAGGTTGCCTAAATAAATTAAGCTTCTAGAATTTTTAATACTTTTTAGAGGTAATGGTATACAAATATTCACTAAATTAATTAGCTTAAGCATGTTACCTGGGTTTTCTGGTCCAAAAACTAATGGTGGACGCAAGATAACTAACTCGATACATGAATTACTACACAACTGAATTAAACCTTGCTCAGCTAACCACTTAGATTTAGTATAATTGGATTTAGGTGAAATTGGGCTACTTTCGGTAAGTGGTTCACTAAAAGTATTTTCTCCATGAACTCCTATTGAGCTTACATAAACAAATCGCTTTACACCTGCCCTGATTGCCTCTTCTGCTAAATTTAACGTACCTTTGACGTTAGCTTCCATATACTCCTCGAGTGAGTCATCAGGCTTCTCGTTAGTTTTGTGTGCTCGAGCAGCTAAATGGATAATCACGTCGCAATCTTTTAAAAATCCACTCCACACATCCTTAGCAGCAAAGTCTGGTACAGAAAATAGACCCTCGGTTTTAGAACTTAACAACTGACGCGTAGCACCTACTACATGAATATTTCTCTCTTTCAATGCATGAATTAGCGACTTACCAATAAAGCCATTAGCTCCAGTTACTAATAGTTTCATAGGCTGCTAGTAACCGTTTTTTTAAATCCCAGCGTCGGGTTTATTATTAAACCGTTTTTAAAATGTGTGTGGCATTTATTAAACACAATAGTGGTTAAATGAATTAAAGATAATATCTTACTTCGGTTATGCAATACGAATCAATGAATCTTGTTTATTGTTTCAAAAGTATCATAAGTTTATAAGTTTATAAAATGACTACTATAATGGAAAATACAAAAATGTTAACGGGGACTAGCGTGCACAATGGTTTATACAATAAAATTTAATATTAATTAAAAAGAAAATATTAAGTTAATTTTTTATATGGCTTTTTACAAAAAATTTTTAAATTATTTTACAAACATAAACTCTAAATACTGGTAAAAAAATGTTAACTAATTCATCCATTCTTATTACTGGTGGTACTGGCTCTTTTGGCCATACGTTTGTGCCAATGACGCTAAAAAAATACAATCCGCATCGATTGGTAATTTTTTCACGTGATGAAATGAAGCAGTGGGAAATGGCAAAGATTTATGGCCACGACGAGCGAGTGCGTTTTTTTATTGGAGATGTAAGAGACAAGGACCGGCTTGCAAGGGCACTTCACGGTATAGATTACGTGGTGCACGCAGCAGCTACAAAAATTGTGCCTACGGCTGAATACAATCCTTTTGAATGTGTTAAAACTAATATAAATGGTGCAATGAATTTGATTGATGCAGCTATAGACCAAGGAGTGAAAGGGGTTGTTGCACTCTCTACTGATAAAGCTAGTAGTCCGGCAAATTTATATGGTGCTACCAAATTGGTATCAGATAAATTGTTTGTTGCAGGCAACTCATATTCAGGAAAGGATTCCACTAAATTCTCGGTTGTTCGATATGGAAATGTTATGGGTTCGCGTGGTTCTGTGATTCCTTTTTTTATGTCCATTGCTGATAAGGGTGTTTTACCAATTACAGATGAACGTATGACTCGCTTCATGATTACGCTTGAGCAAGGAGTTGAACTGGTTTGGCATGCTTTTGAAGATATGGTAGGTGGTGAAATTTATGTAAAAAAAATACCATCCATGAATATTGTTGATATTGCAAAGGCTTCTGTGCCAAATTCTAGTCATCAAGTTGTTGGAATCAGACCTGGTGAAAAGCTTCATGAACAGATGATTGGATATGAAGACGCACTTTATACATATGAATATCATGAACACTATAAAATATTACCTGCCATTCATAATTGGTGTGAAGACCCCGAAAGAATAAATGGAGGGAAAAAAGTTGCCCCTGACTTTACATACAGCTCGGACAATAATACAGAATGGATGAGTATTGAATTTTTGCAAACTTGGATTAATCAATATCGTGACAAGGTTGGTAAGATTTGAACGCGCACATACCGTACGGTAGGCAAGATATATCTGAAGCCGATATACAGTCGGTGGTCGATGTATTGCGTTCAAATTATCTTACGCAAGGCCCTGTAGTGCCTGCATTTGAGAGCGCGGTTGCAAATTACTGCCAAGTTAAACATGCCGTTGCTGTAAATAGCGCAACTAGTGCCTTGCATATTGCCTGTTTAGCTTTGGGTGTAGTTGAGGGCGACATTGTCTGGACCAGCCCAGTAACTTTTGTTGCTAGTGCAAATTGCGCTTTATATTGTGGAGCAGAGGTCGATTTTATTGATATTGATTCACGTACCTACAATATGAGTGTTGAACGCCTAGCTGAAAAATTAGCGAAAGCAAAAATAGCTGGGCGTTTACCTAAAGTAGTTATCCCTGTGCATCTTTGTGGCCAACCTTGCGATATGGCAGCAATACAACTACTTGGTCGGCAATATAATTTTAAAATTATTGAAGATGCATCACATGCAATTGGGGGTAAGTATCTAAATGAGGCTATTGGAAATTGCCGATATAGTGACATTACCGTGTTTAGCTTTCACCCGGTCAAAATTATTACTACTGGTGAGGGTGGCATGGCATTGACCAACGATTTGCAACTTGCAAAACGTATGCAACTATTCCGAAGTCACGGCATCACCCGCGAAGTAACTGATATGACCCAAGCGCCAGATGGCCCTTGGTATTATGAACAGATAGAGCTGGGTTTTAATTACCGCATGACGGATATTCAGGCTGCATTAGGTTTAAGCCAGATGCAGCGATTAGATGAGTTTGTGTTCAAACGCCACGCCATTGCAAATCGATATGAGAAATTATTAGCTAATCTGCCCGTGTTAACTCCTTGGCAGCATCCGGAGGGTTATTCTGGTTTGCATCTTTACGTGATTAGACTTAAATTGAATGAAATTAAGAAATCACATCTTGAAGTTTTCGAAGCGCTACGTTCAGCTGAGGTTGGGGTGAATCTGCATTACATTCCAGTATATCGTCAGCCATACTATAAAAGGATGGGATTTAAAATTGGTCATTGTCCAGAAGCAGAAGCGTATTATGCTGAGGGGTTTAGTCTCCCGATATATCCAGGATTAACAAACCAACAACAAGACCAAGTAATTACAGTATTAAAAGAGACCTTAGGAGCATGAGAATAGCTGTCATTCCAGCTCGTGGGGGCAGTAAGCGCATTCCACGTAAGAATATTAAAGACTTTTGTGGCAAGCCTATGATTGCTTGGTCCATTGAAGTGGCTAAGGCATCTGGACTTTTTGACCACATCATAGTTTCAACGGATGATACTGAAGTTGCTGAGATAGCAAGAAAATGGGGTGCAGAGGCTCCCTTTACAAGACCCGTAGAGTTATCCAATGACTATGCAGGCACAACTGAAGTGGTTGCACATGCAACTCGATGGTCTATTGATCAAGGTTGGTCAGTTTCTGCCGTTTGTTGCATTTATGCAACTGCTCCATTTGTTCAGGTAGATGACCTTGCGCGCGGGCTTCGCTTATTGGAATCAGGTAATTGGTCTTTTGCATTTACTGCGACAGATTTTGCTGCACCTATTTTTCGTGCATTTAAACAAATGCCTGAGGGAGGCGTTGAAATGTTTTTCCCTGAAAATTTTGAGACTCGCTCACAAGATTTACCCATTGCGCTACATGATGCTGGACAGTTTTACTGGGGGTGTCCCTCTGCTTGGATTGATGGTAGGCGTATTTTTGACCGACACTCAATCCCAGTGGTTATTCCTCGCTGGAGAGTGCAAGATATCGATAATCAGGATGACTGGATACAAGCGGAACTTATCTATAACCAATTGAAAGATAGCCATATATGATTAAGACAACCAACTATACAACACCACAAGAAGAATTCTGGGCAAGTAGCTTTGGCACGGAATATATAGGGAGAAATGACAGCAGTCAGCTTTTGGCTTCTAACCTAAACTTCTTTGCTAAAGCACTTAACCAGGCTGGAAAAATTTCATCATGTTTAGAGTTTGGCGCCAATATCGGAATGAATCTAAAGGCACTTCAGTTGCTTTATCCCGGAGTCATTTTGAAAGGAATAGAAATTAATGCTGATGCAGCTAAAGCACTCCGAGATTTAGTCGGCCATAAAAACGTTTACGAAGGATCAATTTTTTACTACCCAGTAACCGATAAAGTTGATGTATCTTTGATAAAGGGTGTATTAATTCATATAAATCCAGATATGTTAAACGTAGTATACGAAAACCTTTACCAAGCTTCAAACCGTTACATATTAGTCTGTGAATACTACAACCCATCACCTGTTGCAATTCCATATCGCGGGCATACAGAGCGTCTGTTTAAACGTGATTTTGTAGGTGAAATGCTAGACAAATATACAGATTTATCGCTTATTGATTATGGTTTTTCTTACCGCAGAGATCCAGCCTTCCCTCAGGATGATATTACATGGTTCTTAATGGAAAAAAAGGGTTGATATGCTGAAATACTGTGTTCGCTGTGTAATGCCACATACCAAGCCAGATCTCCATATTGATGAAGTTGGTGTATGTAACGCTTGCCGATCAATGGAAAAAAGGAAAGAAGTTGATTGGGAGTTGCGAAAAAAAGAGTTGCATGAAATACTTGAAAAACACCGCAAAGATGGTGGTAGTTGGGATTGTATAGTGCCTGTGAGCGGAGGTAAAGATAGCACGTATCAGGTAATTCGTATGTTACAACTTGGGCTTAATCCTTTATGTGTCACCTCAAGCACATGTGATCTCTCGGAAATTGGCCGAAAAAATATTGAAAATATTAAGAAGCTGGGTGTTGATTACATGGAATTCTCGCCTAATCCTTTGGTTAGGGCGAAACTTAATAAAATAGGTTTGGTAGAAGTCGGGGATATTTCTTGGCCTGAGCATGTTGGAATTTTTACTATCCCAGTAAGAGCCGCTGTTCAATTTAATGTTCCACTCATTGTTTGGGGTGAAAATTCTCAAAATGAATACGGTGGCCCAGCAGCTTCAACGGAAAACAACACGTTAACCCGCCGATGGCTAGAAGAGTTTGGAGGGTTACTTGGAATGCGTGTGTCTGATTTATCTGAAACTTATGGTATTGAGTCAAGGCAATTACTGCCTTATCAATATCCAAGTGATGAAGATCTTCAAAGGGTTGGTGTTACCGGTCTTTTTCTCGGGCATTATTTACCTTGGGATGGTCTTTCTAACACCTTAATTGCGCAAGCGAATGGATTTGTTACCTATGATAAGCCTGTAGAAGGCAGCATGGTCAATTATGAAAATCTTGATAATCATCAAACTGGCGTTCATGATTATTTTAAATTTCTTAAATTTGGATTCTCTCGTGCAACCGATATTGCCTGTTTACATGTTCGCCGAGACCGAATCAGCCGTCAGGATGCGTTAGAAGTTGTTAAAGCTCGTGATGGTAAGTTTCCATGGACATATCTAGGTAAGCCACTAAAGGATATTCTTGAGCCATTAGATATGACGGTAGATGAGTTTATTAAGATTTGCGATAAATTCACTAATAAAAAGATTTTTAAGAAAGATGCATCAGGTACCTTGCTGAAAGATAAGCACGGCAACCTAGAAAAATTAAACTACGATAACGCATGAAAGTAGCAATTATCAATTACGGCATGGGTAATTTAAACTCAGTGCGCAGATCTTTTGAAGAAATCGGCGCAGATGTTGTGATTGCTAATCACCCATCTTGTTTGTATGAAGTTGATAGAATTATTCTGCCAGGCGTTGGCGCATTTACTGAAGGTATGGCGCACTTGAATCAAGGTGGATGGGTCACTGCACTGAATGATGTGGTGAATATTCAGAAAAAACCATTACTTGGCATTTGTTTGGGAATGCAAATGCTTGCCAGCAAAGGATATGAAGGCGCTGCAACTGAGGGGTTAGATTTTATTTCTGGAGAAGTAAGGAGAATCGATCTGATAGGTTGCGATGAACGTATTCCACACATGGGATGGAACGAAGTTCGTTACAAATCAGAAAATGTAATGTTTAACAGTATTCCTAATCTATCAGATTTCTATTTCGTCCATAGCTATGCTTTTGTACCCACTAACTCAAGCAACTTAATTGCAACAGTGGATTATGGATGTGAACTAACGGCAATTGTTAGTAACAACCATGTCTTTGGATGCCAATTTCACCCAGAGAAGAGCTCAAAGGCTGGACGTCAAATGCTGAAAAATTTTATGAGTTATTCTGTATGTTAAAGGTAAGAGTCATTCCAACGCTTTTGTGGAAGGATTTTGGGCTAGTAAAGGGAGCAGTTTTCGATAGTTGGCGCCGTGTTGGTTCAATTTTACCTGCTATTAAAGTTTATAACTCAAGAGATGTCGATGAATTAATAGTGGTCGATATAACTGCTTCAAATGAAAGAAATCAGCCTGACCACGAGTCGGTAGCGGATTTTTCAGAAGAATGTTTCGTACCATTAACAGTTGGTGGTGGCATTACAAGCCTTGAAGACGTTTTACACCTATTGCACTCAGGTGCAGATAAAGTTTCAATTAATACCGCAGCTTTTGCCGACCCAGGCATTATTGATAGTGTTGCCTCTCGGTTCGGCGCTCAGTGTATTGTGGCTAGTATTGATGTTAAATATTTTGACGATAGCGGTTACCGATGTTTTAGCCATTCAGGTTCGCAAGATACTGGGAAAGATCCTGTCGAATGGGCAAGAGAGCTTGTTAGTCGTGGTGCAGGTGAAATTTTACTAACATCAATTAACAGAGACGGTACGATGCAAGGTTACGATTTGGAGCTTACAGAGCGCGTTGCTAAAGCAGTAAATGTACCTGTAATTGCTTCTGGTGGAGCTGGTAATTATCAGCACATGATTGATGTTGTTTTACACGCAGGCGCATCTGCCGTTGCGGCAGCAAGTATTTTTCATTATACCGAACAGACTCCATCGGGCGCAAAGCAAGCAATGAAGTTGGCGGGCATTCCTATCAGGCAAAATTTTATTGGCTTGGTTAATAAATGAAGATAGCTTTCAGAGTAGATGCTTCGATGCAGATTGGCACAGGCCATGTGATGCGGTGCTTAACATTGGCAGATGGCTTGGCCGGCGATGATACAACGATACATTTTATATGTAGGTATCTGCCAACAGGTTTAGAAAAATTGTTGCGGGATAAAGGATTCAACGTTTCCATTTTTCCCGCAAGTGAAAAATCTAAAGAAGAATTCCCACTAGCCCATTCTGAATGGTTAGGTGTTTCTCAAGAAATGGATGCAGAGGCAACATTAACCATAATCCAGAAGCAAGGATACGATTGGTTGATAGTGGATCATTACGCTTTGGATATTCGTTGGGAAAAAAAAATAAGGTCGGTGGTAAAAAAAGTCATGGTGATTGATGACCTTGCTGATAGGCAGCACGAATGTGATGTTTTGCTTGATCAGAACCTATATGTCAATCAAGAAACTAGATATAAAAACAGGCTTCCAAGTCAATGTAAAACACTTATTGGACCACGTTATGCACTACTAAGAAAAGAGTTTGCTGAATATCGAAAAAGGGTTAAACCGAGAGAAGGTAAGGTAACTCGCATTTTAGTATTCTTTGGAGGGGTCGATGCCAATGACTTTACAACAAAAACAATGTTGGCGTTATCTCAAATAACGAAATACAACTTTACCGTAGATGTAGTAATAGGTGATCAACATCCAAATAAAGTAGAAATTATGACGTTATGTCAACGTTTAGGTTACTACTGCCATGTGCAAACAAACAGAATGGCAGAGTTGATAGCTAATGCAGACTTTTCTATTGGATCTGGTGGCGGAACGGTTTGGGAGAGGGCTTGCTTGATGTTACCAACACTATCAATACCTATAGCACAAAATCAAATTAAACAACTTGTTGATATTGCATTAAGAGGAGTTTCCTACACTTTCGATGCAGAAAACTACACCTTAGAAGAAATAAAAATGCATACTGAACTGTTGCTAGATAACAGCTCACTTAGAAATTTACTATCGACAAGGTCTGCTGACACTGTTGATGGCAATGGTGTTTATCGAGTTGTTCAAGCATTACGCTCTGATGTAGAAGTTAACTTGCGGCAGGCTGGTGCATTAGATGAGGAGTATTTGTTTGAATGGAGAAATCATCCTAAAATTAGAGAGGTTTCATTTGATAAAAATGTAATACCTTGGGATCAACATCACTGCTGGTTTAGTGCTTTGCTAGCAAATAGTCAAAAAGTGTTGCTTATAGGTGAATATAAAAAGCAACCTTTAGGCGTTGTTAGGTTTGACCTGCAAAATGACAGCGCTGAAATATCTATTTATCTTGTGCAAAAAAATGAGAGTAATGGGCTAGGGCTGCCTTTGATTAGAAGTGCTGAAAAGTGGATTCGTGAACACCGGAGTGCAATTAAGAAGTTGAATGCGAATGTATTAGAAAACAATACGATATCTCATAATTTTTTTATAAAAGCTGGATACATTCCAGTAACTAGAAAGTATTGTAAAGAGCTATAGATAATGGAAAAAAATATAAAAATCGGAACGAGTATAGTGGGCGTAGGTCAAGCCCCATTTATTATTGCAGAAATGTCAGGTAACCATAACCAATCGCTTGAACGAGCGCTTGAGCTTGTGGATGCAGCGGCCAAAACTGGTGCGCATGCGTTAAAAATACAAACCTATACTCCAGATACGATGACGCTTGATTTGGATGAGCGTGAATTCCACATTAGCGACCCAAAAAGCATTTGGGCCGGAAGTTCGCTCTACAAGCTTTATGGTGAAGCCTATACCCCATGGGAGTGGCACAAACCAATTTTTGATCATGCGCGTGAATTAGGAATTATAGCGTTCAGTACGCCATTTGATAATACAGCCGTTGATTTTCTCGAAAGCTTAGATGTGCCATGCTATAAAATTGCCTCATTTGAAAATACAGACTTACCGCTGATTAGGCGTGTCGCGGCAACAGGTAAACCTCTTATTATCTCTACTGGCATGGCGAGTATTGCTGAGTTAGATGACACCGTTCGTGCGGCGCGTGAGGCGGGTTGTAGAGATTTAATTTTACTAAAGTGTACCAGCACATACCCAGCAACCCCAGAAAATACCAATATCCTGACCATTCCTCACATGCGTGAAATGTTCGATTGTGAGGTTGGTTTGTCTGACCACACAATGGGTATAGGTGTTTCTGTAGCCAGTGTTGCTATTGGTGCAACGGTGATTGAAAAGCACTTTACCCTCAACCGTGCCGAAGGAGGCGTAGATAGCACCTTCTCCATGGAGCCATCAGAAATGGCGCAGTTAGTGGTTGAAACTGAGCGTGCTTGGCAAGCGATGGGAAAGGTTAGCTACGGCGCAACAGAAGCAGAAAAAAAATCACTGGTATTTAGACGGTCACTTTATATAGTTAAAGCTTTGGAAGCTGGGGATGTCTTGACCAAAGATAACGTTCGAGCGATTCGACCTGGTTTGGGTTTGCCAACAAAATATTTAGAAGTTGTGTTGGGAAAAAAGGTGAATAAAAATGTGCTACGAGGAACTGCTTTATCTTGGGAGTTAATGGTTTGACCATCAATATGAAAATTAAAAACCCTCGTGTTTTTGTTTTCTGTCGCCCATATTTAATACCTGATTTTCAGGAGAATGTTGCACCGTTAACCGATGAGTTTGAGTTTAAGTTTTTAACAGACGGGCTTAACCGACTTGGCGTGGCAGACACACGTAAACGCTTTTACGAAAGATTAGAAACTGCAACTATACCTTCAGGATTTAGCCTAGATGATGAGTTAGATGTGGTTGAACGTTGTAGATACTTGCGAAATCTGCCACGCACACTAGCACTTAAAATGTTACGTGCAATGGCTTCGGTATTAGAAGAGGATCTCAATTCCTATCAGCCAGATGTTGTACTGGCGCAGATGGTTGATGAATACATCACCCATCTTCTTTCTGAAATATCAAAGCGTCGTGGTATCGTTTATGTTGGATATATATATTCATACTTTCCAGAGCGGGCGCAAATAGTATTGTTTTCAGATGGGAGTCCCTTAAAAGTTAGAGAGCCTTCTGAAATAGAGGTAAAAGAAACATTGTTGGCAGTTTCGCCACAGACTTTTCGACAAAATTATAAGCAAAGAAATAATTATTCAAAAATACAGCATTTAAAATCAATGTTAAGGTATCGAGTTAAAAAGTTAGCTTTTAGTTTATTGGCGTGGTTTGAAAATGACCCGTTAAATCTACACTATGGTTGTCTACCCTATGTAGTTGAGCGTCGTCATTGGCGTGATTTTCCATCGAAATATGACTTTCATCAAAACTGGCGTCAATTAATAGAACAATCTAAGCGTTATCAAGATAAGCCTATCATTTACTTTCCATTGGCTTACTATCCTGAGTCATCCACAGATTATTGGATAGTAAATAAAGGAATTCTGGATTATCAAAACATTACGCTGAATATTTTCAAAATTTTAAGTGAGCATTTCACAATCGTTGTAAAAGAACATATGCATATGTTGGGTGGGGGAAATACTCAATACTATCGTGAAATTAAAAAAATAAATGGAGTGGTTAGCGTTCCACCCTCGATAAATAGTAATGATGTCTTACTAATGTCCGATGCTGTGATTCTCGGAGGCGGTAGCGTAGGAATTGAGTCATATATAAGAGGTAAGCCTATTCTATCTTTTTGTAATACTAGTTGTTGGTTTGCAGCCTCTGGTGCAACAGAACTTGATTTGTCAAATATATCATCTTGGGTCGATAAAATTAACAGGGCGATTCTTACATATGAGATACCCTCGGAATTCCAACAACACGAGTTTTTGAAACGCTGTCTGGAAAGTACAGTGAGAATGAAGAAGTCTGGAGCCGTATGGCCAATTTGTAATGCAGAAGATCTTAGGCATTTATTAGATATAACAATCTCAAATAACACCCAAGTTGTTGGCATGATGCATAGCACCAGTTCTATTAACAACCCCAAAAAATTATAGGATTTTTTGTCATGAATAGTAAATTAGCTAACTTTAAGCTTAGCGGACTTTTGTCATATCTGATAACTCGCACGAAATTACGTTTTGTAGATAAGGCTAGTATTATTGCTGGTAGCAAAATCGCCGTTATTTTAGGCCAAACCGTAACCTTGGATTTAATGGATCTAGAGCAAAAGTATTTAGCAGCAGATTGTGTAAGAGAGCCAGAAAATCTAATTGTTTACCGAGCAATTGCTGACTCTGGCTTGGTTGATACTTTTATTGACATAGGCGCGAATTGTGGACACGTAGCCGCTTCTATAATGAATGACTATAAACATGTGCTTTTATTTGAGCCTAACCCTAAGTTGGCGGCATTGTTACAAGGTATATTCAAAAAGCAAGAAAATATTGAAATTCATGAGTGTGCTATTGTAGATCAGGCCTCTACTGGTAGTTTAACGTTAACTGTGCCTGACGAAAGCTCGGGGTTAGCTACCCTTGGAAGCACTGACTTAAGTAAGCAATATAACCAAGTTCATACATACAATGTTAGAGCTTCGACATTAGCGTCTGAAGTCAATGGGCTTTCTATAAGAAATGCATACATCAAGATTGATGTTGAAGGTTTTGAGGCAAATATCATTGAGTCAGCAAGAGAGTTAATTAATAGTCAAAGGCCAATTGTTGGTTTTGAGGCTCTTTCTAATGAGGCAGCGCTTAGTTGCGCACGACTATTTGATGACTACAATTTTTATTGCGCCCGATTTGATTTTTTAGAAAATGGAGGAGCCCTGTCAAGAAGTGTTCTAGGTATGATAAAAGCACTTATATTTGGCGGTAATATTGAAGTGCTAAAACTCCATCATCTAGAAAAAACCAATCTAGATAACTTTAGCCAAATTTACTCCGTTCCGCGCGAAAAGGTAGAAGATTTTGAAAAGTCAATATTAACTTACTCAACAAAAAATCCTGTTTTCGATTTAAAAAGCTTGAAGATATGGTCTTAATTGATTGAAAAATTCGTTTAGAGCAGTTACTTTGAAATTAAGTGATTTATGGAGTAGTGGTAGATATCTTGCAATGATGACCTTTGCCGCAGGGATAGCATTAGTGCGCGGATTTTTTCTGGCAGGAATTCTTGATGCGACTTCATTTGGACTGTATGTATCTATTGTTGCTGCTGGTATGTTCTCATCTTTACTGATCAGTTTTGGTGAAAATGAACGGACTATAAAAAAATTCCCACGTATATGGGCTAGCCAAAACAATCATGGAGTAATGATAAGCCAATCGGATAAATCTGCTAAGGCCATGATATTACGCGCAAGCATAGTTTTGATTTTTCTCTTAAGCTGCATTTTTGTGAGTAGTTTTATATACCTTGCCCAGATGGGGATTTTTGTCGTACTGGTTGCTTTAAGTGCGGCGTTAGCTAGTTTATATTCATCGGCAATTCGCGCATCTGGAGACGTTGAAATTCTGGCAGGTAATACATTAATTCGCACAATGTTTGTTATCTTACTTGGAGTTGCTGGTGCGTTTTTCTTTAGTTGGCAGGGTGCGATTCTTGGCGAAATTTTTGGGGCTCTATTAGGAGTCATTGTTACACGGTACTCTGTAGTTAAGCAAACTAAGTTGCCTGATCATAGCAATGTGATTGCTGGTAGTGAAGACTTCAAAACTTCGCAAGATCGTGGTCTTTGGCTTTTTTTTGCAGGTTTATTAGCAACTGCTCCAGCATATCTGGATCGAACATTTGTTGCTCTTGTATTAGGAGCGTCGTTGGTAGGAACTTTTGGGTTTCTTATGCTATTTGTAACAAGCGCGAATGTTTTTGTTGGTATTGTTGCTCAAAAAATCGGCCCCCAACTTATTAAAATGGAGTATTTGGGAGACTCGGTTATTATTCAAATAAAATATACATTGCGCTGGCTAAGCCTAATTTTTCTCGTGTGTTTTTTAGGTATGACGTTTGTTTGGCTGACGTTGATTTACGGACCAGCACAGTATTTTTACAATAAATTTCATTTGAATTTCAGCTTAATTCAGGCAACAACTGCATTATCTATGTTGCAGATTGGAGTATTAGCCGATTTCATTATGATTTCTAGAAACCAAGAACGAGCGATATTTTTATCTGCCAGCTGGTATTTATTGACGATACTAGCGGTTGTATTGATTGTGATTTGGCTGAAACTTTCACTACTTAGTTTTATATGGCTTTTAGCGCTAGCTAAATTAATTCATATTGCTGTCCAAGTTGGATTTATTGGAGTCGCCTATCGTAAAGATAATTGTTAATTGGATGGATGATATGACTAGACTGAAACTTGGTGCTTTGAAATATCCCGTGTTTATCATGGCTGCATGGATTACGGTTTTGTTACTTAGGTTGATACCAATAGGTGGAAAATGGGGTAGCTTAGATGATTTTACATGGTTTGTATTTATCATCTGGTTCGTTGTTTATTTTTCTGCAATGCTTTTCGGTATTTCCTATAAGCCCAAACATACCATAAATACCAACTCCTTTCCAGTCAAATGGCAGAATTGCTGGATTACACAATTGAGTTTTTACTCAATAATCGGTGCAATGCTTATAATTTATGAATTTGCGATTACGCGACATTATGGCTTCAGTACTCCAGTTTCTATAATTCGCATATTAGAGATTGAAGCCGCAAATGCGGGCTTTAAAGGTTCTTGGATAAGTGGTGCTGGTCGAATGCTGACCCCTGCGCTAATGGTTGCTTGGGTGCTCGCTTCGCTTGCTTGGAAGGAAGTGGCTAAGCGCACACTCATTATACTGTGGACTGCCAGCGCAGTGGTGTTTTATCAACAAATGTTGTTTGAAGGTGGTCGATTTTATCTTGGGGCTTTATTTGTGATGATATTTTTAGCAAAATTTTTTGCAATTCAGCCGCGTTTACAAAAGCATGTGCTTATTGGGAAAACCTTATGGGTCGGTTTTTTTCTTGCAGTGTGTTTGCTTTTTGGATATATGTTCATTGATCGATATGAGCAACTTAACCGAGCTTTTTATGAGGCTTATGAAACTTGGACATTGAATTTTGATTTGGAAATAACTGATGCGGTCCGATCAAGACTTTCTGGTGAGATGCCAGGTTTTTGGTTGGCAATAAATATGCTTTGGGCATATGTGACACAAGGCCTTAATGAGTTAAATGTCATTTTACTCTCGTGTCAGCCAGATATGGGTTGGGGCAGAATTAATTTTACGCAAATTGCACAGATGTTGGGCAAACTTACTAATTTGGATTTTAAATATGACTCGAATTACAACATGCCAAAGACTGGAACATACATTACACTTTACGGTGCAACTTATATCGATTTTGGCCATGTAGGCGGATTAATATTTATAAGCATCGTTGGCTGGGTTACTGGTATGTCTACTAGGCTATTACACTCTCGCTACTTTAACGGCCTTTCAATAAGTGCCCCACTCTTGCTTACACTGGGTATTTTTTCACCAATTGTATCTTTGGTTTTGAATTTATGGCCTGCTTTTTGTTGGGCTTTACTTGTTGGGTGGACTTTAAAACTTTCTTATTACCGTGCGTCTTCAATTGCTACAAATGTCTTGTAAACTTATTATGAAATTGGGTATCTGTTCATGAATATTCTTATCACAGGCGGTGCTGGATTTATTGGTCAGCACCTTGCACATGCTCTACTTGCTCAAGGTGAAAAAGTACGTATTCTCGATAACTTTAGCCCACAGATTCACTTTAATGATGAACTCCCAGAGTCACTCAACGGTAGGGTCGAACTTATAAAAGCTGATGTGCGAGATCGTGAAGCAATGAAGCATGCCCTTGTCGGTGTGGATACATTAGTACATTTGGCGGCGGAAACGGGAACAGGGCAATCAATGTATGAAATTGAGCGTTATTTTAGCGTAAACGTGCAAGGCACAGCTACACTAATTGATTTACTTCAAAATGATACTTGCGGTAAAAGTTTACGTTCAATAGTTGTGGCATCTAGCCGGGCGATTTATGGTGAAGGTGCCTATCAGTGCGAAGCCCATGGATTAGTATATCCGCACCAGCGTCAGCGTGAACAAATGGCACGTGGGCAGTTTGAGCCAATTTGCCCACAATGTAACGCGCGAGCTTATTTGTTGCCAACGTCTGAAATAGCACCCTTTAAACCGATGTCAATGTATGGATTGACTAAACAAGTGCAAGAGCAAGCTATATTGTTGTTTGCTCGTACGCGCGGTATTAATGGTTTTGGATTACGTTATCAAAACGTATACGGGCCTGGTCAATCATTAAAAAATCCATATACTGGAATATTGGCTGTTTTTTCTAACTTGGCACGTCAAAACCAAAGCATAGAAATTTATGAAGATGGCTTAGAGTCTCGGGATTTTGTTTATATTGATGATGTGGTAGAAGCAACTGTTCGAAGTATTAACTATAATGGGGTGTTTGTTGGGGAGTTGAATGTTGGGTCTGGCGTTGGTACCAGCGTTATGAACGTTGCCCAAGAGATTAAGACATTTTTTTCTAGTGAAAGCATTATTCAGGTAACAGGGGAATTTCGTATGGGTGATATTCGTCACAATATTGCTGATATAACTAAGCTGAAAGACGTATTGGACTATATTCCATGTGTGCTATTCAAGCAGGGTTTGTCTAACTTTTTAGGTTGGGCAGAAAAGCAGCCGGATGAAGATAAATCTGCCTACTTACGTTCTGTAAATGAGCTTGCGGCACGTGGTTTAATGGGTAAGGCATATACACAATGAAAAACGCATGCAAAATGAATCAGATTTGGAATTTCAAACTAATTCCTTTTCTGGTAGCAGATTTACGACGTGCACGGACACTAATTCATGGTGAGTCCGATAGTATGTCTGATTTTAGATTGTGGCTAGGAGTTCTGTCGCCAAGGTTTTTGCCTGTTCTGCTTTGTAGGGTAGCGCATTTTTTTTATTGTATTAAGTTAACTTCTGTTGCCAAGTTTTTTTCGTTGCTTAATTTTTTATTTTTCGGCATTGAAATAGCCATTCAATGCCGAATAGGAAAGGGTTTGTTTTTACCACATACTCAAGGTACGGTTATCGGAGCGTACTCCATTGGTGAGAACGTTACCATTTTCCAAGGTGTTACATTAGGCGCGCGTGAGCTTGATTTTTCCTACAAAGAGCTGTCACGACCTTCTGTCGGTGACGCCGTAACTATCGGTGCTGGTGCCAAAGTGTTGGGTGGGTTGAACTTAGGTTCGGGCGCGCGTGTTGGCGCAAATGCTGTAGTTCTGGAATCTATCCCCGAAAATTTTTTAGCAGCAGGTGTTCCAGCTCGTGTAATAAAGCCATTGAGTTGATGGTTCTCATAAGAAAAAGAATAAATGAAACAAAATCTTGTGAATAAAAAAATTCTATTTATAGCCCCAGAATTTTTTGGCTATGAAAAAGAAATTGTCGCAGAATTGGAAAGGCGGGGTGCTGAAGTTGACTTTATTCCAGACAGGCCTTTTAAGTCTCCATTTATGAAAGCTGTTACAAGACTTAGGCGTGAGTTGGTTTTGAAGCTAGCTGAAAGTTTTTTTTTGAAAGCCATAAAAAGATTTAATCGTAATAATTACGATTTAATTCTAGTGGTTTTGGGTGAATGTGTTTCACCTAAATTACTTACTAATTTGAGAGTGCAATTTCCCAAAGCAACATTTACCCTGTATATGTGGGACTCCTTTAAAAACAGGAAATTTCTTCCAAAAAATGTACCTTATTTTGATAAATGCTTCACATTCGATTTTGACGATGCTAAAAATTATGGCATGCAATTCCGCCCTTTATTTTATTCTAATGGATTTAAAAAGACTGAAGAGAAAAATTTAAAATTTGATATTAGTTTCATCGGAACTGCGCATTCTGATCGCTACAAAGTAGTTTCCAAAGTTGTAGCTAATTTACCAAAAGATACAAAAAGTTATTTGTATTTATTTTTACAAGCGCCCTGGGTATTTTGGTTACATAAACTTTGTAATAGTAAATTTAAAGGGGCGGCAATCCGAGAGTTTAATTTTTTGCCACTTTCTAAAGCTGAAGTAAAAAAAATATTTTCTGACTCACTTATCATTCTTGATATTGAACATCCTAAACAAACTGGCTTAACTATGCGAACGTTAGAAACATTAGGTGCCCAAAAGAAATTGATTACAACTAACTCTAATGTAGTTGACTATGATTTCTTTAACCCGAATAACATATTTGTTATGGATAGAGAAAATGTTGGACATATACCTAATTCATTTCTTTTACGACCTTATGAGCCTCTTAGTGATCAACTTTATGAAAAGTATTCTATAAAAGGTTGGTTAGATGATGTACTTGGTGTTAAAGCATAAATTAATATCATTTAAATGATCATCAAATAAATATGCATGTTCAGAAGATACAAATAAGGAAATTAAACAATGTTCATAAATATTTTGGTGGGTCTGGCTTTATCGCGCCGGTTGCTTCGTCAAAAATAATCACATCGGCTTGTTAATATAACGCACATGCAATGCCGATTTTTTGGCGTTGACCGCCTGATAAGCGTAAACCGCGCTCGCCTACTAAGGCTTTATATTGCAACAGCCAAGTTTCAATGGCATCGGCTATTTGTGCTTGTTTAGCTGCAAGTTTAACGCGCTCGTAATCAATTTTAGCTTTAGGTACACCAAAAGCAATACTCTCGGCAATGCTTTTAGTTGCAATAATGCCTGCAATGTCATGAAAAATCCAATTAACCCATAAGCCTCAATACCAAGATATTTGAAGTACATCGGAACGACTGCCGAACCAAGCAATACAGTCCAAGTGGAATTAACTAGGTCGAATTAACTAGTCCAGCAAGCACGTTTCTTCTTAGGCTCATTACTTATCCAATATACCCGCTTACTTTAGTCAATCAATTTTCATCATTTTTATATAATTTTGGTAAGCCAATTTTAGTCCGTCTATTAGTTTGGTGTTCGCACTCCACCCCAGTCGATTTAACCTACCAGAATCCATAAGCTTTCTCATAGTGCCATCTGGTTTGTTGGTGTCAAAGGAAATCTCACCATTAAAGCCTACAACTTTTTTAACTAAACTAGCTAGTTCAGAGATAGTTAAATCACTATTGCTGCCTAAATTAAGCAGCGGAGGCAAACCATCATTCCGATCTGCAGCCAGCATAGGCTTGAATTGTGCTTCTGGCAAATTGATCACGTATAAGCATGCCTCTGCCATGTCTTCACTGTATAAAAACTCACGTTTAGGATTGCCTGAGCCCCACACTGTGACTGTGGCTTGACTGTTCACTTTGGCTTCATGAAATTTACGAATCAGCGCAGGGATGACATGGCTATTTTCCAGGTGATAGTTGTCGCCTGGGCCATACAAATTAGTAGGCATGACTGCTAAATACTGCGTGCCATATTGGCGGTTATAGCTCCAACACATCTCAATACCTGCAATCTTAGCCAAGGCGTATGGGCGATTGGTAGTCTCTAATTCACCCGTTAACAAATATTCTTCTTTTATCGGTTGCGGGCAATCACGCGGATAAATGCAGCTAGAGCCTAAAAATAGTAAGCGTTTCACGCCACTTACATAGGATTGATGAATAACATTGGTTTGTATAGCCAAGTTCTCATATAAAAACTCTGCGGGATACGTGTTATTAGCATGAATTCCGCCTACTTTAGCTGCGGCTAAAAATACATACTCCGGCTTTTCTGTTTGAAAGAAATCTTTTACTGCTTGCTGATTCGTGAGATCAAGTTCTCCATGGGTGCGCGTGACGATATTGCTATAGCCTTGCGCGTTCAGCTGCCGCATTAAGGCCGAACCCACTAGCCCACGGTGCCCTGCTACATAGATTTTAGCGTGTTTGTCCATGCCTGGTGATTGTCTATTCGTGGTAATCCATGGCTTGATAGCCATGCTTTTTAATCAACTCGTCACGCTGGGCGGATTTATAGTCTTCATGAACCATTTCTGCGACAAGTTCATGGAAGGTAATCTTTGGGCTCCAACCGAGTTTTTGTTTGGCTTTGCTTGGGTCACCTAGTAACGTTTCTACTTCGGTTGGGCGGAAGTATCTTACGTCAACTTGCACAATACATCTATCTTGCCAATAGCCCCTCTCATCTACCCCCGTGCCTTGCCAGGTGATTTGCATGTTCAGCTCTTTAGCTGCCGCGTTTACAAAGTCGCGTACGCTGTATTGCAAACCAGTGGCGATGACAAAGTCTTCTGGTATTTCTTGTTGCAACATTAACCATTGCATCTCTACATAGTCTTTAGCATGTCCCCAGTCACGCAGGGCATCTAAGTTGCCTAAATATAAGCAGTCTTGTAAACCGAGGTTAATGCGAGCTAGCGCCCTGGAGATTTTGCGGGTAACAAAGGTTTCACCGCGTAAAGGGCTTTCGTGATTAAACAAAATGCCGTTGCAGGCATAAATACCATAGGCTTCGCGATAATTGACGGTAATCCAGTATGCGTATAACTTTGCCACTGCGTAAGGGCTGCGAGGATAAAATGGTGTGGTTTCTTTTTGTGGGGTTTCTTGTACTAGGCCATACAGTTCTGATGTGGAAGCTTGATAGAACTTGGTTTTCTTTTCCATGGCCAAAATGCGTATGGCTTCCAAAATACGTAAAGTACCAATGCCATCCGCATTGGCTGTGTATTCTGGCATTTCAAAGCTCACCGCTACATGACTCATGGCAGCGAGGTTATAAATTTCATCAGGCTGCGTTTGCTGGATAATACGGATTAAATTACTAGAATCGGTTAAGTCGCCGTAGTGCAGAACAAAGTTTTTGTTGTTCACATGCGGATCTTGATACAAGTGGTCTATGCGATCGGTATTAAATGATGAGGCACGGCGTTTTACACCATGCACGATATAGCCTTTGCCAAGCAAAAACTCGGCTAAATAGGCTCCATCTTGTCCAGTGATTCCGGTAATTAATGCAACTTTGTTGATTGTTTTACTACTCATCTTTAATGTGTCTTTCATAACTATTGCTGTGCTAACTAGTGAAATACTCGTTATTAGCCACAAACTTATCAGTATTTATATTAAGTTAATTGTTAACTCTAGGTTTCTACTATTTGTTTGTATGAACCAACTCGCTTTACAAGTCCACCTGCCAGCTCAATAATTTGTGAACAGTTTTTGAGTGTGGTTAAGCGGTGCGCGATGATGATAATGGTTAAGTTATCGCTTAAGCTATCAATTGCTTTCATCACCGCCTGTTCGGTTTCGGTATCCAGCGCGCTGGTTGCCTCATCAAAAATAATCACATCGGCTTGCTTGTATAACGCACGTGCAATGCCGATTCTCTGGCGTTGACCACCTGATAAACGCACACCGCGCTCGCCAACAAAGGTCTTATATTGTAACGGCCAAGTCTCTATGGCATCGGCTATTTGTGCCTGTTTAGCCGCAAGTTTAACGCGCTCGTAATCAATTTTAGCTTTGGGAACACCAAAGGCGATATTCTCGGCAATGCTGTTATCGGCCAAGAAAATAGCTTGGGGCACGTGTGCAATATGCGATTGCCACGCGCGCTTATTGGTTTCGTCTACTCTTTTTCCATCTATCTCTAATGAGCCCTCGGTAGGATCAAGCAATCCCATCAAAATGTCGAGCATGGTACTTTTACCGCCACCTGTCGAACCGATCACCCCCACCCTGGTGCCTTTTGAAATACTGATATCGAGTTTGTTGAGTACCCATGCCGACTCGTTGCTGTAGCGAAATGAGATTTGATTTAAATTAATGGAGTGCTCAAATGGTAATGGTTTTGATATCGGCTGATAAGCATGGCTGGGTAATGGCTGATCTAGCAGCTCTAACGTATCGCGCAGCGATGCTTGACTGCCGACGATACTGGAAACGCTGGAATAGGTTTGCTGTAGGACAGGTAGTAAGCGTTGTGCGCCAAGCGCTAACGCACCCAATATTGGGATTGCCTTGGTTACACCATCTGGCTGAAAAGCTAATATATAAGCCAGAACAGCAATTAATAGCATACCCAAAGACTCCATGAGGTAGCGTGGGGCGGTGCTGATAAACGACTGATCTCCCAACGCTCGACGCATTGGGAAATCTGAATCACGGTATATCTGACAGTAGATCGCCTGACTGCCATCTATCAACACATCACGAATACCTGACAAGCCTTCTTGCAGCGACTTGTGGACATTATCGCCTTCACGCGCTATGCACTCCCCAGTTTGTATAAGCCGTTTGCGGGTAAATTTAATAATGCCCAAGTAAAGTAACCCAAAACCACCAAACGCGATAAATGCGATAAGCGGATCAACATAAATAATGGCGACTAATATTGCCATTAGCATAAATAAAGAGCTGATGATGGTTAAAATGGGAATGAATGTACCAAAAATCACGGTATTTGCTTTAGCGGTAATGCCAGAAATGACTTCGCTACTATTTCGTGATGCATGTATTGCATATGACTGATAAAGTGTACGGCGATAAATATCAAGACTGATATCCGAGCCTGTTCCGAATGATAATCGCATGGTTACCCAAATTAATAATACCCGCATGCAACCGGCAATCAGCACCGCAGAGCAAAATACAACTGTCAGAGGAAATAAAAGTTGATCCGGTGTTGTAAGATTCAGAAACTGGACTACAGGTTGAGCCAAAGCGTGATCAAACACCTTTTGTGGGGCCGTTAATACACCCAAGAAAGGCAGAATAGCACCTATACTAAATACCTCTGCAAAAGAGGCCATTATCATCATGATTAGTAAAAGGCCAAACTGTCCGCGGCGCCTTAAAGCAATATGTCGCCATAGCCTGCCTATTAAACTAAAAAGTGAGTTTTGTTTTTGCATTTATGAATATTCAATTATTAAGTTTGAATTTTGAAGTTTGCATAAGCTAGTTGCAACTAAACCTTGCGTCCATATATGTCGTCAAAACGGATAATGTCGTCCTCACCTACATAATCGCCACACTGTACTTCAATAATGGCTAGTGGTTCACTACCCTTATTTTCTAGGCGGTGTCTATGCGTTTTTGAGATGTAGGTGGATTGATTTTCGTTTAAGGTATATTCAATTTCGTTATTGGTAATAGTAGCAACACCCGACACCACCACCCAATGTTCTGCACGATGATTGTGCATTTGCATCGATAGCTTTTGGCCTGGATTAACAACAATACGCTTGATTTTGAAATTGGAACCCTCCTCTAAAACGCTGTAGCTACCCCAAGGGCGGTAAACGGTTTGATGAATTTCGGTGAGCGTTGGGTTGTGTATTTTAACTTGCGCAACCAACGTCTTAATATCTTCGCTACGGCTTTTATCGCAAATCAAGGTCGCGTCTGCAGTTTGAATCACCACCACATTATCCAAACCCAAAGTGGCCAGCAAGCCTGTCTCTGCCCACAACAGGCTGTTACTGGTGTCGTGCGATAATACTTGGCCATGAGTGACGTTGTTTTGCGCGTCTTTTTCATGGCGATGATATATAGAATCCCAACTACCCAAATCGCTCCAAGCCATATCCACCGGCACTACAGCTACTTTTTCGGCCAACTCGGCTAAGCCGTAATCCATTGAAACGTTATCAAAACTGGCATAGGTTTCGGCAAAATTTTCTTCATTCATGCCAGCCATTTGTTGCGCCATTTCTGGCTGATATTGTTTCAGCATGGCCATAAATACCTGTGCTTTAAATACAAACATGCCGCTATTCCATAAATAGCCTTCATTTACAAATTGCTGCGCTTTTTCAACATTGGGTTTTTCAACAAATTGTGCTACCAGCAAAACTGGCATTTCGCCTTTGTATGCCAGTTGCTGGCTAGGTTTAATATAGCCATAGCCAGTTGCTGGCTCATGCGGCTTAATGCCGAGTAACACCAAGTAATCATCATCAGCAGCTAATTCAGCCGTTTGCCAGGCTTGTAAAAACGCATCTACTTTATCAATGGCGTGGTCCGATGCAAAAACACCAATCATGGCATTTGGGTCTTGCTGATTAATTTGATTAACCGCCCAAGTAATTGCAGGCAAGGTATTTCTTGCGCAAGGCTCAGCTAACACATTATTCACGGCATCAATTGCTAGCTCAGCTAACTGGCCTTTTACTTCAAATTTATGGTCTTCGTGCGTTACTGTAAATAAATTTTTTGCTGTAACGTGTGAAAGCAAACGCTGCGTTGTTTGCTGCAACAGTGTCTGTTCGCCATTGAGTGCCAGCAATTGCTTAGGCCTTAAGGTGCGCGATAGCGGCCATAAGCGTGTGCCCGATCCGCCACATAAAATAATGGCATACCGATTAAATTGATCACTCATAATGCATGTATCTCCGCTTGATGGAATGAGTTATTCAGGACCTGATGGCTGTCTTGACGAAGCTCTTCAATTTCAGCTTGTAATTTAGCATACTCTTGTAGCTTTGCTTTCAGGAACCTTGCAGTAATCACGGACTTTTCTTCTAAACCTTGTGACGTTAATAAATACATATAGGCTAGTTTATTTTGACTGTTGCGGAAGTTGCTGGCTTTGAGTAAGCCCTTTTCGATAAGAGCTTTAAGGCAAAAATTAACGCGACCCAAACTAATATTAAGTTTTTTTGCCAAGTCACGCTGGCTAATTTCTGGATTAGCTTCTAATATTTTGAGTATTTTATAACGGTATTCGTCAGTTAACATGCTGGATAAACTTTTCACCGTTCAACAATTGAACAAAGTTTACCAATGATTAATTGATTTAGGCAAGCGATTATATGTTAATCAATTTTATGATGGCTGCAAATCGTTATTGTGCTTGGTGCTTGCTCACATATTCAATAATGATCGCATTTTGTTGCTATGCTAAGCCTGTAAATTAAAAACTGATACAACCCGAGTGGCTATTTAACGATAATTTTTGGCAGCTTGACAACTTTTTACTGAAATTGCCGCCACTTTTCTACATACCAGTAAACCTTTTGATGTCGCGCTGCTGGCGTTTGGTTGGCCGTCCGGCGCCTCTTTCTCTAATACCAAAATCGGCTTCACGCGTTATTTTGGCATTATCGCGCTTGGTTTTACTTCGCTCTGTTTCGGCATACAATAAAGTCGCTTCAGGCGCGCCACGGCGAATATTGGATAAGCCGGTGACTTCTACCTCAATTTCATATTCCTTATTACGAATGCTAATCAGCATGCCCGCTTTAACTTCTTTAGCCGTTTTGACACGATCGCCATCCACCCGCACTTTTCCGCCATCAACTGCATCGGCGGCAAGACTGCGCGTTTTATAAAAGCGCGCTGCCCATAGCCATTTATCTAAACGGCATTTATCATCAGCGCTTACAGTTTTACTGGCGTTTTCTTTCAAAGACTAGCTTCTTAGTTGATTAAATTAAGCTGTTTTTGCGGTTGATAAGGCTGGTTGCTTTCAAGCGTTTTGCGGTAATTTGCCAGCACATTCTGCACATGCCCCATTACCGTATTTGGCACATAAATGCCTGTTACATCTTGGCTACCTGCTGCTAATCCCGTTAGGTACTCAATGCCTTCTAGAACATGGTCAATGGTAATAATATGAAATTGTCCCTGCTCTACCGCCTTTACCACAGCCGCATCTAGCAGCAGATGGCGTTGATTACGCTTAGGGATAATAACACCCTGCTTGCCATCCAAACCCATGGCTTGGCATACTCTAAAATAGCCTTCAATCTTCTCATTCACACCACCAATTGGCATTACCTCACCAAATTGATTCAGCGCACCAGTCACAGCCATGCCTTGGCTAATAGGCAAACCCGCCAAGGCCGAAAGCAAGGCAAATAGCTCTGCGCATGAGGCCGAATCGCCTTCTACGCCGTTGTACTCTTGCTCAAATACTAACGATGCATTAAGGCTTAAAGGCGCTAGATGGCTAAAGCTGGCACTTAACCAGTTTTGCAGAATAAAAATACCTTTATCATGATTCGGCCCGCTCATATTCACTTCGCGGTCAATATTGATTAAGCCTTTACCGCCAGGGTAGCAACGCGCCGTGATACGAATGGGCGAGCCGAAACTGGCGTCGCCTAATTCTATATGTGTTAGCCCATTTACCTGCCCCACTACTTCGCCATGCACTTGAATTAATAGCTCATTATCAATAATCGAGTCACGTATTTGCGATTCAAAATATTGATTGCGCTTTGATTTGGCTTGGATCGCCGCTTGCACATGTTCGGCTTTTACTAAATCAGCGCCATCAGAAAAAGCAGCACTTTCTAAGATTAAACGCTCTAAAAAGGCAAAATTGGTACTAATACGCGTTTGGTCTTCCTCTAAGCGCTGAAGCGCAGCAATTAAAACGGCAACCGCTTCTTTCGTAAAATGTGCCGTATGATGTTGCGCACACTTTTGCGCCACATAGCCTGCAATGGCAGCATAGTTTTCTGGCGTGGCCCAAATACGCTCGGCAAACTCTACTTTAATCGGAAAATAATTAAAAAAATCTGGCTGCTCATCTAAGCAATCGTAAAAGTCTTCACGGGTAGCAATCAATACCAACTTCACCTTCAAGGGCAATAAGGTATTATTGGCCACATATGTGCTGCTTTGCGCGTTATTGCCTGCATCTTCAATTTGCAAGCTGCCGTTACGCAAAAACCGATGTAGTTTTTCTATGATTTGCGTGCCATTTTGTTCATCATTAAGCAAATCGCGTAAATGCAGAAGCAACATACCGCCATCGGCTTTGTGCAGATTACCTGCTCGCAAACGCGTAAAATCCGGTGAAGTTGCATTATCTGAAGCACTCTCAACCCCGCCAAATAAGGATTGCAAGCTAGGATCATTGTCATCAATAATCGGTTGATTTAATTGCTGATCAAAAGTGGCGCGATTATCCACCAGCACATTCACTCTAAAACGCGCAAAAAAAGCCTCATTTATCAAACCTTCTAAAGCATTATCAGATTCGCTGATGGTTGAAGGCTGCCAAGCTTTTAGGTATGCAAGAACCTCTTGCTTTACCAACTTAAAATAGGCGTTTAATTGTAATTCGCAATCCATAAAAGTTTGATTTAAGGAGGAAATCGTTTTAACTAACCATTCCTCAGCCAGTGTGAGTATATTTTGTGTATTATCGGCAAGAACAAAATTAGGCATCTCCACCATCAAAGCACGGGCAAAACCATCCATTTCCACGCGCAACTTAGCTGCATATGAAACAGGTAGTTTAATTAAGGTAGGCTGATTGGGCTGCTCAAAATGATAAAGCGCAACTAAATCCGATAATTGCCTGCTATTTTGTAACAATCCATTTTGTTTAGCTGCTTCATGCATAGCGCTTTGCATCAGCGATGTTCGCCCGCTGCCCTGGGCACCCAACACCAATACATTAAAACCTGATTGCTGCATTTTAAGGCCGAATAAAGCGGATTTTTTTGCCTCGCTTTGTGCCACCCAGCCATGAATATTGGGCTGATAACCCGCATTATTTTCCAATAAATCGGCGGTGCTATTAAACATAAAATTGTTTAAAGAAATAGTGGCGTTTAAATCAGCTGGCTTTAGTTTTTGCATGATTAGTTTGTATTGATAGGTTTGAGTCTGGATATTATCTAAATTGGAATTTGGGTTCTATTTTTGCCACTGCTTAATGGCCAAATCATCACTTAGCTTAGCGTCTACCCAACGCTCGCCGTGAGCAGTAGTTTCTTTTTTCCAAAATGGCGCTTGTGTTTTCAAAAAATCCATTATAAATTCACAGGCTTTAAAAGCCTCACCACGATGTGCGCTGACTACCGCAACCAGCACAATTTGATCTAAAGGTTGCAACGACCCTAGACGGTGAATAATCAAGCTATCCAAAATATCCCAGCGCAATTTTGCCTCAGCTTCAATGGCTTTTAGCGCGCTTTCGGTCATACCGGGGTAATGTTCTAAAGTCAGCTTACTAATTGAATCACCATCATTGATATCGCGCACCTGCCCAACAAAGCTCACAACCGCGCCAATACTAGGGCTTGCCAATCTAAGCTTATTAAGCTGAAAGCCCACATCAAAATCTTCAATCTGTACTAAAACTGCCATCTAAATAGCCAGTCTATTTAACCACCGGTGACTGGTGGAAAGAACGCCACTTCATCATTGGCTTGAATAGTGGCTAAATCGTCTACCAAGGTATGGTTAATGGCAGCGCGAACAAGTTGTTTGCCATCAAACAAATTGGCCCATACTTCGCCACGCAATGCTAGCCAGTTTTTAAGCGCGGTAATGGTCGTGACTTGATTCGGCAAATCAACTTCTTCCGTTGAATAATTGACCGCTTCTTTGATTCTTGCAAAATATAATACCTTTATTTTCATATCATTATGTTTTTTTATTAATGTTATTTCTCATCTAAAACGTCATCTATTGCATCCAACAAATCGAGTGGCTTATTACTTAATTCAACCCGCTCAATTTGCTTAAATCGGTTGGTGATTTTTTGGCTACTAATATGCACTTCTTGCGCGTTATCGTTTGCTTGGCGAATATTGTCGGCCAGCTTTTTCATACGCACATCAAAGCGCTCAAAGTCTTTGCTGAGCTTGCCCAGCTCATCTTTAATAATATGCACCTGTTTACGCATTTCTACATCTTTTAATACCGCGCGCGCTGTATTGAGCACCGCCATTAATGTGGTGGGCGAAACCAACCACACCCGCTTAACCATGGCGTAATCAATAACCTCTGGATGATAGGCGTGAATTTCTGCAAATACCGCCTCTGCTGGAATAAACATCACCGCGCCGTCGCTAGTCACATTGGGGATAATATATTTATTGGCAATATCATCCACGTGCTTTTTCAAATCCGCTTTAAACTGCTTGGTCGCGGCATCTTGCTCTATTTTGTTTAAACTTTTATCAAACATGCGGTGATAGTTTTCAAGCGGGAATTTGCTATCTACCGCCACAGTACCTGTTGGTTCGGGCAAAAACAAAGCGCAATCTACCCGTGTACCATTGGCAAAACTATGTTGCATACTAAAACTACTGGCCGGCAACACGTTACGCACCAAGCCCTCTAGTTGGACTTCGCCGTACGCACCGCGACTGCGCTTATCGCCCAGCAATTCTTGCAGGCTTACCATATTCACAGTTAGTCCATCGATTTTCTTTTGCGCTTCATCAATGGTAGCCAAACGCTCCATCACGCTGACAAAAGTTTCGTTAGTTTTTTTAAAGCCTTCATCTAATCGATCTGATACTTTGCCACCAATTTGCTCTAAACGGCTATCGACTATTTTGCCTAAACTTTCCACGCTTTGCGTGAGGGTTGTGGTGGCTTTTAACATGGTATCGTTAATCAAACTTTGTTGCGCTTTACCTTGCTCGCTTAAGGTTTTGTGCAGCGTTTCCAATACCGTTTCGCGCGTTTGCGCCAAACTGGAATTTTGTGCCAATTGCAGCTCTTGCATAGCACTACGGGTGCTTTGTAGCTCAATCGAAACTTGTGCTTTTAATCGATCGCCATTATCTTGAGTGGCCGTATTTAAGCGGTCTGCCAGCTTATTCAAGCCATCATTTAAATCTAATAACATGGCGCGATGCTTGTCTTCTAGCTGATTTAAAAGCACCGTATTTTTGCCACTTGAAAACTCACGCCAGGCAAGCCAAGCCAGCAAAACAAGCGTTAAAACTAAAAGGAAGATTATATTTTCGTTCATAATTTACTATTATAAATCAGTCATTACAAACCCGTGCGACTTTCACTTTTTAAATAAAATCATATGATTAAACTTAAACCGCTTTTGTACCTATGGCTTGCCAATTTAACGCGCAAGCTTAAAGGCATTTATTATATCTATTTGGTCACCTTATTCACTTTGTAGTGCTATTAGATGCCAGCTTATTTCATGTTGGCGAAAATATGCGCAATGTAGGATTTGATTTTATGGCGAAAAACCGATTGATTTAGCCAGCAACAGATAAAGACATTGCGATTGTGGATATTAAGGTGATTGAAATTGGAGCGTCGTATTGCCAGGCGCTTATGATCCCATTATTTCTGCTAGGTACGGGAGTACATGAGCTATTCCTCTACCTGCTGCTGCATGGTTGTTTGGTAATGCCCTATTAGGATTGGCAGGATCAAGACGTAAATATAGCTTCTGATAAATTGCTATTAATTCAAAGCTTTCTTTGTAGGCTTTTTTTACACCAAATCATAAGCACGCAGCTCACTTTTTATATAAGCATAATAAATGGGTGCAGCCACAATGCCTGCCAGCCCAAAAATCGATTCCATTAGTAACATGGTAATTAATAGCTCCCAAGCATTGGCGCGAATTTGTCCACCCACAATACGTGCATTTAAAAAATATTCAAATTTGTGAATAACAATTAAATACAGCAGAGAACCAAACGCCACACCTAATGAATGGCTTAAACTCACAATCACAATTACGGTGTTAGAGATTAAATTGCCCACCACTGGAATTAAGCCGACTACAAAAGTAATCGCAATCATGGTTTTAACTAAAGGCAGCTCAATACCCAATATTGGCAAAATTACCGCTAAATAAATGCCTGTAAAAAAGGCATTTATTGAGGCAATTCGAACTTGTGCAAACACAATGCGCTGAAAGGCATCGCCAAATAGCCATGCACGTCGCGCTAAAGCGCGCGCAAACGGCTTATAGTCATCATCATTAATGGCGTCGCGCAGCCCAATCATGCCGCCAACAATCATGCCTACCAGAATATGCACAGTAATGCGCCCTGCCTCTTTGCCAACCACCTGCAGTTCGGTGGCATGCGTTCGCAGCCAAATGGTCGCCTCTTCTTTAAACGCAATCGCGTCCGAAGGCAGTCTGTCTAAAATCCAAACGGGTAACACTTGGCGTGAATCTTCAATAATTTGCGCCATTTTGGCTAGTAAAACCGTCAGACTTCCTGATTCAGAGCGAAAAAAAGCCACCAGTCCCGCCCCTGCCAAGCTCAGCAGGCTTACCGTAACAATGGTTAGTAGCGCAAAAGCAATCAGCTTTGCACGCGGACCAGGTAACTTACGCTCGATATGTGGCGTTAGAAGGCGAATGAGTTCATAAACTAGCAATCCTCCTAACAAAGCAGGTAATAGATGGAAAATTAAAACTAATATCATTGCAAAGCCAATTAAGATCCATGATGCAATGTCATGTTTATTGAAAGTCATGATGCTATTTTTTTGAGTTATGTTTGTCATTGTTGCTTACAAATATTTATTCATATGGTTGGCGAGTACCTGTGAGTAAATGCCGCTATTTCTGACGCAGGCAAACTGACTTTTATACGCACGGCTTGGTCAAATTGCTTATCCATCACTTTGCCTTTTAGCTGCAATACTAAGCGCGTTAATGCATCAACTTGATTGTAATGCACGCTTACACTTAATGCGCGCATTTCTACATAAGGGATTATTTTAGCGGCATCTAAGGCCATTTTGGCCGTGCCGCCATATGCGCGCGCCAGTCCTCCAGTGCCTAAATTAACGCCACCATAATAACGTATCACACCAACTGCTACGTGAACTAAATCGCGCCCTTCTAACATTTGGAGGATTGGCTTACCTGCCGTGCCACTGGGCTCACCCGCATCTGAAAATCTAGGGATAATGCCGTCTGCGTTTTTGATTCTAAAAGCATAAGCCAGATGATGTGCATTTTGGTGCAACGTAGCCAATTGCCTTAAATAAAGCCCTACTTCTCGCTCTGTGTCGCAATGCCCAGCGAAAGCATAAAAGCGCGATTTATTAATGGTTTGCTCGGCAGAGCCTGATTGTTCAATGGTTAACATACAACAACAATTTAATTAAGCAAATAATAATTAGGAAAGCCCAACAATATTGCCAGTTGCATTCACATCAATACGCATACTGGCAGGTACTTTTGGCAAGCCTGGCATTTTCATGGTTTGACCGCAGATTGCTACAATAAAACCAGCACCGCGCGATAGCTGCAAATCTTCAACTAGCAAGTTGTGTCCATCTGGCGCACCGCGCAAAAGAGGATTAGATGAGAATGAATATTGGGTTTTAGCAATACAAATAGGAAAGTGGCTATATTGTTGTTCTAATTCTGCCAATTTTAGTGCGGCTTTTTCACTTAATAATACGCTTTTTGCACCATACATTTTTTGTGCGATGGTTTGAAGTTTTTCGATTAGCGATAATCCATCGTCATACAATAATTTAAAGTGCGTTTTTCTTTGTCCAATACTATCAATAACCGCTTGCGCTAAATTGGTGGCACCTTTACCACCCTCAGCCCAATGTTTGCAGACTATGGTCTCACAACCCAACTGATGAATTGCCGCTTTTAAAACTTTAATTTCAGCAGCGGTATCATACGAAAAATGATTAATGGCAACAATCACCTGCATACCAAAATGGGTTTGGCAATTGTGAATATGGCGTTTTATGTTTTCTATACCTAGGTTTAAATGCGAAATATTTTCAACATTTAAAGTAGCCAACTCGCCACCACCATGATATTTTAAAGCGCGTATGGTTGCCACAATCACCACCAAATCTGGCTGCAAGCCTGTTTGACGGCATTTGATGTCCATAAATTTTTCAGCGCCCAAGTCGGCACCAAAACCTGCTTCTGTCACCACATAATCCGCCAATTTTAAAGCTGCTTTTGTCGCCACAACAGAGTTACAGCCGTGTGCAATATTGGCAAATGGGCCTCCGTGAATAAGCGCAGGCGTGTGTTCTAGGGTTTGTACTATATTGGGCTGGAATGCATCTTTGAGCAACGCCGTCATCGCGCCATGCGCTTGTAAATCACTGGCTAAAATAGGGCTGCCATTATGACTAATGGCGACTTGAATGTTGCCAAGTCGCTGCTTTAAGTCGGACAAATCTTCAGCCAAGCAAAAGATTGCCATCACTTCACTGGCAACCGTGATATCAAAACCTGTATTGGTATGCGATTGATTAATAGTGATATCACGCAATGCACGGTCATTCATATCTAAGCAACGGCGCCAAGTCACTTTATCTATTCCCAGTGCATTACCTTGATAAATATGATTATCGATTAATGCCGCCAACAGATTATTAGCAGAAGTAATCGCATGAAAATCACCTGTAAAATGCAGGTTAATGTTTTCCATAGGCACAACTTGCGCATAGCCGCCACCGGTTGCGCCGCCTTTTAGACCAAACACAGGGCCAAGTGATGGCTGACGTATGCATACCATCGCGCTTTTTCCCGTTTTTTCTTGTTTAAAAAGCACATTGAGAGCATCGGCTAGGCCAACGGTTGTGGTGGTTTTCCCCTCACCTGCGGGGGTTGGGCTTATGGCCGTCACTAATATTAATTGACCACTAGGCTTGTTTTGAAGTTTGGCAATGCAAGCTGTGCTGAGTTTAGCAATCCTATTCCCGTAAGGAATTAAATCGTTGGCATCTATGTTTAATGTCTGCGCAATATCGACAATCGGCTTTAGCGTGGCCGCCTGAGCGATGTCGATATCTGACAACATAAGCTATTTGCGGCCGCCCAATATAGAGCCCAATACACCGCGAACAATGCTGCGCCCCAGTTGCGAGCCAATGGCACGTGCAGTGGATTTAGCTGCACTTTCTAAAATGCTGTCTGAGCGACTGCTGGATTTACTAGCGCTTTTGCCGCCTAATACGCCGCCCAGCATGCCACCCCAATCAAAGCCTTTGCCTTCATCTACCACTTCGGCTGAATCGGTTGCGCGTATTTTTAAAATTTCGTAAGCCGATTCACGGTCTACTTGTTTTTCGTAAAAGCCTTTAATGTTTGAGCTGGCAATTACCGCCGCTCTTTCCGTGTCGGTAATAGAGCCAAGTCGGCTTTGCGGCGGGCATACAAATGCTCGCTCCACAGGGCTTGGAATACCTTTTTCATCTAAAAATGAAACTAGTGCTTCACCCATTCCCAACTCAGTAATGGCAACAGCCACATCCACTTTTGGATTGCTTCTAAAGGTTTCGGCTGCTGATTTGACAGCCTTTTGATCGCGTGGCGTAAAAGCTCGTAAAGCATGTTGCACGCGGTTACCGAGCTGACCCAGAACAATATCGGGGATATCCAAAGGATTTTGACTGACAAAATACACGCCCACGCCTTTTGAACGAATCAAGCGTACTACTTGCTCAATTTTTTGCAGTAACGCAGGTGGTGCATCGGTAAACAGCAAATGTGCTTCATCGAAGAAAAATACCAGTTTTGGCTTATCTAAATCACCTACTTCTGGCAGTTTTTCAAATAATTCCGACAACAGCCAAAGCAACAAAGTAGCGTAAACGCGCGGTGAGTTATACAACTTTTCTGACGCCAAAATATTAATGACACCGCGGCCTTGTGAGTCTGTTTGCATTAAATCATCTAAATTTAAAGCTGGCTCACCAAATAACAAATCGCCACCTTCGGTTTCTAACTGTAAAAGTGAACGTTGCAGCGCACCAACGCTGGCGGCAGAAATATTGCCATAACTGGTTTGATATTCGGCGGCATTTTCTGCCGCGTGCTGTGACATGGCGCGCAAATCTTTTAAATCCAGCAGCAACCAACCCTTGTCATCGGCGATTCTAAAAATGGCATTAATCACACCCGCTTGCACATCATTTAAGTTAAGCAAGCGCGCCAGTAATAAAGGTCCCATTTCGGCAATCGTAGTGCGAACGGGATGACCTTTTTCACCAAAAACATCCCACAGAATTACCGTTGAAGCTTGCGCTTTAAAATCATCCATGCCCAACTGCACCACACGCGCATCCACACGTGCATTGCCACCACCCGCTTGACTCATTCCAGTCAAATCGCCTTTTACATCGGCCATAAAAACAGGAACTCCTATTTTAGAAAAACCTTCTGCCATGGTTTGCAAAGTGACGGTTTTTCCTGTGCCTGTAGCGCCAGCGATTAAGCCATGACGATTAGCCATTTTCGGCAAAATATCCAGGAAATTTTCGGCTTTACCGACGCGGATAGGGTTAGTCATGTATTTAAATTCGCTTATTTATTGACTAGTTAACATGTGATTAGTATAAACCAAGCAAATATTTTTTACAGCAGGCAGATTAGGGACTATATTCAGTGTATTTAACTTAAAAGTTTATCAATGTTAAGCACAAGACTTAAATGTCAGCGCGGAAAGCGTTCAAATAGTTACACATTAAATTAAGGCAACTTTCACTTCATGAAGATATCGAAATTAATATTCTATTTGAGACCATCAATCGTGTTTAATACCGCTTTTCTGGTTTACGTAATTTGGCTACTAATGGGTAACTCGGTTTACTTGAATGCGTTTGCCTAACTTATATATCGCCACGGCTAGCGGCCGCCATCAATTTAATTAGGGAATCCTCTAACTCTTGTGCGGATTTTTGTGCGCGAGGCGTAGGTTTATCAATGCTTTTAAGGTCAAATGTAGGTCTATCTAATGCCAAAAATAGGCGCATTTTTTTATTGGTGTCTGGCTTTTCATACAAAGCAATTCGGCAAGGCGCAAACACTAAAAATTCGGGATGATCTAGCATGATTTCAGTGCCTTGGCTCAGATTACAAAAACTATGCACTTCTTTAACACCTTGCGGATCAATGCCGCGTAACTTAATGTGCTCGCCAATAGGAAAATTAGCTGGGTTTACAAAATTCATGCCTTCCGATACAGACTTTAAGCTATCAATCACATCATGATAGCTCACACCGTCTTTTACTGGCAACTCATATATAGCGCTGTTAAGATTAATGGGCGGTAACCCGTTTGGCATGATTTTAGTTTCAGGCGCACTGGCAATTTTAGTTGTGGCACACGCACTTAATAAAGCCAGCGTAACAAAACAAAATACATATTTAAGCAACATCAATTTACTCCAAATTTATTTTGCCCGTATTACCAACTTTTAAGCATTGCGAAATGCTTTTAAGGCTTCATCTACCGATCTGCGATCAAATCTAGGAATTAATAACTCGATAAAGCCATAAATATAATTTCGCAAAAACGCGTCTTTGCGCACACCTAAATAGGTGGTGCTCGCTGGAAATAAGTGACTACAATCTAGACGAACCAAATCTTTATCGCGCTCTTCATCGTAAGCCATATTGGCAATTAAACCAACACCTAAATCCAAGCCCACGTAGGTTTTAATCACATCCGCATCAATCGCACTTAATACAATATTTGGCATAACGCCCGCATCATGAAATACTTTTGAAACAGTAGTACTCCCCGTATAAGCAAAGTCGTAGGTAATTAACGGAAAGCTGGCGATTTTTGCCAAGGTAAGCGGTAGGGCATCAATCAAACGATGACCTTTTGGTACCACTATACAACGATTCCACTCATAGCAAGGCAGGCATAGCAATCGGTCATCCAGGCTGATTTTTTCAGTAGCTATGCCGATATCCGCCTCTCCACTCGCCACTTGCGCGGTTACTTGTGCAGGATCACCCTGATGAATATTCAGTTTAACATGTGGATAAGATGAAATAAATTGCTTAACAACAGACGGTAATTTATAACGCGCTTGCGTGTGAGTGGTGGCGATAGTTAATGTGCCTGTTCCAACATTACTAAACTCGTCACCCACGCGTTTAATATTTTGCATTTCGAGCATTACGGTGGCGGCAAGCTTAACGATATGGCGACCTGGCTCTGTAATACCTGTTAATCGTTTACCGTTACGCTGAAAAATTTGCAGATTTAATTCATCTTCGAGCATTTGAATTTGCTTGCTTACACCAGGCTGCGATGTATGCAATACCTCAGCTGCAGCTGAAATATTTAATCCTTGCCGGGCTACTTCATGTATGTATTTAAGTTGATGAAGCTTCATTCATGCACCCCTTTGCGTAAAACACTCTATATAAGTAAATCATATACTAAAATAATAAAATGTTATTAAACAATTATATGAATAACTGCTATATTACGCGGCTTTATTATCATTTGAGTGTGCATTACACGTGGATTTTATCTATTATATTTGTGCAGGGTTTGTAGTTGGATTACTAGTAGGACTAACTGGCGTAGGTGGCGGCTCGTTAATGACGCCAATATTACTAATATTCTTTAATGTTAAAGCAGCTGTCGCTGTTGGTACCGATTTACTTTATGCATCCATCACCAAAAGTGTAGGTATCTTTGCACACGGCAAACTAGGCAATATCGATTGGAAAATTGTACGATTATTAGCTTATGGTAGTATTCCCGCGTCACTTTTGACTTTGGTGTATTTAAAAGACTTAGATATTGCCTCTGATCACGCCGTCAGTAGCATTAAGTTTTGGCTGGGTATTGCCCTACTACTTACCTCTATATCCGTTTTATTTAGAAATCAATTAGCCGGCCTATCTAAAACAGAACATTGGATTAATCCAGAATACACACCCACCCTAACGGTTATTTTAGGTATTATTTTAGGCTTTTTAGTCACGCTTACTTCGGTTGGAGCTGGCGCATTGGGTGTTACGGCGTTACTTATTTTGTATCCTAAAATATCAATCACCAAAATTGTAGGTACCGATGTGGCGCATGCTGTGCCATTAACATTAGTTGCAGGCTTAGGCCATGCCAGCTTAGGCACAGTCGATTACAGCTTGCTGGGCACGCTACTAATTGGCTCAATTCCAGGCATCTGGATTGGGAGTCACTTAAGTGCAAAAGTGGCAGAACATTGGGTGCGCACATTGCTCGCATTGATATTAGTGTATGTAGGACAAAAACTGGCTTTCCCAGAATTCAACCAGCTGATTGGTATTTCTGTTTTACTGTTTATCGTGGCATTAAAAGAATTAGGCTTAAAACGCACTAAATGAGAATGACTTTTTGAATTAACCTACTAATTAGATTAAAATAACTGGTTAAGTTTTTAGTAAGAAACTAAGCAAATAACAGCGCAAACAAATTTATGTATAAATACGACCAAATAGACCAACAAATAGTAAACGAACGTGTCGCTCAATATCGTGACCAAACACGTCGTTATTTGGCAGGCGAATTAAGCGAAGAAGAGTTTCGTCCATTGCGCTTGCAAAATGGCTTATATATTCAGCGCCACGCACCGATGTTCCGTATTGCGGTGCCTTACGGTATGCTTTCCAGCAAACAATTGCATAAATTGGCCGACCTAGCCAACAAATACGACAAAGACTATGGCCATTTTTCAACGCGTCAGAACCTGCAACTTAACTGGCCAAAATTAGAAGACGTGCCAGAAATGTTGGCAGAACTGGCTACTGTTGAAATGCATGCGATTCAAACTTCTGGCAATTGCATTCGCAACATTACTACGGACCAATTTGCAGGCATCGCGCCCGATGAAGTGATTGACCCGCGTGCTATGGCGGAAATTATGCGTCAATGGAGTACATTCCATCCAGAGTTCGCATTATTACCACGCAAATTTAAAATTGCTGTTTCTGGCACTAAACAAGACCGTGCCATTGTGCAAGCGCATGATATTGGTATGGAGTTTTACACGGATAGCGCTGGAAAATTGGCTATTAAGGTATGGGTGGGTGGCGGTTTAGGTCGCACACCGATTTTAGGTTCTGTGATACGTGAACATTTAGAGTGGCAACATGCCCTTACTTACTGCGAAGCCATTATTCGCGTTTACAACCTTCATGGTCGCCGCGATAACGCTTATAAAGCGCGCATTAAAATCTTGGTTAAAGCTTTAGGTATCGAAGAATTTAAAAACCAAGTTGAAGCCGAATGGGCACATATAAAAGATGCGCCAAACACGATTACAGAAGCCGAATTGGAACGCGTAGGCAAGCATTTTGAAGCCATGCCTTATGAAAATATAACGGCAAACGATGCGGGTTTTGATGCGTCAGTAGCTAGCAACCCTGCTTTTGCGGCTTGGGTAAAACGTTGCGTGCATGCTCACAAACAAACTGGCTACCGAGCTGTCACATTGTCATTAAAACCACATGGTAAAGCGCCTGGCGATGCAACATCGGCGCAAATGCATACCGTTGCCGATTTAGCAGCACAATACAGCTTTGGCGAATTACGTGTATCGCATGAACAAAACTTGATTTTAGCCGACGTTAAATTAAGCGATTTATTTGCCGTTTGGGAAAAAGCGCGCACAGCCGGTTTAGCGACGCCGAATATAGGTTTGCTAACTGATATTATTTGCTGCCCAGGTGGTGATTTCTGTAGCCTTGCTAATGCTAAAAGTATTCCTATTGCAGAAGCGATTCAAATGCAATTTGATAACCTAGATTATCTGCATGACATTGGCGATATTGAGCTGAATATCTCTGGCTGCATGAACGCTTGTGGACATCACCATGTCGGTCATATTGGTATTTTAGGCGTGGATAAAGATGGCTCGGAATGGTACCAAGTATCTATTGGCGGCAAGCAAGGCAATGACGCCAGCATTGGCGCTGTGATTGGTCCTTCGTTTTCTGCAGAAGAAATGCCAGGTGTGGTGCAAAAACTCATTGATGTATATGTAAAAGAACGCACACCTGAAGAGCGCTTTATTGATACCGTGCGTCGTTTGGGCGTTACGCCCTTTAAAACCTATGTTTATGCAAAAGAAGTGGTTTCAGCATGAGCAACTTAATCCAACTGAACAACAATACCGCTCAAATTGCAGAAAATGCCTGGGTAACCGCCCAGCTTCCCGCCAGCAATGTAGAGGAGCGCAAGCAAGCAGGTAAAGTAGTGTTATTCAAATTAACAGGCGAAGAGACTATTACCGATACACAAATTGCAGATACTGTGATTCCTGCCTCTGGCAAAGTGATTGTGCCATTAAGCGTATTTATTGCCCGTAAAGAGTTGCTATTATCACGCATCACCAATGGTGAAATCGGCGTGTGGCTTGATACGCATGAGTTATTAGCAGATTTAGTGAGTTGTCAGCCTGATTTAAATGCCCTGCCCATTATTGCTGTGCACCTAGAACGCTTTGCAGATGGTCGGATTTTTTCATTAAGCACTTTACTGCGTACCCGCTACGGTTTTAAAAATGAGCTACGCGCCATTGGTGACGTATTGCGCGATCAACTATTTTTCTTAAAACGTAGCGGTTTTAGCAGCTTTTTATTGCGAGCTGACCGATCAGCTACTGAAGCACTTGCAAGCTTAAGTGATTTTACTGTCCCGTATCAAGGCGCAGTAGATGAGCCGCGACCAGTCTTTACGCGCTATAACAGGCCTATATAAATGTCAGGTGAGGTTTCATTTTTAAAACCTTCGGCTGTTAACCCTGCTACATCGCCAGCATTAACCGATGACTTGCAAGCCAACGTACATGCAAAGACAGTCGAAGTGCTGTCTTTATTAAAAGCAGCTAGCAATGAATTAAGCCCTATTACTTTTGCCAATAGTTTTGGTGCAGAAGACATGGTGCTGTCGGATATCATTTTAAAAAATCAATTGCCTATAGAGATTTTTTCATTGGACACAGGCCGCTTACCAATAGAAACCTACGATTTAATTGCCAAAACTGAACAACATTATCAAGCCAAATTAAATGTGTTTTTTCCGCAAGCAAAAAGCGTTGAGTTTTATGTTAAAAAGCATGGCATTAACGCTTTTTATGAGTCCATAGAATTGCGTAAAAGCTGCTGCCATATCCGTAAGGTTGAGCCTTTGCAACGCGCATTAAGCGGCAAAAAAGCATGGATTACTGGCATGCGTGCTGCGCAAGCCACCACGCGCACTAGCCTACCTGTGCGCGAGTATGATGCTGGTAATAAACTAGAAAAATTCAACCCTTTAAGCGATTGGTCAGAATCAGAAGTATGGGCCTATATTCGTTTAAAAGATGTGCCATATAACGCATTACATGATCAGTTTTACCCAAGCATTGGTTGTGCACCTTGTACACGTGCGATTACCTTAGGTGAAGATGTGCGCGCAGGACGCTGGTGGTGGGAAGACCCAATCAATAAAGAATGCGGCTTGCATGTTAAATAGCAGCTTAAACCAAACAAACCACTTTAAATATAAATTTTAACTAATTGAATATGTTAACTAATAAACATCAACCACTATCCCATTTAGATTGGCTAGAAGCAGAGGCCATTCATATTTTGCGTGAAGTGGCAGGCCAATGCAGCAACCCTGTTTTGCTATTTTCTGGCGGCAAAGATTCACTTTGCATTTTGCGCCTAGCTGAAAAAGCATTTCGTCCTGGCCGCTTTCCATTTCCGTTAATGCATATAGATACGGGTCATAATTATCAAGAAGTGATTGACTTTAGAGACCAGCGTGCCGCCGAATTGGGTGAACGATTGATTGTACGCTCAGTTGAAGACTCCATGAAACGCGGCACTGTGGTGTTAAAAACCCCAGATGAGCCACGTAATAAACATCAATCGGTAACGTTATTAGAAGCCATTGAAGAGTTCGGGTTTGATTGCTGTATTGGTGGCGCACGCCGTGATGAAGAAAAAGCTCGCGCTAAAGAACGTATCATGAGTTTCCGTGATGAGTTTGGTCAATGGGATCCAAAAAATCAACGTCCTGAGCTTTGGAATCTGTATAACGCACGCAGCCATAAAGGTGAAAATATACGCGCCTTCCCTATTTCAAACTGGACGGAAATGGATGTTTGGCAATATATAGAGCGTGAGAATTTAGGCTTACCTAGTATTTACTTTGCGCACAACCGCGACATCATTATTCGCAGCGGTGCCATGATGCCAGCCAACATCAAACTGGCGGATGGCGACGTGATTAACTTGCCTAAAGCCGGTGAAGAAGTCATCAATATGCAAGTACGCTTTAGAACCGTGGGCGACATTACCTGCACAGCGCCTGTGATTTCAGATGCGGATACCGTCAGTAAAATTGTGCTAGAAACCGCAACCACGACGATTACTGAGCGCGGCGCAACGCGTTTGGACGACCAAACAAGTGACGCCAGCATGGAACAAAGAAAAAAAGAAGGCTATTTCTAAATAATGCAGCTAAATTGTTTTATTGAATATCCTGCTACGTTGCGCGGTGCTCACAATCGTCATATATTTTATGTTCAATCCGGTTGTAGTGCTTCTTGCGCCTTGCATTCATCTTCACAAAAACAATTTTTCAAGCATTTTTAATGATTGAGAAAATATGACAACACAGCACAACAATTCAAACCATAACGATAGCCTATTGCGATTTATGACCTGCGGGTCTGTCGATGACGGCAAAAGTACGCTGATTGGTCGCCTGCTATTTGATACCAAAACCATTTTGGCCGATACGCTGACGCAAATTTCCAACACATCTAAAAAGCGTGGTATGGAAGCGGTTGATTTGTCTTTGCTAACCGATGGCTTACAAGCGGAACGTGAGCAAGGTATTACCATTGACGTGGCCTATCGCTACTTCAGCACGGGTACACGTAAATATATCATCGCCGATGCGCCTGGTCATGAGCAATACACGCGCAATATGGTCACGGCGGCATCTACTGCCAACTTGGCGATTATTTTGATTGATGCGCGTCGTGGCGTGCTGACACAAACGCGCCGACACAGCTACTTAGCGCATCTGGTCGGCATTCAGCATATTGTGGTGGCTGTTAATAAAATGGATTTGGTGAATTACGATCAAGCGATTTACGACAAGATTTGTGCTGATTATCAAACATTTGCCACCGAAATTGGCTTAGCTGGTGCGCGTGATATTCGCTTTATCCCTATGTCGGCCTTAAATGGCGATATGTTGGTGGATCGTTTGGATAATATGCCTTGGTATTCAGGCGAAACATTACTTGAAATGCTAGAAGCCGCGCCTGCTGCCGATGAAGAGCAAAATGCTGAATTCCGCTTCCCTGTGCAGTTTGTATGCAGGCCGCATGCAAGTGCCGATGCCGATTTGCACGATTTTAGAGGCTTTATGGGCCGTATAGAAAGTGGCGATATCGCAATAGGTGATGCCGTGACCGTGTTGCCAAATGGCTTTCAATCAAAAGTAAAAGCGATTCGAGTTGGCGATACGCAATTACAAAGCGCTCAAACGGAACAAAGCGTAACCATATTGCTGGAAGATGAAATTGATACATCACGCGGCGATATGATTGTTAAGACTGGCAGTGCGATTCAGCCTGTTAAACAAATCGAGGCATTTGTGTGCTGGCTATCTGAAACGCCCATGTCTACCGCTAGAACCTATGTAATTCGTCACACTACACGCGAATCAAAAGCGAAGGTTGCCGCTATTTCGTACAAAGTAGATGTAAATACACTGGAACAACAAGCCACAACTGAACTCAAAATGAACGACATTGCGCGCATTAGCTTTAAACTGGCACAGCCCTTAATGGTGGACAGCTATACGCAAAATCGTGCCATTGGTGCGTTTATTGTCATTGATGAGTCAACCAACAACACGGTTGGTGCAGGCATGATTGTATAAATTTAAAAAACGATTAAAATTAAACAAATTAAATTATAAATAGAAGTAACCCCAAGGAATAAATATGACGTATGTAGTCACCGAAAACTGTATTCAATGTAAATTTACCGATTGCGTAGATGTATGCCCAGTAGATTGTTTTGTAGAAGGCCCTAATTTTTTAGCGATTAATCCAGATGAGTGTATTGATTGTACGCTATGCGTTGCTGAGTGCCCTGCTGAAGCGATTTTTGCGGAAGATGATGTCCCAGCAGACCAGCAGGAATATATTGCCTTAAACGCGCGTTTAGCACAGATATGGCCTGTCATCACATCACGGAAACAAGCACTAGAAGATGCTGAAGCCATGAACGGCGTAGCTGGCAAGCGCGAACTTTTAATAGAATAGCTTCAAGTGCAATGAAAAGGGATGCGTAAGCATCCCTTTTTTGTTTAAAGTAATCTTTACAAATTAAATTATATGCAAACGCCACTACCATTTTTGCAACATTACTCGCCTGCCTTGCAAGATCGAGTGCGACAGTTGCAAGTGCAAGGAAAACTGGGTGACTATATAGTTGAACGTTACGCACAGCAACATCTGATACAGACTGATAAAGCGCTTTATGCTTATTGCAATGAAATTAAACAAAAATTTCTACGAAACGCGCCAATGCTTGATAAAGCGCATTTTGATAATCGGCTAAGTGTTGAACACCATGCATTAGGATTAAACACCGCCATATCGCGTGTTCAGGGTGGCAAATTAAAAGCGAAAAAAGAAATCAAAATATCATCTTTTTTTAAATCCGCCCCTGTCGACTTTTTGCGTATGATTGTAGTACATGAACTAGCCCATTTAAAAGAACGCCATCATGACAAGGCGTTTTATCAACTTTGCCAGCATATGGAATCTGATTACCATCAGCTAGAATTTGATTGTCGTGTTTACTTACTTTGGAAAAACCAAGCAACAGATAAAACAATTTTGCTATAAGCACTGGCGCCATCATTTCATAGCTTAAGACTTACTTCTTACCACACATACCACCTAAGCTAAATTTACCTAAGCCCGTGTCGCTTAAGTAAAGAAACACAAAGCTAATGATTACCGCCAATTCGTCATCATAATTGATCGGTAAAAGCCACCTAGGGCATGCGCCATAAAATAAGCAAACGCCATTTGACCAGAAAGAATGAAAGCCATAGGTCGCATGAACAGGCCAATTAAAATCAGCGTGCCGCCCACCAATTAATGAAAGCTTATGATAATTTATATGCTAATAATTCTGTGATAGCTTTACGTATGGCTTCAACATTACAAACATGATCTTTCATTTAGCACTGGCTGGCAGCTTAGGATGGGCAAGCGGTTTGCGGCTTTATCTCAATGTATTTATGGTGTGCGTGCTGGCTAGATACAACGTCACTCATTTGCCTGCTAGTTTAAATATATTAAGCAATCCGGGTATTCTTATTGTGGCAGGTGTGTTGAGTGTGATTGAATTTTTTGACGATAAAATCCCTTATGTAGATAGCGCATGGCATTCGATTCAAACCTTTATCCGTATCCCTGCTGGCGCCTTAATGGCTATGGACGCAATTAATACCTGCGGCCCAGTAACTGTGACGATTAACGCACTGCTTGACGGCTCATTAACGGGTGTAACGCACGCGAAAAAACCAGCAGTCGCACGCTGATTAACACATCGCAAGAACTGGCAATTAATATTGCCACTTCTTTTAGTGAGGAATGTTTATTACTAAAAGGTGGCTGGTTAGCGTTGATGCAATCGCTGTTTTTATTGGTTTATTACTGAAGTTTATTGTGTTTATGTTTTGGTTCTTACCAATATTATGGCGCGGCATCAAGCTTGTATTGGGTAATGTTAGTAAAGTGACGCGCGCCTAATAAAATAATAATTATCGACTAATTAAACTAGATTTTTTGACTTTTCCACAAGCGCGTTTGACTAATAACGATTAAGGCAACCAGCAAATAAACCAACATCGCTAACGCCAAGCCCATCACACTGCCCCATACCAAAGGCACTATTAAACCTGCTGACAAAGTTGATAAAAGCATTTGGATAAAGGCTTGTCCAGATGCCGCGGTGCCGCGGATTTTAGGGTGCCGGTCTAAGGCAGCTAGTGAAATAATAGGCATGACTAATGCCATACCCACATTAAACAAGGCTACTGGCAAAATATTAAAAACAGGATTTAAAGGCCATAAATAACACACTGCTATATTTAACATCACAATGATCAGCATCCAAGAAAACGCCAGTGTTAACACAGCTTTTGGAGAGAATTTGCCAGCCGCATATTTAGCCAAATAAGAACCCAGCACCATGCCACATACAGTAGGTACAAACAAATAGCCGTATTGTTGCGGGCTTAAGCCTAAATGTTTGCCTAAAAATACGGGACTAGCTAATACATAGATAAAAAAAGCGGAAAAGCAGGCACCAATCGTAATACCAAGCTTGGCAAATTCTGCATCAGAAAATATGGTTTTATAGCTGGCTAGAACATTTTTGGCAGATAATGTAAGACGCTTTTCGGGCGGCATGGTTTCAGGGAGAAAAGTCACTGCTGCCCACAGCGACATGCCAGCATAAATTGCCAAGAAGATAAATATCGCTTGCCAGTGAATGCCTAATAACAATCCACCAATAATCGGCGCGATGGCAGGGGCGATTCCAAACAGCATTTGTACAGTTGCCATCACTCTTTGAGCGGCGGCGCCTTCAAACAAATCGCGCACCATGGCACGCGCGACTGTGTTACCCGCACCACCGCTTGCGCCTTGCAAAGCTCTAAAAAACCATAGCGTTTCTACATTTGGTGCAAATGCGCAGCCAATGGAAGCCAGTACAAAAATACCTAAACCCCATTTAATGGTAGTGACGCGCCCAATTGCGTCCGAAATCGCGCCGTGCCAAAGTGTCATCAAGGCGTATGGCAGTAAATAAACTGTTAAGCTTTGTTGAATATGTAAATCAGAGGTGCGCAAATCAGCACCCATCGCGTGGAATGCCGGCAAATAGGTATCGATAGCAAAAGGTGCAAGCGCAGCCAAACTTGCCAGCACATACACTAAAAAAATGGAATGCGATTTCAACAGAGTCTAAATCTTTAAATTAATGCCGTTTGAATTGTTAGCGATATGGGTAACATCAGGTTTGGTGAAGTGAGTTGCTAAAATATTGATACCGATTGGATACCTTTGATAGCCGTTCAACATTAAAAAAGCTTCCACTTGCACCTTATCAGTTTTGATTATTTCTATGGTCATCATTGGCACCACGATCTAAGCACACAACGCCATCTACAAAATAGTTGCGTCGCAAACTAAGTAAGATCATCACAAAGATAAACTATACTTGGTCAAATCTAGAGGTGTTCGGCAACTGGTAACTAGCCCAGCAAACACGATTCGCTTTCACCATTCTGCGATTATTACGATTAACAATAAAGGTGCCGCGATTCATGGAAGTTAACACAAAAGGTCTGGGACGGCGAATGACCATTTAACGACTTAACAAAACGATAAAAATGTATTTTATCAGCTAATTGTTATGGTAAGGCATGAAATTCCTCAACGCGCTCTTTATCACCTGCGACATATTTTTTAGAATTTTTATCTGTCCTAAAAATAATCGGTTTAGATGCCAAAACTGGATTTTTAGAATCCTCAATCGCTTTTTCAATCAAGTGATGATTAGGAGAAAGTGAGCAAACTGGGTCTGCGCTTTCTGCGTCACCTGTCAGCAAAAAGGCTTGACATCGACAACCGCCCAAATCGTTCATTTTCTCTGGGCAAGTTACACATGGCCCTTTCATCCAATCCGTGCCGCGATATTTATTAAAGGCTGGGCTTTCTTTCCAGGCATATTCCAAACCGTTATCACGCACATTAGGAAAAGCCATATTTGGCAATACACGTGCTGAATGGCATGGCAACACATCTCCGTTGGCGGTAACAATCATAAACACTTCTCCCCAGCCATTCATGCATTTTTTTGGTCTATCTCCAAAATAATCAGGTACCACAAAGAAAATCTTCATTTTGTTACCGACTTTTTGACGGAATTCGTTGGTAATACGCTCTGCTTCGTCAATTTGTTCTTTTAATGGCATCAACTGGCTACGATTAACCAACGACCAGCCGTAATACTGGGTATTAGCCAGTTCAACATAATCCGCGCCCAGCGCTTCCGCCATCTCTAAGATTTCCTTGATATGGCCGATATTATAACGATGTATCACTACATTTAGCACCATTGGATAGCCATGATTTTTAATCATGGCGGCTACTTTTTTCTTTAATTCAAAGGTTTTGGTATTGGTAATAAAGTTATTAATTTCTTCGGTAATATCATGCATGGACAACTGAATATGGTCTAAACCACCATCTTTAAAAGCTTGGATACGCTTTTCTGTTAAGCCAACACCTGAAGTAATTAAATTGCTGTAATAGCCCAGCTTTTTGGCTTCAATCACTATATCTTCAATATCATCCCGCAATAATGGCTCGCCACCCGAAATGCCTAGCTGAATCGCACCCATTTTGCGCGCATCACGCAAGGCGTTAATCCATTGCTCAGTCGTTAATTCATTTTGTGTATGCTTGTCGTAATCGGTTGGGTTATAGCAAAATGCACAATGTAATGGGCAGCGATAAGTCACTTCTGCCAGCAACCATAATGGCTGGGTATGCGTAATATTCGCTGCCACGCCATTATTTTTTTCCTGCGCGTGAATCTCTTTCTGTACAACTGACTCACCTAACGATGTTTGTGTCATTTTGCTACTCCTTGATTACTAAAGCTTGTAAATAACAAGCCCAGCTTATAATTTTCCACGCTTAATTTTTTAAACTTAAATCTTGCGAATCCACGCTTTACCGCTGGCCATTTCAAACATGCCAATAATGTCGGCTTCAATATTAACCGCTTCAGGAAAAGCCGCTTTTAAATCAGCCACAATATCACCGACTGTAGACTTACCATCTACGCGCTTTATGACTTCACCCGCACCACCATGTAGCTTCACCATGCCCTCAGGAAAAAGTATCACATAACTTTGCTGTGCTTCTTCCCACTGAAACCGATGATGTAAGGCAATTGCAAACACATCTGAATGCTCTATTTTAAATTCTTCTGTTTGGCTCAATTGTAGGTTTTCCATTTGATTTCTTATTCGAAATTGATTACAGGTTGGTGGAAATAATCTTTGCCATCGACTTTAATATCCACGCTTGAAGCCAACATAATGGAATCAGCAATGACCCACAGCACATTCAATTTAAACTGCAAAATATCTAATGCTTTTAATTGCATTTCACGCGAGGTACTAAAATAGTCTAGAGTCACACTTAAGCCCTGCTCTACATCTCGGCGTGCTTCAGTTAAGCGTTTTTTAAAGTAGCTTAAGCCTGATTCATTAATCCACGGATACATTTGCGGCCATGAGCTGATGCGTTGTTGATGAATGTGCGGCGCAAACAATTCTGTTAGGCTTGAACATACAGATTCTTGCCAGCTGCGTTGTTTGGCAAAATTCACATAAGCATCTACTGCAAATTTAACCCCCGGGCTCACCAATTTAAGTGAGGTAATTTGCTCACGCGTTAAACCAACCGCCTCACCTAACTGAATCCAAGCTTCAATACCACCAACGGCTTTTTTGTCCGCTTCATCCACACCATCATGGTCAGTAATACGTACAATCCACTGTTTACGCACTTCAACATCATCACAATTAGAAAGAATTGCCGCGTCTTTCATGGGAATGCAAATTTGGTAGTAAAAACGATTCGCCACCCAGCATTGCAATTGGTCTTTAGTTAACTTGCCTTCATACATCATCACATGAAACGGATGATAGATATGATAGCCCTGACCTTTTTCGCGAAGCTTGTCCTCAAACTCAGCGCGGGTCCATGGCAAATTGTCTTTGGTTAATGCGTTCATTATTTTCTCCTAAAGAATGATATCCATACCATCATAGGCAACTTCAATGCCATGCTGGCTAAGCGTTGCACGCTCGGCAGAATCTTCTCTTAAAATTGGATTGGTGTTATTGATATGAATCAATACTTTACGCACGGCTTGGCCTTCTTTTGGGCCAAACTCATCTAACTTTTCAATCATACCGCCCTTACCTGATTGCGGATTATGACCAATGCTACGCGCTGTTTTAGTCATCAAGCCCATATCAATCATTTCTGTGTCGGTCCAAAATGTACCATCCACCATAATGCAATCGGCTTGAGTCATAAACTGTGGCAAATGTGGCTCTATTTCACCCAAACCTGGGCTGTACCAGCATTTTTTACCGGTACTAATTTCTTCAATTAAAACACCAATAGTGTCGCCTGCTTTGGGGTCATTACGATGTGGCGAGTATGGCGGTGCTGCGCTTTTTAACGCTACTGCTGTGAACTTTAAATTAGGCACATTTGGAATGGTAAAACTACTTGATTTACTAAGATCAGTTCCATCAATCGGTACAACGTGGCGATTAATACCACAATAATGACTCAAAATATTCAATACTTGGTTGCCGCTGGTTAGATCTTCATACACCATATCCGTGCAATAAATTTCACGCTTTACTTTACCTTCACGCAACATATATAAACCGGTGGTATGATCAATTTGAGCATCAATCAGCACTATGGCTTGAATACCTGAATCCCTAATATTTCTGCCTGGTTGCAGTGGCGCAAAGTCTTGAATCTGTTGCAGTACATCCGGTGAAGCATTGAATAGCACCCAATCAACGCCGTTACTAGAAACACAAATTGAAGACTGCGTTCGCTTAGTGGCATTTATGGTACCTTTGCGTAAACCATCACAGTTTGGACAGTTACAGTTCCATTGTGGAAAACCACCGCCTGCCGCGGCACCTAAAACGTGAATATGCATGAGATTCTTTGCTTAACTTTTTAAAAACTATATTTTACGCTAAAAAAATTTGTTATTAATTTTTTTAAGGAACAAAAAAGGCTGTCTTTAAACAGCCTTTTATTAATCAGCAAAAGCTAATTATTTGTTCATTACGTACATTGTTACTTCAAAGCCAAAACGCATTTCAGTAGCTGCTGGAGTTGTCCACATGATAGTATCCTTAGGTTAAATTATTTAAAAAAATCGCTGTTGCTCTTGATTAGTGCCACAACGTGAAATGAATTTTGCGCGCTTTTTAATTTAAGCAATACTGATAACTTACCCAAATACTACTAAGTAAATTCATGATGCAGGCATCAGCAATCTAGTCGCCAATCTCTTCGCTTAATCGCTTACTCCTACGTTGGCGTACTGACAAGGCTAAAGCCTCAAGCAAATTAACCGACTCTTGCCAACCCAAGCACGCATCCGTAATCGATTGCCCGTATTTAAGTTCACAGCCTGGCGTGTGGTCTTGGCGACCTTCATTTAGGTGTGATTCCACCATTAAACCAATAATGCGTGCATCGCCAGAGGCAACTTGCTTGGCAACATCGCGCGCCACTTCGTTTTGCTTACTGTATTGCTTGCTGCTATTAGCATGGCTGCAATCAATCATCAGCCTAGGTGCTAAGCCTTCACAAGCTAATTGATTACAGGCATCATCTACGCTGGCCGCATCATAATTGGGCGCTTTCCCGCCACGCAAAATCACATGGCAATCCTCATTGCCTGTGGTTGAGATAATGGCCGATTGGCCTTCTTTAGTTACTGACAAGAAATGATGTGGGCTAGCTGCTGTTTTAATCGCATCAATCGCCACACGCACGCTACCATCTGTACCGTTTTTAAAGCCCACCGGGCAAGATAAGCCAGAAGCCAACTCTCTATGCACTTGTGATTCAGTTGTACGCGCACCAATCGCGCCCCAACTGACTAAATCCGCTGTGTATTGTGGCGTAATCGTATCTAAAAACTCAGCACCTGCTGGCACGCCAAGCTCATTCACATCTAGCAAAAATTTACGCGCGATTTCTAGGCCTTCATTAATGGCATAACTTCCATCCAGATGAGGATCATTAATCAAGCCTTTCCAGCCTACTGTTGTGCGTGGTTTTTCAAAATACACACGCATCACAATCAATAAATCGGCTGCTAAATTTTTGCGCACTTCTAATAAGCGCTGTGCGTATTCCATGCCCGCTTTTGTGTCGTGTATAGAACAAGGCCCTACAATCACTAATAATCTATCGTCCGCTTGATGCAATATGCGGTGAATCGCCGCACGCGTGCGCAGAATATTGTGCGTTGAATCTGCGCTTTCTTTTAAGCGACTTAGTAAATCGGAAGGCGTGATTAGAGGCTTGATTTCGCGTATGCGAACATCATCCGTGGCTAGTTTTTGGTACATTAGCTTTTCTTGATCGGTCATTTTTTACTTTTTTATAATCTGCGATAATACTTCTAAAAAGCGAGCATTTTCGCCAAATAAGCCAATGCTAACGCGCAAATAGTCGGGCATTTCATAATTGGCAATTGGTCGTACAATCACGCCATTTTTTAATAATTGCTGGTTCACCTGCGCTGCATTTTCAATTTTAAAACTAATAAAATTGGCATATGAGGGAATATAACTTAAGCCTAACGCTGTTAAGCCTTGTGCAATTTGCACCATACCAGCTTGATTTAAGGCATAGCTACGTTCTACAAAATCGTCATCAGCCAAGCTGGCAACTGCCGCCGCCTGCGCGATATTATTCACATTAAATGGCTGACGCACACGGTTTAGCATATCGGCAACATTGGCGTGCATTAAGCCAAAACCAATGCGCAAACCAGCTAAGCCATAGGCCTTTGAAAAGGTGCGCGAAATAATCAGGTTATCAAATTCGCTCAACCAGGTAATCGCTTCCGATTTATGATTAGCCGATAAATACTCGTCATAAGCTTCATCTAGTACTACCAATACGTTTTTTGGCACTTGCTTTAAAAAACCTTTTAAAACAAGTTTAGAAAGCAAAGTACCAGTTGGATTATTGGGGTTAGCAATAAATATTAAGCGCGTCTTTGGCGTTATCGCTTTTAAAAAAGCGTCTAAATCGTGCGCAAAATCTTTTGCAGGCACCACCACACCAGAAGAACCAACTGCTTGCGTTACTAGGGGATACACGGCAAAGGCATGTTGTGAATAAATCGCCTCACAGCCTTTATGTAAGAAGGCTCTAGCAGTAAGTTCTAAAATATCATTTGAGCCATTGCCAAATACAATCTGGTTATGGGCAACATTGAATTTCTGTGCCACGGTTTGGCGCAAGGCATAACTATTGCCATCTGGATAGCGCGCAATATCTAAAATGGCATCTTCAATGGCCATTTGCGCTTTTGGGCTGATGCCAAGAGGGTTTTCGTTAGAAGCTAATTTAACAATATCGGCCTCATTTAAACCCATTTCACGCGCAAGCTCACCAATCGGCTTACCACCTTGGTAGGGGGCAATGGTGCGGATGTAATCGGGAGCTAAATCACTGATATTCATACAAAAAACCTATTTAATTTGACAATATTTTAACAAAGGCGTTTGCACTGCTCCACTTAAACCACGGCTACAGGATATGAACCTAGTACTTTTAGAAAAGAAGCACGCTGTTCGCAATCGTGCAAAGCAGCCTTTACTTTTGGATCCAGTTGATGGCCTTCGATATCCACATAGAACACATAATCCCATAAGCCTTGTTTAGAAGGTCGCGATTCAAACTTGGTCATACTGACACCATGGCGTGAAAGCGGTTCTAACAATTCCACCATTGCGCCAGGTTTATTTTGTGAAGTCATCACAAGTGAGGTTTTATCCCGTCCAGAAGGTGCAACCTCATGCTTACCCAACACTAAAAATCGTGTCGTATTTTTTGGATCATCTTCAATATTTTCAGCCAGCACATTCAAATTAAACAATTCTGCTGCGCGTTTGCTGGCAATAGCAGCCGCAAAGGTATTGTCTGTTGAAACCAAATTATGAATCATCTGCGCGGCATAGGCGTTGCTGGTTACCGGCTCGCGTTGCGCACGTGGCAAGTTTTTATTAAGCCACTCATGGCATTGCGATAATGATTGGCTATGCGAAAAAACATGCTGGATTTTGGTAATATCAGTTTGCTTTGAAAGCAGGCAGTGATGAATCGGCAGCGTAATTTCGCCACACACTTTAAGCGTGCTTTCAAGCAACAAATCTAAAGTTAGACCAATTGCACCTTCGGTTGAGTTTTCAACTGGCACCACGCCATAATCGGCCTGCCCGGCTTCTAAAGTGCGAAAGACTTCGTCGATACTGCCGCACACCACGGCACTACGGCCTAGCCCAAACTGTTTGAGCGCGGCCTCTTCACTGTAAGTGCCCAATGGCCCTAGAAAAGCGATTGAAAGTTCTTTCTCCAGCGCACGGCAATTCGACATCACAACACGAAAAATATGGCTGATTGCCTCTGCAGATAATGGGCCTTGGTTATTAGCTTGCAGGCGGCGCAGCACTTGCGCTTCACGCTCTGGACGATAAATCACGCCATCATCTTTTAAGCTACCTATGGTGCGCGCCAATGCGGCACGTTCATTCACCAGCTTTAAAAGCTGCTCATCAATCACATCAATCTGGTCTCTGTGCTGTTTTAATTGTTCACTCATAATGTAAAAAGTGTCCTGAATTAATTGCTACTGGCAAACTGCGTCATATATTCAATTAAAGCTTGTACGCCCTCAATTGGCATGGCGTTGTAAATGCTGGCGCGCATGCCACCCACAATGCGGTGGCCTTTTAATTGCAACAAACCTTGTTCTTCAGCGCCTTTTAAAAAGGCGGCATTTAGGCTTTCATCATTCAATCTAAAGGGAATATTCATACGTGAGCGATTATGAATAGCAATGTTATTGCTGTAAAAATCGCTATTATCAACATAATCATAAAACAGCTTAGCTTTGGCCATATTTTTCTGCTCAATCGCCGCAACACCGCCTTGCTCTAATAGCCATTCAAACACCAAGCCCGCAACGTAAATGCTATAAGTCGCTGGCGTGTTAATCATGCTTTGATTTTCCGCCTGTATTTTCCAGTTAAACACGGCTGGAGTCAGCTTTGATGCTCTATCCAATAGATCTTCTCGCACAATCACAATACATAAACCCGCTGGGCCGATATTTTTTTGTGCGCCGCCGTAAATCACACCAAAATTATTCACATCAATTGGACGCGACAAAATATGCGACGACATGTCCGCCACAATTGGTACATCACCGGTATCGGGGATGTTATTAAACTCAACACCATTAATGGTTTCATTGGTGCAAATGTGCACGTAAGCGGCATTTTTATTTAATTGCCAGATTTTAAAATCTGGCACATGCGTAAAACCAGATTGTTCTGTATTACAGGCAACATCAATTTGCCCATAAGCGCGCGCATCTTCAACACTGCGCTTGCTCCAGGCACCAGTCACTGCGTAATCGGCACTTCTTCCATTCAGCAGATTTAATGGAATCATCGCATTTTCAGCGATAGCGCCACCTTGCAAAAACAGTACTTTATAGTTGCTTGGTATCGCCAGCAAAGTGCGTAAATCCGCCTCAGTTTTTTCTAATATACTGGTGAACTCTTTGCCACGATGTGACATTTCCATTACAGACATGCCGCTACCATGCCAATCCAGCATTTCCGCTTGGGCGCGCTCTAACACAGCTTTTGGCAGAACCGCAGGCCCTGCTGAAAAGTTAAATATTTTTTTCATCGCATTAATTTTTAAAATTGTTAATCCGCTGGCAAGACTTCATCCGTTTCAACTATTTTCTCTAAGCCTGATAACTTTTCACCCTCGCCCAGATTAATCAAAGTTACGCCTTGCGTAGCACGGCCCAACTCACGGATTTCTTTTACACGGGTACGAATCAAGACGCCGCCTGTGGTAATCAACATAATTTCATCATCTTCATTGACTAATTTAGCCACCACCACCAAGCCATTTCGCTCGCTTACTGCAATGGCTTTAACGCCTTGTGTACCGCGGCCAGAATGACGGAAATCAGCCAGCACTGTGCGTTTGCCATAACCATTTTCAGTGGCCACCAACACTGTTTGCTGGTCGTTATCGGCAATCAACAATGACAATACTTGTTGTTTTGCAGCCAGCTTCATACCGCGTACGCCGCGTGTAGCACGGCCCATTGGGCGTACATCACCTTCAGTGAACCAAACCGCTTTACCGCCATTAGAGACCAAGACAATATCGTTGTTGCCGTTGGTCACTTCTGCGCCGATCAAGTAATCATCATCATCCAGATTAATAGCGATAATGCCGGATTTACGCGGATTAGCGAATTCGCTCAAAGCCGTTTTCTTGACAGTTCCTTGTGCAGTAGCCATAAAGATAAAGCGACTCTCGTCAAATTCTTTTACCGCTAAAATCGCGTTGATTTTTTCGCCTTCTTCAAGCGGGAATAAGTTGACTATTGGCTTACCACGGCCAATACGGCTTCCTTGAGGCACTTCATATACTTTTAACCAGTACACACGGCCACGGCTAGAGAAGCACAAGATATAGTCATGCGTGTTCGCCACAAACATCTTATCGATAAAGTCATCTTCTTTTGTCGGTGCCGCTTGCTTACCACGGCCACCACGGCGCTGTGCTCTGTACTCATCCAGCGGCTGAGATTTCACATAACCAGTGTGGGATAAAGTTACCACTACGTCTTGCGGCGTAATCAAATCTTCTAAGTTCAAGTCTTGCGCATTAGCGACGATTTCACTACGGCGTTTATCGCCAAATTGCTTGCGAATTTCAGTTAATTCATCGGTAATCATGGCTGTCACGCGTGATGCATTGGCTAAAATATTTAATAAATCCGCAATCACATCCATCACTTCTTTGTACTCAGAAACGACTTTATCTTGCTCTAAACCAGTTAAGCGTTGCAGTCGCATTTGCAGAATTTCTTGTGCCTGAATATCACTTAATTTGTAACCGTTTGGCGTTAAACCAAAATCGACAGACAACCCCTCAGGGCGTGAAGCTTCCATCGCCGCACGTTTAAGCATCTCTTCTACTACTGGTGAACTCCACACTTTCGCCATCAAATCAATTTTGGCTTCTGGCGGCGTTGGTGCGGCTTTAATTAGCGCAATCATTTCATCTACGTTGGCAAGTGCAACGGCTAAACCCTCTAAAATATGACCACGCGCACGTGCTTTTTTCAACTCAAATACAGTACGGCGCGTAATTACTTCACGTCTGTGACGTAAAAACGCTTCTAGCATTTGTTTTAAATTTAACAATCGCGGTTGACCATCTAACAAGGCCACCATGTTCATACCAAACGTGTCTTGCAGTTGCGTTTGCTTGTAGAGATTATTCAACACAACTTCTGCAATTTCGCCACGTTTAAGCTCAATCACCACTCGCATACCTGATTTATCAGACTCATCGCGCAGGTCAGAAATACCTTCGATTTTCTTTTCGTTAACTAATTCTGCGATTTTTTCAACAAAGGTTTTTTTGTTTACTTGGTAAGGTAATTCGTCAACAATTAAAGCTTGACGACCGCCGCGCTCTAAATCCTCCACATGAGTACGGCCACGCATCACCACACGGCCACGGCCTGTACGGTAGCCCTCTTTAACACCAACGGTGCCATAAATAATTCCAGCTGTTGGAAAGTCTGGTGCTGGCACTAAATCAATTAGCTCTTCAATACCCGTTTCTGGATCTTTAAGCAGCGCGAAGCACGCGTCCAGTACTTCATTAATATTGTGTGGCGGAATGTTGGTCGCCATACCCACTGCTATACCCGAGCTGCCATTAATAAGCAGATTAGGAATACGTGCTGGCATTATCAGCGGCTCATGCTCGCTGCCATCATAGTTAGGGCCAAAATCAACGGTTTCTTTGTCAATATCGGCTAATAATTCATGTGCGATTTTTGACATACGAATTTCGGTGTAACGCATTGCCGCCGCGTTATCGCCATCCACCGAGCCAAAGTTACCTTGACCATCCACCAACATGTAACGCAAGCTAAAATCTTGTGCCATACGAACAATCGTATCGTAAACTGCGGTATCGCCATGCGGATGGTATTTACCAATCACATCGCCCACAATACGGGCCGATTTTTTGTAAGGTTTGTTGTAATCGTTGCTTAATTCGTGCATCGCAAATAAAACACGCCTGTGCACAGGCTTTAAACCATCACGCACATCGGGTAGTGCACGTCCCACAATTACGCTCATAGCGTAATCAAGATACGAACGCCGCATCTCATCTTCTAAACTGATTGGCAGGGTTTCTTTAGCGAATTGATCCATTAGATTTTCCGTGAAATTTCCGTCGTTTTTTTGTGAAATTTTAAGCACTGTTTACGTGCTTTTTTAATTGCTTTACCACCCAAATATTAGCACAACTACCCCTGTAAAACACTTTAAAAGTTGCCTAATATTGACTATTCACGTATCAAAATACTAAAAAAAATCTTTTATAATTCCATTAAAATTTATTTAAATTCAAATTTAAATAAATTTTATTTATCAATTTAATTAAAATAAACAATTAGACAATTTGTAATTAAAGCGTATTGTTTTTATTACGGTAGGTATAATTTTTTACTTACCATTAAAAACTATTTTAAGGAGATCAACATGCAACTAAAAGGATCTAAAACCGAAACCTGCTTAAAAGACGCATTTGCAGGCGAATCACAAGCTAACCGTCGTTATTTGTACTTTGCAAACAAGGCCGATGTTGAAGGCCAAAATGATGTTGCTGCCTTATTTCGCTCAACCGCTGAAGGTGAAACAGGTCACGCGCATGGCCACTTAGAATTTTTAGAAGCCTCTGGCGATCCAGCAACTGGTTTGCCCATTGGTCCTACAAGACAAAATTTAGAGTCAGCAGTAGCGGGCGAAACACATGAGTACACGGATATGTACCCAGGAATGGCTAGAACGGCACGCGAAGAAGGATTTGATGAAATTGCTGATTGGTTTGAAACCTTAGCAAAAGCTGAGCGTAGCCATGCTAACCGATACGCTAAGGCACTAGCCGAACTTGTGGATTAAATAAAATAATAGTGAGTTGGTGTAAGTACAAAACCTGTATTTACACCATCCAAAAATCATCTTTTGCGAGGTTAATATGAGCCGTGAAGGTAACTTAGAAGCCCCTACCCGCCATGCCTTAGATTGGCAGAATCCTGATTTTTACAACGAAGACAGCTTAAATCACGAGCTTGAACGTGTGTTTGACATTTGCCATGGCTGTAGACGCTGTGTGAGCTTGTGTAATAGCTTTCCAACGCTTTTCGATTTGGTTGACAACAACCCCACTATGGAAGTGGAAGGGGTTGATAAAAAAGACTTCATGAAGGTGGTTGACCAATGCTACATGTGCGATTTGTGCTACATGACCAAATGCCCTTACACGCCACCGCACGAATGGAACCTCGATTTTCCGCACACCATGCTGCGCGCCAAAGCCATCAAATTTAAAAAAGGAGAAGTGGGATTTAACGAAAAATTGTTAGCATCAACTGATTTACATGGGCAGTTTGCTGGCATACCAATAGTCGTACAAACCATTAACGCGGTGAACAATACAAAACTGATGCGCACAGTGATGGAAAAAACCTTGGAAGTTGATAAGCACGCTTGGTTACCCAGTTTTGCCAAAACAAAATTTAGGAGCAGCGCAGCAAAAAGTCAAGATTTTGCAGTGAAAGATGGCATTAAAACGCCAGGGAAAGTCGCCATTTATAGTACTTGCTATGTAAATTACAACGAACCTGGCATTGGTCACGATTTACTAAAGGTGTTGGATCACAACGAAATACCATACATATTAGTTCAAAAGGAACAGTGCTGCGGCATGCCAAAATTAGAGCTAGGCGATTTAGAAGCAGTTGCAAATGCCAAACAGGCCAATATCGCACATTTGGCACCATACGCCAAAGAGGGTTACGCAATCTTAAGCGCTATTCCTTCCTGTACGTTAATGTTTAAACAAGAAATACCGCTTATGTTTCCTGATTGTACAGACACTAAATTGGTGCAAGATGCTATGTGGGACCCTTTTGAATATTTAATCGCCCGTAGCAAAGATGGATTACTTAAAACCGACTTCAAAACGCCGTTGGGTAAAATTAGTTACCATATTCCTTGCCATGGCAGAGTGCAAAATATTGGGAAAAAAACTGAGGAATTTTTAAAGCTGATTCCAGACACTAGCATTCAAACTACAGAGCGTTGTTCAGGCCATGCAGGTACTTATGGCGTAAAAAAAGCGCATCATGCAATGGCAAAAAAAATTGGCAAGCCTGTGGCTAAACTAATGGCGAGTAATGCGCCTGATTACATTAGCTCTGATTGCCAGTTAGCAGGACATCATTTAGAGCAAATCATAAATGAAAATAAGCTCAATAATGACGAAAAACCTGCGCAATTAGCACACCCACTTAGCTTAGTCAGAATAGCTTACGGACTTAAATAGAGAATTAAAGGATATCAAATGAGCATTACACGCGATAATATTATGACCTTAGAAGCGTATAGCAAATACCGTAAAGAAAATAAAACCAGCATTATGGCGCATCGACAGCTACGCTCTGTGCGCTTGGGCGAACACTTAAATATGCAGTTTGAAAGTGAATTGACGATTCGCTATCAAATTCAAGAAATTTTGCGCGTTGAAAAGCAGTTTGAGGAGCAAGGCATACAAGACGAGTTAGACGCTTACGCGCCATTAGTTCCAGATGGCAGCAATTGGAAAGCTACTATGCTGATTGAATATACCGATGTTGATCAACGCAAAATCGCGCTGACGCAACTTATTGGTATTGAAGACATGACTTACATTGAAGTAGAGGGCTTTAAGCGAGTTTATGCGATTTCAGATGAAGACCTAGACCGCGAAACCGAAACCAAAACCAGCGCTGTACATTTTTGCCGCTTTGAATTTAACGAAGCGGCAAAAAAGGCCATTAAATATGGTGCAAAAGTCACACTTGGTTGCGATCACCCCAATTACACGGTGCGTGTGAGCATTCCTCTGAATCAGCTTGAATCGTTAAGAGAAGACTTAAACTAAGCTTAGCTTAGGTCAACAATTGCTTCGATTTCAACTAAAACATCGCGTGGCAGTTTGGCCACTTGCACGGTAGAACGCGATGGCGTGTGAGTGCCAAATGCATCGCCGTAAATGCGGTTCATTTCAACAAAGTCGTCTAAATTTTTCAAAAATACAGTAGTTTTAACGACCTTACTTAAATCGGCGCCCGCCGCCTCAATCACCGCTTTTAAATTAGCCAAAACCTGTGTCGTTTGCACCACAATATCGCCATTGTTTAATGTGCCATCTGGGCGAAGCGCAATTTGACCAGAGGTAAACAATAAATTACCAACTACCATGGCTTGTGAATAAGGGCCAATAGCGGGTGGAGCGAGTGGAGTTTGAATTACTTGCATGTAAAACACCTTTTTAAAAAATTATGTTATTGAATCCGTATCTGACTGATTTGTATCAGAATAGCGAAATTGTACTCGTTTAACGTTGCAAAACAATTCGTATGCAATGGTACCTGCCGCTTTTGCGACAGCATTGGCCTGCACTTGATCTCCCCAGAGCTCCACTGAACTGCCAACATGGGTAGCAGTAATATGCGTTAAATCAACCATTAACATATCCATGGATACACGGCCGATTACTGTTGTAATTTGTCCGTTAACAGCCACAGGTGCCCCAATTGTAGAGCGAGGATAGCCATCACCATAGCCACAAGCCACCACTCCAACCAGCATATCTCGCGTGGCGGTAAAGATGCTACCATAACCAATTGAATCGCCTTGATGAATACTGTGTATAGAGATAATTTGTGAGCTTAATTGCATCACAGGTCGTAAACTTTGATTATGCAAATGCGTGTCGATAGGATGCGCACCATATAGCATAATACCTGGACGTGACCAGTGTTTTTGCGGATGCGAGACAAAAACTTGCGGCCAGCCAAGCACCGCTGCAGAGTTAGCTAAACTGGCATCTTTTAGCGAATGATTTTTAGTAGATAGCACAGTATGCTGGAACAAAGCCAATTGTTGCAATGTATGAGATGAGTTTAAATTATCGGCATTGGCAAAATGGCTCATGGGCACAATTTTTGAAATATTGGCGTGTTGATTAAGTCGCTCAAACGCGCTGATATATTGTTCTGGCGATAATCCGACCCTGTGCATACCAGAATCCAGCTTCAGCCAAACTTGTACTGGCTTAGTCAGCTTGCTTGCCAGCAATTGATTGACTTGCCATTGCGCATGCAGCACTAGCCATAAATCGTTAGCTACAATTTCGGCTAACTCAGCCATTTCAAAAAAACCTTCTAATAATAGAATAGGATTTTTAATGCCGGCTTTACGCAGCTCTAATGCCTCTTCTAAGCAAGCTACTGCAAATCCATCTGCCTCATTGGAAATGGCTTTTGCACACTTTATTGCGCCATGCCCATAAGCATTGGCCTTAACGACCGCTAAGGCGTTACCTCCATGCTGCTGCTTAGCAACACGGTAATTGTGTCTAAATGCATCTAAGCGAATATGAGCAATAGCTGGGCGTGACATAGCGCGTATAAATTTGATTAAAAGGTTTATAAAGCGTAAGCAAATTACGCTTTAATATAATAACGCACATTTAATCATAGCTTAAAACAATCCAATTAAAAGTGATTGGATAATAATGAGCGCTTTGGCATAGATTAATACATACATATTAAACACACGCATACATCGCTTAAAAGTAAGCAATGTATGTTGTATTTAAAGGGGATTTAAAACTTATTTGGTGCGAAAGGAGAGACTCGAACTCTCACGCCTTACAGCGCTGGAACCTAAATCCAGTGCGTCTACCAATTCCGCCACTCTCGCAGGTAATTCCTAATTTTTTGAACGTTACTAAATCAACAAGTTGCTTATTGTATCTCAATTTATAGTCATTTGATAAGAGATAGTCACTGTTATACGACAAATATTATCGCAATGCGCATAAGTTGATTGACAACCAAGCACCACTAATTGCAAGATGTTAGCTAATTTAAAGGAAGGTCAGATTTATGCAAAGCTCATCATACACCGCCGAAAACAATATGCTACGCGCAGAATTAGAACTATTAATGAAAGAGCGCGAAACACTTTTAATTATTGCAGGCGCTGCCACTGGCTTAATCGCCGAATTAAATACGCATGATTTACCAATACGTACGGTAGAAGCGGCTGATTTATTGGCAACAACCATTAATAAATTATCAGAAGAAACTTTACAAGATGCACTTGGTGCCGTGCACGCTACTATTGATGCTTAAAATTTGTGATGCCTAAAGTTTGATGCTTTAAGAGAATGTAATCTGTTGATACATTTATCCCTGTAACCGCCTATTTAACTTCTCTTTTTATATGAAAACTCTGCAAAAAATACAGCTCATCAGCATGTTGCTGATTTTTTGTGGGCTTGCAGCCGGTTGCGCCAAAGAGAAATACACAGCCAAACCATTAGATGCCAAGCAAGTCAGCACTAAGATACATGGTAAACAACTGTCAGACGAGGCTTTTAAAGCTTACTTAATTCAGCAAGGCTACGCGGCATCTGAGTGGCCGATAAGGGAATGGGGTTTAGAAGAGCTGACCTTTGCTGCGCTTTACTTTAACCCTAAATTAGACATAGCCAAAGCACAATTGGCGCTAGCAAATACATCTATTTCCACCGCTAAGCGATGGCAAAACCCTATCTTAAACACAAGCTTGGCGCGCAGTAATCGTGCAAACGGTGACATTAGACCTTGGTCGTATGGCTTTGATGTGTCCATTCCAATTGTGACCAATAACAAACGTGAAATTCTGGCTGAGGAAGCCGAGCGCCTTCGAGATGCAGCACAACTATCAGTGGCCGAAACGGCTTGGCAATTGCGCAGTCAAATCGCTAAAGATTTGATGACTTATCATGAAAATATAGCGTTACAGCAAGCATTAACGCTTGAATTAAATACGCATGGCAGTATTGTAAATATGTTGGAAAAGCGAGTAGCCACTGGCTTTATTGGAAACAATGTATTAAGCGATGCAAAATTGCTACAAAAAAAAACTCAAATTGGATTGCAAACACTTTCTACTCAATTATTTGAAATTAAAGCCTCCTTAGCCGCAGATATTGGCCTGAGCGTTGACCAAAAAAGCGCTTTCAATATTAAACCGATTGCGCTAGATAATATTTTAAACCAGCAATCCAGCTTGCTTAATACACAGAATCAAATAGCTTTATTGCAAGAAAATGCCTTGCTCAATCGCTTGGATATTCGACGCAGCCTAGCCAAGTATGCGGCCGCTGAGGCTAAAATCAAATTAGAGGTTGCTAAACAAACGCCCGACATTGCTTTAACGCCTGGTTATATTTTTGAGTTTGGCGATAAAATTTGGTCGCTGGGTTTTAGCAGCTTGCTTAATTTACTCAATAAAAATCAAACACTGATTGCAGAGGCCACAAATTTACGTGAAATTGAAGGCGCAGAATTTGAGGCACTTCAAACCATTATTATTACTGATTTAAATAGCGCTTTTGCAAGCTACCAATCTAGCTTGCAACAAGTTCAGCTCACCCAATCACAACTTGATTTTCAGAATAAGCAGCAGCAAAGCTTGGAAAAGCAACTAGAAGCTGGACTAGCGGACCGCTTAACGTTGACACAAAATAAATTAGTTTACTTGGTGACTGGACAGCAATTATTACGATTAAAATTTAACTGTTTAAAAGCCGCTAATCATATAGAAGACTTAATGCAACGCCCATTATTTGATGGACCAAACCCTTACAGTCAATCAGCAGAGCTAAGTCAATGAATAAAAAATATACGATTATTATAATATTACAAGCACTACTTATTGTGGCCTTGTTTTGGGTGATGGTTTTTTATGGCCAAGATGAATATGAAGCCTACCAAGCAGAGCAAGAAGAAGAAATTGAAAGTCCAAGTCGCGTTGCTGAAGTACAAGGCATCAATGTGGTTACTTTGCCATTGGCTACACAACAAAATAGCGGCATACAAACCGCAAAATTAGCCAGCACTACTTTTCAGGGTGAAATTAAAAGCTTTGGTTATGTGGTATCCATTGATAGGCTGATAGAAGCCAAAGCGCAATACATTCAACTTCAATCCAATATTCATCTTGCTCGCGCAGGTAGTACCCAAAAAATTCAGCAATATCAACGCCTTAAAACCTTGAATGAAGATGATAAAAATGTGTCTGATTTAGCTGTGCAAGAATCATTAGCGGCTGTTAATGCCGATAAAAACACAATCAGTGCAGCAGCGCTCCAACTAAAAAACTTACAAACAACCGTTGAGTTGCAATGGGGTAAAGAGTTAGCAAAAATTGCTTTTAACAACAACTTATCACCGCACCTGGCAGGTTTATTAAACAAAAACAATATGTTAGTGCAAGTTAGCTTGCCGCTTAACACTGTTTCACCGCTTAAAAATTCCACCATTAAAATCACCCCGCTAACTGAAACCTTTAAACCAGTTATCGCCGTATACGTATCACCTGCCACCAACAGCGACAGCAATGGTTTTGGTAATACTTTTTACTACAGCGCACCGGCAAATTTATTAAGGATTGGGATGCGTGTCAATGTAGAAGTAGACCCCATTGTTGGAGACGAAACTAAGGGCATTATCATCCCTAGCAATGCTGTGGTTTGGTATGCAGGTAAGCCATGGGCTTATTTTAAACAAGCGTCAAATATAGTGGCGGATAGCAAAAATAGTGAGAATGAATTTGTGCGAAAACCCATTTCTACGGATACTGAGATTGATGCAGGCTGGTTTAATCAGGGCGTTGATGCGGATAGCGAAGTGGTGATTAGCGGCGCGCAATTATTATTATCAGAAGAATTTAAGTATCTGATTAAAAATGAGAATGAGGACTAGCTTGCCATGATGTCGGCAATTGTTCGTTTCTCGATTCGCTTTTATGGCGTGATTATTGGCCTTGCCACCTTGATGGTTTTTTATGGCTTGTACAGCTTGTCGCGTGCTAATTTAGATGTTTTCCCTGAATTTTCACCCACGCAAATTATCATTCAAACTGAATCACCCGGTTTATCAGCAGAGTTGGTTGAAACGCTAGTAACACAACCAATTGAAACTAGTATTGCGGGCACTGTGGGCGTGGCTGATATGCGCTCACAATCCATACCTGGCTTATCGATTGTGACGGTTATTTTTGATGAAAAGACAGATATCTACCGAAATCGTCAAGTGGTGGCTGAGCGTTTAAGCACACTGACCAACCAAATTCCTAATGGCATCACACCAAACATTACGCCACTCACTTCTTCTGCAAGTACAGTTTTAGGGTTTGGTATAACATCCAAACAACGTAGTTTGATGGAATTACGCACTATCGTCGATTGGACCATTACACCGCATTTATTGGCGATTCCTGGTGTGGCTGATGTAAATGTGTTTGGCGGCGAAGTGCGTCAATTTCAGGTGCAAGTAGACCCAGCCAAGCTGGTGCGCTATCAGCTCAATATAAATGATGTATTAATCGCCACCCAAAAAGCTACTGGTGTTAGCGGCGCTGGCTATATTCAAAATAGTAATCAACGCATGATTGTGAATACCGAAGGCCAAGCCACAACCTCCACTAGTCTAGCCAAAGCTACCTTGCTGCATAAAAATGGTCATACTATTCGTTTGGGAGATATTGGCAAAGTAGTAGAAGGCGCTGCGCCATCGATTAGCGCCGCCGCTATTAATCAAGAAACAGGCATTTATTTATCAGTACAAGGCCAGCTTGGAGCCAACACGCATGCTGTTACCCAAGCCATTGAGGCGTCGATTCAAGAACTCAAACCTACCTTAGCTGCAGAAAATGTCACTTTACAAGAAGGCTTATTTAGACCTGCAAACTTTATTGAAACAGCCATAAAAGGCGTACGCACTGATATTTTAATCGGCTCGATTTTAGTCATCACTATTTTGTTTTTATTTTTGTTTAATGTACGTACGGCATTTATCTCAGCTACCGCTATTCCACTTTCCTTACTAACCGCCATTGTCGTCATGCGATATTTTGATATTGGCCTTAATATTATGGTGCTGGGTGGTTTGGCAATTGCCTTGGGCGAGGTAGTAGATGACGCGATTATTGATACTGAAAATATCTTTAGACGGCTACGCGAGAATCGATTGTTAGCTCAGCCGGCGCCAATTTATCAAGTGGTTTATAACGCATCGATGGAAGTGCGCAGCTCGGTGGTCTACGCTACCATTATTGTAGCCTTGGTATTTATGCCACTACTTACATTAAGTGGCGTAGCAGGTAAATTATTCGCACCACTCGGTTTTGCTTATATTGCAGCCATTATCGCCTCACTTGTGGTGGCCCTAACACTCACCCCTGCACTCTGTTACTTGATGTTAGGTAATGCCGAATTATCCAGCGAAGATTCCCCTATAATTAAGGGGATTAAGCGCGGCTATGTGAACTTGCTGTATAAAATTGAAAGACAATACAAACTGATTTTGTCGCTTAGTTTTCTTTTTATTGCCATTGGCTTAGGTATTTTGCCATTATTCAAAAGCCAATTTATACCTGCGCTACATGAAGGGCATTTTATTATGCACATGACAGCCGTGCCAGGTACCTCCGAAACCGAATCTTTGCGCTTGGGTAAGCAAGTAGCCAAAGTGATTGGTGATATTAAAGGCGTTAAATCAGTCACGCAATGGGTAGGCCGTGCGCAAAACGGTGCAGATACCTTTGGCACGCATTACAGCGAATTTGAAATTGAAATTGGCACTCTTTCTGGCGAAGAACAAAACCGTATCTTGGCGGATATTCGTGAAGAATTAGCAGGAGATACGCAAGATTTGGATAAAGATGGCAAAGCCGAAATTGGTTTTGTTGGTGTTAACTTTGCAATTAATACATTCCTCACAGAACGCATCGAAGAAACCATTTCAGGCTACGCCGCCTCTACTGTAATTAATATATATGGCATCGATTTAGATGCACTAGACCGTGATGCGCAGAAAATTGCAGGTTTAGTATCCCGAATAAAAGGTGCTAAAAATGTACTGGTGCAATCACCCCCAGGCACGCCACAAGCTGTGATTCGCTTGCGTCCGGATGCCTTATCGCGCTGGGGATTGCAACCTACCGATGTGCTGGATACCATTCGCACCGCTTTTGAAAGCGTGCCAATTAGCCAAGTGTACTTGGGTAGCCGCGTGGTGGGCTTAAGCGTGGTGTTAGAAAGTGAAGCGCGCGATGATATTGGCGATATTGGCAATATTCCCCTATTTAACCCTGATGGTAAGATGTTGCATTTAAAAGATATTGCCTTTATCAGCCAAGAAAACGGCCGCTCTAAAATATTGCACGCCGGTGCAAAACGCATTCAAACCGTTACTGCCAATGTAGAAGGTCGCGAAGTGGCCAGCTTTAGTGATGAAATTAAAAAACGCATTAAAAGCGATGTCAATTTAAGTACGGGTAACTATTTAGCCTTTACCGGCGAAGCGGAAGCCAATGCTAAATCGCGTGAAGATCTGATTGTGCATTCTTTATTGGCTGGGGTCGCCATATTCTTGATGCTGTATATCGCGTTTGGGCGACTGCGCAATTTATTACTCACCTTTGCCAACTTGCCCTTTGCCTTAATCGGCGGCGTATTGGCAGCATTATTTACTGGTGGCTGGATTTCACTAGGCTCATTAGTCGGCTTTGTCACGCTATTCGGCATCACGCTACGCAATAGCATAATGATGGTGTCGCACTTTCAGCATTTGGTAGATACCGAAAACTGTGTGTGGAATTTAGAGACCTGTATTCGCGGTGCCTCTGAACGCTTGCCTTCTGTACTAATGACAGCGTTAGTCACAGCCCTTGGTTTATTACCCTTAGCAGCAGGTAGCGGCCAACCAGGGCGTGAAATTGAAGGGCCAATGGCCACCATTATTGTTGGCGGCTTGGTTACTTCTACTATTTTGAATTTGTTGATTTTGCCAGCGATTATGTTGCATTTTGGCAAATTTGAAAAACAAATAAATTATGAGAAACAAGCGTCTTTTTAAAACGGCTATGGTTAAAAAAACAAATCCCAAATAAGTCTAATCGTACTTAATATATTTAAATCTTACATCCTCGTTTGGCGTGCCTTCAAGCGCACTTTTCGAACTGTCTGCATTCACCTCTTTAGCTGGTTGCCAGCCAATCACCTGCTCAATTTTAGCAGCCAATTCGAAGTCTTTATCGGTAATGCCTTTGGCATCATGCGTTTGCAATTTTACAATCAAATAAGCATAAGAAACTGTTAAATCAGGATGATGCCATGCAGCTTCAGCCAAGTGTCCTACTGTGTTCACAACCATTAAGGTGGCTTTCCAGCCGCTGGTTTTGTATTTTCGGCGAATCCAGCCATTTTCTAAATACCATTGCGGTAGCTCATTTTGTAGCTTGGCTGTAACTTCCGACTCTGAGTAAACTGCTGGTACCATAGCCTTAGTCCTTTTTAAATCGATTAAATACTAGTCTTTACTAAGAGGTCATTACTAGTGGATAGAAGAGCCCACTTTGTCTAAGGTTAACTCGCTTAAGCCTTCTAAAAAGTGCGTATAATCAGTTTTGTGCAAAATCCATTTGCCAAATTTTTTGTTTAAAACATAGTCGCTAAACGCTTCGTCTAACACACCATTTTGCGTCATCACTTTTAAACTTAATTCAGATTTAGTGTTACCAGACACGGTTTGTGAATCCGATTTAACCAAGATCAAATGCTGCGCGTTTAATTTTTGCGCCAACCATGCCGCAATACTATCAGAAGTAACATCCCAGTTCTGCGGAATGCTGTCATCTGAAAGAACCATATGGCTTGGCAACCACACAATACCGCGATGCTGCCATGTACGCTCATCGATTTCTAGCTGAGTCCTGGCTGTTGTCAGCAAGGGGTTCATATTAGCCAGCAATAATCCGTACTGGTCCATCGCTAAAACCGCCAAGCGATGCGCACAGGCATCGCTTATTTTAGATAACTTTTGCGCATCGCGTACGGCATCGGCAAAAACTCCACCGCCCGGTACAATGATAATATTACCGTAGCTGAACTTTGCAAATATAGTTAGCCAGCGCTCTAATTCAGAAGATCCTAAAAGACTTCCGCCAATTTTTACAATCCAAATTGGCCTATCTCTAACATTTTCAAATTGCTCCATTTTTATTCCTAACCATTATTACTCAAGCATTTATTATAAGTAGGTATGATTTTGTAACAATTTAAATTGTTTTATGTTATACGTCAAAAATTACATTACGGATTAAGGTTTATCTACTGAATTAAATAATACTCTAACAACGCTTTTAGATTAGATGCTTTATCCAGCGTTTCTTTATACTCTTTTTCGGCCACTGAATCGGCCACAATACCTCCACCCGCAAAAAAACTCAGCTCATTTTCGTACACAACCGCGGTACGAATCGCAATATTGGTATCCATTTTTCTATCAAAGCCAATATAGCCAATGGCGCCACAATAAAGCCCACGTTTATGTGGCTCTAATTCTTCAATAATCTGCATGGCGCGTAATTTTGGCGCACCTGTAATTGAGCCACCAGGAAAACAGCCTTTGAGCAAATCAACCGCAGTGGCCGTTTTATTGAGCTTACCCGTAACACTACTGACCAAATGATGCACATTGGCAAAGCTTTGCAGCTGAAATAATTGATTAGCTTTAATACTACCAACCACGCAATTTTTACCAATATCATTGCGCAATAAATCTACTATCATCACATTCTCTGCCCTGTCCTTAAGGCTATTCAACAGCTCGTTTGAGTAAGCCAAATCTTGTGCAGGGTCGCTTGAACGTGGCCTTGTACCTTTAATAGGTCGTGTTTCAACATGATAGCCATCGGTTTGTAAAAAGCGCTCTGGCGAATTGGATAAAACCTGTATGCTTTGTGAGTTATTTAGAGGTAAATTCATGTATGCCATAAAAGGTGCAGGGCTAATTTCGCGCAGTTTTTTATAAGCTTGCCAGCTATCGCCCTGCACTTTTGCCACAAAACGTTGTGCTAAATTCACTTGATAACAATCGCCAGCGACGATGTAGTTTTTTACTTTGTTAAAGACTTGATAGTATGCTGATTTACTTAAATTTGACTGGATTTCTGAAAGCACGCTAAACGGCGTTGAGTCAGAAGTAGGCGCTGCAGGATTGTTAAATTTGGCACACAAGGCTGGCCAATTGACTTTTGTGGGTTCGGTTAAACCATGCGAAACAAGCACACTGCGCTTTTCGCGGTGATCAACCACAACCGCCCAATCATAAAATCCCAACATCAATTCAGGAATATTTGTAGCGGCGGCAATGTTAGGTAGCGTTTCAATTCGGCGACCTAAGTCATATGCAAAATAGCCTAAAGCACCGCCTGCAAATGGGTGCTGTGTTTTGGCGACCGGATATTGTTGCAGAATTTGATTAATTAAACAAAAAGGGTCGGCATCCGATACTTTTTCAGCACCTTGCTGGCTAATAGTGGTTTTTTGGCCTGTGGTTACTATCGTGATAAAGGGCTCTGCCACCAAAATGTCGTATCGTCCATATTGACTACCTGCTTTGCCAGTAGCGTCATTTATCAATTGCCCACTATCCAATAACATGGCCCAGGGCTGATCTTTAATGCGCTCAAACAATAAAGCACTATCGTGGTGATAGGTCAATTCATATTTCAATACTCTCATGTTTGATTAGCCATTATGCTCAATTGAGCTACGGCATAGGCAGAAAAACAGATCGCTAATGCGTGTGAATTTTGTTTAAAAGCAGGCATATTGCTTGTAAGTATGGCATCAATCGATAGATATGGAGTGTTTAAATCTTCGGCTATTACGCTTACCAAAAAACTGCCAGCACCAACGCCAATTATAGGCATATTTGGTTTAAAGTGTTTTAAAACAGCTGCTTTCAATTGCATCAATTGTAATGTTCGGCAAGAAAATGCTAGTTGCACCCAACTATCTAGCGGCTTGTCTTCAACATCATAACCCACCATGCGTGCTAGCCTGCGTGCTGATTCTTGCAAGCTTTTACCCTTACCATCCGATGTTTCTGCCATGTCCGACGATTCATCTAATTCGCCAGTCAAGCGGTAAACATCTGCCATGGTGGCAAAATACTCGGCCATGACATTGGTTTCAACCGAGTCTAAAAGTAACTTCTGACCCAGTGCCATGACTGGCGTGCGAATCACGCCGGTATAAACCAGCGTATCTTCCTGCAAACGGCTTGCATCTGATAAAGCTGATGACAACACTTTGCCAGATTGAATCGCAATAATATCGCTGGTGGTGCTGCCAATATCCAGTAATAGCGCATCAGAGCGATAGTGCGCAATCAACCTGGCACTGGCGTGCCAATTAGTTGAGGCAATGCAATTAGTGTTTTCTGCAACTTGTACAATGCTTACAAAACCCTTACTAGCAGCATAAAACTGGCATTGCTGAACCAATAATTGGTTAACGAATTGTGCAATAACATTTACACCCACATGTCGATTCGCAAATAAATCCACTAATTCGCCTGTCATGGTAATAGCATGCTTGGCTTGGTGCGGATTTATTTTAAAGCTGTTTAGTACAGTATGAATAGCAGACGACAAATTATCCAAACCACGCCACAAAGGACAAGCTACTTGCAAAGTACCAAGCAATTCGCCATCTACATTCAGCAAAACCGCTTTAAGGTGCGCGCCACCAATATCCCAACCAAGTGTTTGTAATTTAGACATGGATATTCACAATATGGCGTTGGAGAGTTGGCCACTTAAAATCGGCTTGGGTTAAGCTATTAATTATAAGCGCGGCTGGGTTTTCACCCGTGGCTTCGGCCAATCCCGCATAACTAGTGGTTAAACGGGGATTAATCTCGACCACAACGATTGAACAATCCGCTTTTACAATTACATCAATACCAATATAACCATTTAGATTCATATCAGACTCAGCAATTTTCTGTGCCAATAATTCAAACGCATGCCAAAATTGCTGTAGGGCATTAATTTCAATTCCTGCATACTTAAAAACTCTATCTTCTATTCTAATCAATTGCTTATTACAACTTAGAATCCGAGCAAAGCCTTGATGAATCACACATGAAATACTGGCGGCAACACCCTCTTGGTAAGGCTGAATCACATGACTACTAGCTTTATTACATTTATTAACCCAACGAATTAAATCATGAGCCTGTTCAACATATAACGTATCTGAGCATCCTGCACCGTCATTTGGCTTTACTACCCATTTGCCATCAACATTAGGCCAATTTTCAATGCGGTAAGTTGGAATAGTAGGAATACCAGCCCTCGTTAAAGCTAAATATGTGGTCATTTTATGACTCGCAAGTTCTATACTCTTAAGTCCACAACCCAATACCAGCTTGCCATGCAATACGGCTAATTCTGTTAACTTTTTAAGCAAGCCATCGGTTTCAGGTGCAATCAACCATACCGCATCAGCGTGCTTAATTTGCTGTTCCCAAATTTTCCATACATCATCGTTTATGTCAATTTCAATGCAATCGTGACAAAAATCAGGCCTTCTTAAGCGCACATCGACTGTTGTGCTAATCCGGTAAGGCAATTGAGATAAATCGCTTAGCAGCGCATCACGCATCAAATTACCCTCATAGACTAAAATTGCAGGCAAATCTGCGTGATTAAAACCACCTGCTGTGATAAATTCACACACAAATATTTTTTTTATTGTTATGTCAGGCAATTCGTGCAAATTATTCCCGTAATCGATTTAATGCAAGGCCAAGTGGTGCACGCTAAAAGAGGCATTCGAAGCCAATATCAAGCCATTCAATCCAACTTGTGCAAAGGTAGCCTACCGTTCGACTTGATTGATGCCATATTGAAATTATACCAATTTCAAACCCTGTACATAGCAGATTTAGACGCCATCTTAGGTAAGGGTAACCACGATGAGTTAATCAAACAAATCAGCCAAAACTATCCAAACCTAACCATTTGGCTTGATTGTGGCATTCGCCAAGTAAATGCACGCGCTTTGTATCACTCAAATAATAATCAGGTCAATATACGCCCTGTGGTGGGATCTGAGAACATCGCTAATTTGCAAGATTATCGCGCCATTAGTTATGGTTGCGAAAGCCAGCACATCTTATCATTGGACTACTCTGCAACCAGTGCAATGGGAATTGCCGAGCTACACAATAGCGCACGCTTTTGGCCAGACCACACGATTTGCATGACATTAAATGCTGTAGGTAATACGCAAGGCGTTGATGTAAGTAAACTAAATGATTTGATTCAACTAAATCGCGCAAGAAAAAACCCTTCGCAACTCTACGCGGCTGGCGGTGTGCGCAATTTAGCCGATATTAAAGCATTAGAAAAAATGGGAATTACTGGCTCATTGGTGGCCACAGCATTACATACGGGCACATTAAGCCAAGCCGATATTGCCATGGCCTACACAATAAAAAACCCGAGCTAGCTCGGGTTTTTTATTAGTACCTCATTAGAATAAGTTATTCTAAGTTTGCATGAATGGAACGCATTCCTTCCTCAGTTAATCCTTTTGATTCGATTAAATCAGCAATAACGGCCTCTAAGAAAATCAATGTTGATAGTTCAAATTGTGAACCCATGGGCATTGCTTTCGTTAATGGGAAGCTATCATCTTGACCAATTTGAATCACTAAATCAGCCACATCTGCCATTGCAGATGATTTCTTCATTGAAATCACGACCAACTTTGCGCCAACTGATTTGGATTTTTTCACAAAAGGCAATAATGTTTCTGTGCCGCCTGAGCCTGAAACCAACACCAATAAATCACCTGATTTAATCGCTGGCGTTACCACTTCACCAATCATGCTCACGTTATAGCCAGAGTGCACCAAACGCATTGCAAAAAAGCGTGAAACCAATAATGAACGACCAGCGCCACCTATAAATGTGCGACCTGCATGGTCAACTAACTTAAGCAATTCAGCTGCTTTACTGTTGTCAGTTACCGCTAAAATTCCTGTTAATTTGTCTAAAATAACCTTTTGATGATTCATTTTTCTATCCTTTTAGTATCGTTTTAAGTCACTCATGTATAATAAAAAAAACCCGACGCATTGCTGGGTCGGGTTTTTTATTTTATTACACTAACTTTTAGCTCAACTTGGTATTAGTTAAAAATCCCTTGTTGAGAATAGAATTAAGCGTGAGCGATTGCCGTGATTTCAGCAGCAGAAGCAGCAGGATCAGCAGCACCGTAAATAGCAGCACCAGCAACAATGATTGTCGCGCCAGCGTCACGTACTTGTGCAGTTGTTGCAGCTTTTACGCCACCAGCAACTGAGATTTCAACGCCTAAGTTTAATGAAGCAACTAAAGCTAAATCGGTGAATGGTGTTTGACCAGCAGCTTGCTGATCCAAACCAGTGTGAACACCAATGATGTGTGCACCAGCAGCAGCAACTTCTTTAGTTTTAGCAGCTTTGTCAGCAACGTTGATCAAGTCAACTTGTGCTTTTTTGCCGTATTTGTTAGCAACATCGATTACACCTTTGATAGTACCGATATCAGCACAACCAAGAACTGTACAGATATCAGCACCAGCTTTATAGAATGGCTCAGCTTCGTAGAAACCAGCATCCATTGTTTTTAAGTCAACTAAGATTTTGTTATTTGGGAATTTGGCACGTAAAGTCTCTAACAATTTAACACCGTTATGTTTAATGCATGGTGTACCGATTTCTAAAATGTCTACATGTGGTGCTACTAAAGTTGCCAATGCAACTGTTGCGTCAAAATCTAATGAATCTAATGCCATTTGGGTTAAAGCCATGGTGTACTCTCCGATTAAAAATTATTATCAGTAACTAAAATTACTTAAAGTGATTGATTAACAAAAACCAATAATACTAAGAAATTGTTACAAAAATTTACTACTTTTTTACAACTAAATTGTATTGCGACTAAAATGTATTGCGACTAAAATTTACGCATCTTTTACAACTCACGCAAGGCAATTAAAAGCCTAGCTTTTAGTGCATTTTAAGCTTGACGCATTATACTATGCGTCCTGACTATTGTTGTCAATGTTAAACCACATTTATTACAACTAAGTTACAGATGTAAGACATAGAATATGAGATTTAACTCATAAAAATGGCTACTTACATCTAAAAAACTTATAGCTTAGCTGCTAATGCTACTTCCAATTTATTTTGATCTGCAACAAAACCGCGAATACCTTCTGATAACTTCTCAATCGCCATTGCGTCTTGGTTTAGTTCAAAACGGAATTCAGCTTCGGTCATTTTTGCAGGTGGTGTTTTAGTCGCTCCCGTGTCTTTTAGCATTTGTACTAAAGTACCTTCTGTAGCGGCCAAATCTTGCAATAAGTTTGGTGAAACTGTTAAGCGATCACAACCAGCTAATGCAATTAACTCGCCAGTGTTACGAAATGAAGCACCCATTACCACTGTTTTATAGCCATGCTCTTTGTAATACTGGTAAATTGCACGTACTGAAACCACACCTGGATCTGTTTCTTGTGTGTATTCCGTAGTTGGGTTTTTTGCTTTGTACCAATCTAGGATGCGGCCTACAAACGGTGAAATCAAAAATACGCCGGCTTCAGCACAGGCACGCGCTTGGCCAAAACCGAACAACAATGTTAGGTTACATTGGATGCCTTCTTTTTCAAGAATCTCGCCCGCTTTGATGCCTTCCCATGTAGATGCTAATTTAATCAATACGCGGTCTTTAGTAATACCAGACTCTTCGTACAATTTGATTAATTTACGTCCTTTAGCCACCATTGCATCTAAGTCAAATGACAAACGCGCATCTACTTCGGTTGAAATACGGCCTGGTACTTCTTTGGTAATTTCAGCACCAATTAAAACAGCTAATTTGTCGGCAGCGCTGTCGACTTGTTGCGCTTTTGTGCCGCCTTGCGCTTTTGCATAAGCAATCGCTGTTTCAATTAATGGCGCATATTGTGGCAACTGGCTTGCTTTTAATACTAATGAAGGGTTTGTTGTTGCATCCACTGGCTTAACAGCTTTAATCGCTTCAACGTCACCAGTATCAGCTACGATAGTGGTCATGCTTTTTAGTTGGTCTAGTAAATTTGCCATTATTTCCTCCTAGTTTGATTACGTATTGGTTATAAATTAAATTTAAACCGCATATTTTAAAATTCAACTCAATATTATAACGCAAAACAAAATCAGAGTGACTGAACATCCAGCTAAATTTTAAATCCAACTAATTGTTAAACAATATTAAATAACTTTTTTTTGATTTTCCTTATGAATATAATTTGCTGGTGAATAGGGCTCAACTATGACTTAATCTGAAGAAGATATCACCATCAATATAATGTACCCGCTTTCGGCGATTAGTGCTTGGATATTAGTCCGCCATCAATGGTTAATGACAAAAATGCGCAGCTTTTTAACAGGCGAATCTTTTCCCTCATTAATTCATTTATATCAATTTGATTCCACCACAGCAAAACACTCCAAATTAACCGATAACCCAGTCCAAGGCTTCAACAAAACAAAGCATAGCCTGGAAATTTTTTGGGATCAAACGGTTAGATCGCATCATGCATCTTATGGACTATCTGTGTTTGAACAACTGAATTTATTTAAAGCGCAAGCGCATCAGTTTATCATCGCTGAAGACTATTTTTAAGCAATTATGCACTGGTACGCTTAAGGCATTAATATTTCATCTGCAAAGTTTTAGTTATCTTCTAAAACGCTATTAACGTCGCCAGTCTTTGGTTGTTTGCTTTTTAGCTATCACTTTGTTCTAATAATTGTGTGAATCCATAAGCAAATAAACTGGCTACCGTTAAATCGGCACTTGTACCAGGATTAAGCTGTTTTTGCTTCAATTCCTTATCCCACGCCAGCAGCTTGGCTTGATTAAGCTTGGGGTTGCCTGAAATATTAAAAATTGTTAAATATAGTTTAGCTTGCTGTTGAATATCCCTTGCAACAGCTTCACCATACTTACGCAAGAGATGAGAGTCGGGGAAGATCGCCAAAAAAGTTAAATAGACTTGAGTAGCTAGCCAAGCTGGCTTTTTATCTTGAAAGGAGGTTTTTAATATGGGCAATGCCAAATTAAAAATGGCATCAAAATTATTATTGTATTGCGAGGCAATGGTATCTCGACAAGCAGCCGCTTTCATGGCGTCTAGCAAAGTGCAATCTGCAGTTTGATGCACATCATGTTCGTATACATAACCAAGGCCTGCAGGATTGGCCAGATTAATCGCTTTAAAAGTTAGGGTAGCGTCATCAATAGTGGTGTTCTGTAACACGTATTTTAATCGGTCTAAATAGTCATCTTGGCCTGACAAGCGATATTGACTAAGCATTAATGCAGCATGCACCAAGGGAGCACAAATCAAAATAATACCTAAATTGGTATTGCAAGCGACGGCTTCTTGGGTTGCTTCAACACTCAACAAAATACGTTGCCCCAAGGTTAAATCAGGCAAGGCAATTACGCTGGAAACCGCCTCTGCACTTTTAATAAAGTCATACACTGTCATGCCATGACCATCGGCAAAAATGTGCACATTTCCAGGCTTTAACGCTTCAAGCTCAGCAAGGCAGGCAGACTTAAAAAGTTGGCTGACTTTTTGGTGAATAGAGTTTGCTGTGGTTTGTGCCATTTTTTTAGGCTTTAATGACTACATCTTATGACTAATTAATAGAAATTTAAAGAGTGCTTAAACAATCATCTACCAACACTTGCGCAATATTGATTTGGGCGACATTTTGCAAGCCACGCCAAGCAGGAATGCTATTGACTTCTAGCACGTAAAGTTCGCCGTTTTCATCGCGAATAACATCGACTCCGCAATAAGAAATACCCAATATTTTAGAGGCTTGTACCGCCAACTCTAAAATATCAGCACAATGAATCGCCTCGCATTTGGCGCCAAGCGCTACGTTATGCAACCAGCCTTCGCCACTTCGGCGCATGGCAGCAATTGCCTTGTTATTAACCACAAATACGCGATAATCATGAGTAGATTTTACAAAGCTTTGCAAATAAAAAACGCCATCTACATGCTTATCCATTGGTAAAGGTGGCGATTCACTAACCAAGCGCACGCCCTGCCCTTGCGACCCAAATAGTGGCTTAATCACTAAGGCTTTTTGTTGATTAATAACGGCATGCGCCGCTTGACGCGATTCGCATACCCAAGTGCGCGGCGTTTTAATACCAGACTGATGCAATAAAAAACTGGTCATGGCTTTATCTACGGTGCGCTCAATCGCTTTTGCATCGTTGTAAATCAATACATTCTGCATTTTTAAAATATGAATCACATTTAAGCGCGTGGTAATTTGTTGCAAAGTACCGCCAGCAATGCCGCGCACAAAAGCTATTTTGGGTAATTCGTCAAAGTGAGGGATGTGAATGCATGGCGAATCTTGGGAAAGATCAATCACACAATCTCTTAATGATACAAAAACAGCCTCTACTCCACGACTAGCAAAGGCTTTTGCTAGTTGCGCACCATGCCAACCACCTTGTGTTTCAACTTCATCCGTAAATATGGGGATACGCATTAAAACGAATTAAGCGCCAAATGACTGGTTTAATAAATCTTCATCAAAAGCACCTGCAAAATAACTATTGCCAGTTGTTAGATTAGTAATAGCGACTTTTGCTGGCGAAAATAATAATGGGTCGATTTGGTAAAAATCCATATTCACCTCTTTAAAAACTTGTGCAAATGGCTTGCCATAATCTTTTGAAGCACTACTGGGCAAATCGGCTGCTAATTTCTTGGCTGCTTCATCGCTACATTGCACAAATAAATGCACAAATCCACCAAACAAAATCGCATCATTGGTGCGGCCCATGCCGGTCAAAAAGTCTGAGCTAGGGGATGGCAGTGGCGCACTCGCAATGCCATCCACTAATTGATTAAGAGGAAAATGCAAGGTATGCAGCTTATGCAAGGCCACTTCTAATACGCGCGCCACAATTTGCACAGTACCTGCAAGACTGCGAGTTGGGGTTAAAATAAAGGTCAAGTTTTCAGGATTTATTAGCGTATCGCGCGCGACTTTTTCAATCACCTCAAGCGGCGGAACTCTGTCTGCTTCTAAAACCAATACGGTTTTTTTTGCCGTGTCTTTATAGTCAATGTCTTTAAAAAGATCCTCACGCTGGGCAATGCTGCGCGCAGGACCAGAACCCAGTGAAAAAAACTTTTCGTAACTTAAAGTCCAGCCTGCATACTGGCTACCCAAACATGCTAGCACAGGTCTCTTTGCGCTGACTTGCACGCCTGTTGGCCAATGCTTAAACGGTAACTGTTGTGTAAAAGTAACCTGCCCCAAGCCCCCCATGCAAATTTCCGCAATGCGCCGCCCTGCTTCCAGTCCTCCTGCGACATCAATTCCAGCATCCACAATTATTGCGCCAGAGTTATGTTTGCTAATGCCTAAATTAAGCGTAGCTGCATCGTTAAGCAAAGCAACTACTAAAGGTTGCGCTAGTTGGTTAACACTTATAGAGTTTGTAGGCTGAATATCAATCATATTTAATCGTCTTGGTTTGAAATTTAATTATTAGGGTTGCTAAAGATCAGCCGTTCTTTGTAGTACCTTTTGTTTAGCGAGCTTTGCTGTGCGCGCCCCAGCAATCACACTGCAAATCGGCATGCCCATTGGTATCACGCTATTAGGCTGCGGGATATCACATACCCATTCTGGCCAATCCATATCTAGCGGTACTTTTGCAGTTTGGTTAGCGTAGATAATCTGCATGGCCCGCGATTGCCTAGCTACCACTGGCCACTCAGTTAATTGAGCTATACAACTGGCAACATGCGCCGCAAATAAATTGCCGCGTTTGGCTTCGTACAACCCCATAGACATACTTAATCGTGGGTTAATCTCTAACATAAACACATCATCGTTATGCACAATGCAATCGCAACTATTAAGGCCTATTAAACCCAACTTTTGGGTAATTATTTCCACAAACGCAGTTAGTTTGCTTTGCACTATTTCTGACAATACAACTTGGCTAACGGCCCCGCCAAATCGATAAGGTGACAGAAAAGTTGGGCTACACCATTGCTCATTAAAGCCGATGACTTGCGCATTGTTTCCTGCCGCTAAAAACAAACATGAAATTGGCGTACCCGCTTGTTTTTGTTGGTAATACACTTGCGGCTTTAAACCAACATCTAATGGTTCTAAGTTGATGGGCAACAGCGTTTTAATATGCTCACCACCACTAGCGCCTACCGTTTTTTGCAACCAACCCAAAGTAGCATTTGGCTTTTCAACAACCGTTTTGGGGTATGGCATGGCAAACAAATCACAAAGTGCAAAAATAGACAGCGGCTGCTTACATTTTGCAATGGCTACTGAATTGTTGCCTATGATTGGTAGTATTAATTCAACTTTGTTTAACAAATCAGGCTGCGCTTCAATACCAGCTCCATATGCAAAGCCAATACAATTTTTTAATTTAAGAAGCCTAAGTGCAGCTAGCAACTGTTCAGAATCAAACTGCCCATTACTCACATCAATTTGAATAACTTTTTTGGCTAGCAATTGTGTATCAACATCGGCAAAAGCGTCTAGTGCAATCACCTCAAAACCTGCAGCAACTGCCGCTTGCACATAAACGCGGCTAGAAATCGCCGCGATGACAATCGTCTTATTCACCAAAACTTAACTTAGCTTAAAACTAGCTCAAAATTGTTCTAGCGATATCAAATGCGTGTTTATAATCAAGGTGCACAGAGTGTTGTGCACCCAACATTTGCTGCAACATGATTTGCTGCGTTTTGTATTTCAATTGACCAATCGCCAACGCACCTAAGCCGCTAATTTGCGTTTCAGCAATCAACTGTCCTTCGCTCATCACATCAACACCAGCTACTCCGGAAGGTGCTACCGCATTTACATCTGCCACAATATTTAGTGTTTTAGATGCTCTGAAATGCGCAAGCTCTAAAACTCTAATACCTGTCGCTGCCGCGCAAATTGCAACCGAGGCGGATTGTAGAATCTGCGTTTTCTTAGCATCATCCGTGCCGTCTACCACCTGTAAACTGGCGCCATATTTTTGCTGTAAATCAGCAGCATAAGCCTGCATTTGCGTTAACTCTTTATGCGCTACCAATTGCACGCTTGCGCCCGTTGATGCAGCAATTAAAGCCGCCGTGCTACCTACTGCTCCGCCTGCGCCAAAAATGGCAATGGTTTGTGCCGCAAGTGTTTGCTGATTATTTTTGAGCAATGTATCTATTTTAGCCAGCATGGCTGCCGCCGTTGTAAATGCTCCAGAAGGGTCGGCAAATGTAGACATTTCAAATGGTATAAACATAGCGTTTTTGGCCGCTTGTTGCATGGTTAGTGCCAAATGAATATCGCGCCCACCAACAAACAGTCCTTCACGCTTGACTCCCGAAGGGCTACGCGAAAAAATCGCATCTTGGATTAATGCGGCCACTTCATCTAAAGCCACATTGGTATAAGGCATAATTTTGTCAAATCCCGCGTCATAAGCCATATTCACGTCAAATGGGCTGGCATTTTTAGCGGCAGTGATTAAATGTAATATAGAAACTTTTTGCATGATATTTTGCTTTGAATTAAGTATGCTTAGGTTAACTTAAATCGATGCTTGCGCCTGTATTCTTAGCGCGTATTAATTGAAAATGTAAATTAGCTGATAAAAACTGTTGTTGCAATTGATTAAGCGTACTATTTGCAATCATCTCATCCTCAAATATAGCAAAACCAGTTGGCCCCCAAGAGCTTTGCCCTGCGCAAATAAAACCATGCTGATTTAAATAACTGAGCACCTGTGCCACTTGTGTGCTTTTATAATGTCCACCCTGCGCGGCGAAAAAATACTCACTTGTAGCCTTTTGTAAAACATAAATCGCTTGCGAAAAATGCGTATAATCACTCTCAACAACGGCTGGCAAAGCTTGCATTAAAACACGATGACTTAGGTGCTGCGCAGTAGCCAAATCGGCAGGCGGCAATGTTTCAAACGCTTGCAATTCTGCATCGCCAAAAACCCCTTTATCATCATTATCCATAATTAATAAAATCGGCCATTCCTGAGGGAAATCATGGCGCGCGATAATGGGCGGAATTTTATTAGCATGATTTGTGCCTCTACCACTATCCAACACCAAGCCACCCTGCCCAAAAGTACCAATGCCAATTCCTGAACGGCGCCCTCTGCTGGTCATCGCCGCTAATTGCGTACTGGTTAAACCTAAATCAAACAAAGTATTAATACCTGCGCCTACTGCCAAAGCCATTTGCGTACCAGAACCTAAACCAGCATGTTCAGGAATACTTTCACGCACTTTGATTGAAAAATGCATATCGCTTTTTAAGTAAGTTTTGAAGTTTTCAACAATTTTGGCTACACAATCGTGATTTTTTGCCTCAATTAATGGTTTTTGACTTTTCTCAATGATCAATTGGGTTATGGGTGCATTTAGATTCAAGCCTAAGCTACCAAACAATCGGCCTTGACTACCGTTTAAGTCAATAAAGCCCATATGCAAACGTGCAGTGGTTGTTACATTTACTTTTTGATATTGCAAAATTTCTGTAGTGATGGAATTGGGGCGGTTCATGGCCATGCTTAATTAAGTTGCACTCGACTGTAATTTGTTATTTTAGCTTAAACCAGTAAATTTTTGACGATTAGCCAAATTTAACCATATTGAGCAACGGATGTGACGTGACATTAACAACCTATTTTGGCACAATACAAAACATAAACAATTAAAACAAATAAATAGTGCGTCCACATAAATAAAGCACTATTCAATCTAAATCTTCTGCAAAAATTAAGGGATTCAGTATGTCAGTAGCTCACGTAGTTCCATTTGAACAACTCCGCAATACAGATGTAGGCTCAGTTGGCGGCAAAAACGCATCACTTGGCGAAATGATTTCACAATTAAAGGCAAAGGGTGTGCGCGTTCCAACAGGCTTTGCTACCACCGCTCATGCGTTCCGTGAGTTTTTAGCGCAAGATGGTTTAGATAAAAAAATTAACGATTTGCTTGACGATTTAAATGCAGATGACACGCAAGCGTTGGCTATATGTGGCAAAAAAATTCGCGGCTGGATAATGGAAGCTTCTTTTCCAACTGCATTAAATGCAGCTATTGCAGAAAACTATGCCCGTTTAACAGACAACTCAGCGACTGGTACCACCTTTGCGGTGCGCTCATCAGCAACAGCAGAAGATTTACCGGATGCTTCTTTTGCTGGTCAGCAAGAATCATTTTTGAATATTCACGGTTTAGATAATATTACGCATGCCATCAAAGAAGTTTTTGCTTCTTTATATAACGACCGCGCGATTTCATACCGTGTGCATAAAGGATTTGTCCATGCCGATGTAGCGTTATCAGCTGGGGTTCAACAAATGGTGCGCTCTGATATTGGTTGTGCTGGCGTGATGTTTACGATTGATACCGAATCTGGCTTTAAAGATGTAGCATTTATTACATCAAGCTACGGTTTGGGCGAAACAGTGGTGCAAGGTGCGGTGAATCCGGATGAATTTTATGTACACAAACCATTATTAGCGCTTGGCAAACCAGCGATTATCCGCCGCACAATGGGTTCAAAGCTCATCAAAATGGTATTTAGCGATGCCACACAAGCGGGCAAAAGCACCAACACTGTGGATGTAGACCCAGCGCTATCAGACATTTACTCATTAAGTGATTCCGATATCTTAGAGTTGGCGACTTACGCCATGACTATTGAGAACCACTATGGCTGCCCGATGGATATTGAATGGGGTAAAAACGGCTTAGATAACAAGTTATATATTTTGCAAGCTCGTCCAGAAACCGTTAAATCGCAAGAGCTACTTAATAATGTAACCGAATCATATAAATTGCAAAAACATTCTGCTAAACCATTGGTTGCAGGGCGTGCCGTGACACAAAAAGTGGGCGTTGGCCCAGTTCGTATCGTGCTAGACCCTGCGCAAATGCATGAAGTGCAGCCAGGCGATGTATTAGTAGCCGACATGACTGATCCAAATTGGGAACCAGTAATGAAACGCGCCGCCGCTTTGGTGACTAACCGTGGTGGCCGTACCTGCCATGCTGCGATTATTGCTCGTGAGTTAGGTATTCCAGCCATTGTGGGCTCTGTTAATGCGACTGATTTATTGCGCGAGGGCGAAATTGTCACTGTATCTTGTGCCGAAGGCGAAACGGGTTTTGTTTATCACGGCACGATCGATTTTGAAGTATCAACCCAAGCCAACAGTGCTTTATCAAAACCACCGTGCAAAATCATGATGAACGTGGGCAACCCAGATATGGCATTTAGCTTTGCGCAAATTCCTAATGATGGCGTTGGTTTAGCCCGTTTAGAGTTTGTGATTAATAATATGGTTGGCATTCACCCTAAAGCAATCTTAAACATGGATGCAATGCCAAAAATTATTCAAGAGACGATTAAGAGCCGTGCGCGTGGCTATGCCTCACCTAAACAGTTTTACATTGATAAAGTGGCTGAAGGCGTGGCCACTATTGCTGCTTCTTTCTACCCAAAACCAGTGATAGTGCGCACCTCTGATTTTAAATCAAACGAATACAAAAAATTGGTTGGCGGTGATATTTATGAGCCAGACGAAGAAAACCCAATGATTGGTTTTCGTGGCGCAGCGCGTTATATGGCGGATGACTTTAAAGAGTGCTTTGCAATGGAGTGTGTTGCCATGAAAAAAGTGCGCGATGAAATGGGCTTAACTAACGTTGAGCTAATGTTGCCATTCGTGCGCACATTAGATGAAGCAAAAGCTGTAACTGATATTATGGCGGCCAATGGCCTTAAGCGTGGCGAAAATGGCTTGCGTTTAATCATGATGTGCGAGATTCCTTCTAATGCCTTATTAGCCGAACAATTCTTAGAGTATTTCGATGGCTTCTCAATCGGATCTAACGACTTAACTCAATTAACATTGGGTATGGACCGCGATTCTGGTATCTTGGCAGACGGTTTTGATGAGCGTAACGATGCGGTGAAAGTATTGCTGAAAATGGCGATTAGCACCTGCAACCGTTTGGGCAAATACGTGGGCATTTGTGGTCAAGGTCCTTCTGATCACCCTGATTTTGCTGAATGGTTAGTGGGAGAGGGCATACAATCGATTTCACTGAATCCAGATACCGTGGTTGCCACTTGGCAACGTCTGACTAAAAAATAATAGGCGGTTTTTCAAATGGACCACCGTACTGTATTTTTTATTTCGGATGGCACTGGTATTACTGCAGGTGCCTTGGGTAAGCTGTTGGAACATTTTCCGCTTACCAATTTTAAACAAGTACGACTGCCATTTACCGACACTTTAGACAAAATTAAATTAGCCAGAAATGCCATATTAGAGGCAACGGAGGAAGATAATGCCAGACCGACAGTGATTATGTCGCTTGGTAATATTGAGCTGCGAAATAACCTTAAAGAAGCCAATGCCTATTTTATTGATTTGTTTACCGCTTTTATTGATCCACTTGGCGAAGAGCTGAATCAAAAGCCGCTGACAGGTGCTGGTATTGCGCATAGCGTGATGGGTACTAATTACCATGAGCGTATGGAAGCGATTAATTTCACATTAAACCATGACGATGGCATAACCAACTCTGGCCTTGATGAAGCGCAAGTGATTTTAATCGGCGTATCTCGCTGCGGAAAAACGCCGACCAGCATTTATTTAGCTATGCAATTTGGAATTAAAGCAGCTAATTACCCCCTTATTCCAGAAGACTTTGAGCGGGGCAAGCTACCCGAAGTACTGTACAAGCATATCGATAAAATTTTTGGCTTAACAATTAAGCCAGAACGTTTACATTCTGTGCGTTCTGAGCGAAGACCAGATAGTTTTTATGCGTCTTTAGACAATTGCCGCAAAGAAATTGCCACAGCTGAAAACTTAATGCGCACCAGTAATATCACTTGGGCCGACTCAACAAGTCGCTCTATTGAAGAGCTATCGGCCATTATCTTGCAAAAAATTAGGCAGCCTAAAAAACAAGCGGCTTAATACTGAGCAAATAAAAAAGAGGCTCAAGGCCTCTTTTTTATTTACTTAAACTTCAAATTCTATTTTAAAAAAGGCTTTATCTTACTAATAATTTCCGCTGAATCAGGTGCAACAGTACTTTCAAACGCATACACCTGCTTAGCACCCGGCGTAATGACATATTTATAAAAATTCCACATCGGGGCTTGACCTGATGTTGCGGCCAGTTGTTTGTAAAAAGGATTAGCATTTGCACCAACTACAGAACTTTTCGCCGTCATTGGAAAATTAACACCGTATGTCGCTTTGCAGAAATCACCAATCGCCTTGTCTTCACCTAACTCTTGCTTAAAATCATTGGAAGGAAAGCCAACCACTAATAAGCCCTGACCTTTATGTTTTTTGTATAAACCCTCAAGCGCCTCAAACTGTGGTGTGAAGCCACATTTGCTGGCAGTATTCACCACCAAAATTGGTTTGTCCTGATAATCACAGAGATTAACTTGCTGACCTTGCAGGGTTTTAAATTGGTGATTATAAAGATCTGGGCAAACTGCTGCATTCGCCACTGAGCTAGCGCCAACCGCTAGCAAGCCTAATACAGCTGACGATATCATTTTGTTCATATTTAGTTTATCCCGTAATTTAAATTAAGCATCTATATGCAAGCTTGAACAATGGACTCAAATCAAATTGATTGGTTCTACCATCGTCAAAAAAGCTAATTCAATAAATGATGCAATAAGCCAATAAAAGCAAAGATACCAATTAATTTGATAGTGCCAAGTTTAAATTTAAACAGAAACAGCACCGCTGCTAGAGTCGCGCCACATGCAAACCAATCTATATTTGCCAAAATATTATCGGCCAATCCATTTGGCCAAAAAATATGTGTGGCGAAAAACAAGGCCAAGCTCATAATCACACCAACCACTGCCGCCGTAATAGCACTGAGTGGCGCAGTCAGTTTTAAGTTATTGTGCGTAGATTCTATAAAGGGTGCACCTGCTAGTATAAATAGGAATGATGGTAAGAATGTGAAAAAAGTGACTGCACATGCGGCAACAATAGCGGATAACAAAGCTGTATCAGCCCCCATAAAAGGTTGAGTCCAGCCACCCACAAAACCAACAAAAGTCACCACCATAATTAATGGCCCAGGTGTCGTTTCACCCAATGCCAAACCATCCATCATCTGCGGCGCTGTCAACCACTGATGATGCCCAACTGCGCCTTGAAACACATAAGGTAGTACCGCATAGGCGCCACCAAACGTTAACAGCGCGGCCTTGGTAAAAAACCAGCCCATATGTGTCAAAGTAGCATCCACTCCAAAATATAAAATGATTATCAGCAAACTGATGAACCAAATTGAAACGCCAATCGCAATCAATCGAATCATTTTTTTTAAACTAAACACAGCATGCGCAGGTGGTGGCGTATCGTCATCAATCAAGGCATTGGCATAATGTTGCTTAAGTGCCTTATGCCCAGCACTTTCTGCTATTAACGCAGGCTTAAAATGATGCACAAGCACACCTATTAAGGCAGAGCTAAGCACAATAATAGGAAAGGGAATTTTTAAAACGGCAATCGCCACAAACGATGCAAAAGCAATTGACCACAACAGCTTATTTTTAAGTGCGCGCACGCCAATTCTATAAGCAGCAAATAAAATAATTGCCACCACCGCAGGTTTAATACCATACAAAATACCTGCAATGGCTGTTTGACCGCCAAAGCGCATATAGATATAGCTTAGAGTCGTTAATATAACCAATGATGGCAATACAAACAATCCGCCTGCCACTAAACCACCCCATGTTCGATGCATAAGCCAACCAATATAAATCGCCAATTGCTGCGCCTCAGGCCCAGGCAACACCATGCAGTAATTAAGCGCATGCAAAAAACGCTTTTCAGATATCCAGCGCTTAGTTTCAACTAAATCTTGATACATGATGCTGATTTGCCCTGCAGGGCCGCCAAAACTCACAAAACCTAATTTCAGCCAGTACCAAAACGCCTGTTTAAGCGTGGGCATGCAAATTACTTTGCTCGCTGAATCTTCAGTTTCTAATGTATTTGTATCCGTCATATCACTTTAATTAAAGCCTTCTAATTCATGATTTAATTACATAAAATATTAAAATAATTACATATTTTTTAATACTTATAGGTTTATCATGAAATTAAACACTCTAGCTCTTGCCCTTAAGTTACTCTTGCTTCACTTTCATCGGCAAAGGCTTAGCTAAACTGAATAGCCTGTAAATATTTAAACTTTCGTAATTCTTTAACATACTTGAAATGTAAGCTCGGTATGATATTCATAACACGCTTTCTCCTCAGTCGTGTCTTTATGCCGAGCTATTAATCCCCTTTAATAGTCTCGGTTTTTTTGGGTTTTAGACAACAAACTTTATGCTTGTCTAAATGGCAATACCTTTGCACCTGATTTTAATTAATCTAAATAACCTGCCAATTGTTGCATCATAGCTTTGCATTGCTTGATATATAAAGCGTGGTTTTAAGCTGCACTTACTTGGTTGCGTTATTGTTGCGCTAAATGCAATTCAATTTGCTCGTGATCAAAGCCTTGCTCATTTAAGGCGGAAGATGCTGAGGTTAAAAATAAGTGAGAACGAGCCGATTGCCAAATCTATCATGGCTTAGTACCATAATACATACATATAAATGATGGTAAGTATATGAAAAAAGTAATTATAGAATTGCTAACTGCAATAATGCTAACTGCTAACACTGCTTATGCTGATAAATTTAATGATGCGGTAAACTCATACGAGAGTGGCAAGTATAAGCAAGCTATTAGGCTGTTTAAGCCGCTAGCTTTAAATGGTAATGTAAGTGCGCAATTTAATTTAGGTCTTATGTATGAAAAAGGGCAAGGGGTTCTACAAGACTATGTTGAAGCAGTGAAGTGGTACAAGTTAGCAGCAGCACAAGGTGATGCAAATGCACAATTTAGTTTAGGTGTTAGCTATGAAAATGGGCAAGGACTTGTACAAGACTATATTGAAGCAGTGAAGTGGTACAAGTTAGCAGCAGCGCAAGGTGATGCAAAAGCGCAAATTAACTTAGGCATCATGTATGGAAAAGGACAAGGGGTTGTACAAGATGATGTTCAAGCAGTGAAGTGGTACAAGTTAGCAGCAGAGCAAGGTGATGCAAAAGCGCAATTTAATTTAGGTCTTATGTATGCCAAAGGGCAAGGGGTTGTGCAAGATGATGTTGAAGCAGTTAAATGGTATATGTTAGCTGCGGCACAAGAAAATGCAGCTGCGCAATACAATTTAGGTCTTATGTATTATAAGGGGCGAGGGGTTGCACAAGATTATATACAAGCGTATTTGTGGTCTAACTTGGCGGCTATGTCAGGTGATAAAGATTCTGTGATAAATAGAGATAATATAGCTAAGCTTATGACAAAACAACAATTAGCAGAAGCACAAAAGTTAGCTCGTGAATGTTTGGCTAGAAAATATAAAGGCTGTCAAACCAAACCTAAATTAACAGGCACTATCCGTATAATGATTTAAGCTATCAAAAAAACTCTATTGTATATTTTTTTAAGCAATAACTTAAATTGAGTTTATGGCGGAGAGAGAGAGATTCGAACTCTCGACAGGGTAAACCCTGTGCCACCTTTCCAGGGTGGTGACTTAAACCGCTCATCCATCTCTCCGCGGGCTCAAGTTGTTTTTTATTTGAGCGGCGGATTATATACGATACTTAATCGATGACAAAGAGACTTGATGTCGACCGCCACCCTAGCCTTTATCCTTTTAAAAAGTAGGTATGAACTTCGCCTTTGCCCTTAATTGGTATTACTCCACGAGGCTCAAAGATATGCTGATCTTTAAGCAAGTTATAAGTGAACTCACTCACTTGAATTTCACCTGGTAAGCCATTTTTTTCCATTCGACTAGCCATATTAACGGGGTCGCCCCAAATATCATAAGCAAACTTGCTGGTACCAATGACACCTGCAACCACCGGCCCACTACTAATACCAATTCGCATTTGTAAGGCTTTACCAATATGCAAATTAAATTGTGCTAGCTCTTCTTGCATTTGCAAGGCCAATTGTGCAATTACATTAGCATGATTATCTAAATAAATAGGCGCACCGCCAACTACCATATAGCCATCACCAATGGTTTTAATTTTCTCTAAACCGTAACGATAAGCCAACTTATCAAAACGGGAAAAAATCTGGCTTAGCAAATCCACCAACTCTGCTGGCGGCATGGATGATGTCATTTTGGTAAAATCTACTATATCCGCAAACAAAATCGTCACCGCTTCATGACTATCGGCAATACGCATATCATTATCTTTTAAACGACTAGCGATAGATTCAGGCAAAACATTCAATAACAATTTCTCAGATCTGGCTTTTTCAAGCTCCAGTTCATGCAAAGTGCGCTCTTTTTGACTTTGAAAATAACGCATCACCGCATATAAAATGCAGGCGGTGCCCATAATATTCATCAAGAAAAAGGTATCTTTAATATGTGTTGGAACAGTTAAGGAATTGCCTGCAAATAGGTAATTTAATTTCCAAGATAGTGCAGCTAAAAAGGCAAACAAAATAAACCAAGGCGTGGATTGCTTGTTACCCAAAATCATTAATGCACCAATCGGTGACAGTATGGCCCAAATGGCAATGCCGCTAGATGCTTCGTAACCTCCGATGGCCCATTGCATAAAGAATGGCATCACCAGTAACATCACTAACTGCGTAAATGTTAAGTATTCGAATTTTTTAGTGCGATAAAAAACTAGCAAGCTGGCGTAGGAAAGAATAATGTAGGCATAAGGCACCGCCGCCATCAGCGCATACCCATCCCCCAAACCTGATAGGGTAAATATCCAGAAAATACAAACTAAACTTTCGGCAAATACTAACAAGGTTAGTATGGCTTTGCCTAAGCTAGCATCGGTGGGATGGCTGATATTATGCCAAAACTTTCTTGTTTTAATACCGAAAGAAGGGTTTGTATTTGAAATCGACAATATTGTACTCTTCCATTAGCTGTAATTATTATTTAGCACACTAATTAAAATCTGCAATATATATTAAACTATTATAACAGGCTTTGAATATTCGCTACTTGTGATGTTACAAATGATTAACAATTTTCGAGCAATACACTTGATTTACTGGCAGCTAAGGTTTATTGTTGTGAGGTAATTTAATTAACTCAAACCCAAAGGCGTCCTTGATTCGTTTAGGGTTTTAGTGATTTACATAGAATATTTAATACAACAAAAAATTGCAACAAAGCAATGCGGTTTTACAATAAGAAACATTACATTATTAATAGAAAAACTAGAGGAGTTAGCATGAGTTTAGAAATACTAAAAGGCCTTGGCATAAAAATAGCTTACAAAGCCAAGTATGATAACTATATTGGTGGCAAATGGGTTGCGCCTGTAAAAGGCGAATATTTTGATGTTATTTCACCCATTACAGGCAAAAATTACACTCAGGCAGCGCGCTCAAGCGCTGAAGATGTTGAATTAGCATTAGATGCTGCGCATGCAGTTACTGAAAATTGGGCAAAAACGTCAACAACTGAGCGCGCTAATATCCTACTAAAAATTGCAGACCGTATTGAAGCAAATTTGGAGCTTATTGCAACAGCTGATACTGTTGATAACGGCAAACCAATCCGCGAAACCATGAATGCTGATATTCCATTAACTGTTGATCATTTCCGCTATTTCGCCGGTGCGATTCGCGCACAAGAAGGCGGAATCAGTGAAATTGATCATGATACCGTGGCTTACCATTTTCATGAACCACTAGGCGTCGTTGGTCAGATTATTCCTTGGAACTTCCCAATTTTAATGGCAGCTTGGAAACTGGCTCCTGCGTTAGCCGCTGGTAACTGTGTGGTATTAAAACCAGCCGAGTTCACACCAATTAGTATTTTGATTTTGATGGAAGTGATTGGCGATTTAGTACCACCAGGTGTGATTAATATTGTGAACGGTTATGGCCGCGAAGTCGGCGCGCCATTAGCCAACAGCAAGCGCATCGCTAAAATCGGATTTACTGGTTCAACTGCCACTGGTCGCTCTATTGCAACTGCCGCAGCTAGCAATTTGATTCCAGCAACTTTAGAGTTAGGCGGTAAATCCCCTAACATCTTTTTTGCCGATATTATGGATGCCGACGATGCGTTCTTTGATAAAGCAATTGAAGGCTTGGTACTATTTGCATTTAATCAAGGCGAAGTTTGTACTTGCCCATCACGCGCCATTATTCAAGAATCAATCTACGACAAATTTATCGCACGCGTATTAGAGCGCGTAAAAGCCATTAAACAAGGCAGCCCATTAGATCCAAACACCATGCTGGGCGCGCAGGCTTCTCAAGACCAATTAAACAAAATTATGAACTACATTGATATTGGTAAACAAGAAGGTGCTGAAGTGTTAATTGGTGGCGAGCGCAATATATTAACTGGCGATTTAGCGGATGGTTATTACGTGCAACCTACGCTGCTTAAAGGCCACAACAAAATGCGCGTGTTCCAAGAAGAGATTTTTGGCCCAGTGCTTGCTGTAACGACCTTTAAAGATGAAGCAGATGCTTTAGCGATTGCAAACGATACCATTTTTGGTTTGGGCGCAGGGGTTTGGAGCCGTGACGGTAGCGTTGCTTATAGAATGGGTCGCGGCATTAAAGCAGGCCGTGTGTGGACAAATTGCTACCACGCCTACCCTGCCCACGCTGCATTCGGTGGCTACAAAGAGTCTGGTATCGGTCGCGAAAACCACAAAATGATGCTAGACCATTACCAACAAACCAAGTGCCTACTAGTCAGCTATAGCCCTAATAAATTAGGCTTCTTCTAATTTTAGGCTTTGGTTAGCGGTTTTAAGCGAAAGGAAAGAGGCGGGGTTACTCGCCTCTTTTTGTTTAAATAAGGAATTAAAAATGGCTGAACGCGTTTCTGCAACACCTTCTGCGCTTGCGCTGATTGATAAATTAACTGCTGAGCACGGCCCGATTATATTTTTGCAATCTGGTGGATGCTGTGAAGGCAGCGGCCCTATGTGCATGCCTGAAAAAGAATTTAACCCCAGCGCCTCTGATGTAGTCTTAGGTAAATTTAATAACGCCACTTTTTATATGGGCAACAGTCACTTTACCTTTGCCGAAAATATGCACACCATTTTGGATGCAATGCCAGGATCTAGCGGTTCTTTCTCACTCGATTGTGGTACTGGCTTTGCGTTTATTACCCGCGGGCGATTATATTCAGATGAAGAATTGCAACAATTACCACCTGTTGAACGCGTTGGTTACTAATCAAGCATTTCATTTACAATCACCTTTGAATACAATTCGGCTATAAAACCAGGCTGATTTAAGGTAAAATCTTATCTGGCGGGCCTCCCCGCATTGTAAAGTAGCCAACCTGGTCAGATGCGGAAGCAAGCAGCCACAACTATTAAGCAAGTGCCGGGGGTTTGGCTCGCCTCCTCTTAAAATCAATTTCAATTATTAATCTGCGGCGTTTCTTGGTACTCAAAATCCTCATGTACATTCAGTATTCTTCGCTCCGTTCGCTTTGCATTTTCATTATTTAAATGAATTTTGGCAACTTAGTCTACATTTTAACTTAGACGAAATTCGATTTTTGAGCTAAAGTCTTGCTTATGTCATATCTCGTTTTAGCACGCAAATACCGCCCCAAATCGTTTGATACTTTAGTTGGTCAGCCGCATGTAGTGCGCGCATTGACTAACGCCCTTACTCAGCAGCGCTTGCATCACGCTTACTTGTTTACGGGCACGCGAGGCGTTGGCAAAACGACAATTGCGCGTATTTTAGCCAAATCTCTTAATTGCGAAACTGGCATCACTGCAACACCTTGTGGCGTATGCAATGCTTGTACTGAAATTGATCGTGGCCGTTTTGTGGATTTGTTAGAAGTCGATGCGGCATCGAATACACAAGTAGATGCCATGCGCGAATTGTTGGATAACGCGCAATACGCCCCTACTGTTGGCCGATTTAAAGTTTACATCATCGATGAAGTACACATGCTATCCAAAAGTGCATTCAATGCCATGCTGAAAACGCTAGAAGAGCCGCCAACGCACGTTAAATTTATCCTAGCCACCACTGATCCTCAAAAAGTGCCTGTGACGGTGCTATCGCGCTGTTTGCAGTTTAATTTGCGCCAAATGGCCAGCGCCACTATCTCTGAACATTTACATAATGTGCTTGCAGAAGAAAATATTAGCTTTGAGCCTGCTGCCATTCACCTTATTTCACGCGCAGCGGCAGGCAGTATGCGCGATGCATTATCGCTGACTGATCAAGCGATTGCTTATGGCAATCAAACCGTGAATGAAATTGAAGTGCGTAGTATGCTTGGCGCGGTCGATCAAACTTATTTATATGATATTTTGCAAGCATTAATCAACCAAGATGGCGCGGCTTTGGTTGAGAAAGCGCAGGCCATGCAAATGCGCAATATAGCTTTTGAAGAGGCTCTGAACGATTTAGCCAATATCTTGCATCAAATCGCCATGATACAAACCGTGCCCAGCAGCATTGCCGATGACAGCCCAGAGCGTGCATTATTATTAGATTTAGCACAAAACCTAAACCCAGAAACCCTGCAACTTTATTATCAAATCGCTTTATTAGGCCGCCGTGATATTGGCTTAGCGCCTAATGAATATGCTGGCTTCACCATGAGCTTGTTGCGCATGCTGGCTTTTGCGCCCACTGAAAAAGTATCTGAAAAACTGGCCGCCCCTGCCCCTCTTACCAATAAACCATTAGTAACACCGGCGATTAATGCGCAAGTGGGTATAAATGAAGAGACTATATCACCTGAGCCTCTACCTAAAACGCCACAAAGTATCACAGCGCCTGCAGAGCCAATTTCTGCGCCTGTCGCAATTGAATCCCACAGTGGAAATACTGCAAAAAAATTTGATGGTAACTGGCGTACTTTGGTTGAAAAAAGCCTTAAGCTTGGTCTTGCGCGCGCCTTGGCACAAAACTGTGAAATGGTGAGCTATGATGAAAATAACATTAATTTAAGAGTGGCCGCCAATAACAAACACTTAATTAGTCCAAATTATCAAGAAAAATTGTCTAGCGCCATTAATCAGCATTTTGACAAACGTATTCGCTTACACATTGAAGTAAGCGGAGAGGCTCATATTGAATTCAATACGCCTACCAAGCAAAACGCGCTTGAAAAAGCCACTATTCAATCATCGGCAGAAGAAGCCATTATGCAAGATGGCTTTGTGAAAGATTTGCTCAGTCAATTTGACGCAACAATTATCCCCAATAGTATTAAACCAATTAACTAAATCAATATAGGAGAAAAATATGATGAAAGGTGGCATGGGCAATATGATGAAACAAGCCCAGCAAATGCAAGCCAATATGCAAAAAGCGCAAGCAGAATTGGCCGAAACGCTTGTAGAAGGCGTTGCTAGTAGTGGCTTAATTAAAATCAGCATGACTTGCAACAACGTCGTTAAGCGTATCAGTATTGATGATGGCGCAATGGATGATAGAGAAACCTTGGAAGATTTATTGCTGATAGCATTAAATGACGCCAGAGCCAAAGCAGAGGCCGCATCCACTGCGCGTATGAGCGGCATGATGCCGGCTGGTTTTAAATTACCATTTTAATTTTTTGAATTTCGTTTTTTGAAAAATCCACCCGCGCTTGAACAGTTAATTGACTCACTACGCTCCCTGCCAGGCGTAGGGCCCAAATCTGCCCTGCGTATGGCATATTATCTACTACAGCGCGATAGAAAAGGGGCGGCGAAGTTAGGCAGTAGTTTAGAAAATGCCTTGCAAGTTCTGGGGCATTGCATGCTATGCAATAATTTTTCAGAGACACCTATCTGTCTTTTATGTACGCCTGAAAAACGTGAAACTGGAAATCGCGATGCTAGCCAGTTATGCGTAGTAGAAATGCCAACCGATTTAATGATGATGGAACAAACGCAATCGTATAGAGGCATGTATTTTGTATTAATGGGACGGTTATCGCCATTGGATGGCATTGGTCCCAAAGAAATTAATTTAGACAAATTGATTAAACGCGCCCAAGATGGGGTAATTCAGGAAGTGATTCTAGCCACCAATTACACGGTTGAAGGTGAAGCAACAGCGCATTACATCGGTGAACTGATTAAAACACGCGGCTTGTCGGTTAGCCGAATTGCGCGTGGCTTGCCAATGGGCGGTGAAATTGAATATGTAGATAGTGGCACGCTATCGATGGCTCTATTAGGGCGGAAAAAGCTTTAGTAAAAACAGATTTGGACGTTTTTTTAGAATGAATTAAGTGCTAATTAATTTCAATAAATCCATTGGCTTATCAATCAACGCATCTGCGCCCCATTCAGAAGGTTTATCCGTTACATCAATATAGCCAAACAAAGCTACAACGGCTTTCATACCCGCCGCTTTTCCAGCTTGAATATCACGCTCTGCGTCACCCAAATAGACACAACTTTCAGGCTTAACACCCACTTCCTTACAGGCCATTAGAAGCGTAGCAGGCGAAGGTTTTGGTTGCGGTGCATCATCTCCGCTTACTACACATGCGGCACGTCTGTCTAAATCCATACTTTTAACCAAAGGCTGTGTAAAGCGGCGTGGCTTATTAGTGACAATACCCCACTTTAATCCTGCGTTTTCAATCGCTTGTAAAAGCTCTGCAATTCCATCCAACAAAACGGGACTGCGAGTAAATACGGTATCATAAATGCTTAAATACTCATCGCGCATGGCAATAAAGCTATCATGCTGGGGCGTAATGCCAAAGCCTAAACCCAGTAAACCGCGCGAGCCATGTGAGGCAAAAGGTCTAATCGCGGCATCACTTAAAGCATTTATACCATGACGATTGAGTTGAAGATTAAGTGCGTGGCCCAAATCTGGCGCCGTATCAACAAGCGTACCGTCCAAATCAAAAAGAATAGTATTAATCAAACGGTTACCTTAATAAATTCAAGTTTATAAGTTAAACAAGGCACCATTAAAAAAATAATGACACCGCAAATGGTTGATATGCAGAGGATTATTTTTTATACAGTACACAGTGTAACAATAAATGGTTTAAGCAGGCAATCTGCAAAGCGGATGTTCGTAAAGTTGGACTTAAAGAGGTACCAGATAGTTAAGCTTTTACTGTATGCATCATATAATTCACAGAAACATCATTGCCCATCCAATAATGTTTAGTGATGGGGTTATAGCTCATACCAATTTGGTGTTTAAGAGATAAATCTGAATAACGAACCCAAGCAAACAATTCTGATGGTTTAATAAATTTCGCGTAATCATGCGTGCCGCGTGGCAACATATTAAGCACATATTCTGCACCTACTACCGCAAACAAATAGGCTTTAGGGTTACGATTTATCGTTGAGAAAAACACATGACCTCCCGGCTTAACCAATTTCGCACAAGAACGCACCACACTGGCTGGATCTGGCACATGTTCTAGCATTTCTAAACAAGTCACCACATCAAAGCTATTTGGCACTTCTATGGCTAATTGCTCAACCGTAATTAAACGATAATCAACACTAACATCGCTTTCTAAGCTATGAAGTTGCGCTACTTTAAGCGCTTTTTCACCCAAATCAATGCCTGTTACCACTGCGCCTTTTTGCGCCATCGATTCACTTAGTATGCCCCCGCCACATCCAACATCCAAAACTGTCTTACCTGATAACGAAACTGCTTGATCAATATAATTGAGTCGCAGCGGATTAATATCGTGCAAGGGCTTGAATTCACTAGTTTTATCCCACCATTTGTGGGCTAGTTCACTAAATTTATTTAATTCAGCCGTATCAAAATTGGACATAGTTTTTCTTTAATTAAATTTATTATTCGACCTAAATCCGTCAATTTTAGTTTGCCATTTATTTACAATATCCACTAATTCTTGTGGCTCTATATTGCTGTAAATACCTGAACTGCTGCTTGGCTTATGATACTTTAAATCACCATTCACCCAAACATGGCTTACTTGCTCGCGCTCAGCCACATACGCCAAATGTGAGATTACATCAAAACAAGGTTGCATATTAATATCGTCTAACTTAACGGCTATTAAATCGGCTAATTTACCCACTTCAATTGAGCCAATTTTTTCATCTAGTCCTAATGCTTTTGCGCCATTAACGGTTGCCATTTCTAGAGCCTGATGCGCAGAAACGCTAGTCGCATCACCACTTAAGCCTTTTGCCAACAGTGCTGCAAGGCGCATTTCAGTAAACAAATCTAACCGATTATTGCTTGCAGCGCCGTCTGTACCTAAGCCAATGTTAATACCCGCTTTAAAATATTCGGTGATAGGAGCAATACCACTTGCTAGCTTAAGATTAGAGCTTGGACAATGCGCAATGGTGCATCCGTTTTCTGCCAACATTTGCACTTCAATAGTGTTTAAATGCACACAGTGTGCAAATGTGGTGCTGGCGCCTAACAAACCAAGCTTAGCCAATCGCGCCACAGGACGCATACCATGAACCTGCTCGCCATGCGTAATTTCGGCGATTGTTTCATGCAAATGCGTGTGTATACCAATATTAATTTGTGCACTTAGCGTGTTAAGTGTGGTGAAAGTCTCATCACTAACGGTGTATGGTGCGTGGGGCGCAAAACTAAATGTTATTAATGGTTCATTTTTAAAAGCGTCACGTGCTTGAGTGCCTTTATCAATATAGCTTTCAGCATTATGGGCATACTGCGTTGCAAACTCTAAAACCACCAAACCAATATTTGCACGCATTCCTGCTTTAATAGAAGCTTTTGCGGCCGATTCTGGATAAAAATACATATCGTTAAAGGTGGTAATACCGCCACGCAACATTTCAGCACAAGCTAATAAGGTACCATCATATACAAAATTTTCAGATAGCACTTTCTGTTCTGCTGGCCAAATATGCTTCTCCAGCCAAGGCATTAGAGGCAAGTCATCCGCCAAGCCGCGCATTAAATTCATGGCAGCATGCGTATGCAAATTAATAAAGCCTGGTAACAATACATGTTCACTTAGCTGAATTACTTCATTCGCTTGAAAGTGTTGAAGCGCTTCAGAAATCGAACAAAAAGCAACAATTTCACCTGCTTGAATCATCACCGCCTGATGTTCTAACAATATGTTTTTAGGAATAATTGGTATCAACCAACGTGTTTCAATAATCAAATCAACTGTTTGTTTCATAAATTTATTATAACGACAAAATACCGGCCTTTTAAAGACAATAAACAAAACAATATTAAATTAAAAACCCCGCATTCACGGGGTTTCTTATTGCCTATATAAATCTAAGTAATCAACACTTAATTGATTAAAACTTAGTTACAACCTGCATCTTTTTTGCCTTCAGCTTGAATCGTAACACGACGATTTGGTTGTAAGCATTTGATTAGTTTTTGAGTTTTTCTATTACCAGAGCACTCAACAACAGGCTCTGATTCACCTTTACCAATTGCTTGGATAATAGATTGGTCAACACCTTGGCTAGTTAAATAATCTTTAACAACGCTAGCACGACGCTCCGAAAGTTTTTGGTTGTATGCATCAGTACCAAGTCTGTCAGTATGGCCTGTAACGATAACAGCTTTAAACTCAGGATTTGCTTTGATTTTAGCAGCTGCTTCATCTAAAGCGGCTTTACCTTCATCATGTAAATTAGCTTTATCGAAACTAAATAGTTTTTCAGCTTCAACAGTAATTGTTGATGTTTGTGGCGTGCAAACAACCGGTGCTGCCTCTACTGGTGGTTCTGCTACTGGTGCTGTTTCAGGTATTGGCTCTGGAGCTGCCGCAATTGGAGCTGGTTCTGGAGTTGCTTCTGCAACTACTGGAGCTGGGGCGCCAAAACGGAAAATAGCACCTAAGTTAACCAACGTGTTGCCAATTGTACCGTCAGCATCAAAATTGTTTATTGATTTAGCATCTGATTTGCTCCACTGATGGCGCACATCAGCTTGTAATCCAAATGAGTCACTGAACAAATACTGAAGACCTAAACCAACGTTAGCCATGATAGATGTTTTACTTTTGTCGCCAATAACAACACCAGAGTAGTCAACATTGTTACGAGCTGCGCCAACACCAGCAAGTAAGAATGGACGGAGTTTATCACGACTAAACATGTATAAAGCGTCTAAACCTAAAGTTGTTTGTTTGTAATTTCCGCTAGCACCAGGAATACCTGTATCTTCATCAAGACGGTTATAACCTAAACGACCTTGTAGATCCCAGCTTGGGCTTAATTCCCTACCAAGACTGATAAAGCCGCCACGAACGCCATTGTCGGCTTCCAGGTCATTGTCTGTGCTCATGTATGAAACACCAGGTACCGCATACCAAGCGCCACGGTACATATCTTCAGCTGATGCTGCGAAAGCTGAAAGGCCGAGCGAGGCAACAACAGCTAAACTGATTAAATTCTTTTTCATTGTTAAACTCCTAGTTATAAAAGTACCTAAAGCAAATATCTATAAATTTACTATACTTAAACTATTCTAACTTAGCAACGCTAAACTCGAGGATTGACGAGCCAAATCGTTTAATTTGTTGCGTTCCTGCAACATTTTTTTTACTTTAACCACTTTATCCATTATTAAAACCTTATTTCGCGCATCCGATTCGCAAACACCCCCCCTAAAACCAATATAGAATGGGTTGATTTCGCTTAAACACTCAATATGTTGTAGTTTCAAAGAGCCTGCCAAGCCAGATTTTAATGCATTTTTTTTGCAGGTTTGTGTAAAAATTTGTAAAGCTTGTTTGGTGTAAACTGTTAACAAATCTTGTTGCTTATTACTGGTGTCTAACATTGCTCCATAGAAGCCCATTTTGCTTAATGTTTCAAGCAGAGTTAAGTTGACTTCTTGATCGGCAAAAAAAACAGCAACCAATTTAGCGTTCGCTTTCACCTTAGCAATTTCTTGCGTATTAAATTTTACTTGCCAATTTGGTAGCGCCTCTAAATTAGAAACGGCTACCTTGATAATATCAACATTCATCGCTACTCTTTGCAAAATACTTTTCATCAAAGCATTTAAATCGACATGCTGTTCGCCCACTGTTGCGCTAGTTAAAATGGGTGAAAAATTAAGGCTACGCATCATGTTGAATTGATTATAATGCAGTATTTTAGCGACTATTTGCGCGCTTAATGCTAAATCCAAAGCGCCTAAAGCACCGTTTTCCGGATCTTTTAAATCAATAATATCCACACCCGCATTTAAGGCGATCAAGGTTTCTTCAATATTTTTGACGCTAATCAACAACTGCGTCATATTTGCTCTCGGTTTTGTGCTTGCGCGTAAAATTGATGAACTTTATCTACCAACCAAGACCATGCCAGTAATTCGTTTTCGCCCGCTGTTCTATCAATGGCTATTTGTAAGTAGTGCATTTCGGCTAGGATTTTATCTCTTGGCAGCATAGGCAAGCGGCTCACTAAAACGGCTAGCTCTATCACTGCCGCTTGTGCCCGATTAAAGCCATTAAAATACCTGTGGCATTCTGCATAGATTTTTTTCATCACAAGTTGCGGCCTAACGGCATCATCGCGCTTTTCAATCAAGGCCAATTCCACATGCTGCAAACAATCAGCCAACCTAAATCCTTTGATTTTATTGGCTTGTTTTAAAGAACAAGCCTGCCGATTGGTTAAGGCTGCCGCAAATACCCGCACATCATCACTAATATTCATCACTGCTTCTTTGCTAGCTAATATATTGTCCAGAGTGGTAGAAGGCTTGTAGGGAGATATAAGTACGTTTTCGCCTTCATAGCTTACGCCAAAAGGTGTTACGTGAGGAATGCCGTCTGCATTAATTGTGGTAATGATGACTTCAAATATCATTTTTATTATTTTTAATGATTTTTTTTTCTTGTCTTTTTTCTTTTAAAGATGCCTCGCGGTGACTTTTTCTACCATCCAGATTTTGCGATGCACTTGAAACACCCCAATCAAGGGTTTCATCTTGCACATAACGCTTTTTAAGCTGCCAAGCAATTTGTGCTCGTGCCAGCTCGACTCCTAAATAAAATGCGTGACTTGCATCGTTTTGCACGCCCAAATTTGGGTAAAAGACAAACGGATCAATATCTTGCAATAAGCCATCACGATTATACACATGTACACAAGATTCGCTGACCATAATCCTAAAACTAGGGTCTTTGATTTGGGCGGCAAAATCGGCTACTTCTGAAGCGTTATAGGGAAATGGCTTTCTATCATGCAACCCCAGCAAGCCATTGCTGTAGCCTCTTGGTAGCCTATCGTCCAACTTGGCGCGATACATCACACGACGCGCATTATCGGCTTCTGCAATAGCATTCACCGCATGTAGGCTTACCGATGTAGCCAGTACGGCCTGAATATTCAACTCGCTGATTAAACCAAATAAAATAGCATTGATACCTGTAGTATCCGCGTCGGTTAGCTCGGTTAAATTACCAATGCCCATAATTATTTGAATTTGCGGGTATTTTTTGCGCAGTTTGTGATATCGCACTATAGAATCGGCAAGTCCAAAGTGGATTGGGTCTAAAATCGCATCGGCAAAAAATGGCTTATTGCGCTTTAAGCAGTGCTCAATAGCGCGATAAAGTGAAGGCATATTACCTGGTTTAGCTGGAATTAAAATGGGCGTCGCTTCTACCTCATCCGCTATCCACAAGGTTTTTTCAGTTAGGCTTAATAAATAATCGGCGCCTGATTTTCCTGCTAGTAATAAGTCATCCGCACGCATTGAATCGACGCTTACTTTTAAACCTAACGCCTTCAATGCATGAATAGAATCTTTTAAGTGTGAAAAAGGTTTGTTAGGCAAGCACCCCAAATCAATTACATTGGCGCCCTGCGCTTGAAAATGCAGCGCTTTTTCTAAAATAGCATCTACGCTTAAATCTGGTGCATCCACAATTTCGGCAAAAATCTGCACGCTATATTGGCTTAAATCAGGTTCTAAACCGTTCTGGCCAAAATACTGTGGCAAATCTTTTAGATCTTTAGGTCCACGCTCAACAGGAATGCCATATTGACGGTGCAATTGGCTTAAATCGCCTTGGCAAAGTCCTGGTACAATCATTTTTTTTGCGTCATGCGTGTTTTTTAATCGACGCGCGATTAAATCTGGTGTCATTAAAGCCGCAACAGATACGCCAACTTGCTCTACGCGGTACTTAAATTGAGGTGGTTTTGGATTTTTATCCGACGGGGTTTGAATATCCTGTAACACTTTATGCAGGCTTTTTTCAGCCAATTTGCCTGTTACAAATAATAGCTTTTCAGCCATCTTTATTTAGACTCGTTATACGCATCAAGACGCTTATTAACCGCTTGCTTGAGCATATTGATGCTATCAACGATTTGGGTACTTTCAAAAGTAGCCAATTTTTGCACATTTTCCAAATCAATTTGGCGCGGAAATACTTGAACAAAATTCTCACGCGGAGCTTCAGAAATAATTGCACCGTCATCTAACTCTGGTAAGGTGTCACAAGCAAATACAATACTGGGCACGCGCGTTTTACCTGCTTGTGCATATAAATTGGTGACCAAAGAATCGGAAAATCCATAGGCCATTTTGGCAACGGTATTTGAAGTAGCAGGCGCAATCACTAAGGTGTGGTATTTGCCCTGATAAAACAACTCTACAGGTACACTGCTAGCTGTTTTGTCTTGATAAACCCTATGGCCTGCTGCATCTAACTGCGCCTGAAAACCATATTGCTTAATAATTTCTACAGCGGCTTTACTTAAATAAACATCTATATTATTAATGGTTTGTAAACAATCAAGACATTCGCGCAAGTAGTGACCTGAACCAGTAATTGCCCAAGCTAATCGCTTTGTTTGCATTGGTTAAGTGTCCATTTATAGAGTTTGCATTTAGGTACGTCTATTTATGAAAAGGGATGCTCAACAATAATGGTCTCATCACGCTCTGGGCCCGTTGAAACAATGGCAATAGGCACTCCACACAAAGCTTCTAAGCGTTTAAGGTAATGTTGCGCATTTTTAGGTAAGCCATCCCATGTTTTAACGCCAAACGTATTTTCTTTCCAGCCTGCAACCGTTTCATAAATTGGCTTGCAACGTGCAACATCATCGGCACCTACCGGCAGCATATCCACTACTTTGCCATCCAATTCGTAACCCGTACAGATATCTAAGCTTGCAATACCATCTAACACATCAAGTTTAGTAATACATAAGCCTGTGAGCCCGTTAATGCGGGCAGAACGGCGCAAGGCAGCCGCATCAAACCAGCCGCAACGCCGTTTGCGTTTGGTTACAGTGCCAATCTCTTGGCCTTTATTAGACATTTGATAGCCTGGCACACCTGCTGTTTCGATATCTAACTCGCTTGGAAAAGGGCCTCCGCCGACTCTAGTTGTATAGGCTTTGGTAATGCCAAGCACGTAATGCAACATATTGGCACCCACTCCAGTACCTGCAGAAGCTTGACTAGCAATACAGTTGCTTGAAGTCACGAATGGATAAGTACCATGGTCAATGTCCAACAAAGTACCCTGCGCACCCTCAAACAAAAGGTTTTCGCCTCTTCCGTTGGCCGCATATAACTCGGCTGAAATATCCGAAATCATCGGTTTTAATGAAATCGCATGTGCCATGCTAGAATCATATTGTTGATTAAAATCAACCGCTTTTGAACCCAAATAATTGGTTAATACAAAGTTGTGATAATCCATCACTTCTTTTAATTTTTCGGCAAAACGTTCTGGGTAAAACAAATCATAAACGCGCAAAGCACGGCGCGCAACTTTGTCTTCATATGTAGGGCCAATACCTTTGCCAGTAGTGCCGATTTTAATCGCACGTTTAGCTTCGCGCGCTGTATCTAGCGCCACGTGATGACTTAAAATCAATGGGCAGCCTGGGCTGACTTTTAAGCGACTCTTAACTTCTAAGCCATCTTTTTCTAGTGCAGCGATTTCGCCAATTAAATGACCAGCATCCAACACAACGCCATTGCCGATATAGCAATTAACGCCTGCACGAACAATACCCGAGGGTACAAGATTCAATTTATATACGTGCTGCGCATCACCCTGGCCAACAACTAAAGTATGGCCCGCATTATGACCACCCTGAAAACGTACAACACCCTGCGCGTGGTCTGTGAGCCAATCGACAATTTTTCCTTTGCCTTCATCTCCCCATTGTGTGCCAATAACGACCACGTTTTTGGCAGGATTATTTACTGTATTTTGCGCCATAGCTTTTACTTAACTGTTTCGACTGAAATTAAAATAAAGGATTAACAAATGGGATTATAAAGACTGGGGTTGCCATTGTCCGTTAGCCTCAATTAACTGCCTATCGCAATTAAGTTCCGCCATATCAATGCTTGAGTTTGGTAACGCTTGAATCACAACTTGACCTTCTGCACGCAGACCTTCAATAGCGATTGATAGTGCTTTATCGTCGCTTGCAGGCGCTAAAATCGCCTTTGCACTTGTTGCGGGCGGTAATGCCGTCACAGTGCCGCGCAAATCCAAACTAAAGCCTGTGGCTGGGCGTGCGCGCCCAAACACCAAACCCACTTCGTCGTAGCGGCCACCTAGTGCAATTGGCCCTGTGTAGCCCTTTGCGTAAGCCGCAAACACAATACCACTATGGTAGTGATAGCCGCGCAACTCACTTAAATCAAACGAAACGTTTACGTTTAAATCAGTCAACTGTGCCGCAACAATGTTTAAATCGGCCAATGCTTTAGTTACTGCATCAATTTTGGGTAATTGCTGTGCCGCCTTTTGCAACATGGATGAATCGCCATTTAAATCGGTTAAATATATTAGGGCTTTTTTAATGTCTGCATCTAAATGTTGTACCAGCAAAGCCACACTAGCTTTGTCTTTACTCTGCAGTGCTGTGTATAAATCTTGTTCTAAATTAGCTGAGATATTTCCTACTTTAACCAAGGCCTCAAAGATAGCTACATGGCTAAAATCAATATGTAGCTCTTTTAAACCTAAGGCCTGCAAGGCCTTAATCATGAGGCGATGAATTTCAATATCGCTCTCAATTCCTGCGTGGCCAAATAATTCGGCGCCCAGTTGTAAAGGCTCGCGTGTGTGCGCAAGGCCATCTGGCTTGGTCCGCAAAACAGTGCCTGCGTAACATAGCCTTGATACACCTTGATGATTGAGCATATGTGCATCAATTCGCGCGGCTTGGGGCGTCATATCGGCGCGTATGCCCATCAAGCGGCCTGTTAGCTGATCAACCACTTTAAAAGTAGCTAAATCTAAATCATGGCCAGTGCCAGTAATTAAAGATTCTAAGTATTCCAAGGTAGGTGGAATAATGTATTGATATCCATGTACTTTAAACAAATCCAGCAAGTGGCGACGCAATGCTTCTATGCGCGCCGCCTCGGCAGGCAACACATCTTCAATGTATTCAGGGAGCAACCAATTACGCATGATTAAGTTTTAATTCGGTGTTAATGAAGCTTTTTGAAAGCGATAAAATCAAATTTAAACGACAATTTTAGATTTTATCGCTATTTGAGGTTTTTGTAGATATTAATTTGTTTTAATCGCTATTTGCGCGATGTATTTTTAAGTGGAATAAGTTTCATTAAATCAAATAAGGTCAGATAAGGTGATGCCTTTTATTTTGACAACCAAAACAGCAAAGCACCGCCAACAATTGAAAATAAACCAACAAAACGCAGTTGACCATCTTTCAGGGCGACCATGCGCTTAAATGTTTCGCGCCAAGCTTGCGGTGCGATTAAAGGCATAATACCTTCTAAAATCAACATCAAGCCTAGCGCGGTAATTAGCGTACTATTCATTTTAATTAGCTATTAGCAATAGCCGTGTTTACTTGCCGCCGCCAGCACTGCGCATATACTTAAAGAAATCCGATTTTGGATCGAGCACCATTACGTCGGATTTGCTTTTAAAGCTATTTTTATAGGCTTCCTGACTGCGATAAAACGCGTAGAATTCTGGATTTTTGCTGTATGCGCTAGAATAAATTTCAGCGGCTTTTGCATCACCCTCACCCTTCATTTTTTGTGCGTTACCAAAAGCCTCGGCAATAATGACTTCGCGTTGCTTGTCAGCATCCGCACGAATCTTTTCAGATGCTGCCGCACCTTCTGAGCGCAATTGGTTAGCAATACGTTTACGCTCTGCAATCATACGGTCGTAAACCGATTTACTAATATCTTCAGAGTAATCCACGCGTTTTAAGCGAACATCTACCACTTGAATACCAATTTGACGTGCTTCTTTGTCGGCACGTGCGCGCATGTTATCCATAATGGCGCGGCGCTCGCCAGAAATCACATCATGTACAGTACGTTTACCAAATTCATCACGCAAGCCAGCATTAACAACCTGCGCAAGCCTATCTTCTGCCGCACTTTCACCACCCTCTTTAACAGAAACATAGTATTTTGATGGGTCAATAATGCGCCACTTAACAAACGAGTCTACCGTCATGGTTTTATTTTCGCTGGTAATAATTTCAGCAGGTTGCTCATAATCTAATGTCAAAATACGCTTATCAAAATATTTTAAATCGTCAAGCAACGGCACTTTGAAAAACAATCCAGGCTCTTTATGGACCGATACGATTTCACCCAATCTAAATACCAATGCGTACTCACGTTGATCAACCGTGAAAAAAGACATGGTTAATATCACCAGTAACACAAACAAGCCGACTAAATAGGTCCCTATATTTTTCATTTCAGTTCTCTTTTAAATTCATTTAAAAATAACGATATGTGTCTTTAATCTAACTATCGACTATCTCTATCACGACTGCGCATTAATTCACGCGCCATGTCTGCTTCGCTATCTGATTGCTTTATTGTGCTTTGGGCTGCTACGCTTGGAGCAGTGCTTGGGCCAACAGCACCTGCTGCCATTAGTTTATCCAAAGGTAAATACAATAGGCTATTGCCACCTTGCTGATCCACAATTACTTTGCTAGTACTAGACATAATTTGTTCTTGAGCGTCTAAATACAAACGTTGACGCGTTACATCAGGAGCTTTAGTAAATTGCGCTAAAATTTGCTCAAAGCGGCTGGCGTTACCTCTAGCCTCGTTTTCCACTTTAAGTTTATAGCCAGAGGACTCTTCTACCAAACGTGAGGCATTACCACGTGCTTTAGGTATCACATCGTTTGCGTAAGCTTGACCTTCATTGATTTGGCGTTGGTAATCCTGATTGGCACGGTTTACGTCATCAAAAGCTTCTTTCACCTGCTCAGGCGCGGCGCCTTTTTGACGTGAAACGCTGGTAATTAATACGCCAGTTTTATAGCTATCGAGAATGGCTTGCATACGCTCTGATGTATCTGGCAAGCCTTTTTGCAGCAAATCATCCAACTTGCTTTTACCCACAATTTCTCTAATCGCAGTTTCTGCTGCGGACATTACTGACTCATCTGTTGAACGATTGTTAAATAGATAATCTTTAGCATTTTTTAATTTATATTGCACCGCTACTTGCATATCAATGATGTTTTCATCTTCAGTTAACATTAGTGCCTCTTTTGGCTGCCTTGTTTTGCCTCCTGCACCATCACCGATACTTCTGTAACCAACCTCTAAGCGGCGCACTTGTTCCATATTCACTACTTCAGCCGATTCAATCGGATACGGCCAATGCCATCTTGGACCTGGCTCTGTGGTTTCAGTATATTTACCAAAACGTTGCACTACGCCCAGCGAGCCTTGATCGACAATATAAAAACCTGTTGCTAACCAAATAGCGGCAATTACCGCTAATATTGGTAAAACAGGCACATCAAACTCTTTATTGTTTGATGGTTGGCCGCTTCTACCACCCTTTTTACCAAAAAGATTATTAATTTTTTGGTTTAAATCGCTCAGTATCTGATCCAAATCAGGTGGACCTTCATTATTTTTTTGACCAAAACCAGGAAACTTAATCATATATTGCTCCGCACTTTATTACAGATGTTATTGACAAAATTACTTACAAAAATTACTGATATTATTGATAAAACTGGGCTTTAATTTTGCGATTAAACATAAGCACTTTCTTCTGTGCTTTGTCTTCTTAACAGCTGCTGATGTTCCGTTAGCGCTAATTTTAAATAGTCGATTCCATCGCCTGTAACGGCTGAAAGACTCAATTTTGAAATATTACCATATTCATCGCGAATCAATCCTGCCGTCATATCCAGCTTATCAATCTGATTTAACACTAAAATTTGTGGTACTTTTGAAGCACCAATTTCTTGTAAAACCAAGTTAACTTGCGCAATTTGCGCATCGCGATTAGTGCTTGCAACATCCACCACATGCAGCAATAAATCGGCTTGCGACGCTTCTTCTAATGTTGCGCCAAACGCTTCAATTAATGTAGTAGGTAAGTGTTTAATAAACCCAACCGTATCGGAAACCACTACAGAACCACCACCAGAATGGTAATCTTCACCCAAATACATTTTTCGTGAAGTCGTATCTAGCGTGGCGAATAGCTGATCTGCCGCATAAACACCTGACTGCGTTAAGCGATTAAATAAAGTGGATTTTCCAGCGTTGGTGTAACCAACCAATGATACCGTCATTTGATTAGAACGCTTACGCGCACGACGTTGCATATTGCGTTGCGATTTTAATTTCTCTAATTTTTCACGTAACTGTTTGACGCGCACGCGCAACATACGTCGATCTAACTCTAACTGTGTTTCGCCAGGGCCACCACGAACACCAATGCCGCCTTTTTGCCGCTCTAAGTGGGTCCAGCCGCGTACCAGCCTAGTGGATAAATGCTCAAGTTGTGCTAGCTCAACTTGTAATTTACCTTCATGGGTTTGCGCACGCTGTGCAAAAATATCTAAAATCAAGCCTGTTCTATCTAACACCTTGGCCTGCAAAAGACGTTCTAAATTACGCTGTTGCGATGTACTTAAGTCGTGATTGAAGGCGATTAACTGTGTTTCACTTGATTCCAGCATCAGTTTTAATTCATCGGCTTTACCACTACCGATAAATAATTTTGCATCAGGCGTGTTGCGCTTGCCTTCTAGCGTGCCGCGCACTTGCATACCAGCCGAAATCACAAGCTGTCTAAGTTCGTGCAAACTTTCTTCATAATCAGGCTCGCCAAAATCCACACTCACTAGTATGACCGCACCATTTGAAGGCGCCGTGAATGTAGATGGATTTGCTAGGGTATTTTCGCCGTAACCAGAGGGTCTAATTGACAAGCTTTATTCTTCTGTATGTTCTGACAAGGTCATGGTAACTGCGCGAGCAGGCACGATTGTAGAAATAGCGTGCTTGTATACCATTTGTGTCACTGTGTTTTTAAGCAAAATAACGTACTGATCAAACGAATCCACTTGGCCTTGTAATTTAATACCATTGACCAAGTAAATTGAAACTTGTACATGTTCTTTTCTGAGTGCGTTTAAGAATGGATCTTGCAGCATTTGTCCTTTATTATTCATGTTTGTGCTCCTTGTGGTTTTATAAAATTGGAGAAGCCTGATAATTCAAAGCTTTTACTGCCACCTATAGGATTATAATTGCGTCTTTTTGTTCGCATTTCAATAGAAATTTTAGATATTTTTTGAAAATTTATGTATTAATAATTTTTTAAACAAATTAATCCACATACTCACTTTAAATCGCTTAAATTAAATGTTTTTGTAATCTAGCTAATGTTAATTTTTGTCCCAACAAAGCCATCACTTGGTCAATACTGGGTGATTGCGTATTACCAGTTAGCATCACACGTAGCGGCATAGCCACTTTCGGAAACTTAAGTTGATTTTCGGCGACAACAGCGTTTATCTCGGCATGAATCGCCTCCGCAGTCCAATCAATAATACCCAGTTTTTCACTTAAAGTACGAATCACAGGCAGAATTTCTGGGGTTAAATGTTTTTCAACATCAGCTAGATTGGCTTTAGGCAGCGCATAAAAATAAGCCACTTCGCTGGCCAGCTGATTTAGATTATTGGTCCGCTCACGGTACAAAGCCAACACGTCTTGTAATTTTGGCTGCAAACTTACTTCAACATTTAACTTAGTAAGTCGTGTGGCAATATCGAGAGCAAGCACATCAATATTGGCTTCTTTGATATAGTGCGCGTTTAGCCAGTTCAATTTTTCGGTATTAAACTGCGCGGCAGATGGTGTAATATGGTCTAAATCGAACCATTCACAAAATTGCTGCATATTAAAAACTTCCGCATCGCCATGACTCCAGCCAAGACGTGAAAGATAATTTAAAACAGCCTCTCTTAAATATCCATCTTCATGATATTGCATCACGCTGACAGCACCGTGGCGTTTAGATAGTTTCTGGCCATCACCCCCCAAAATCATTGATAAATGGGCATACTGCGGAACGGTGGCACCTAAAGCCTTGAGCATATTTATTTGGCGCGGCGTGTTGTTCACATGGTCATCACCGCGAATCACTTGTGTGATACCCATCTCAAAATCGTCTACCACCACACAAAAATTATATGTGGGTGTGCCATCGGCTCGGGCAATAATCAAATCATCTAATTCAGCATTAGCGATTTCAATACGTCCTTTCACCAAATCATCCCAAGCCACTACACCAGTTTGCGGATTTCTAAAACGCACTACAGGTGAAATATCGACTGGAATTGCAGGTAAAGTTTTGCCTGATTCTGGACGCCATTTTCCATCATAGCGTGGCTTTAATCCTTGCTGCATTTGGCTTTCACGCAAGGCTTCTAGTTCTTCTTTGCTGCTGTAACAATAATAAGCTGTACCAGCATCTAACATGGTTTGAAGCATTTTTTTATAGGTTTCCATGCGTTGCATTTGGTAAAACGGACCTTCGTCGTAATCCAAGCCAAGCCATTGCATGCCATCCAAAATCGCCTGCACCGCTTCTGGCGTGCTGCGCTCTAAATCAGTATCTTCAATTCGCAGAATAAATTGTCCTCCATTTTTTTTGGCATATGCCCAAGAAAACAGCGCAGTGCGCGCGCCGCCAATATGTAAAAATCCGGTGGGGCTGGGAGCAAATCGAGTACGAACAGTCATGAATAAAAGGTATTAAATTAAAACACTATTCTAGCATGTCTGATAAATGCTGAATTTGCATATATTAGAAGACCTTAATTTTGAGCGTTTATAAAAGTTATAATCTCAATTTGTACATATTAAAAACCCTAAACCGGAAATTGAAATCAATATTTCTGAAACTTCTTACAACTATTGTCGGCAATCGTATATTGCATATCTCAAAGTAATTGAAAAAGTCAGCAACCCAAATAAGTTTAAATTAGAAGGCAATATACCTATCACCATTATTGCCAGAGCCTTTTACACAGCGGCGCATATAATGAAATAGCGCATCTATAAACAGTCAATTTGCCTATTAAAATAAAGTTACAACTATATGCATAGTCCCGTATTCCTTCTCAGCAAGGCCTATTAATGCTACCGATTGAGCTGTTTAAATTATCGCCACCTAGTACTTTGTCTGCTTATTTTACTTAGATAGTTATGCTTTGAAACTTAGTACAAGAAAACTTTCCCAAGCAACAAGTGGATATTGCTAATCAGTGTATTAATACACTGACTAACGCGCGTGCATATCGGCAAATTCTATACGCCAAAACAATACTTATTTTTTGTTGATTTATAAAAAGATTTGCCTGCTAATCGCATGCGTGATTTTGAATACAACGAAAAGTGTCGTTATCGGGAGCCAATTGAGTTCGAAAAGCAATTAAAAGTAGGTATTACGGTAACCAATCTCGGCGAAACGCCTACAAGCCTTCTGGGCGCAAAAATTAGCATTTTGTTAAATAAAAAATCAGTTTACTTTAGTGGCAACTGACTCCTTTTTTAAAGGGGTTTTATTAGAGGACGTAGGTTTAGTTTCTAACGGTCAATTTTCGCGCCAATCACCACCCAACACTTTAAACAACTCCACAATGGCCAAACTGGTGGCCTGTCTTGCCTGCACATTGGCTAATGCCGCATCGTTATAGACACGTTGCGCATCTAACACTTCTAAATAAGCAGAGTAACCTGCTTTGTAGCGATTTTCTGCTACAGTCAGCGCTTTTTTAGCAGAAGCTTCACTAGCCGATAAGCTTTGTTCACGCTCAACATTTAAACGCCGGGTCACTAACGCATCATTTACTTCTCTAAACGCATTTTGAATCGTCGTTTGATATTGCGCTAACGCTTTTTTTTGCTTTGAAGTTGCTTGCTCTACTCTGGATTTACGTTTGCCAGAATCAAAAATTGGCAAATCTAAATCCAAACCCAAGGTCCAAATTCTTGCGCCTGATTTCAATATATCACCTAACTCTAAACTCTCACCGCCGTAGTTGCCCGTTAGGCTAATACTGGGATATAAAGCCGCTTTGGCAATACCAATTTGCGCATTTTCAGCAATCAACGCTTGTTCCGCTTGCCGAATATCAGGACGGTTTTCTAGCAATGCAGATGGTAATCCTGCTGGTGGAATTGGTGGCACAGGTAGGGTGCGAATATCCGCTTTATTTCCCTCCTCTAATTTTAAATCTAGTACGCCTGTTAGCACAGCAAGTTGATGCAAAGTCAACGCGCGCAAACGATTTAACTCAATAAGTTGCGCATTTAAATTGCTAACAGCCACTTCAGCTTGGCTGACTTCTAAGCTACTTGCTATACCGCCATCTAACCTGCGCTGTGTTAAGTTAAGCGAATCTTGGCGGCTACGTTGATTATCTTTGGTCACTGCAATTTGCGCCTCAATACCACGCAATTGTAAATAGTTGCTAGCGACCAAACCAATTAATGAAAGCTCGACAGTTTTTTTTGAATAGCGCGAAGCAAGTGCATTGGCGGTTGCCGCCTCTTTGGAGCGCCTAATTTTACCCCAAAAATCCAGCTCATAATTAGTGTTAAATCCAAATGTATAATTATTTCTAATTGGACCAATGAATACAGGAAAAGCGCCCAATTCAGTCACTTTTGTGCGTGCTGTATCAGCTGAAAAATTCACTTCTGGAAACAATGATGCACCCACTTCACGCATGCTAGCATCAGCTTCTTCTATACGAGCCACAGCCAACTGAATATCAGTATTGTTTTGCAAGCTTGACTCAATCAACTCGTTCAATTTTGCATCTTGATAATGTTTCCACCAAGCTTTAGTTGCGGTATTTTCTGCAGTGTCAGTCACCACTGGCTCGCTAAATTTTTCAGGCAAATTAAATACTTGACGCAAATAATCAGGCCCTATCGATTGGCAACCACTTAACAAAGCCTCAACCGCTAAACAAATAAGTATCATATTGATGTTTTTTTTGTACGGCATCATACGGCTTCCCTAGAGTGATCTATTTCTGGCATCAAACCTTTGTCATGATGCTTTCTATCAACATGGGTGTTACTTAACCATGTAAAGAATAGCGGGATAAATATAGTCGCTACAAAAGTCGCTACTATCATGCCGCCTAATACACCTGTACCCATGCTACGGCGAGCTGCGGCACCTGCGCCAGTAGCAATAACCAAAGGCACGATACCAAGTACAAACGCCATTGATGTCATCACAATCGGTCTAAAGCGCATTCTGGCCGCTTCAAGCGCGGCTTGCGCCACAGGCATGCCTTCTTCCATTTTTTGGCTGGCGAATTCCACAATCAAAATGGCGTTTTTCGCTGCTAAACCCACTAAGGTAATTAATCCAATTTGGAAGTAAATATCATTAGGCATACCGCGCATTAACACAGCCAATAAAGCTCCTGCCAACGCAAACGGCACCGCCATAATCACCGCTAAAGGCAGCGCCCATGTTTCAAATTGCGCGGCTAAAATCAGGAACACCATAACAATAGCAAAGCCGAAAGCAAATATCGCGGCCGAACCTGTACGTTTTTCTTGATAAGCTTGGCCTGTCCAAGCAATTTGGTAGCCGTCTGGTAAGTTTTCAGCGGCAATTTTTTCTACCATAGCAATGGCATCGCCAGAGCTCACATTAACAGCACCACTACCTAATACTTTGGCTGAAAGCAAACCGTTATAACGCTCTAACTGTTCTGCACCTACAATATTGCTGACTTTGCTTAAAGCTGAAAGTGGCACCATTTGTCCTGTATTTGAACGCACATACACTTTGCCTAAATCTTCCGCTCTCATTCGGTATTCAGCCTCTGCTTGCAATTGCACGCGATACGTACGTCCCGATTTATTAAAATCGTTTACGTAAAGCGATCCCATGGTACTTTGCAAGGTGGCGTAAATATCGGCCACAGGTACACCCTGTGAAATCGCTTTTGCTTCATCAACTTCTACAAATAGCTGCGGCACAGTTGGGCGGAAAAATGAGTTAATGCCGGTTAATTTTGACTCTTTACGCAATGCATCCATAAAGTTACTCACCACCGCAGATAAACGCATCGGGTCTGAATCACTGCGGCTTTGTACATACACCTCAAAGCCGCCAGAGCTACCTAAGCCACTAATAGCAGGTGGATTAAATGCAATCGCCATACCGTCTGGCTGTTGCGCACCAATTCTAAATAGCTTGGCAACAATACCTTCAGCCGTGGTTTCACGCTCTGACCAATCTTTTAATCGAACAAACACTGTAGCGGCGCTGGTTTTATTACCTCCACCAATCAAGTCAAAACCATTAACAGCAAATTCATGCGCAACGGCGGGATCTTTGGCAATTTCAGAGCGCACTGCTTCAGCGGTTTTAGTGGTACGGCCTAAAGTGGCACCGTCTGGCATAATCACCGCAGAAATTACATAACCCTGGTCTTCCGATGGTACAAAGCTAGCTGGTACTATCCTTAATAAAACAACAACAATCGCAATAGTGGCACCGAATAATAGCGTGCCAATGATCTTATGGCGCAAGGTTAAATTGACCATTGAGGAATAAACATTGGTGAGTTTCTGAAAACCACGATTAAAAGGTTTAAAGAATGCGGATTCCTTATGCACGGATTTTAATAAAATGGCGCACAAGGTAGGCGTTAATGTTAACGCCACAATTCCTGAAATAACCACAGCAACGGCAACCGTCACAGCAAATTGGCGGTACATTTCACCAGCAATACCACCTAAGAAAGCCACTGGCACAAATACCGCGCACAATACTAATACAATGGCTACTACAGCACCTGATACTTGCTCCATCGATTTTACCGCCGCTTTAATGGGAGACAGTTTCTCTTCCGAAATCAGCCGTTCAACGTTTTCCAGCACCACAATCGCATCATCCACGACAATACCGATTGATAACACCATGGCAAATAAGGTGAGCGTGTTAATAGAGAAACCAAACATCCACAAACCAGCGAAAGTACCAATTAATGAAATTGGCACAGCAATTAATGGAATTAATGTTGCGCGCCAGCTTTGTAAAAATACAAACACCACCAGCACCACTAAGAACATCGCCTCAGCCAAGGTGATAACCACTTCTTCAATTGAGGATTTAACAAAGTCACTGGTATCGTAAGGTACTACCCAGTCCACACCCTCAGGAAAACGTAATTTAAGCTCAGCCATTTTCTCTTTAATCGCTTGTGCGGTATCCAGCGCATTAGCGCCTGTTTGCAAGTAAATAGGAATACCAACGCCTGGCAAACCATCTAACGAGGTGCGAACGTTGTAGCTTTGCGATCCCAACTCAATACGCGCTAAATCTTTTAAATAAAGCACGCCGCGTGGGCCATCGGCACGAATAATAATATTGCCAAATTCACTGGGGTCAACCAAGCGGCCTTTTGCGGTGACGGTATACACCAATTGTTGCGAGCTAGGGGATGGCTCTTGGCCTATTTTACCCGCGGCATATTGTGCATTTTGTGATTGAATTGCCGTTACGATATCGGTAGTGGTCACACCCAGTTGCGCCATGCGGTCTGGACGCAACCAGATACGCATAGAATAATCTTGCGCGCCAAAAATAGTAGCATCACCCACACCTTTAATACGTTTAAGCTCATCAAGTACGTTTAAAGTACCGTAATTGCTTAAATAAAGCGGGTCATATTTACGTTGTTTATCCGTTAACATAATGACTAACAAAATGTTATTAGAACGTTTTTGCACCACTAAACCAGTACGACGTACCTCATCTGGCAAGCGCGGCAAAGCAATATTAACGCGATTACTCACGTTAAAGGTGGCCTGATTCACATCGGTGCCCACTTCAAAAGTGGCGGTAATTGTCAATGAACCGCTAGAGTCAGCACTTGAGTTGAAATACAGCAAACCTTCTATACCGCTCAATTGCTCTTCAATCGGCGCGGCAACAGTTTTAGATAACGTATCCGCACTAGCGCCTGGATAAGTCGCTGTAATCAATACAGTCGGCGGCGCGATTTGTGGATATTGTGCAATTGGCAATTTTAATGCCGCTGCCAAGCCTGCCAACACAATAATGATCGATAAAACGCTGGCAAAAATAGGCCGAGTAATAAAAAATTTGGTCATGGTTTTATCTTCTTAGATGAGAATATAGGCCAGCTATGCTTAAGACTTAACGCTAGGTTTTGCAGTAGACTTAGCCGCTGCTTTTTCTGCTGGTTTTATTTCTGTAGCTGGCACCTCTGGTGGTTGGCCAAAAATTCGTGGCTCAACAATCACACCTGGACGCACTTTAATTAAATTATCCACAATCACTTTATCGTTTTCATTTAAGCCTTTTAAGATAACCCAATCCTTGCCATGCCACTCACCTGCCGTCACAGGCCTAATCGTTGCGACGTTTTCAGAATTAATCAAATATACATATTTTCCTAGATCATTGCTCAGCACAGCTGCTTGTGGCACTAAAAATACACCTTCACGCAAACCTGTTGTCACGCGTGCGCGCACAAATTGGCCTGGCAATAATGATTGATCCTCATTGTTAAAAGTAGCGCGCAATTCTTGTGTGCCGAGTGTTGGGTTGATTTGATTGGCGGTAAAATTTAGCTTACCTTTTTGACCGTACTCGCTATCATCTGGCAATATCAATGTCACTTGACTTACTGTGTTTGGATTAACGCGTCCGCCCAAACTCGCCAACTCTGTTTCAGACAAACTAAAACGCACCCAAATTGGTGACAATTGAACTATCGTTGTCAGCAAACTAGTATTAGCCGCCACTAAAGCGCCTTCAGAAAACTGAAAGCGCCCGGCAATGCCCGAAATAGGCGCGGTGACTTGCGTATAAGAAAGATTTAATTCCGCCTCCCTTATGCTAGCCTGCGCTTCCAACATATCAGCCTGCGAGATGCTTACCTCAGAAGCAGCGTTATCGTATTCGCGCTGACTCACTGATTGCGTTGCCAGCAACTCTTTTAAACGATTCGATTCTCGCGATGTTTGCGTAATGCGCGCACCTTGTCCGACTGCCCTTGCTTTGGCTTGATTTAACGCAATTTGAAATGGCTCTGGGTCAATAATAAACAGCACTTGACCTGCCTTAACTGGCTCACCCTCTTCGAACATTTTTTTAAGAATAATACCGCCAACACGCGGTCAAATTTCAACTTCTTTTGCACCTTCAGTTTGCGCAACCACTTCTATGCTCATTGGTACCGATGCTGGCATAGCATTAATATAACTGACAGGCATAGCAGTTGCGGGCGGTGCAGCCTCTTCTTTTTTGCCACACGCCGCCAAAGTTGTCGCCACCACTAATGTAACAAGCAGTGCTGATAACGAACTGTTTATTTTTTTAAATCTAGGCTGCTGCGGTAAGGATTGCATGATGATGGCCCTGTAAGGTAAATTTAATCATTATAAATAATGTATTTTTAATATTGTTTGAGTTATATTATATACAAACAAGAATGTATGTATACTGCTTTTAAGTGAATCGTTGTCAAAAATAGCATTTAAATTGAATGGCGAAAATTAACTTTTAAAATGCAAATATTGAAAACATAGATGAAAGCTGAATGTAATAGATTATGGTTAGAAAAACGAAAGAAGACGCGGAGCTAACAAAGCAACGAATTATCGATGCAGCAAGAGCTGTGTTTTTAACGCGTGGCGTCAGTCGCTCTACGCTTGAGCATATTGCTACCGAAGCAACAGTGACGCGTGGCGCAGTATATTGGCATTTTAAAAATAAAACCGATATTTTTTACGCCCTGCGCGATCGCAATTTTTTACCGCTAATCGACCGCATGTATGACACTCTTGGTGTTCGAAGCGACAATATTGACCCGCTTACCCAAATTGAAAATAGCTTATGCGATACAATTAATCAACTCAATGAAAACACTGAAATGCGTCAGATTTATGAAATTATGATGATTAAATGTGAGTACGTAGATGAGTTTGCTACTGTGTTGCAGCAAATTTTAAGCAACTGCTCGAATATTACCGAAAAAATTCAGATGGCTTATGAGCGCGCAATAGAGCAAAACTTGCTAAGTACAACACTTCCCCCTCACGCGTTAGCCTTAGATACGCATTTGTTTTTTAGCGGGTTGATGCATATGTGGGTTAAAGATGCAGATGGAAGTCGATTCAGACATCAAGCTAAAGCGCTAATTCAATCACACATTAAGTTACGCAGACTGTAACCCAAAAATTAAAATGCCGCGCTATTAATGCGCTTTATGTGCGATTTTAAGGATTGCTTAAAACTCAAATACTTAATAACGATTCTATATGTTATGTTTGATTTAGTAACCGATCTAAATATTTCAGATATGCCTCAACAAACTCTGCATTGCTCACGTAATCTTTGAAAGAAACGAAGTTATCATCTACTTAATATTTCAAAATGCCTTTATGACTAACTGGCACAACCCACAAGCCGCCATTATCAGCACTCATTATCGTTAATGAAATCCAAAAATTGCGTTTAACTAGTGCATCATCAACCGATTTTGTAGACGAGGCTTCTTTTATATCGGCCACCAGTGAATCCACTTCGGCCTGCGAGAAAAAGTTTTTAATGCAGATATACCCATTTTTTAAATTCAGCTTGGATTATCAAAAAGTCTCTAAATGTGTGCAAGCAAGCACTTAATTGTTTTTATATAAGCTTAGTTGTACTATTATTTGTATTAATTTATCTAAAGCCCATTTGGAGCGCACTTGCAGATACAAACAGGTGAAATCTACGGCAAACAAACCGCCACCAAATTAGTGATGTACAACGTATTAAAAGTCACTAAAGCAAAAGGCGCAGCAGATGAAATTGTTACTCTACAAAATATTGATAATCCATTGAGTTTATTTGAAACTACCGCTTACAAATTAGCCAGCTCAGGCTATATTCGTATAAGCCAAACTCCGTATATTGATTTGCAAGCTAACACTCCAAAACGCCGTAAAGCCGTCAAAAAACCAATTCGCTGTCCACTTACCTTTGATTTTTTAGAAGAGCGCGCTGACAGCGAAAAGCCAAGCCAAGAGCGCTATAACTTACAGCCAGATTTTTTTGCAGCTATTTAGCGTTGGAAATAAAAATAACGCTACTTAGGTAGCCCTTCACACGCCCATTTCCAAGTGCGCAATTCGTAGTTAGTCTTATAGTTGCTAATCAATTCCGCCATCATTGTATTGGCATAATTATCAAACTACGGTTACTCAAATTTGCTTTGGCATCTACAAAAGCTTGTAATAATTCAGGAATTGCTTTTCTGGAGTCTATCATCCCTACAAAACCCAAATAAAAAACCATCTTGCGGAGTACCTAAACGCTCGCGTGCTTCCGTTGTTTCTATACTAATTTGGCTTGTACTGGGTCTGGCAAAAGCCTCGCCCTAGCTGTAAACTTACTATTTTCTTGTTTAATGAACTCATAAATTAATGGATTAACAAATAGAAACCGATCCTAAGCAGCATTTCTCCAAGCCGTTTCATATATTTTTTGCTCTAGATTTTCTTTCCAAGCAAGACTTTTACTTCTTGGGTAACCATAGTGAAATACGCTTAAAACCTTACATACGCTTCTTGTGCCAAAGCTTGCGTTATTTTTCAGCAGTGCGCTAAACATCACGTCATAATCAGCTGATGTTCAAATGAAGACGCCTACATCCACTTCTTGTAGGGATTAATTGATTGAAATAGCTGGTATCTATCTTGCAAACTGTGATTGAGGCTGGTATCGGGGAATATGGGCGAAAATCTTAAATTTATTGACTCTTGCTTGGCTATACCTTGTCGTAACAATTGTTCATGAGGCGTTTTAGTGACAGTGATTGTGACTTCACTAACTTGCCCATTTTCAAGATTTCGCATAAAAAGTGGGAAACAAAGCCTCAATATAATTAGTATGGTGACCAGCGTAAAATGCTTCAATTAATTGTATTTTCATAATCTATTTTCAGTTAATAAATTAGAATTAACGCGGTGGCCCACCCCATAAATCATGACCATCCGCACTGTAAATCTCAACTTCCACAAAATCACCTGGCGTTAAACCCTCTGCATCTTCCATATACACAACGCCATCAATCTCTGGCGCATCGGCTTTGGTGCGGCCAATCGCTTCAAAATTGCCTTCTCTATCGCGCACAATTTCATCTACTAATACGGTTTGCATAGTACCGATTTTGGCTTTTAGTTTAGCGGCACTTATACGCTCTTGTACTTCCATAAATCTTGCCAAACGTTCTTCTTTTACCTCTTGCGGCACGTGGTCTGGCAATTCATTGGCCTTTGCGCCGTCAACCGCTGAATAGGTAAAACAACCTACCCTGTCCAATTGCGCTTCTTCTAAGAAATCCAACAACATTTTAAAGTCATCTTCGGTTTCACCTGGGAAGCCTGCGATAAAGGTGCTGCGCACAGTAATATCGGTGCAAATTTCACGCCAGGCTTTAATGCGCACCAAGTTATTTTGGGCATGCGCTGGACGCTTCATGGCTTTTAATACTCTTGGACTAGCATGCTGAAACGGCACATCTAAATATGGCAAAATTAGACCATCTGCCATTAGTGGGATTACTTCATCCACATGCGGATAGGGGTATACGTAGTGCAAGCGCGTCCAAACTCCGAACTCGCTTAAACTTTGGCAAAGTTCTGTCATGCGTGTTTTCACTGGGCGACCATTCCAAAAGCCGGTGCGGTATTTAACATCCACTCCGTAAGCACTGGTATCTTGCGAAATCACCAAAATCTCAGAAACACCCGCATTCACTAAGTTTTCTGCTTCGTTCATCACTTCACCAATGGGGCGGCTAACTAAATCACCACGCATACTAGGGATAATACAAAAACTACAACGGTGATTACAGCCTTCTGAAATTTTAAGATAGGCATAATGATTAGGCGTTAGGCGTATACCTTGTGGCGGAACAAGGTCTATGAATGGTTCATGCAATTTAGGTAAATTAGCATGCACATGCGTCATTACTTCTTCTAGTGCGTGCGGTCCGGTGACAGCAAGAACATTAGGATAGGCAGCTTCAACAACGCCTTTTTTAGCGCCCAAACAGCCAGTGACAATCACTTTGCCATTTTTATTAATAGCTTCACCAATCGCATCTAACGACTCTTGCACTGCACTATCTATAAAACCGCAAGTGTTTACCACAACTAAATCAGAGTCTTCATAACTAGCGGAAATTTCATAACCTTCTGCACGCAACTGCGTCAGAATACGCTCGGCATCAGAGCCTGCTTTGGGGCAACCTAGTGAAACAAAACCCACTTTAGGTTGATTAGATTGGTGAGGTGTAATGGTTTTCATAAAAACAATGTCTCTGTTAAAGCTGCCTTAAAAATTAGAGGGTAGGCTTAATCTAAAAAATAGCCAATTATAAAAATGGATGCGACACCGCAAGCGATAAGGCTCAATTGTGAAATGGTTGCGCGCAATTCGGTGCGCTTATGTAGGCTAGGAATCAAATCGGCAACCGCTACATAAAGCATACTGGCCGCGGCTAAACCTAAAATCGTAGGCACCCATGTTTGAACATTCGATAAAGCAAAATAGGCAATAAAACCACCGACCGCTGTGGCTAAACTAGAAACCAAATTAAAAATAAAGGCTTGTTTTTTGCTATAGCCAGAATGCAGCAGAATAAGGAAATCGCCTACTTCTTGCGGAATTTCATGCGCGATAATAGCAATCGCGGTAACGATACCCAGCTTGATATCCACCATAAAGGCTGAGGCAATCAAAATACCATCGACAAAGTTATGAAAGGTGTCACCTATCATAATCATCATGCCGCTACGGCCACGGTCGTGATTATTGCTGTGGTGTTGCGGATGCGAATTGATTGAGGGCTGCTTGACAGTTACCACTTTGAATTTAGTGGTTTTTGAATCGGCTGAGCTTAAACTTGTTTGCGGGTCTGGGCATTCTTCGGCCGTATGAACGGCATGCACTTCGCAATGATCGCCATGGCAATGGCGCCACAGAACCAACTTTTCTAAAGCAAAAAATAATAATATGCCAAATAGCACCGTGGCAGTCATATGCTTTGGACTTGCCGCTACTTCAATAGCGTGCGGCAGAATCTCTAAGAAAACCGCGCCCAGCATCGCGCCGATGGCATAGCTAATTAGCATAGGGATGGCGGCTTTATTAATGTTTAATGCAACCAAGGCCGCGCTTGCCACGCTTAGCACGCCGCCTAGTAAGCTAAATAGCACAATCCAAATTAAAACAGCGAAATCAGGAATCATCATTAATAAACGAAATTAACACTTAAGCGCTTGAAGTGACAGGAATAAAAGAGCGTGTGCATTATAAACCAAACTGGCACCTAAATTAATTTAGGTGCCGTCAGCCATATCATCGTCGCCATGCGACCAGTGACATTGTTGCGGCGAAACGAGAAAAAACGTGTGCTATCGCTTACTGTGCAGAAATTCTCATGCTGGCCACCGAATACTTGACTCACACCCAAGTTATTTAAACGCTGCGTGGCAATACTGTAGATATTGCATAGCCATTTTCCATTGCCCTGCGACTGAAAAGCCGATTCTGCTTGTGCATCTTTTGCCACAAATTGCGCTTTAACTTCACTACCCACTTCAAAAGCTGTTGGGCCAATTGCAGGACCTAACCAAGCCATTAGATGACCCTCTTTAACATTAGATGAAGTTAATATTTTTGTGATAGTACCTTCAATCACGCCACCACATAAGCTGCGCCAACCTCCATGAATACTGCCCACCACGGTGCCCGCGATATCACACAGCAGTATTGTCAAGCAATCCGCTGTCATGGTCACACACACGGTGTTTTGGCGCGTAGTAAAGCTCGCATCTGCACTGGGTATACAATTTACAACCTCGCAATCGACATCGGCAGCATCTACTACCTCAATACCATGCACTTGATTCAGCCATACTGGCTCAGAAGGTAGAAATTGACTGAGTAACTGGCGATTATGCGCCACATGCAAAGGGTCATCTTGCACATGGTTTCCTAGATTCAAGCTAGAAAAAGGCCCAGTGCTTACTCCCCCTTGGCGTGTGGTTTGTAAGCTGTGCACATTGGCAGGCGCTGGCCAATCAGGAATAATAAAATCACTTATTTTAAGCAAATTTAATCTCCATCTAATTCTTCATCATCATAATCGTCAAAGTCTTCATCATCGGCTTCGCCTTCATAGTAATCGCCATCTTGGTAAACGAAATTAAAACCTTCGCCATCGTCATCTGTTGGCGTGTCTTCATAGCGCATGGCTTCTAGCAGCAATTTCATATCCTCTGCCAGCTCAATTTGCCATTCCATAAATTCATCTGTTTTGGGATGAATAAGGCCTAATTTAACCGCATGCAAAGCCTGTCGATTAAAATCACTCACCGCATCGCGCAAAGTTTGCGTCATGTGCTTATGCGGAATGATATTACCAATACCATACACTGGGTCGCCCAACATAGGCGCTTTTAAAAACTGCATATGCACTCGAATTTGATGGGTGCGGCCAGTTTCTAGCTGGCAACGCAAATAAGTATGCACACTAAAACGCTCAAGCACTTCATAGTGAGTTATGGCAGGTTTGCCCGTGCGTGAAATCGCCATTTTGGTACGCGCATGACTGTGGCGACCAATAGGCTGGTTGATTGTGCCATTACGCCACAATTGCCCCCATACGATCGCCCTATACTCACGCTTAACCGTGCGTGCCTGCAACTGACGCACCAAGCTGGTTTGCGCCTCTAAGGTTTTAGCCACCACCAATAAGCCGCTGGTATCTTTATCTAGCCGATGCACAATACCCGCTCGTGGTATATCGCTTAATTGCGGCACATGGTGCAACAAAGCATTCAACAAAGTGCCACTCCAATTACCCGCAGCCGGATGTACCACCAAACCAGCTGGTTTATTAACCACCAAAATCGTATCATCTTCATACACAATATTGAGTGGAATATTTTCAGGTAAAAATGCTTGTTCTTGTGGATTGGCTTGGGGCTTTATATCCACTTGCTCACCACCCCATACTTTGGTTTTTGGCGAAGCGGATACTTGATTTAAAGTGACAAAACCTGCTTTAATCCAAGTCTGCAAGCGCGAACGCGAATGTGCTGGAAACATTTGCTGCAAGGCAACGTCCAAACGCTCACCGCCCGCGCTCATCGGAATAATCAACTTGACGCTGGGATTAAGCAGGGGGTTAAGTGGTGTCTTTGCAGCTAACTCTTTTTTTGGCATCGGTTTTTACTAGCTTAAGTTATAATAAAACTTAAATTGTTTGTAGGTTTTAAATAGTGAAACGTATTTTACCGCTTTATTGCAAATCCATTGGGGCTTTATTACTGCCTTTTGTATTAAGTAGTTGTGCCATTTTTGGCGATCCAACCGAGCTAGATGACACAAGAGGATGGCAAGCTGACCGTATTTACGCGGAAGGCGAAGCTAAAATGATTGATAAAGACTATGACAAGGCCTTAGTTTATTTTCAAAAACTAGAGTCACGCTTTCCACATGGCAAATATGCCACGCAAGCACAATTAGAAATCCCCTACATTCATTACAAAAAACAAGATCCCGTCTCAACGGTGATTGCCGCTGATCGTTTTATCAAACTGCATCCCAACCATCCCAATGTGGATTATGCTTATTACATTAAAGGCTTAGCCAGTTTTAGTGAGCGAGGTGTGATTGAAAGATATACCGCGCAAGAAATCAGTGACCGCGATCCAAAAACATTAAAACTTTCATTTGCAGCTCTAAAAGAGCTAGTCGATCGCTTTCCAAAAAGCCGCTACTTCAAAGATGCTACTCAACGTATGTTATATTTAGTGAATGCTTTAGCGCAACACGAAATGCACGTGGCACGTTATTACATGAAACGCACCGCATATTTAGCTGCGTTAAATCGCGCAAAATATGTATTAGAGTATTACCCAAACTCAACTTCTATTGAAGAAGCGTTGGTGGTAAGTGTAAGTGCCTATGATTATATGGATTTGACTGATTTAAAGGATGACACATTACGTATTCTAAAAACCAACTATCCGCAAAACCCAATGGTGTTGGGCAAAGCCACTGAAGATGAACGTATTTGGTGGAAATTCTGGGAAAGTTTGTATTAAGGTTATTAATAAGTATTAAAAAAGCCTGCTAAACATTCATTATGCAGGCTTTTTTCAGCACACGTTCAGATTTAGTTTAAAGCGTTAATCTTTAAAACTCACGTTTTACCTTTTCTTGTCTTCAATATCTTTTTTAGCTTTTAGCTCAGCACGCTGCGCGGTTTTACGACGGCGCATACTCACAATACCCTCACCCGCTTTACGTTTATCTGGTTCGGCAAAGGGGTTATCGCCTTGTTTAAATTGCACGCGTAAAGGCGTTCCAACCAGCTGAAATGTTTTGCGGTAAACGCCTTCTAAATAGCGTTTATAACTATCTTTAATGTCATCTACATGACTACCGTGCACCACCACAATCGGTGGATTCATACCGCCTTGGTGAGCATATTTTAATTTTGGTCTGGTGCCACGGCTAATAGGTGGCTGATGTTGTGCAATCGCATCAATTAATACACGCGTTAATTGTGGTGTGGATAGTTTTGCCATGGCGGCTTTAAAGGCGCCATCCACGGAGTTAAATAACTCAGGCAAGCCTTTTTTGCGCAAAGCTGAGATATAGTGAAATTTAGCAAAATCTAAAAATATCAATTTGCGGTCAATTTCTTTTTTAATAAATTCGCGCTCATCTTCAGGTAAACCGTCCCATTTATTTACCGCAACCACCAAGGCACGTCCAGCATCTAATATATAAGCGGCTACATGCGCATCTTGCTCCGTAATGCCTTCTTGCGCATCGACCACCAAAATCGCAACGTTGGCATCTTCAATCGCCTGCATGGTTTTTACTACTGAGAATTTCTCAACCGCTTCAAATATACGACCGCGTTTACGTACACCTGCGGTATCAATAACCGTATACGTTTTACCATCTTTTTCTAAATCAATTTCAATCGAATCGCGCGTCGTACCTGGCTCATCAAACGCAATCACGCGTTCTTCACCTAACAAAGCGTTAACTAATGTTGATTTACCTACATTTGGGCGGCCAACAATGGCGATTTTAGGTTTTTTAAGATTGGTTCGCTCTTCTTCAAACGTATGTTCGGGGAAATTCTCCAAAGCCAATTCCACCAAATCTTTAACACCCTCGCCATGCGCAGAAGAAATCGATAACGGTTCTCCCAAACCTAATTCATGGAAATCCGCCGAAACTACGGCTTTATTCATGCCTTCGGTTTTATTCACGGCTAGCAATACGGGACGTTGCGATTTGCGCAATTTATCAGCGATGATGAATTCTTGCGGCGTCATGCCAGCGCGACCATCCACCATAAAGATGATTACATCGGCTTCATCAATGGCCAGCAAGGTTTGGCGTGCCATTTCTTTGAAAATTCCGCTTTCTGCTGTCGGCTCAAAACCACCAGTATCAATCACCAAATAAGGTTTGCTGGCACCAATACCGCGGCCATAATGCCTATCACGTGTAAGGCCCGGCAAATCAGCCACCAGCGCATCACGACTTTTAGTCATGCGATTAAAAAGGGTTGATTTGCCGACGTTAGGTCGGCCAACTAAAACAATGGTAGGAAGCATAGGAGAGACTAATTATTTGACACTAACCGCATAAACGCCACCATCACGGGTTTCGGCTATCAGTTGTGAAGAACTTGAACCAGGAATAAGTGACATAATCGCATTGTCATCTAATTTAATGCGTGCCGAGAAATTACCATCATCGCGACTCAAGAAGTGTATATATCCTTCTAAATCACCTACCGCAATCAGGCTGCCCATTGGCAATGGCGTAGATAAACGACGGTTTGCCAATTCGCCTTGGCGCCAAAATGTTTTGCCACTGGTGTAATCTAAGGAATAGACCGAGCCTAATGTATGTGAAACAAATATTTTGGCGTCTTCTGCACTTAAGCCAGTGTAGCTAGAAATATCACGGTTCCAAACAACTTTGCCAGTAGAGCGGTCTAATGCTGCAATCTTGCCTTGATAAGCTACCGCATACACTAGCGGACCATCCACAAAAGGTAAGCTAGTAATATCGGCAATACGCTCAATTTCCGTCACACCCTTAGGTTGCGCTACAGTTGCTTCCCACAAAATTTTGCCGTTATCGGCACGAATAGCGACCAACTTTCCACCTGCAAAACCGGCGTAAACAGCACCACCATCTACAACAATACCAACGCTACTGCGTAATGATAAAGCGGGAATTGAACGTTCGTAAACCCATTTGCGACTTCCATCGCTGGCGCTTAAACCATAAATTCTATTATCGCCAGAACGCACAATCACCAAGCCATCAAAATAGCGTGGCACACTTAATATCTCGCTAGATAATTTGGCTTTCCAAAGGAACTTGCCTGCAACATCGTAAGCATGCACATAGCCTTTGTTGCTACCCACCATTACAATGCCTGCACCAACACCAACGCCGCCACTAATGGGCTCACCAATATTGAGAATCCATAGCTGCTTACCTGTAGACGCATCTAATTTAGCAAGCTCACCTTTTACGTTGGCAGCATAAACAGCATCAGAATACTTAGCCAAGGTGTAATCATATTTTGCCGTATCGCCAACATTGCTAGACCAATCCACTTTGGCCGTATAAGTTGGCTTAAACTCTTGTAATTCCGCAGGTGGATTAGACGGTTCGCGACCAAATATCTTTTCTGAGAAACTGGTTTGAAGCTCAGCAATCGTGCTACATGACGTTAAAAATGCCATTGCAACAACCAGACAAAAGCAATTGATAGAATTTCGCATCATTAAAATCTGCAACTAAACACCCGTTGTTTCACTACCAAGTGCTTCTAGTTTTTGGCGTGTGTACTGTTGAAGCCTGCCTTGCGCGTCCAATTCATTCAATGCCGTTTCATAGGCTTTTTTTGCTTCAGCTCTTTTGCCCTGTGCCAAATAAATATCGCCTTTAAGATCTTCTTTTAAGCCCATAAATCCTTTATCAGCATCGTTAGTTAATATCTGTAAAGCAGCAGCATAGCTTTTCTCTTCAAATAAAATACCCGCTAACTGCAAACTAGCAATGGCTTTTGTTGTACTTTCTTTGGCATTTTTTGCCGCCCACTCTAATTGCGTTTTAGCAGATTTAGCATCGTTGGCGCCTAAGCTAGCTTTTGCAGAAAGAATCGCGGCACGACCTGCATAAGGTGTACCAGCATAATCGGTAGTTAATTTAGTGGCTTGCGTTTTGATATCAGCCACTTTACTAGATTCTGTTACAACCAAAGCCTGATACAAAACAGAAGCTTCTGTTGCTTTTTTATCTTGATAAGAACCATAACCTTGCCATGCCGCATAGGCGATTAATGCAGTTAAGACTAAAGTGGTAGATAACTTGCCATTTTTTTTCCACCATGCTTTAAATTCATCTAACTGTTCTTGCTCTTCTAAATCGTATGCCATTACTTTTCTCTCTTAATTAACATTTTCCCAAAACTTAAAACTACGCCGCTTTACGTCCTGGTATAGCGCTTAATAACTGACGTGTGTAAGCTTGTTTCGGTTCATTATAAATATCCACCACTTTGCCCTGCTCTACTATTTTGCCTTTGTGCATCACCACCATTTCATCGGCGATATGACGTACAACGCGTAAATCGTGACTAATAAAAATATAACTTAACTGCATTTCTCGCTGCAACTCTTTTAATAGCAATAAAATTTGTGCCTGCACAGAAACATCTAAAGCCGATACTGGCTCATCGCATACCACCACTTTTGGCTGCAGTACTAAAGCTCGCGCTATACCAATGCGCTGACGCTGACCACCCGAAAATTGATGCGGATATTTAAGTGCATCATCAGCGCTTAAGCCAACACGCTCTAACATTTGTTGTACTTTATTTTTTTGCTCAGACACACTACCTAATCCATGAATCAGCAAACCTTCACCCACGATTTCGCCAACGCGCATGCGTGGATTAAGTGACGCAAAAGGATCTTGAAACACCATTTGCAAGTTTTTGCGCATAGCACGCAAGGCAGATGTATCTAATTTTGCTAAATCTTTCCCTTCAAATAGCACTTCGCCGCTATCAAAAGGATGCAATTGTAACAGACAACGTGCCAAGGTGGATTTACCAGAGCCAGATTCGCCTACTACAGCCAAAGTTGAGCCAGCTTTTAATGAAAGGCTAACATCATCTAAAGCCTTAATCTGCGAGCTGCTAAAGCCAAAACGTCCACTACTTTGTGTGTAGGTTTTAAATAAATGATTAGCTTGTAAAATAACAGGTGCATTTTCTAGGCTTTGCGCATTAACTAAACTCATGCTGCTGCCCTTTTGTCATTGAGCCCATCTTTCAGCCAAGCGTAATCAATGGGTTTAAGCTGATTTTTTCCTTCTGCATCAGGTACACAAGCTAGCAAAGCTTTTGTGTAAGGATGTTGCGGGTTTTCGAGCACTTGTTTTTTGGTACCCGTTTCAACAATTTCGCCTCTAAACATCACAATCACGTCATCGGCAATATCAGCCACAACGCCAAAATCGTGGGTAATAAACAACATAGCCATATTCATGCGAGTTTTTAACTCGTCTAAAAGCTGAAGGATTTGCGCCTGCACAGTCACATCCAACGCAGTTGTAGGCTCATCAGCAATCAATAATGCTGGCTCACAAGCAATACTCATGGCAATCATCACGCGTTGGCGCTGACCGCCTGATAATTCATCAGGGTAGCTATCAGCGCGATCTTTGGCGATGCCTACTTGCTGCAATAAACTTTCTACACGCAGTTTTAAGCCAGAGCCTTTTAAGCCCATATGCGCAGTTAATGCTTCACCAATTTGATAACCCACTGTTAACACAGGGTTAAGTGAGGTCATCGGCTCTTGAAAAATCATGCCAATTTTTGCACCGCGAATTTTTTGCAAGGCTTTATTATCCAATTGGGTAATATCTTGGCCTTGAAACACAATTCTGCCCGTGGATTGCAACTGTTTGGACAGCAAGCCCATAATGCTAAGCGCTGTCAGGCTTTTTCCACTTCCCGATTCGCCAACGATACAAGTGGTTTTACCTGATGACAAACTAATAGCCGCGTTTTTAACCAAAAAACGATTTAGATCGTTTTGTGGCGTTACGTTTAGATTATTGATGGTTAAAATTTCACTCATATGCTTTTAAATATCATTCAATAGTTGATGTAATGAACGTTTTATAAACTTGCTATTTCATATACTTGATCTAGTTTACAGCGTTTTTGCTCACCTACTTGCAATAGAGGCTTCAGCGATATCTCGCCCGCTGCCACTTCATCATCACCCAAAATGGCGGCAAAACGCGCGCCACTTCTGTCGGCTTTTTTCATTTGCGATTTAAAACTACCACCACCAGCATTCAGAACTACACTTAAACCAGCACTTCTTAATGTTTCTGATGTAGAAAACGCCTGTTGTTCAGCAAGCTCACCCACATTCACCAAGTAAATATCAGGCGTATTTTGGGCCGTTACGCCATATTCTTGCATCAACAAAAACACGCGCTCTAAACCAATACCAAAGCCACAAGCGGGCGTAATATTGCCACCCAAACGTTCAACCAGCGTATCGTAACGGCCACCACCGGCAATAGTGCCTTGCGCGCCTAACTTAGTCGTCACCCACTCAAACACGGTGCGATTGTAGTAATCCAAACCGCGCACTAAGCGATGATTGATGATGTAATTAATTCCTGCATCGCTGAGCAATTGACACAACTTGTCAAAATGGGTTCGACTGGCTTCACCAAGACTATCCATCAATTTTGGTGCTGCCTCACACATAGCTTGCATACGCGGATTTTTTGTATCCAATATGCGCAATGGATTAGTATGCAAGCGACGTTTTCCGTCTTCATCCAGCAAGTCCGCATGCTGCTCAAAATAAGCAATTAAGGTTTTACGATAAGCTAAACGCTCATCTGCATCACCAATACTGTTAATCTGCAATTCAACATCCGCAATGGCTAATTCACGCCATAATCTGGCTAGTAATACAATTTGCTCAGCATCCACTTCTGGCGCATCAAACCCAAACGCCTCTACACCTATCTGATGAAACTGACGCTGGCGGCCTTTTTGCACATTTTCATGCCGAAACATAGCACCACTATACCAAAGCCTTTGAGGGCCATTATAGGTAAGATTACTTTCAATCACCGCACGTACACAACCCGCTGTGCCTTCTGGGCGCAGAGTAAGTTTATCGCCGTTAAGCTTATCTTCCCAAGCATACATTTCTTTTTCAACGATATCAGTATGCTCGCCCACGCTACGCACAAAAAGCTCAGTTGGCTCAACGATTGGCATGCGGATATTGTTGTAACCATACTGCGCCAAGATTTTACGTGCCGCATCTTCAAGCTTAAACCAAAGTGGTGTGGCTTCTGGCAGAATATCGTAAAAGCCTTTAATGCTCTGGAATTTTGTGTTGGAGGAATTGTTTGCCATTGAAAATTAATTAACTGCTTGAACAGGAATGGTTTTTTCTGTGAGTTTTAGGCGCAGCTTACCGCCTTCTGCATAATTTTTTTGCACGTATTGTTCTACAATTGCCTGAAACTCTTCTGCAATATGGTCACCTTTTAAGGTCACCGTTTTTTCGCCATCCACAAATACGGGTGCAACTGGTGTTTCGCCTGTTCCAGGCAAGCTGATGCCAATATTGGCCAATTTGGATTCACCAGGGCCGTTTACCACACAACCCATGACTGCCACACTCATATCCTCAACACCCGGATAGGCTTTGCGCCAAACAGGCATTTGTGTGCGCAAATAACCTTGTATTTGCATGGCTAATTCTTGAAAATAAGTACTTGTAGTGCGTCCGCAACCCGGGCAAGCCGTGACTAAAGGCGTAAACGAGCGAATACCCATGGTTTGCAAAATCTCTTGCGCGACGACGACTTCTTTGGTGCGAGATTCATTGGGTTCTGGCGTTAATGATACGCGTATGGTATCACCAATACCTTCTTGCAATAATAACGATAGTGCAGCAGTTGAGGCAACAATGCCTTTAGAACCCATACCTGCTTCGGTTAAGCCTAAGTGCAGCGGGAATTCGCAACGTTTTGCGAGCTCGCGATAAACTTTGACTAAATCTTGCACATTACTCACTTTGCAAGAAATAATGATTTGATTAGGGCTTAAGCCAATATCAACTGCTTGTTGCGCACTTTCTAAGGCAGATTGAATCAAGGCTTCACGCATTAACTCGTCTGCTGACATCGGGTTGGCTGATTTGCCATTATCATCCATCATCTGCGCCATTTTGGCTTGGTCTAAACTGCCCCAGTTAACGCCAATACGTACGGATTTTTTGTATTGAATAGCCGCTTCAATCATAGCGGCAAACTGTTCATCGCGTTTGCTACCCTTGCCCACATTGCCAGGATTAATGCGGTATTTAGCTAAACTTTTTGCGCAATCAGGGTAAGCGGCTAGCAATTTGTGGCCGTTGTAGTGAAAATCGCCCACTAGCGGCACATTGCAACCCAGCGCATCTAAACCCGCGCGAATATTGCCAACTTGTGCAGCGGCTTCTGGCGAATTCACCGTAATACGTACCACTTCGCTGCCAGCTTGCCATAGCTCAAATACTTGGTTTATAGTGGCTTGTGCATCGGCGGTGTCGGTATTGGTCATGCTTTGCACAACCACAGATGCAATGTCTGAACCAGCTAAACCACCACCAACAGGCACGTGGCCTACCATTACTTGTAAACATGGACGTCGCATATTGTTATTACTCAACCTGATTCAACTCAATCTTATCCACTTTAACGCGCGCCACATTGCTACGCGTGTGTGGGCCTAGATTTAAAGGCTTATTATTAATACTTACTGCTACACCACTGGCGTTACCAATAAGCAGATCAATCGGCGGCTTAGCCATAAAACTTTCTCGACTACCCGCGAAAATTGTTTTGTTGTATATCTCTTTACCATTAGCATCAACCACACTAATCCATGTTTCTTGATTTGCATTAAATTCTAATTTTGCCAACCTTTCATCTGGTTGAAACAGGTTGGTTTCAACAGGCTTAGTTTCATCTATGGAAGTTTCAACTAATTTTACAACAGGCGTTATGGGGTTAACCGTTTTAGCAAGGGGGGCCGCAGGAATGCCCTCTAAATTTGAATCATGATTAACAGTCGTTGCAGCTGGTGCTGTATCTGTTGCTTCTGTGGCTGGTAATGTTAAGTCAATTGATTGCTCTTGCCGCTCCGCCGCTGGCAAAGCTGGTTGCGGCAAAGGCTCTATGATCTCTGAAGGTTCAGTAGGTAATGTTGGGCTTGGCTTTTGAATATAACTTTTATAAAAAAACCATAAGCCTATTGCCAACAATACCAATAAGGCAGCCCGAAAATAAGGTGTTTTATTGGGCTTTTTATAATCGCCTACTTTCATGGTAGAACTTGGCTTTAACATAAAAGCAAGTGGTTCTTTGGTTGGCTCAAGCATTTTATAAGCATCTAACAAAGGTTCCGCTTGCATTTTTAGCAACTTAGCATAGTTGCGAATAAAACCTCTTACAATAGTGGTCTCTGGCAGAGATGCAAATTGATCCGCTTCAATTGATTCAATTTGGCGACTACTAATTTTTAATTTGCTAGCCACATCTTGCACTGACAAACCTTGTTTTTCTCGCTCAGTTCTTAATTCCCCCCCACAACGCGAGCGAGAGTAAATGCTTCCTTCAGCCGCGATGGTTGCAGAGGACAGTTGACTTTCGATCATAAGGGGCTGATTATTATCGTTATTTTCAGTTTTATCTGCTTCTGATTTCGCTTCAGAAGCATTGCTTGATTTACGTGCCATAGGACCCTTAACTTCACTCAATAATTATTGACCGCTTAATAATAAACGTGTTTGTTCAGAATTTGGATACTGTTGACGCAATTGTAAAGCGTAACTGGCTTCATTATCTCGGCCACCCAGTACGCGCTCAATTCTAATTGCTAGCCACAATGATTCCGACGTGGGTGACGCAATGACTACATTTTGCAAAGTAGATTTTGCGGTTTTTACTTCACCACGCTTAAATTGAATTTCTGCTAGCTGATAGGCTGCAGAGTAGGTTAACGGCTGGAGTTGTAACGCTTTATTTAAATAAATTTCAGCGTTTTTAAGGTCGTTTTTGCGTGCAGAGCAAATACCTGCATTAGCATATGCCAGATTTGGCGTGGGATAGAGTGGGTTTTTAACGGCGGCTAAGAAATGTGGGATTGATTCATCGTAGCGTTTTCGTGTGCATAAAAAACTACCGTAATTGTTGTGCGCTTCAGAGCTATCTGGTTGCACTTGAATGGCTTTTAAAAAGTTTACGTCTGCTTTGGCATCTTCATTCAAAGCCGCGAAAACCATACCTAGGCCGTTATAGGCTGGTGAATAATTAGGGTCGATTTTAACGGCTTCTGTAAACTCGGTTAAAGCAATTTCATACTTGTTTTGCTGAAAATAAGCAGCAGCCAAATCGCTGTGTGCACGGGCACGCTCTTTTAGCTCCGATTCACGATAATTACCGCTGTTATTGTTTGATGAAGTCGTTATGCATGCACTAATCAGCAAAGTGGCTAATGCAAGCGCCAGTATTTTTATTAAACTTACTATCATGCATCAACCTCTATTGGAATAGCTTTAAGGGTACGCTTTGTCTTATCTAGCACTTTACCAGCCAATTGACCGCATGCGGCATCAATATCATCTCCGCGCGTTTTACGCACAGTCACCACATAACCTGCCTGCATCAAAATATCACGGAACACTCGAATATGGCTAGGCTTTGATGTTTCGTAACCGCTATTTGGGAAAGGATTAAATGGAATCAAATTCAGCTTACACGGTACGTTTTTTATCACATCTAATAATTGATGCGCATGCTCCATCATGTCATTCACCCCGTTCAACATCACATACTCAAATGTCACAAAATCGCGCGGTGCTTTTTCTAAATAACGGTTGCATGCCGCCATTAAATCTTTAATTGGGTATTTTTTATTAATGGGCACAATCAGATCACGAAGCGCATCATTTGGCGCATGCAGCGATACGGCTAAAGCGACAGGGCAATCTTCTTTAAGCTTATCCATTGCTGGCACAATGCCACTTGTTGAAAGCGTAACACGGCGGCGACTTAGGCCGTACGCACTGTCATCCAGCATAATCTGCATCGCAGTCACAACATTATCGTAATTGGTGAGCGGCTCACCCATACCCATCATTACTACGTTTGAAATGATGCGGTCATTGACAGGCAGTAATTCGTAACCAGACTCACTGCGTAATGATCTATTGGCAATGGCTAACTGACCAATAATTTCAGAAACACTTAAATTGCGGTTAAAACCTTGCGCGCCAGTACTGCAAAACGTACATGCCAACGCACAACCCACTTGGCTAGAGATACACAAAGTACCTCTGTCATCTTCTGGAATAAATACGGTTTCGATACTATTGGCTACACCATTTTTATCGTCTGTACCAATTAGCCATTTACGTGTCCCATCGTTAGAGATTTGCTCTAACTGCACACTAGGCAAAGTAATTTCAGTACCAACGGCCAATTTTTCACGCAAGCTTTTTGCGATATCGGTCATCAGCGTAAAATCATGCACACCAAAATGATGCATCCAGCGCATTAATTGCTTGGCACGAAAAGGCTTCTCACCGATACTGGCAAAGTAATCGGCGAGTTGCAGTTGATTAAAATTTAATAAGTTAATCAATTGGTAAGCCTTTTCTCAAATTCTAATATTTCATGCTTCTAAATTAGGGAAGGCGTGAATAAAAAATAATGCCTCGGCATAAATATAAGTATGTAAGGAAATTATTTTTTTAATTCACAACGCAGCATAATCACGAAGAATGAATTATTTAGCCGAAGAAATATTTAATTTCAATCGCTGCATTCTCTGCGGAATCTGAACCATGCACAGCGTTTGCATCAATGCTTTCAGCAAAATCAGCGCGAATAGTGCCAGCTGCCGCTTCTTTGGGGTTTGTTGCACCCATCAAATCACGGTGTTTTAATACAGCATTTTCGCCTTCTAATGCTTGAATCATCACTGGGCCAGAAATCATGAATTTAACTAAATCGTTAAAAAATGGACGTGCTGCGTGCACAGCGTAAAAGCCCTCAGCTTCTGCTTTTGTTAGGTGAGTCATTTTTGCTGCAACGATTTTTAAACCAGCGTTTTCAAAACGAGTATAAATTTGACCAATTACATTTTTTGCTACTGCATCTGGTTTGATAATGCTTAGGGTGCGTTCTACTGCCATTCTGTACTCCAAATAATTAAAAAAGTTTTCCAAAAATAAATATTAAAATGAACAACTTAGGAAAAATAGATTCTACCATTTTTGTAGGCTTTGATAAACCAAAAATTGCTGGTCTCTGGTGATCCAGCCAAAGTGATTTCCAATAGTGTCACTTAAGTTTACAGGCAATTGGTTTAAGATTATTCTTCACTTAAATCAAAAATATGAACCGATAGCGAAATTTCACGCAAAAAACAACCAAGCCCAATAATTAAGCTGGTCATGGCCACAATAAATAAAGTGGATACAATGCGTGATGGATTGATGTTGACGACAGCGCAGACAAATAAGGCGCCAATGACCAGCGAAACAAATAAAGCTGATGCGGTGCATAGTGTAATGGACCAATGCACCCATGTGGCGCGCACCGCCAATATAGATAACTCTCGCGAGCGACTTAATGGCAACGTGGAATCTGTTTCTGTTAGCACTCTAAACCGATCAACTAATCGACCAAGCCTGCCAGTGAGCACACTTAAAATTGCCCCAATTCCTGTTAACAGAAATACTGGCGCTACGGCTAGCTGAATCACATGTGCAACATTGGTTAAATTTTCAGCAATAATTTCCATAATGGCTTCCTAACTCTTGAGACAACCCATTTTAACGGTATGAGCTAAAAGTGAGAAGTAACAAAATCAAATGCATTAGTCCTCAGGTAAATATTTAGAGTAGCCACATTTTTTACTGAGTATTAACATTGAGTTTATATTGCTTTTGAAAAGTTCGCATAATCGTGCTGTATTTACCACTCGCTTTAAGATGCTCAATACCCGATTCAAACTCATTCATTAAACGCTTGCCATCTAGATGTTTTCTGAAAATGCTTGGTAAAAAGCATCGTCACTGAGATGATCAACAATTTTAATTTTAAACGCTGGGTCTTTGTTAATCGTCAATATGTCTGATGTGGTGTTAATTAAGGCGTATTGTTTCTGCCAGCCGTTAACATTTTTATCTGATGCTGATCTGATGTAGCGCCATCAGCTTTGATTTTTTTCAAAATCTCTTGTGAATAGCGTAGCCAATAGTGTAGGCAAAGGTTTTACCTTCCGTATCTTTTATTTTTACATCACGAATTGTTGAATTAACTTTCGCAAATACCGATACACCTTCTATAAACAAAGGAGGCGTATGCCGGTGATATTGATTTATATTTTCAGTGGTGATAGTAGAATTGAAACAGCCAATATTTTTACTAATCAAGGTTTAATACCTACATCTAGTATAGTCAATGTATTCAATTGATTAGCGATTTATAAAGTGTGCTAATAGCTGATAAAACCAATATTTACGGGATGAATTATGTAAACAAAGTTCGGATAAGCTAATCACACTATGGCAAAATAACGCACATGCAAATTAAACAAACAAAATCTTTGCTTCAAGCCACCTGCCCCGCATGTGGCTTACTGTGTGATGACATAGTATTGGCTGCTGATGAAGACGCAATCAATGTTGCTTCTGTAAAAAATTGCGCTAAAACTCTTACTTTTTTCTCACAAAAGTTAACCCACACCAGCCCGCAAATTGCGGGTAAAACTGCTAGTCTTCAACAGGCAATTGCACATACGGCCAGCTTGTTGAAGGCCAGCAAAAACCCCTTATTTTCAGGATTAAGTACAGATGTACAAGGTTTTCGTGCCATCTATAATCTAGCGCAAAAAAGCAATGGCAATTTACTTCACATGAATAGCCAAAGCACGGCGCGCAATATGGCGGTATTACAAAGCACTGGTTGGCAGACGACAACGCTGACTGAGGTGAAAAACCGTGCCGATGTGATTGTGTTTATTGGTACTGATGTCATATCGCATAACACACGTTTTTTTGAGCGCTTTGTTTGGCTTAAAAATATAGATGACGCCATGTTTACAAACGCAAATGCGCGTCAAATTATTTATATCGGTGAACGTTTAAATGCTCAAGCTGGTGTTGCGCCTGACGGTAAACAGCCGACTTCCATCAGTTGTAGCAACACTGATTTGCCTGAAATACTGGCTATTTTGCGTGCTTTAATTGCTGGCAAAATGCTTAAAGCGCAGACGATTGCAGGTATTGCAATCAACGATTTAGTTGCCGTAGCAGAAAAACTAAAACAAGCCAAATATGCGGTATTGGCTTGGATTGCAAAAGACTTGGATTTCGCACATGCCGAATTAACCATTCAAAGCATCACAGAAACGGTAGCTTTATTGAATAATACTGATAGCCGCGCAGTTGGTATATCTCTAGGGGGCAGCGATGGAGATACAGCCGCCAACAATGCCAGCACTTGGTTAAGTGGCTACAGCTTAAATGATAACAATCCTGACCATGACTTCATGATTTGGGTTAATAGCTTTAGCCCAGAAAAATCACCAGTGCAAACAAATAAGCCGATGGTTGTGTTGGGGAATGCCAATATCCAGTTTGCACAAATACCTGATGTATTTATACCCATTGCCACGCCTGGCTTAGATTGTGGCGGCACGTTATTTAGAGTGGATTCGGCTGTGGCTTTGCCATTAAAACAAGTGCGTGAGAATAATTTGCCAACCTTAAAAGACGTTGTGCGACAAATTGAGGCTTTATTGTAGTGATTACGCATTTAAAAAATGGCAAAATTTACTGCCCTATGATGGGTGCAGATGGCGTTGTTCAGGATATTTTTATTCGCGATGGTAAAATTATTGCCAAGCCAAACACATCTGAAAAAATTAGCCAAACTTATGATTTAACAGGAAAAATTGTGATGGCTGGCGCCATTGATATGCATAGCCATATTGGTGGTGGCAAGGTAAATATAGCACGCATGATGCTGCCAGAGTTTCAAGATTCTAAGTATCAAGAAACAAAGCGTTACACGGAGCCTGAAGCGCATATCTGTACGCTCAATTGTAGCCATAACGCCATCCCAAATACTAGCGACACAGGTTTTAGGTATATTGAAATGGGTTATACCGCAGCGTTTGAGCCAGCAATTTTGCCTATCAACGCCCGCCAAGCGCATCTGGAAATGGCTGATACGCCCATGATAGACAAAGGCGGCTACGCCATGTTGGGCAATGACGATTACTTTTTGCGGCTTTTAAATAGCCATGCAGACCAAAAAGCGATTAACGATTATGTGGCCTGGACATTACACGCCACGCAAGCCATCGGCATTAAAGTGGTCAATCCTGGCGGTATTTCAGCGTTTAAATTTAATCAGCGCCGTTTAAATTTAGATGAAAATCACCGCCATTATCAATTAACTCCGCGCGCTATATTAAAAAGCTTAAGTACCGCTGTGCAACAGCTTGGTATTGCCAAACCCTTGCATGTGCATTGCAATAACTTAGGTGCGGCGGGAAATTATCAAACCACGCTGGATACGATTGGCGCCAGCGAAGGTGTTGCTATGCATTTAACGCACATTCAATTTCATAGCTATGGCAAAGAGGGCGACAAGAAATTCTCATCCGCCGCCGCGCAAATATCGGAAGCACTGAATAAAAACAGACATATTACCGCTGATGTTGGCCAGATTCTTTTCGGTCAAACGGTTACGGCATCGGGTGATAGCATGATGCAGCATCTAAATGCCAAGCATGCAAATCCTAAAAAGTCGGTGATTATGGATATTGAATGCGACGCAGGTTGTGGTGTAGTGCCATTTAAATACAGGGATGAAAACTATGTAAATGCGCTGCAATGGGCAATTGGCTTAGAGATATTTTTGTCGGTTGAGGACCCGTGGCGTATTTTCTTAACCACAGACCATCCAAACGGCGCACCATTTACCAGCTATCCGCATTTGATTCGCTTGCTGATGGATAAACGTTTTAGAAACGAAGCATTTGCCAAACTTAATTTAGATGCGCAAGCCATGAGTAATCTGAAATCACTGGACCGCGAATATTCGCTTTATGAGATAGCGATTATGACGCGCGCAGGCGCAGCAAAATTAATCGGCTTAAATGACCGTGGCCGCTTAAATGCGGGTGCAGCGGCCGATATTACGATTTATACCGACCAACCTGATCGCGAAGCGATGTTTGCAAAGCCCGATTTTGTGTTTAAAGATGGTGAATTAGTGGTTAAAAATGGAATCGTTGTCAAAGTGGTGTGGGGTAAAACCCATACGGCTAAACCTGCATTTGATATAGGTGTAGAAAAAAATCTAAAAGCATATTTTGATCGATACCATACCATTCAATTAGATAATTTTAAAATTTCCAATGATGAAATCGCGGAAGATGGTCGTGGTGGAATTATTATCGAGACGCCAAGTAATTAAAAAAATGAGGAGCAAGAATGAGTAGACTATATGGCGAACAACATCGCAAATTACAAGACGAATTTGGCACGCGCAAAATGGCTGACCGCGTTGAAGAATTGGTGTGTAAAATCGAATTTGATGATGGTGCTAAAGGTTTTATCGAAAGCGTCGAAATGTTTTACTTGTCATCCATCGATCATAAAGGACGCCCTACCGTTTCTTACAAAGGTGGTGATGCGGGCTTTGTCAAAGTATTGGATTCCACCACGCTGATATTCCCCAGCTTCGATGGCAATGGCATGTTTTTTTCGATGGGTAATATCAACTCCAACGATCAAGTTGGGCTGTTGTTTATCTCATTTGAAACGCCAAATCGCTTACGTGTGCAAGGTACTGCCACTATTTCGCAAGACCCAGCCTTGCTAGCGCATTACAAAGAAGCCGAATTTGTGGTTACAGTCACCTTGTCTGAATTATGGCAAAACTGCCCGCGCTATATACCCAAATATGAAAAAGTGAGAAGCTCAAGATACGTGCCGCGAGCCCATTGCGAAACGCCACTGGCGGGCTGGAAACAGTTAGATTTAGTGCAAGATGTCATTTCAGAAAGCGATGCACAAAAAGCGGCTAAAGCAGGGGTAATTGATATTGATACCTGGGTTGGCAAAATCGTCTCTGCGGATGAAACAGCCTAGTTTTTTATTCAAAGTCTTTAATTAAAAGTCTATATGCAAATAAATGGCATTACTATTGATGATACCTTTGCCGAGGCATTCAATATGCGTGGCACGCGCGTCATTATCACTGCGTTAAACTTAAAATGGGCCTACCACGCCGCTAATGCCATGACAGGCTTTGCAACAAGCGTGATTGGTTGTGGCGTAGAGGCTGGTATTGAGCGCGAAATAGACAGCGATGAAACGCCAGATGGCAGGCCAGGCGTAAGCATTTTAATGTTTGCCATGGGTAGCAAAGTGTTGATGCAACAACTTGAAACGCGCATGGGTCAATGCATACTTACTTGCCCTACTGCCGCCGCATTTGCAGGGATTGCGGCAGGATTAGAAGTAGACCAAATAAGCCTTGGCAGGCATTTACGCTATTTTGGTGATGGCTATCAAACATCTAAATTAATGACTGATCCTAATGGTATAACTAAGCGTTATTGGCGTATCCCTGTGATGGATGGCGAATTTCTTACGCAAGAAACCACTGGTATGGTACGCGCCATTGGTGGTGGCAACTTTTTAATTTTAGCCACCTCACAACCAGCCGCTTTGCGTGCCGCTGAAACCGCCATTGAAGCCATGAAAAAAGTGCCAAATGTCATCATGCCTTTTCCTGGTGGCGTTGTAAGGTCCGGCTCTAAAGTGGGCAGCAAATACCCCAAAATGTTTGCCAGTACTAATGACGCGTTTTGCCCTACACTAAAAGGATTAGTAAATACCAAACTAAGCGATGAAATTGAAAGCGTGATGGAAATTGTGATTGATGGGTTAACGTTTGAAGATATTTCTAGGTCGATGTATGTTGGCATACAATCCATTTGTGCATTAGGCGACAAAAGCGGTGTAAAGCGTATTTCAGCAGGCAATTATGGTGGCAAACTAGGCCCTCATCATTTTAAACTGCATGAGATCATGGGCAACTCAAAATGAGCGCGCTTAGTTTTTCCTTAAAGCCAAACCATACTCAGCAGATTGATTGCCGTCTGCTAACGCCCAACAACTTAGCTGATCTATCTGTTGCCGAAATCGAAAACTTAAACCTACTGAATATTAAAAACTCACCCAAAATCGGCGACTATTTTGAAGTTTCTGGCTCGGATGCCAGTCATATTGTTTTTAAAAATGCTGATGCCCAGTTGAATTATATCGGCCATAAAATGACGCGCGGGCAAATTACGGTTGAAGGCGATTGCGGCGATTTTTTAGGTCATCAAATGCGTGGTGGCACTATTTTTTGTCAAGGCAATGCCAAAGACCGCGTTGGTGACCAAATGCGTCGCGGCTTGATTTTAGTTGATAGCAATGCAGGCGATTATTGCGGCAGCCGCATGATTGCAGGCACCATTGGTGTTTATGGCAGTGTTGGCCGCTACGTAGGTTTTGCCATGAAGCGCGGCACTATTTTATTAACAAAAACACCTCAATTGCATGCCACTATTCAAGATTGCGGCACACACACACTGCCATTTTTGGCCTTGCTTTTTAAATCGTTTAACGCATTTTCAACACTATTTAATGACATTAAAAGTCATCGGATACAGCGTTATGCGGGCGATTTAGCTTGCAACGGTAACGGCGAGATTCTCGTTTTAATCCAGTAGGGATAAAATGCAAGGTTGGCTTACGATTCTTCACTCTTAGTAGAAAGTTAAGTAATCACCCTTATTTTTCTAAACGGCTGGCAAGTGTTAAAATGACTTCATTGTTTTAATCTGTTTGTAAAATGCCTAAATATCTCATCGCAGCCCTCTATAAATTTGTTGGCCTGCCAAACTATGCTGATTTGCAAGTGCCGATTCACGCCGCTTGCGATACACACAATATAAAAGGCACGCTTTTATTAGCGGCAGAAGGCATTAACGGCACCATCGCTGGTTTGCCGGATGATATTAAAGCGGTGCTGCATTTTTTGCGCACCGATGCCTTATTTGAAGGCAAATTGGCGGCACTTGATCACAAAGAATCTTATGCGTATAAGCACCCGTTTTACCGCATGAAAGTAAAACTAAAAAAAGAAATTGTCACCATGGGCGTGCCCAGTGTTAATCCCGATAACACAGTTGGCACCTATGTGAAGCCTGATGATTGGAATGCGCTGATTGCCGACCCCGATGTAATTGTGCTGGATACACGCAACGATTATGAGGTGCATATTGGCACATTCAAAGGGGCTATTAACCCGAAGACCACGACTTTTAGAGAGTTTCCTGAATACGTCGCGCAAAATCTTGATAAAACCAAACACAAAAAAATAGCCATGTTTTGTACAGGCGGTATTCGTTGCGAAAAAGCATCGTCTTACATGTTAGAGCAAGGGTTTGAAAAAGTTTATCACTTACAAGGTGGCATTTTAAAGTATCTAGAAACCGTGCCAGAAGAAACTAGTTTATGGCAAGGCGAATGCTTTGTGTTTGACCAGCGCGTAGCAGTTAAACACGGACTTGAAGTGGGAGATTTTGATCAATGCTACGCTTGCCGCATGCCACTGTCACCCGATGAGCTAAAATCGCCGCAGTATACCGCTGGCATTAGCTGCCCACATTGCTACGATTCACTCACAGAAGATAAAAAGAAAAGCTTAACCGAACGTCAAAAACAAGTGATTCTAGCTAAAAAACGCGGCCAAACACATATTGGTGAAAAACATAAAAGTTAACTGCGCACTCATTAAGCCCATCTTATTTATAGGCCCAGCTTAATTTTTGAATGTCTGCATACTGATTACCAACTTGAAGATGAATCTTCTTTTTTATTGATAAAAGCTAATGACCACTGCTCTGTACAATCTGTTAGTTTATAGTGCCGATTGGTTTACTCATAAAATAGCCTTGCGCATAATCACAGCTCATTATTTTTAAAATATCCCGTATTTTTTGGTTTTCAATAGCTTTTGCCATACTGCAGAGCTCCAATAAACCAAATAAAACATTAAGATAAACAACCTTTTAGCGTTGTATAGTTGGAGCTGAGTGGCTCGGCAACTCTTATCAACCTGCGCGCGTACATGCGAACAGTCGTTAGCTTGCACGCCGCATCAAACTCGACACCCCTGTTCATCCACAACCTGTGAATTCGATTCCAATATCTTCAACAAATAAAAAAAACCGTAAGGGTGGTTTTTTATTATAGGGCTGGGGTCAATCCAAATAAAAATCACTTACCTACTTCTCTAGGTGGGGGTGTCTCAGAAAAAAGGGGTATGCCGTAAAGCGAGAAAAGTTTTCTTTTGTTGACAGCATTAGGGGGTTTTTAAAATTACTCAATTAGAAAGCTATTTAATGAACTTAGGGATTGTTTGGAGCTAGTCTCATCTTTTAATGCTATTCCACTAATCTCGCGCTTATGAGCTTGAGTTACCAGATATCTTAATTTCATGGTAGCCTCAGTATCGCTGAGTCCACCGTTGCGGATATTCGATATACAATTTCGACTTTCATCTGTGAGGCCTACTTTAGGATGCCACGTTAGATAGATACCCATACTATCTGGTGAGCTTAATCCAGGACGTTCGCCAATCAAAACAATAACTAGCTTTGCGGATAAAAGCTCTCCAATTTCATCACCGATTGCTACCCGCCCTTGTTCGACTACACAAAAAGGGGCAATCGTAAATTTCTCTGACTGAAGATTTGTGCAAGCCGTTTTCAGAAAACGTAATGCATTAGTTTCAATAGCTAAGGCGGACAATCCATCAACAATTACAAAAGCAATATCGTAGTTGAAAGTATTGGGCGAGAACTTTGCTTTAGTTATGCGCTTTAGAAGAATTTCCTTTGAAATTTGGCTGAGTCTTTTGCCATAATCAGGCCGCTTCAAATAGGTTGGTCGGTCAATCGCATCGCTCTGAAGGCCAATGCTCTCAAGATTCATTGACGAAAAGCTTTGTGTTAAGTCGGCACAAAGTTTCGATACATTAAGTTGGAAATAAACTGCATCCCTTGCTTGAGCATGGTCAAGCTGGAATTTTAATTGTGCATGTGTCGGAAGGCTAATTCCAGATCGACCTAATGCGATTCGCGCAGAGGTCAATTGTTTTAATTGAGCCCACGAATTTTCAATAACACTGTTGGATTTGATATTAGAACTCATGATAATCGCTGTAAAGCTTTTGCGAAGTTATTTGGCAAATTATGCCCGAGCGTAATCATTTTGTTATCAGTAATAATTCCCATGTTTTGTAACCATAATTCAAATTCTGGCGCAGGTTTCAGATCAAGCACACGTCTTGCATATAAAGCATCGTGAAATGATGTTGTTTGATAATTCAGCATGATGTCGTCAGCACCCGGCACTCCCATAATAAAATTGCATCCTGCCACACCAAGTAAAGTTAATAATGTATCCATATCATCTTGATCTGCTTCAGCATGATTGGTGTAACAGACATCGCAGCCCATTGGTATACCAAGTAATTTACCGCAAAAATGATCCTCCAAGCCTGCTCGCATAATTTGCTTTCCATCGTAAAGATACTCAGGACCAATAAATCCGACCACCGAATTCACAAGAAGCGGGTCAAAGTGGCGAGCAACTGCATAGGCCCTTGCCTCACAGGTCTGCTGATCTACACCAAAATTTGCTTGCGCAGACAAGGCACTCCCTTGCCCCGTCTCAAAATACATTACATTACTGCCAACTGTGCCACGTTTTAAGGAATAGGCTGCATCACGCGCCTCTGATAATAAATTTAAGTCTATGCCAAAACTGCGGTTTGTTGCTTCAGTTCCACCTATTGATTGAAAAACTAGATCAACAGGCGCACCAGAATCAATTGCTATTAGTGTGTTTGTAACATGCGTCAACACACAAGATTGTGTTGGTATCTGATACTGTTGAATTATCTGATCTAGCATTTTAATCAGAAGAGTTACTTGGGCCACATTATCTGATGCAGGATTAATTCCAATAACAGCATCTCCTGCACCATTCATAAGTCCGTCCAAAATACTTGCTGCGATACCTACTGGATCATCAGTTGGATGATTAGGCTGGAGTCGGGTAGCGAGTCGACCTCGCAGGCCAATGGTGTTTCTAAACTTACTAACAACTTCACATTTTTTGCTGACGATGACCAAATCTTGTATGCGCATAATCTTCGATACGGCGGCCACCATTTCTGGAGTTAAACCTTTTGATAAAGCATGCAAAGCGCTTGTATCCGCATCATCACTTAGTAACCAGTTCCTAAAGTCACCGATAGTAAGATGTGAGACTGTTTTAAAGGCCTGCTCATCATGGCTGTCAATAATGAGTCTAGTTATTTCGTCAGACTCATAAGGAATAACTAAATCATTCAAGAATGTTTTAAGCGGCAAGTCTGCCAATGCCATTTGTGCTGCGACTCGCTCCTGGGCATTTTCAGCGCCTAACCCTGCGAGGAAGTCACCTGATCTTGTTGGCGATGCTTTTGCCATAAGATCTTTTAAATCTTTAAAAATATAGTTATGTTGCCCAATTGTGTGGTGATAGCTTTTCATAAATTTATTAAACCAAATTTTTCATGGTAGGCGTTCCAATTTATGGGGCAATTTATAGGATGAGTTTATAGTCCGATGCTAGACCATTTTAGCCAATTACCTAGGAAAAATAGTTTACAGTATTTGTGATGGATTGTAGCGTAAAAAACCCTAGTTACTTGAATTTACTAGGGTTTTGATACCGATTGATGCATTGTGAAACACTTAAATGGGCTGGGGACAACACAACAAACTATATAACATTATGTTTTAAATAGTTAATTTATAAAATAATAATAACTGTTACCAACAAAATAGAATTTCTTTTAAATTACACTTACTATCAACTAGCCTCCATCACGCTTTTACCCAACCACCCCACCCCCCCCAAATTGCTCAGATGGGACCCGTTCTTACCTTTACACCGAATTGTGCACAGACGACTGCCTATTTTTAAAAACCCGTCAGTGTTAATTCACATCAATCAAATTAGCGTATTGATAGACGTCAAATAACCACACAAAACAAGTTAATTATTTCCAATTGTGACAGTTTGTCATAACTCAATTTAGAAGCACAAACCCATATGAAACATATTAGTAAAATGAATTATATTGATATATTTTATATATATTTTTTGGCTTGACATAGTCTGAAAGCGCTATTTTTAAAATTAAAAATACAATACTTTTCATTTAATGTTTGTTTTAAAAATAAATAGTTACTAACACTTACACATCAAATTTAAAATACTAAGGGCGATTAAATGAACAAACTACTTTTAGCCATCTCCGCTACATTTTTACTCAACTCCGCAATGGCGCAAGCGGCAGTTGAAACTTTTAACTTTACTTTTAGTGGTGCTCAATTTTCAAACACTGCAATTGCAAACGGATTTATCACATTTGACACAGATAACTTTGTATCTAACGGGTTCGGTGGTTATAGTTTGAACGGCCAATATACTGATTTAGGTGTAACAGTAAGTGGCTCAAATTCTGGCAATGGTTCATTTACTAATAATGACATTTCTTTATATATTTTGAGCTCCCCAATCGCACTTGATTTCACTAGAGAATTAGTAGGGCAGAGTTCTGAAGAAAGATTCGGTCCATCCTTTGGTTTTGGTCCATCCTTTGGTTTTAATGGTGGAGACTTTAATGTATTTAGATTAGGTGGTAACGCCCCAAATGGAACCGGTCAATTTACATTGACTGCAGCTTCTGGTTCTGGTGAACAGATGTTACTCACTTCATTTGCCCCAGCCTCAATAGCAGCTCCAGTTCCAGAAGCCGATACCTCAGCGATGCTTTTAATGGGTCTTGGCTTGATTGGATTTATGGTTCGCAGTCGTAAAAACACTCAAGCTTAATTAAACTTTAATTAGTTAGAACTTAAAGGAGCTTCGGCTCCTTAATTCCATCCTCTAAGATAGTGAATAAAATGAAAAACAAAATCTTTTTAACGATTGCTATTGCTTTTTTATTCAACTCCACAATCGCTCAAGCTGAAGTTAAAACTTTCAACTTTACTTGGAGTGGTGAGTCTTTTTCAAACACGGCAACAGCAACTGGATTCGTTACTTTTGATACAGCCTTCGTTACAGGACCACTTCAAGACATAAGTATTCTTGATTTAAGTATGACGGTTAGCGGAGCAAGTGCTGGCAATGGTATTTATTCTGAAAGTGACTACTTTTCGATGTGGTTTACTTCCCCAAGTCCACTTGATTTCAGCAGTGAGCTAATTGGTCAAACCTTATCAAATGGCGATTTATTCGGTCGCAGTGCTGGCAATGGATTTGTTTTATTTGCCGCCAATGAGTGGACTACTCCCAATACATCTAGTTGGAACACAATGAAAACTCCAGGGAATGACCAAATGCTTATTACCTCCATCACTCCAGCAACAGCTCCAGTCCCAGAACCAGACTCCTCAGCGATGCTTTTAACAGGTCTTGTCGTGATGGGCTTTATGGCTCGCCGTCGTAGAAATACTCAAGTTTAATTAATCTTAAATTAGTTTGAACAGAAAGGAGCTTCGGCTCCTTTTTTGCTTTTTGAGATGTGAAATTTAAGTTGGGGATTTATCGGTGTTAAACAACTGATGATGACACACACAAACACAGCTCAAGAATGAAATTTAAATAGACCGAACAATCTCAAACACTTAACTCATTGCCAAAGGCGCACTAAATATATTCATCACCAAGCTACAAGCAATCTCAGTGTGTTCTGAAGTTCCGGCCATTGCGCTATCTTCAAAAAACGGACTGCGGACAACTGCCTGAAATGCCCTAATACGCAAGCGCAACTCACTCTCCGTAAATTTTACAAAGGTATCAGTCTGGTCACGACTGGCGACCGCCATCCAAACAGGGATAAAATGGTCCCCCTCTAAATTGATGAGTTGTGGGTTTTTCGTATTTTTAAAAAACTTTGAGACGACAAACAATAAGGCTTTACGAGGTGGTCGATTATATTGTTCAATTGCCATCTTAACCATGCCGGCTACCAAAACAGGCAATGGCGCATCCGCTGGATGTTTACTCATCAGCTCACTCATGCTTAATACAGCTTTTCTTCTTCTCACTATAAACATATAGCTGAAGATGTCATCAAATTTTTTGAAATGATGAAACAAAGTGCTTTGCGCATAACCTGATTTGGCTGAAAGATTTTCGCTATTAACATCTTCAACTTGCTCTAATTGAGCGAAGACTGAAAACGCCTCTTCAATATCTTCTAGTGTCTTTTTTGCCCGCAATTGTTCTGGGATGCGAATATTTAACTCTTTAAAATAATCCATTGCTTAGCCTTGGTTTTTTGCTTGTGTTTGACACTTGTCGCTTGCGTCTATTTTGATGGAAATTATTACAGATTTGTCATTTTTTATAGGATATTTACTGAGTAAATTAACCATAACAAAAAATAGTTACTTAAAAGTTATTATAAATCAATCGCTTAAAGCATAAATTAAGCGTCAGGAAAACTGAGTAAGTTGTAATAGGCGTTTAATGCCACACCCTTATAGTTGCTACCTGTTACATATCAACTTTCAAATACCATCAAATTTTAAATATTAAGGGCGATTACAATGAGCAAACTACTTTTAGCCATTTCAGCTACATTTTTACTCAACTCCACCATGGCGCAAGCGGCAGTTGAAACTTTTAACTTTACTTTTAGTGGTGCTCAATTTTCAAACACTGCAATTGCAAACGGATTTATCACATTTGACACAGATAACTTTGTATCTAACGGGTT
>CAMCVF010000004.1 GCA_945881735.1 Methylotenera oryzisoli
GTTGAATTACCAGCAGGTACTGAAATGGTGATGCCAGGTGACAACGTGTCTATCACTGTTGCGCTAATCGCTCCAATTGCGATGGAAGATGGCTTACGCTTCGCGATTCGTGAGGGTGGCCGTACTGTTGGTGCAGGTGTGGTAGCAAAGATTATTGAATAGTAAGTAATTGAAATTAAGCGGCAGGCTATTGAAAAGTCTGCCGTTTCGCTCTTTAAAGGAAAATAAAATGGCAGCTCAAAAAATTCGTATTCGCTTGAAAGCATTTGATTATCGATTGATTGATCAATCGGCTCAAGAAATCGTTGAAACAGCTAAACGTACAGGAGCAGTGGTAAAGGGTCCAGTGCCGTTGCCAACACGTATTGAACGTTTTGATATTCTTCGTTCACCACACGTAAACAAAACATCGCGCGATCAGTTCGAGATTCGTACTCATCAACGTTTGATGGATATTGTTGATCCAACAGATAAAACAGTTGATGCTTTGATGAAGTTAGATTTACCAGCTGGTGTTGATGTAGAAATTAAGTTGTAATTCCCTGTTGTAAAAAAACTGTGAGTTCGGTATAATCCGCGCTCTTTCACAGAAGTCGGTCAATTGTAATCGACTTCTTTAACTAAAAATAAGGATACGATCATGAGCTTAGGGCTTATTGGTCGCAAGGTTGGCATGACCCGCGTGTTTACTGATGATGGCGCAAGCATCCCAGTAACCGTGTTGGAAGTTGTTCCTAACCGTGTGACACAGATCAAGACAATCGCGGGCGATGGCTATAATAGCCTTCAAGTTGCTCATGGCGAGCGTCGTGCTAGCCGCATCAACAAAGCATTGACTGGGCATTATGCTAAGGCAGGCGTTGCTGCGGGTTCAGGTATTAAAGAATTCAATGTTTCTGCTGAGATTTTAAGCGGCTACCAAGTTGGTGTCAGCATCACAGTAGAAATTTTCTCTGCAGGTCAGATGGTTGACGTAACAGGTACTTCGATTGGTAAAGGCTTTGCTGGCGCTATTAAACGCCATCACTTTAAGTCAAACCGCGCATCACACGGTAACTCCAAGTCACATAATGTTCCTGGTTCAATCGGTATGGCGCAAGATCCGGGTCGAGTTTTCCCTGGTAAGCGCATGCCTGGTCATTTAGGTGATGTAACAGTAACTACACAGAATCTAGAAATAGTGCGTGTTGATGCTGAGCGTAACTTGTTATTGATTAAAGGTGCGATTCCTGGGTCTAAAGGTGGTGAAGTTGTTGTGCGTCCAGCCATTAAAGTTAAGCTCCATAAATCTAAGGGAGCAAAATAATGGAACTAAAATTAATCGATAAAAACGGTAAAGCTGCTAAAAAAGGCGTTGATGTTTCTGAAGTGACTTTTGGTCGCGACTTTAACGAAGCTTTAGTGCATCAAGTAGTGGTTGCTTACATGGCAAACGCTCGTACTGCAACACGTGCACAAAAAGGTCGTGATAACGTTGCGCATACGACACATAAGCCATATGCTCAAAAAGGTACTGGTAATGCTCGTGCAGGTATGAGCTCAAGCCCTATCTGGCGTGGAGGTGGGCGTGCATTTCCTAACTCACCAAACGAAAATTTCAGCCACAAAGTTAACCGTAAAGCCTACCGTGCTGGTATGCAAACTATTTTATCTGAACTAGTACGTCAAGAGCGCATTACTGTAGTCGAAGAATTCAAAATAGACACACCTAAAACAAAACAATTTGTTGAGAAAATTAAAGGCTTGGGCTATGCCGATGGCGTTTTATTGTTAACAGATGGTTTTGATGAGAACTTGTATTTGTCATCACGTAACTTAACCAATGTTATGGTGATTGAAGCGCAATTTGCTGACCCAGTTAGCTTGGTGCGTTTCCCTAAAGTATTGGCAACCGCAGGTGCAGTTAAAAAACTTGAGGAGTTGCTAGCATGATGACCGCAATAACAAAATCTCAAGATCGCTTATTACAAGTGATTTTAGCGCCACAAATTACAGAAAAAGCAACGTATATTGCCGATAAATATCAGCAAATTGCTTTTAAAGTACGTACTGACGCAACTAAATTTGAAATCAAAGCAGCAGTTGAATTGGTTTTTAAAGTTGAAGTTGAAAAAGTCGCTACGATTAATGTGGGTGGCAAAATTAAACGCGCTGGCAAACGTATGGGCAAGCGTAACGACTGGAAAAAAGCGTATGTTAGCTTAAAACCAGGCCAAGAAATTAACTTCGCAGCGGGCGAATAAGGAGAGAAGACATGGCATTAATTAAAGTCAAACCAACTTCCCCCGGTCGTCGTGGCGTTGTAAAGGTCGTAACACCAGATCTTTATAAAGGTAAACCACACGCACCGCTGTTGGAAAGTCAAAGCAAACACGCTGGTCGTAATAATAACGGTCATATTACAACCCGTCACCAAGGTGGTGGTCATAAGCAGCACTATCGTATGATTGATTTCCGTCGAAACAAAGACGGTATTCCTGCGAAAGTTGAGCATATTGAGTACGATCCAAATCGTACAGCACATATTGCCTTGCTTTGCTACGCCGATGGTGAACGTCGTTACATCATTGCTCCTCGCGGCATTGCTGCTGGTACACAATTGATTAGCGGTGCAGAAGCGCCAATAAAGGTGGGAAATGCATTGCCATTACGTAATATCCCAGTTGGTAGCACAATTCATTGTATCGAGTTGCAACCAGGAAAAGGCGCGCAAATTGCACGTTCAGCTGGTACTTCAGTACAGTTGCTAGCACGTGAAGGTGCTTACGCTTCATTACGTTTACGTTCTGGTGAAGTTCGCCGCGTTCATGTGGATTGCAAAGCAACTTTAGGTGAAGTGGGCAACGAAGAGCATTCATTACGTTCAATCGGTAAAGCTGGAGCAATGCGCTGGCGTGGTGTTCGTCCAACCGTTCGCGGTGTGGTAATGAACCCGGTTGATCACCCACACGGTGGTGGTGAAGGTAAAACTGCAGCTGGCATGAATCCAGTGAGCCCATGGGGTGTTAAAACGAAGGGTTATCGTACGCGTAGTAATAAGCGTACTGATAACATGCGTATCAGTCGTCGTCCGAGAGGCGTAAGGTAATCATATGGCACGTTCAATTAAAAAAGGTCCATTTATTGATGGTCATTTGGCAAAAAAAGTAGAAGTTGCAGCTGCTTCACGCGATCGTAAACCAATTAAAACTTGGTCACGTCGTTCTACTATATTGCCAGATTTTATTGGTTTAACCATTGCGATTCACAATGGCAAGCAACACATTCCAGTGTTAATTTCTGAAAACATGGTTGGTCATAAGCTCGGCGAATTTGCGTTAACGCGTACATTCAAGGGCCATGCAGCTGATAGAAAAGCGAAGAAATAGAGGCCTATGATGCAAGTAACCGCAATATTAAAAGGCGTTCACCTTTCTCCGCAAAAAGCGCGTTTGGTGGCTGACCTTGTTCGTGGCAAAAAAGTAGATCACGCTTTAAATATTTTACAGTTCACACCTAAAAAAGGTGCTGAAGTGATTAAAAAAGTAGTGGAATCTGCTATCGCTAATGCCGAACATAATAATGGCGCTGACATTGACGAGTTGAAGGTAACTTCAATTTACGTTGATAAAGGCATTGTGCTTAAACGTATTCGTCCACGTGCAAAAGGTCGCGCGGGTCGTATTACAAAACCAACCTGTCACATTCATGTGACTGTCGGTAACTAAAGGATAATCATGGGTCAAAAAATTCATCCAATTGGTTTCCGTCTGAGTGTCCAAAAAAACTGGTCCTCACGTTGGTATGCCAATAGCAAAAACTTTCCTGAAATGTTGCAGAGCGACATTAAAGTGCGCGAGTTTTTAAATAAAAAATTAGCAAGTGCAGCAGTTAGTAAAATCATAATTGAGCGCCCTGCAAAAAATGCGAAAATTACCATTCACAGTGCCCGTCCAGGTGTAGTGATTGGTAAAAAAGGTGAAGATATTGAATCTTTACGCGCTTCTTTACAAGGTTTAATGGGTGTTCCTGTTCATTTAAACATTGAAGAGGTTCGTAAGCCTGAAATTGATGCCACATTGATTGCACAGTCAATCGCTCAACAACTTGAAAAACGTGTGATGTTCCGCCGTGCCATGAAGCGTGCTATGCAAAATGCCATGCGTTTAGGTGCCCAGGGTATCAAAATCATGAGTTCTGGTCGTTTGAATGGTATCGAAATTGCGCGTACTGAATGGTATCGTGAAGGCCGTGTGCCACTACATACATTGCGTGCTGATATCGATTATGGTGTAGCTGAAGCTTCAACAACATACGGTATTATCGGTATTAAAGTTTGGGTGTTTAAAGGCGAGATTTTTGCTGATAACGTGCCAACACCAATTGGCGCAACTGCATCAGCTGCCGTACCAACTGCTGAACCAGAGAAAAAAGTAAGAAAGCCGAGGGCTAAAGATGCTGCAACCGTCTAGACAAAAATACCGTAAGATGCAAAAAGGCCGTAATAGAGGCATTGCAACAACGGGTAATAAAGTGAGTTTTGGTGATTTTGGTTTAAAAGCCATTGGTCGTGGTCGTTTAACGGCTCGCCAAATTGAAGCTGCGCGACGTGTTATGACTCGTCACATTAAGCGTGGTGGTCGTGTTTGGATCCGTATTTTCCCAGATCAACCAATTTCAAAAAAACCAGCTGAAGTGCGAATGGGTAACGGTAAGGGTAGTACCGAGTACTACGTAGCTCAAATCCAGCCAGGTAAAATGTTATACGAGATGGACGGCGTGAGCGAAGAGCTTGCACGTGAAGCGTTCCGTTTGGCTGCTGCTAAGTTGCCAATTGAGACCACTTTCATGACACGTCAAATCGGTAGTTAAGAAAAGGCGAGCTAAAATGAAAGCTATAGATTTAAGAGCAAAAAGTGTTGATGACTTAAACGCAGAGTTGATCGAATTGCGCCGCGCGCAATTTTCATTGCGTATGCAAGTTGCAACACAACAATTAACCAAAGTAGATCAGCTAGGTAAAGTACGCAAAGATGTAGCGCGTGTGAAGCTTGTTTTAGCTGAGAAAGCGAAACAGGCATAATCATGACAGAATCTACTAAAGTAGTACGTAGTTTAAGCGGCCGTGTTGTTTCAGACAAAATGGATAAAACGGTAACCGTTTTAGTTGAGCGTAAAGTGAAACATCCATTAATCGGTAAAGTGGTTGTAAAATCGAATAAATTTCACGCGCATGACGAAACTAATGCATGTAAAGAAGGCGATTTGGTAACTATTACAGAATCACGTCCTTTGTCAAAAACAAAGACATGGGTTGTTAGCAAGGTTGGTTCAAAAGCCTAGGTGATATTATGTGGTGTAAAGCAGTTATGTCTTGCACCACATTTAGTTTTTAAGTTATAATATTGGACTTTTCGGTACTCGTGAATCTTAGTTAGTAGTTTCTAAGGCTCATAAAAGCTAGTACCCCAATACTGACCGTGGTCTACTGGCCGTTTTGATTAAATTCATGCGGCTGGTGTTGGTTTAACGGATTAAGTTGGAGATTATTCTCATGATTCAAATGCAATCAAGGCTAGAAGTTGCCGATAACACTGGTGCACGCTCTGTTCAGTGTATTAAAGTGTTGGGTGGCTCAAAGCGTCGTTACGCTGGTATAGGTGACATTATCAAAGTAAGCATTAAAGATGCTGCTCCACGTGGTCGCGTAAAAAAAGGCGAAGTTTACAGTGCTGTTGTAGTGCGTACTGCTAAAGGTGTTCGTCGCCCAGACGGTTCTTTAGTAAAGTTTGATGCCAATGCCGCTGTTCTTCTAAATAATAAATTAGAACCAATTGGTACGCGTATTTTCGGCCCAGTAACGCGCGAGTTGCGTACTGAGAAATTCATGAAAATTGTTTCTCTTGCACCTGAAGTGCTTTAAGGGATAGGGACAATATATGAGCAAAATTCATAAAGGCGACCAAGTCGTTCTAAATACAGGTAAAGATAAAGGTAAGCGCGGAGTTGTATTAAACGTGCTTAAATCTGGTCATGTAGTGGTTGAAGGTCTTAACGTTGCAAAAAAGCACGCTAAACCAAATCCAGCAAAAGGTGTTACTGGCGGCATTATCGCTAAAGAAATGCCGATTGATATTTCTAACGTTGCTTTGTTTAACAATGCAACTCAAAAAGCTGACCGTGTAGGTTATAAAGTTTTGAAAGACGGCAATAAAGTGCGCGTATTCAAATCTAACGGCGAAGCAGTAGACGCATAGGATAAATCATGGCGCGCTTAAAACAATTTTATAAAGACTCTGTTGTTAAAAAAATGACTGAGCAATTTGGTTACACTTCAGTAATGCAAGTACCACGTATTGAGAAAATCACTTTAAACATGGGTGTAGGTGAAGCGGTTGCTGATAAAAAAGTAATGGAACATGCGGTTGGTGATATGGAAAAAATTGCTGGTCAAAAAGTAGTTGTGACCAAAGCAAAAAAATCTGTTGCGGCATTTAAAATCCGCGATGATTATCCTGTCGGCTGCAAAGTTACTTTACGTCGGGAACGGATGTACGAATTTTTGGATCGCCTCATCACTGTTGCTATTCCACGTATTCGTGACTTCCGCGGTATTCCTGCGAAATCATTTGACGGCCGTGGTAATTACAACATGGGTGTTAAAGAGCAAATCATATTCCCAGAAATTGAGTATGACAAAATTGACGCGATTCGCGGCATGAACATTACGATTACTACAACGGCAAAAACAGACGAAGAAGCAAAAGCTTTGCTTGCTGCGTTTAGTTTTCCTTTTAGAGGTTAAGACATGGCAAAAACATGTATGACAGAGCGCGAATCTAAACGTCGCGCAACAGTTGCTAAATACGCAGGTAAGCGTGATGCATTAAACGCAACGATTAACAATCAAAGTGCAACATTAGAAGATCGTCGTGAAGCACGTTTGAAGTTGCAAGCTTTGCCGCGCAACTCAAGCCCAGTGCGTTTACGTAATCGCTGTGCGTTAACAGGTCGCCCACGTGGTGTTTTCAGTAAATTTGGTATCGGTCGCAGCAAATTGCGTGATTTGATGATGAGTGGCCAAGTGCCAGGCGTCACCAAGGCTAGCTGGTAACGGAGGAATAAATTATGAGTATGAGTGATCCGATTGCCGATATGCTAACGCGTATTCGTAACGCACAAAGTGTTAACAAGTTATCAGTCTCTATGCCTGCTTCTAAACTTAAAGCTTCTATTGCTGCAGTATTAAAAGATGAAGGTTATATAGATGATTTTGCTGTTGCAGCTAATGATGGTAAACCATTATTAAATATCAGCTTAAAATATTATGCCGGCCGTCCAGTAATTGAGAAGATTGATCGTGTAAGTAAGCCTGGTCTTCGCATTTACAAAGGTTCAGACAATATTCCAAAAGTAATGAATGGGCTTGGTGTGACAATTATGTCTACGTCCAAGGGTGTAATGACAGATCGTAAAGCACAAGCTGCCGGTATCGGTGGCGAAGTCTTGTGCGTAGTGGCTTAGGGAGAAGCAAATGTCACGTGTTGCTAAAAATCCAGTCGCTATTCCAGAAAAAGTTGAAGTTGTTTTGAGTTCTAATAGTATTGCAGTAAGCGGCCCTTTAGGTAAATTATCGCATCAGCTAACAAGTGCAGTTGCACTTAAGCGTGAGGGTGAGACTATTACTTTTACCGCTACCAATGATACGAAACACTCAAGCGCAATGTCAGGAACCTTACGTGCACTAGTTGCTAATATGGTTCATGGCGTTTCTGTAGGTTTTACTCGCAAGCTTACTTTGGTAGGTGTGGGTTATAAAGCTAATGCACAAGGTGCAATGTTAAATTTAGAGCTTGGTTATTCACACCCTATTAATCACAAAATGCCAGTTGGCGTTACGGTTACAACACCGACACCAACAGAAGTTATTTTGACTGGTTATGATAAGCAAGTGATTGGTCAAGTAGCTGCGCAAATTCGTTCTTACCGAGCACCAGAGCCTTATAAGGGCAAGGGCGTTCGTTATGCAGATGAAGTAGTCGCAATTAAAGAAACCAAAAAGAAATAAGTAGATAAGGTCAAACTATGAACAACGTAGATAATCGCTTACGCCGTGCACGTAAAACCCGTGCCAAAATCGCTGAGCTAAAAGTGACACGTTTAAGCGTGCATCGTACTAATACGCACATTTATGCGCAAATTATTGCCGAAACTGGCGATAAGGTATTAGCAAGTGCTTCAACTGTTGAAGCTGATGTACGTAAAATTATTAAGAATGGCGGCAACGTAGAAGCAGCTGCCGCTATTGGTAAATTAATTGCTGAAAAAGCGAAAAAAGCGGGTATTACTACAGTGGCTTTTGATCGTTCAGGTTACAAATACCATGGCCGTATCAAGGCGTTAGCAGATGCTGCGCGTGAAAACGGCCTGTCCTTCTAAGAAGCGAGATAGATTATGGCTAGAGAAATCGAACAACAACAGCAAACTGATGGTTTGCGTGAAAAAATGATTACTGTAAACCGTGTAAGTAAAACGGTTAAAGGTGGTCGTATTATGAGTTTCGCAGCATTGACTGTTGTCGGTGATGGCGATGGTGCGGTTGGAATGGGTAAGGGTAAAGCGCGTGAAGTGCCGGTTGCTGTACAAAAAGCCATGGATGAAGCTCGTCGCGGCATGCTTAAAGTTAACCTAAACAACGGGACATTGCATCATGCAGTAACTGGTGTACACGGTGCTGCTAAAGTGTTTATTCAACCGGCTTCTGAAGGTACCGGCATTATTGCTGGTGGTGCAATGCGCGCAATCTTTGAGGTAATGGGTATCACAAACGTGGTTGCTAAATGTATCGGCTCAACAAATCCTTACAATTTGGTACGCGCTACATTGAATGGTCTTGAATCAATGAACACACCATCTGAAATTGCTGCTAAGCGCGGTAAATCAGTAGAAGAAATCAGAGGCTAATGATGGCTAAAGTTAAAGCAGTCGCAACACCAATCAAAGTAACGTTGGTAAAAAGCGTAATCGGTCGTATTGAATCTCATAAAGCGACTGTTAAAGGATTAGGCTTACGCCGTATGAACCACACAGTAGTATTGCAAGATACTCCAGCAATACGTGGCATGATAAACACAGTTGGTTATCTGTTAAAGGTAGAGGGATAATGCAATTAAATACAATTAAACCTGCAGAAGGTGCTAAGAAAAATGCTCGTCGTGTTGGTCGTGGTATTGGTTCTGGCTTAGGTAAAACAGCTGGCCGTGGTCATAAAGGTCAAAAATCACGTACTGGTGGTTTTCATAAAGTAGGTTTCGAAGGCGGTCAAATGCCATTGCAACGTCGCTTACCAAAACGTGGTTTTAAATCAATGACTAAAGCAGACACGGCACATGTGCGCACTTCAGAAATAAACAACTTACCAGTTGATACGATTGATTTGCTAGTTTTGAAACAAGCAAACGTCGTTTCAGGCAATGTATTGGCTGCAAAAGTTTTTTTGTCTGGCGAGATTACTAAAAAACTGAATCTAACAGGTTTGCTGTTGACTAAGGGCGCTCGCGCTGCAGTCGAAGCAGCTGGCGGTAAAGTTGTTGACGCTGAATAACTAATAAGATTAGAGAATAGTATTGGCTCAAGACAGTCTTTTAGGTGCGGTGGGTAAAATGAGCGAGCTAAAAAGTCGCTTATGGTTTGTTTTAGGTGCATTGGTTGTATACCGCTTAGGCGCGCACATTCCAGTTCCTGGCATTGATCCTACGGTTTTAAAACAACTCTTTGATTCGCAAAGTGGCGGCATCCTGGGCATGTTTAACATGTTTTCAGGCGGTGCACTTTCACGCTTTACTGTGTTTGCATTAGGTATTATGCCTTATATCTCTGCATCTATTATTATGCAATTACTTTCTGTGGTTTCACCAAAAATGGAGCAGCTTAAGAAAGAGGGTGAGGCCGGTCGTCGAACTATTACTAAATATACACGATACGGCACGGTTGTTTTAGCGACTTTTCAAGCACTAGGTATTGCCATTGCTTTAGAAGGTCAGGCTGGTTTGGTGATGGATCCAGGGATGGCTTTCAGATTGATTGCGGTTGTAACATTGGTAAGTGGCACTATGTTTTTAATGTGGTTAGGCGAGCAAATCACAGAGCGCGGCATTGGTAATGGAATTTCTATTATCATTTTTGCGGGGATTGTTGCTGGCTTGCCAAATGCTGTTGGTGGAACGTTAGATTTAGCCAGAACGGGTGCTTTTTCAATACCGTTAGTAATGTTCTTATTCATCGCTATTTTGTTAGTAACTGCCTTAGTGGTTTTTGTAGAGCGTGGTCAACGTAAAATCACTGTTAATTATGCTAAGCGTCAGGTGGGTAATAAGGTTTACGGCGGTCAGACTACACATTTGCCTTTGAAGTTAAATATGGCAGGCGTTATTCCACCGATTTTTGCATCAAGTATTATTTTGTTTCCAGCTACATTGGCTGGCTGGTTTGGTAGTAGTGAGAGTTTGTACTGGTTAAAGGATATTAGTAATGTGTTGTCACCAGGTCAGCCGATTTACATTTTGTTTTTTGCAGCAGCAATTATGTTTTTCTGTTTTTTCTACACGGCCTTAGTATTTAACCCAAAAGAAACAGCTGACAATTTAAAGAAAAGTGGTGCATTTGTGCCTGGTATTCGTCCTGGTGAGCAAACGGCAAAATACATCGATAAGATTATGGGTCGTTTAACACTGATAGGTGCTTTTTACATCACCTTGGTGTGTTTATTGCCTGAATTTTTAATCTTAAAGTTTAATACCCCTTTCTACTTTGGCGGTACATCTTTACTGATTATAGTAGTTGTAACAATGGATTTTATGACACAAGTGCAATCTCATCTTATGTCCCATCAATATGAGGGATTGCTCAAAAAAGCTAATTTTAAAGGTAGCGCAGGGTCGCGATAACTTTAAGGTATGGCAAAGGAAGACCGCATTGAACTGCAAGGTGAGATTTTAGAAAATCTGCCTAATGCGACTTTTAAAGTGAAATTAGAGAATGGGCATACAGTACTAGGTTATATTTCTGGCAAGATGAGAATGCATTACATCCGGATCTTACCTGGGGATAAGGTGACAGTTGAAATGACACCTTATGATTTAACAAGAGCTCGGATTACATTCCGTGTTAAGTAGTTTTAAAATTATATATTTTGTAGTGTAGAGGTTAATTATGAGAGTTCGTGCATCAGTTAAAGCATTGTGCCGTAATTGTAAAGTTGTTCGTCGCCGTGGTGTGGTACGTATTATTTGTACAGATCCACGTCACAAACAACGTCAAGGTTAAATTAGAATAGATGGTTTACATTGGTTTGTCTTTTTATGCATTGAAAAAAACTGTACAAGCTGTTAAAATTTAAGGCTTTTTTATTTTGGTCGCTTCAAGTTGCGATTTGTTTTTGGAGTTAAAGTATGGCTCGTATTGCTGGGGTTAATATCCCGAATAACAAACATGCAGAAATCGCATTAACAGCGATTTTTGGTATTGGTAGAAACACAGCGCAAAAGATTTGTGCTGCAGCAGGTGTTTTAGTTAATACTAAAATTAAAGATCTTAACGATGCTGATGTCGAGAAGCTGCGTGACGAAGTTGCCAAAGTAAAGGTTGAAGGTGATTTACGTCGTGAAGTATCAATGAACATCAAGCGTTTGATGGACTTAGGTTGCTACCGTGGTGTGCGTCATCGTCGTGGACTGCCAGTTCGCGGTCAACGTACCAAAACCAATGCGCGTACGCGTAAGGGCCCAGTTAAAGCAATTAAACAAGCTAAGTAATTAGCGGTTTAATTTTATTAAGATTTGTTTCAAGTAAGACTTATAGGTAAGGACAGTACAACATGGCAAAAGCTAATGTACGCGTAAGAAAAAAAGTTAAAAAGAATATTGCTGAGGGCATTGCTCACGTGCACGCTTCATTTAACAACACTATTATTACAATTACTGATCGTCAAGGTAATGCGCTTTCATGGGCAACGTCTGGCGGTCAAGGCTTTAAAGGCTCACGTAAGAGTACGCCATTTGCTGCACAAGTAGCGGCTGAGGTTGCTGGTAAATCAGCACAAGAGTCAGGAGTTAAAAATTTAGAAGTGCGCATTAAAGGTCCAGGCCCAGGCCGTGAATCTGCAGTACGTGCACTTAATGCTGCTGGCTTTAAAATTACCAGCATTACTGACGTGACGCCTGTACCGCATAACGGTTGCCGTCCACCTAAAAAACGTCGCATTTAAGCGCAAAAAGATTACTGGAGAATTACATTGGCTAGAAACTTAGATCCTAAATGCCGTCAGTGCCGCCGTGAGGGTGAGAAATTATTTTTAAAAGCTGAAAAATGCTTTACTGATAAATGCGCAATTGAAAAACGCAATTTCCCACCAGGACAACATGGTCAACGTCGTAACTCACGTTTGTCTGATTATGGTGTGCAATTACGTGAAAAACAAAAAGTACGTCGTATCTATGGCGTTTTAGAAGGTCAATTCCGTAGTTACTACGCTGAAGCTGATCGTCAAAAAGGTATTACTGGTGAGAATTTACTACAACTTTTAGAGTGCCGTTTAGATAACGTTGCATTCCGTATGGGTTTGGGTGGTTCACGTACTGAAGCCCGTCAAATCGTACGTCACAACAGTATTAAAGTAAATGGTAAACGTGTGAATATCCCATCATACCAAGTCAAAGCGGGTGATGTTGTTTCTGTTGCAGAGGCATCAAAAGCTCAACTACGTATTAAAGGTGCGCTAGAAGCGGCTGAACAACGCGGTTTCCCATCTTGGTTAGAAGTTGATGTTAAAGCATTCACAGGTACATTTAAATCTAAACCACAGCGTGATGATTTGCCTTCAACCATTAACGAATCATTGGTCGTTGAGTTGTATTCTAAGTAATTAGCTTTTAATTAAATTACTTAGCTAAAAAAAATTACTCACCCAATAACGTCAAGGAATTTTATGCAAAACAACCCAACTGAATATTTAAAGCCGCGTGTTGTTGATGTAGAAGTCATTACACCATTACGCGCTCGCGTTACACTTGAGCCAATGGAGCGTGGTTTTGGTTATACATTAGGTAATGCGCTACGTCGTGTTTTATTATCATCTATCCCTGGCTTCGCTATTACAGAAGTAAAAATTAATGGTGTAGTTCACGAGTACTCAACCATTGATGGTGTGCAAGAAGATGTAGTGGACATCTTGCTTAACCTTAAAGGTGTTGCTTTAAAGTTAAACAACAAAACGGAGACTATTTTAACGTTAATCAAATCAACTGAAGGCGTTGTGACAGCTGGCGATTTTGACACTGGCCATGATGCTGAAATTGTTAATCCAAATCACGTTATTGCTCACCTAACAAAAGGTGGTAAGCTTAATTTGGAAGTTAAAGTGGAAATGGGTCGTGGTTATCAACCCGTTCCTACGCGTCAAAAAAACGATGAGGAAGACCGCGTGCTTGGTTTCATCATGGTTGATGCTTCTTTCAGCCCAATTAACAAAGTAAGCTACCAGGTTGAAAGTGCGCGTGTTGAGCAACGTACTGATTTAGATAAACTAGTTATGGATGTTGAAACCAACGGTGTGATCGAACCAGAGCAAGCGATTCGCGATGCGGCACGTATCTTAATTGGTCAATTATCAGTATTTGCCAACTTAGAGGGCTCTCCTAACGAAGTTGAAGTTAAGTCTGCTCCACAAGTTGATCCAATTTTATTGCGTCCAGTGGATGATTTAGAGTTAACAGTACGTTCAGCAAATTGCTTAAAAGCGGAAAATATTTTCTACATTGGTGATTTGATTCAACGTAGCGAAAACGAGCTATTAAAAGCACCTAACTTAGGCCGCAAATCTTTAAATGAAATTAAAGATGTATTGGCAACTAAAGGCTTAACATTAGGTATGAAATTGGAAAACTGGCCACCGGTTGGATTAGAAAAAGTGTAATTAAGCTTACGCTTAATATTTAAAGAAACTTAAGGAATTACTATGCGTCACGGTAATAGCAATCGTAAATTAAATCGTACTAGCAGCCATCGTGCTGCTATGTTTCGCAATATGTCTGTATCTTTGTTACGTCATGAAATCATTAGGACGACTTTACCTAAAGCAAAAGAGTTACGTAAATTTGCGGAGCCATTGATTACATTAGGTAAAGATGCAACCTTATCAAACCGCCGTTTAGCTTTTAGCCGTCTACGTGATCGCGATATTGTTGGTAAACTTTTTGGCGAGTTAGGTCCACGTTATTTAGCGCGTAATGGCGGCTACTTACGTATTCTTAAATGTGGTTTCCGTAATGGTGACAATGCGCCTATGGCTTTAGTGGAATTAGTAGATCGTCCGGATCCAACTTTAGAAGCTGTATCTGCTGAATAAGTTGATGCAATAACAAAAAAGCCAGCATAAAGCTGGCTTTTTTGTTATCTAATTATCTAAAAACAGCACAATATCTTGTGCATTGAATGGCCAATTTAATTCTGAACCGTTATCTTCACGACGCAAAACTGGAATTTTTGTGCCATAACATAATAGTAAGGGCTCGCTTTCGGAAATTTCGACTATGGTGTAAGGGTTTATTGCCAATTTTTTTAATATGGCAACCGCATCATCACATAGATGACAGTGTGAGGTACTGTATAGAGTAAGTGTTTTGCTTATTGTCATTAATTTAAAAAATGGTTTGAAATTGGCTAAATATTAACTTTAAGATTAAGTTAATTTCATCACTAAAACAGCATATACATATAGAATAAATCATAATATCGAATATGTCGTAAACAGCTTTAAGGTTTTGTATGACAAATAGGCAGGAATTAAAAGATAGTCAAAAAGAAAGCTTAGGTGAAAGCCTGCAGCAAGTAATTGCAATACTCGAAAAACATCGATTAATTGAAAATTTAGTGCATAAGCAAAACATGCCAAAGCATGATCTGGTTGAGTTACTAGTACATAAGCAAAATCTAAATGAGCTGCAAAAGAAGCTCGACCTATTACATCCTGCTGATGTTGCCTATATCTTAGAGGCGCTACCCTTAGAAGAGCGGCTTAAAGTATGGGAGTTGGTTAAAGCGGAGCGTGACGGTGAAATTTTGCTGGAGGTTTCTGACTCTGTTAGGCAAACCCTTATTGCTGATATGGATTCTGAAGAGTTGCTGGCTGCTGCAGAACAGTTGGACACCGATGAGTTAGCAGACTTAGCGCCAGACTTACCAAAAGACGTTTTGCAAGACTTGATGGATAGTCTTGATTCGCAAAATCGCGAACGTTTGCAATCCGCATTATCCTATCAAGATGATGCGGTGGGCGCGCTGATGGATTTTGATATTGTCACCATTCGTGAAAATATTACATTAGAAGTAGCATTGCGCTACCTACGTAGGCTAGGTAGCTTGCCAGATCACACCGATAAGTTATTTGTAGTGGATAGGCATGACATTTTGCTTGGAGTTCTACCGCTAAAGCGTATGGTTGTGAATGATTTAGATGTGAGTGTAGCCGATGTGATGGCAGAAGACGCCGTGGTGTTTTATCCTGAAGATATTGCTGACGATGCTGCAAAAGCATTTGAGCGTTATGACTTGGTAACGGCGCCAGTAGTGGATGCTAACAAAAAGTTAATTGGCAGAATAACCATTGATGCTGTTATGGATTTTATTCGTGATGAAGCGGATAGCGATAAATTATCCATGGCTGGTTTGCGCGAAGAAGAGGACTTTTTTGCATCTGTTTGGAAATCGGTGCAAAACCGTTGGGCTTGGTTGGCAATTAACTTAATCACAGCGCTTATTGCATCTCGTGTCATTGGTTTATTTGAAGGCTCTATTGAAAAAATCGTAGCGTTGGCTGCCTTAATGCCGATTGTAGCAGGAATTGGCGGTAACTCTGGCAATCAGACTACAACCATGATAGTGCGTGGCTTGGCGTTGGGGCAAATATCAACACACAATATGAAATCATTAGTTACCAAAGAGTTAGGCGTAGCCTTGTTGAATGGATTGATTTGGGGCGGAGTTTTAGCCCTAATAGCCTTTTCGCTTTATAATAATTACCAGCTAGGGTTGGTGATGATGGCTGCTATGACGTTGAATTTACTATTGGCGGCCATTATGGGAGTGATGATTCCGCTGGTGATGAATAAATTTGGTCGTGACCCTGCGGTTGGTTCCAGTGTTTTGATTACTGCCGTAACAGATAGTGGTGGATTTTTTATTTTCTTAGCCATTGCAACGATATTTTTAATATAGAGTAATAGTCGTTTTGCTACTTTACTAAAACCATTATTTAAAACTAACCCTCACCAGATATGAATCAAGAAATACAACTTATTTGGCAAGAAAACATACAAGATTTATCCACTCCAGATGTGTTGTGGCAGCTTGGAATTATCGTAATATCATGCAGTGTTGCCTGGCTAATTAATGGCGCGCTACGTCGATATGTAATGCGAAACGCGCCAGAAAATTGGCGTTTAGGAATTGGCAGTATAAATCGCGTACTTTTTCCAGTATCTACCTTGCTTATTTTATTAATTGGCATGGCCATTCTTACACACTGGCAACATACTAGCTTATTGCATTTGGCCAGTCGATTGTTAATTGCCATGGCGGTTATTCGGCTGATTGTGTATGGAATTCGTTATGTTATTTCACCAGGCGGCCTGCTTAAAACTTTAGAAAACACCATATCGGCAAGCATTTGGGTGATGTTGGCGTTTTATTTAAGTGGATTGTTGCCAGAGGTGATACAAACCTTAAAAGATATTGAATTTGACATCGGTAAAACAAATCTTAATTTGCATGTTGTTTTACAGGCTTTGTTGACGATATTTGCTACCTTATTTGTTGCTCTGTGGGTAAGCCGTATTGTAGAGAATAAGCTAATGAATGCAGCGCAAATCAATATGAATATGCGCGTGGTGTTAAGTAAGGTCTTTAGAATCGCACTGTTGTTTATCGCGATTATGATAGGGCTATCAGCCGCAGGGCTTGATTTAACGCTGCTCTCTGTATTTGGCGGCGCATTGGGTGTAGGTTTGGGTTTCGGCTTGCAGCGTATCGCCAGTAATTATGTGAGTGGATTTATCCTATTGCTAGATAAATCTATGCAAATTGGCGATATCGTGACCATTGAGGATAAGCATTATGGCGTGATTACGGATTTGCGAACGCGTTACTTGGTATTGAAAAAATTAGATGGCACGCAAGTGATTGTGCCCAATGAAATGCTGATTATCAATTCCGTCATCAATCATTCCCTAACAGACCGTAACAGTAGGGTGCTACTAGATGTGCAAGTGGGTTATGACAGCGATTTAGAGATGGTGCTTGCACTGTTGAAACAGATCGCGCAAGAGAATGTGAGAGTGCTGGTAACGCCTGAGCCTGTTGCAACCATTAAGGCTTTTTCTGAATGTGGAGTAGATATGAATTTGTCTATTTGGATTTCAGACACAGAAAACGGGCAGCTAGAATTAAAATCTGAAATTTTATTAGCACTATGGAAAGCGTTTAAAGAAAAAGGCATTTCTATTCCTTTTCCGCAACGCGAGGTTAGAGTGCTAAATCCTATTGAAATAAAGGCAGATGCAGAAGAGACGCAAACTGAAACATTAAACGATGAGTAAGATAGTGAGTTCTAAAAAAAAGCCCGCGGTGCGGGCTTTTTTTTAGAATAAAAATTTTTTTCAGTTCTATTATTTAAGCTTTGTTTCTTTATAAATCACGTGTTTGCGAACAACTGGATCAAATTTTTTGATTTCCATTTTTTCTGGCATGGTACGTTTGTTTTTTGTGGTGGTATAGAAATGGCCTGTACCAGCACTTGATTCTAATTTAATTTTCTCACGCATGTCTTGTCCTTTTGGCTAATAATAGCCCTTAGATTTTCTGGCCAGCAGCACGCATATCTGCAAGTACGGCATCAATACCATTTTTGTCGATAGTGCGTAACGCGTTGTTAGTAATACGCATACTTACCCAGCGGTTTTCGCTCTCAACCCAAAATTTACGATTTTGTAAATTAGGTAAAAAACGACGTTTTGTTTTGTTTTGTGCGTGAGAAACATTGTTACCCACCATTGGCTTTTTGCCAGTTACCATACATACACGTGCCATGGTTATCCCCAAATGCTTTGCTTTTTTAGAAAGACCATAATTATAGTATGAAATCTCGGCGATTTTCAAGCTATAAATTGCTTTTGTTGCATATAAATTTACAATCCTAGATGAATCTTGACGGAATAGGCTTAATGCTTACCAGTGCTACCAAATCCGCCTTCGCCCCTGTCACTTTGTGTGAACTCATCAACGATATGAAATTCGGCCTGCACTACAGGCACAATCACTAATTGTGCGATACGTTCCATCGGGTTCAAGATAAAGGCTTCTTTGCTGCGATTCCAGCAAGATATTAATAACTGCCCTTGATAGTCTGAATCAATTAGACCGACTAAATTACCTAAAACGATGCCATGTTTATGGCCTAGGCCTGAACGTGGCAAAATGAGTGCGGCGTAATAAGCGTTATCAATGTGTATTGCCATACCCGTTGGAATCATCACGGTTTCGCCAGGCTGTAAGGTTTGTGTGTGCTCAACACAAGCCCTTAAATCAAGCCCTGCAGATCCTGCAGTGGCATAACTTGGCATCATGTGATGTAGGCGGTCATCTAAAATCTTTAAATCGACTGAAATAGACATATTGGTTGCTTTTGTAAGTTTTAATCAATGCGTCATTAAACACTAAATAATGTTTAAAATCACTAGGCATTAAAAAACTTTAAAAAGAATGCATAGTGAAATTCCGATGGTAAGCATCAACATTTTCATTATTTTGAAGCAGATTTGCGGTCTAATTAAAGCAAAGTGGTGACATGCATCAAGATGGATTGCGCAATATCGGATTTACGGCTACGCGTTATAGGAAAAGTGCCATTTTTATCAATTAATATAACTTGGTTATCATCGGCTCCCATGGCATATGCGGCATCGTTTGCGACAATTAACGGTAATTTTTTTTCAATACGTTTTTGGCTTGCATATTCAATTAGCTTTTCACTTTCTGCCGCAAAACCCACGCAAAATGGTGGGTTGGGCAAACTTGCCACATCTGCCAAAATGTCTTTTGTTTTGATTAAGTTAATTTTGAGCGAAGACTCACATTTTTTGATTTTTTGAGCATGTTTTTCAATAGGCGTGTAATCAGCAACGGCCGCCACACCAATAAATATATCCTGATTGGTAATGCCATGCATGACCGCGCTGTACATTGAGTCGGCACTATTAGCTTCTACATTGCGAACGTTTGCTGGCGATTTGATGGCTGTTATGCCGCTGACTAAAGTAACAATTGCGCCCATATCAGCCGCTGCTTGCGCTAATGCGTAGCCCATTTTTCCTGAGCTTAAATTGGTGATGCCGCGCACAGGGTCAATCATTTCAACCGTGGCGCCAGCGGTAATCATCACACGTTTGCCCGCCAATAATTTAGGCGTGAAATGCGCGTTGATTAGCAGTAATAACTCATCCACTTCCAGCATGCGGCCCAAGCCAACTTCACCACAGGCTTGTTCACCGCTGTCTGGGCCTAAAACCAAAATATTGTCGGCTTGTAATTGGGCTATATTGCGTTGCGTTGAGGGGTTTTCCCACATTTGTTTATTCATGGCGGGTGCTACTAAAAGCGTACAATCTCTGGCCAAGCATAACGTAGACAACAAATCATCAGCACGGCCATGTACTAATTTAGCAATAAAGTCGGCACTGGCAGGCGCAATTAAAATGGCATCGGCTTGGCGGCTTAATTCAATATGTGGCATACCATTTGGTATAGACGCATCCCACATGCCTACAAAGACTGGCTTGCCAGATAATGTCTGCATGGTAGCAGGGGTGATAAATTGGCAAGCGGCTTCGGTCATCACCACTTGCACTTCAGCCCCAGCCTTAATCAGCAGGCGCACCAACTCGGCTGATTTGTAAGCGGCTATTCCGCCGGTAATACCTAATACTAATTTTTTGCCAGTCATTATAGGATTTTATATCAAAGGCTACGCAATTGCGATTAACTAAAATTATCCTGATAAACTAATGCTAATAAATACTAAAAATAAGCAGATATTCTGTCTGGAAAAAATAAGAATTTTTTATTTTACTCATCCTATTGGCCACAGTGGTGCAACAAAAATTTTTAGGTATATCCGATTTAGATTGGAAAGATAATTTTTACGTAGCCGTTTATCCAATTAATGGAGATAGCAATAATCTCTAGGCTGCATCAGAAGTAAACGCTTACTTAAAACATTAATGTGTGATGATTTTGAGCTTTAACCGAATATTTTGCGTTGGAAGCGGTGCGATTTGGTTTAAATTTAAGCCGTCCTATAGAAATTCAATTAGGTGATGAGTTGAAAGAAATACAACCTGTGCTGCCAACCAATCGCATAATGCTTGATACCATTATTTGGAGATGGAGATGGAGATGGAGATTTAGATTTAGATTTAGATTTAGATTTAGATTTTTCGCTTGGCAAAATAGCCAAAAAGTTAACGTTAAGCCCGATATAAAATTGTATTTGCCTCATGATAATCCTAACAGTTACGCTATTTTAAGTCATTCAACGGCGCTGAATAAATGCATTATTGGATTTGTAAAACTATATGCAGATGCAAAATATGCGGATAAAAATATAGTGATTTCGGCACATTCCAATTAATGAAATTAAAGCATAGATTCCATAAATTTTAAGTTTTACAACAATCGGCAACAAAACAGCGCAAGAGATAGGATGGTTAAAACCAGTTAGTAATAATTAAAAAGGTAACTATATTATGGCGATTAGAGATTGGCCTGCTGCGGAACGTCCAAGAGAAAAGCTAGTAGATCAGGGGGCGGGTGCTTTATCAGATGCTGAATTACTGGCGATATTTTTGCGAGTGGGCGTGATGGGTAAAAGTGCTGTGGATTTGGCACGCGATTTACTCACCCAATTTGGCAGCTTAAATGCCATATTTAATGCAAGTGAACATGATTTAAGCCAAGTGCATGGGATTGGTAGTAGTAAATATGTGCAGTTACAGGCTATATTCGAAATGAGTAGGCGTGCTCTGAGTGAGCAATTAAATCAGCAGGATGTATTTAATTCGCCGCAGCAAGTGCATGATTATTTATGTTTAAAACTTGGCGGATTAGGTCGCGAAGTATTTTTAGTGCTGTTTTTAGACGCACAAAACCGTTTGCAAGCAACTGAAGAAATGTTTAGCGGCACCTTGATGCAAACCAGCGTATACCCGCGTGAAGTAGTTAAGCGTGCTATGCATCATAATGCGGCGGCTGTCATTTTTGCGCATAATCATCCAAGCGGTGTGGCTAAGCAAAGCCAGGCGGATGAATTGATTACTAAGCAGCTTAAACAAGCTTTAGCTCTGGTTGATGTAAAAGTGTTGGATCACTTTATAGTGGCCGGTAATAACACTATGTCATTTTCTGAGCGAGGCTTGTTATAACTAGTCGATTGATTTTCATTATTTTGTCTCCATATAAAGAGAATAATTAATGAGTTTAAATACACCTTATGATAAATTAAATTTATCAATAAAATAAGTATAATTAAATTTAATATTGCTGGATTTTTGTGTATGATGCCGTCTTCGTTATTAAACAATGCGTGCTATAACATCGAAAAATTGAATTTAAGTATTAAATCTATTTTTAAAAACGTCACTTAAGGAAAAATGATGATTGTAAATGTACCAAACGTAACTTTTAAAACCCGTGTGCGCGATGAAAGCATTGGCGGAGAGAATCCATTCCGCTGGCAAGACATAACAACTGCCGACATTTTTAAAGGTAAAAAAGTAGTGATTGTGGCGCTTCCAGGCGCTTTCACGCCAACTTGCTCAAGCACACACTTACCAGGTTACGAAGCTAAATTTGCTGAATTTCAAGCTGCTGGTGTAGATGATATTTACTGCTTGAGCGTAAACGATGCTTTTGTGATGTTCCAATGGGGCAAAAACTTAGGCGTTAAAAACGTAAAAATGTTGCCTGATGGTAACGGCGATTTCACACGTGGTATGGGCATGTTAGTGCAAAAATACAACCTAGGCTTTGGTGATCGCTCATGGCGCTATTCAATGTTGGTTGAAGATGGAATCGTTACACAAATGTTTGTTGAGCCAGGCAAAGACGACAACTTTGGTGCCGACCCATTTGAGGTTTCAGATGCGGACACTATGTTGAATTATTTGAAAAAATAATTGAATTGTATGCAAAATGGGCGATGTGATGCACATCGCCTTTTTTGTTTAGATTTTATAGGATTTTAGCAAGCAAATTTAAAGAGAGCACAATTGTCTACCTACACATCAACCACTCAATACGATTATGATTTATTTGTAATAGGCGCAGGCTCTGGCGGAGTGCGCGCAGCGCGCATGGCATCTGGCTTGGGCGCAAAAGTAGCGATTGCCGAAGACCTTTATTTTGGCGGCACTTGCGTTAATGTCGGCTGTGTTCCTAAAAAATTATATGTGTATGCCTCACAATTTTCGGAAAGTTTTGCCGCGGCGGCTGGCTTTGGTTGGAAAGTGGGCGATTCAGCCTTTACTTGGTCAAATTTGGTAGCTAGTAAAGATAAAGAAATCAATCGCTTACAAAATGTTTACGATAAATTGCTGCGTGATAGCCGCGTTGAGGTTATCAATGGCCGCGCAACGATTACTGATGCACATACCGTAAAAGTGGGCGATAACAGTTATACCGCGGAGCGTATTTTAGTGGCCACAGGTGGATGGCCGTTTGTGCCAGACTTTGAGGGCAAAGAGCATATTGTCACTTCAAATGAAATTTTCAATCTACCGACTTTACCAAAACAAATGGTGATTGTTGGTGGCGGCTATATTGCGGTGGAATTTGCTGGCATTTTGCACGGACTAGGCGTAGATGTGACGATTTTTGAGCGTGGCGAAAAAGTATTGCGCGGTTTTGATGAAGATATTCGGGACTTTTTGATTGCAGAAATGATCAAAAAAGGTATTAAATTCATGTTTAATACCAGCGTAGACAGAATTGATCTAGATTGTGAAGGCTTAACTGTGCACACTAACAAAGGCGAAAAGGTGCCTGCAGAATTGGTGATGTATGCCACTGGACGAGTACCGAATAGTAAAAATTTAGGGCTTGAAGAAATCGGTGTTAAGTTGGATGCAGTAGGTGCGATTAAAGTGAATGACGATTATCAAACTAATGTACCGTCTATTTATGCGTTAGGCGATGTGACTAATCGCGTGAATTTAACGCCTGTGGCGACATCTGAAGGCATGGCCTTAGTGCATAAATTGTTTTCTAGTCATTATAAAGCGGTGGATTATGCCAATATTCCAACCGCCGTTTTTAGCCAGCCTAGCATTGGTACTGTGGGTTTAACCGAGCAACAGGCGTTAGAAAATTACCCTGTGGATATTGATATTTATAGAGCCGATTTTAAGCCAATGAAAAATACGCTAAGCGGTAGCAGCGAACGCACCTTTATGAAGATGGTGGTAGTGCGCAGTAGCGATAGAGTGGTTGGGATGCACATGGTAGGTCCAGATGCAGGTGAGATTATTCAAGGCTTTGCGGTGGCGATTCGCGCAGGTGCGACAAAAGCGGTGTTTGATAGCACAATTGGCATTCACCCGACGGCAGCTGAAGAATTTGTGACAATGCGCAAACCTGCTGTTTCGCACCAATAGGCTGAGCAACTAGTAATATACAAAAAACCTTTACCGCTGCGTGAGCATGTTTGATAATCTTATCTACAGGAAAAATACGGCGGTAACCATAGCTAAAAAAATTGCCATGGTTACCTGGTGCGAAGTTAGCTTCTGGGCCTAGTTTATTCGCAATTTCTTTGGCGGCAACGGCCTTTTGTTGATTGACAAACTCCCACTTGCCATTGACATGCAAAATACCTTTTTCGCCTGAGCTAGTCAGTACCTCAACACATGGAACAGCGTTCGCCGCGTTCGGGCTAGAAAGGCTGAAACATGTGCCACAACTTCAAACCCATTATCAATTAGTGATGATTTTAAAGTTTGCTGCGTTTTAAATCATGACTTTTAACATGATTAAATATCAGCAGTTGGTATAAGCAAAAAATACCTAATGCTGTTGTATGGGGTAGCATTAAAAATACTCTAAATTTAAATGCCCAATTTCTTAGCAATTTTCTCTAATGAATCTTTACCTGCCAAAAGAGTATCGCGGTTTTGTTCCACAATATTGCCAGTAAACGGCAACACTGTATTGCGCGCAATGCCTAGTGTATCCATCATCGATAATAATACCGCACGATTGCCCAGCATAATTTGTTGATTTTGCTCACTCAAACTACCAGATACTGGCAATGGCGTATCGGTTGCAACACCTAGTTTGGCGGCAATTTGTTTAATTACAAACTGGTTGCGAATAAAAATTGCATTATTTATTTCTGGCAATGTGCCGCCAGTTTGCTGCGATGTGCTGTATAAAACGCCTAATTTGTTGGCAATTTTTCCAATAATTACACGATTTTCAATCAACAAGGAATTGACCTCTTTTAGCAATGGGTCGTTTTCCAAAGGATCTGTTTCGGCGTGTGCAGCAGTCATCGGTAGCAGTGTTATTGAGAATAGGAAAAATGCAGTTAAAAAGTGTTTCATGGATATATCCTTAATCGATTAGCGTTAAATAGAATCTGAGTTATTACAAGCATACACCATGCCAAGGATTGTATAAACATTTAAGTATATGAATATGTAATATAAAAATATAAATTTTGCTGCTAATGCACTAAAGACGATTTGTCGGGAAATGCACAGCTTCAGTGCATGCGAACTTTGTTATGATCTAAAAAGAAGTTTAAAGCGACTATCTAAAGTAGCGGATACTAAAATATTCCTAGCACGATTTAGCGTTAATATCACTTAGATATAAGACGCCGAAGAATGGAGTATTTAAGCCAATTGTAATTTGGCCAACCTTGCATATAGGCCGCCTTGTTGTTTTAACGCTTCTGGGCTGCCAATTTCGACAATACGGCCATTTTCTAGCACGATAATGCGGTTGGCTTTTTGTACCGTACTTAATCGGTGCGCAATCATCAAAGTAGTGCGGCCTTGCATGGCAGCATTTAAACCTTGTTGCACCAATATTTCACTTTCGGCATCTAGCGCGCTTGTGGCTTCATCCAATAATAATATTGGCGCGTCTTTTAACATGGCACGCGCAATGGCGATCCGTTGGCGTTGGCCGCCACTTAATCTAGTACCTCGCTCACCCAAAAAGGTTTGATAGCATTCTGGCAATTTTTGAATAAATTCATCTACTTGGGCAGCTTTGGCGGCGGCTAGTACTTCATCATCAGTGGCGCTCGGTTTGCCGTAGCGAATATTCTCCAACGCATTAGCCGAAAAGATGACCGCACCCTGCGGGACGATTGCGATGCTACCGCGTAAGCTTTTTAGGCTTAATGAGTCAATTGGCTGACCATTAATACTAATTTCGCCTACGTTAATTTCATAAAAGCGCAACAAGCACTGAAATAACGTGGTTTTGCCCGCGCCAGATGGTCCAACTAAAGCAATTGTTTCACCCGCCGCAATGTCCAGATTAATGCCATCTAAAGCGGCGATTTGAGGCCTTGATGGATAATGAAACGCTACATTTTTAAATGAAATGCTGGCGTGATATGGGTTTGCCAATTTTTGCGCTGCAGCCGATTCTTTAATCGCCAAATCAGAATGCAGCAACTCTAATAGCCGCTCAGTGGCGCCTTCAGCGCGCATCACTTCACCCCATACCTCTGCCATGGTGCCAACTGCACCCGCTACCATCAACGCGTACAACACGAATGATGCCAGCTCACCGCCAGTCATCTCGCCCGCATTCACTTGCCGCGCGCCTATCCACAACACAAAAATAATGGTGCCAAGCACGGCAGTAACCATCAAAATAGTCAGCGCAGAACGCACCTTTACACGTTTTAAGGCGGTGTTAAAGCTAATATCAGTAGAGGTTTTGAATCTTGTAATTTCCGTATGCTCTTGCGTATATGATTGCACCGTGGGCATGGCATTGAGTATTTCACCTGCCATGGCGCTGCTATCGGCAATACGGTCTTGCGACTCACGTGATAGCTTCTTCACTTTGCGACCAATCATCATGATGGGCAAAATCAGCAATAGCATTAAGCCAATATTGAGTGAGAATAAATAAAGATTAGTCACCGCCAGCATGACCATGCCGCCAATAAATTGAAATGCGCTGCGAAGACCCATTGAGATAGAGCTGCCAACCATGGTTTGAATCAAGGTGGTGTCGCCCGTTAAGCGCGATAATACCTCGCCCGTTTGCGTGGTTTCAAAAAACTGTGGGCTTTGCGTCATCACGCGTGCATAAACGGCGCTGCGCAAATCGGCTGTAACACGCTCACCCACCCAAGAAATATTGTAATAGCGCAGCGCAATCATCAGCGCCCAAAAAGCCGCCAGCGCAAACATCACAAGAAAATGCCCGTTTAAACTTAAGTTGACTAGTAAGCCGTTGCCAGGTTTTGCAGTACTTGTATTGCTAATAAAACCAAAATCAATCAAATCGCGAAACGCCAACGGCACTATCAATAAAGTAGCAGAGCCCAAACATAGCAACACAAACGCAAATAAAACCCGCGCCCGATAGGGCTTTAAAAAAGGAATCAGATTGGCTAGGGGCGATAGTTTTTTTTGCGCTTGAATTGACGATACTTTATTTGAATTCGCTTGAGAGGTGGTTTGCATGAAATCTTTAAAATAGGTTTATGGCTAATATTGAATGTGAGTGTAGCACTGGCAGCACATCTAATGTAGTTTGATTCCCACACTAGGTTCATGTGATTTATACTGTAAAAACAATTATTCACTATAAATAATCATGCATAAAAACTTCAAATTCATCCTCTGGATTTTAGTCGGTTTATTGGGTACTTTTGCTTTAAGTACAATCGCGCTAAATCGCGGTGAAAGCATCAATTCCTTGTGGCTGATCACTGCCGCGATATGTATTTATGCCATTGCCTATCGTTTTTATGCGGCCTGGATTGCGGCCAAAGTATTGGTAATAGATGAAACGCGCGCGACCCCTGCAGAGCGCTTAGATAATGGCCGTGATTATATGCCCACCAATAAATGGGTAGTGTTTGGTCACCATTTTGCCGCCATCGCAGGGCCTGGCCCTTTGATCGGTCCAACGCTTGCGGCGCAATTCGGTTATTTGCCGGGCACTTTATGGATATTGATTGGTGCCGTACTGGGCGGCGCCGTGCAAGATATGGTGACGCTATTCTTTTCTGCCAGAAGAAATGGTCGCAGCTTGGGCCAGATGGCGCGCGATGAAATTGGTGTCATTGGTGGTACAGCGGCGCTAATCGGCACCTTTTTGATCATGATTATTTTAATTGCCGTGTTGGGCTTGGTGGTGGTAAACGCCATGAAGCATAGTCCATGGGCAACATCCACAGTGGCCGCAACTATTCCAATTGCCATGTTAATTGGCCTTTATATGCGGCATATTCGCCCTGGCTGTGTGATGGAAGCATCGGCTATTGGTGTTACTTTGTTGCTTTTAAGTGTATTTGCAGGCGGCTGGATAGACCATAACGAAACCTTGCGCGTGTATTTTGACCACGATGGCTTGCCATTAGCTTTTGCAATTATTGCGTATGGCTTTGCCGCGGCGGTATTACCTGTTTGGCTATTGCTGGCACCGCGCGATTATTTATCGACTTACATGAAGCTGGGCACGGTGATTTTATTAGCAATCGCAATTGTCATTTTGCGGCCCGATATACATATGCCAGCCATCACCCAATTTACCGATGGCACTGGCCCTATTTTTGGCGGCAAGCTGTTTCCTTTTGTGTTTATCACCATTGCCTGCGGTGCTATTTCTGGTTTTCATGCACTGATTGCCTCTGGCACAACGCCTAAGCTGTTGGCTAACGAACGCGATATTCGCATGATTGGCTATGGCGCTATGCTGCTGGAAAGCTTTGTAGCGATCATGGCCATGATCGCGGCAACGGTATTAGAGCCAGGTGTGTTTTTTGCCATTAATAGCCCAGCAGGCGTGGTGGGTAAAGAGGCTATTGATGCCGTTGCCAAGATTAATAGCTGGGGTTTTACCGTTACGGTGGAACAAATGAATCAACTTGCCAAAGATATGGGCGAGAGCAGCCTGTTTGCCCGCACAGGTGGCGCGCCCAGCTTGGCTGTTGGCATGGCTAGTATTTTTGGTAACGCTTTTGGCAAGGGATTGCTGGCCTTGTGGTACCACTTTGCCATTATGTTTGAAGCGATTTTTATCTTAACCACACTGGACGCAGGCACTCGCGTTGGCCGCTTTATGTTGCAAGATATGCTGGGCAATTTTAATAAAAAGTTGGGTGAAACTTCTTATATGCCATCTGTTATATTCACTAGTAGCATCGTAGTCGCGGGTTGGGGATATTTTTTATATATCGGAGTGATTGACCCTAACGGTGGCGTGAATATTTTATGGCCCTTATTCGGTATTGCCAATCAAATGCTAGCGGCCATTGCGCTGTGTGTGGCAACAGGTATTTTGGTCAAAAATGGCAAACTGAATTATGCCTGGGTTACTGGTCTGCCGTTGACTTGGTTGGTCACTATCACTACTACAGCAGCGTACCAAAAAATATTTAGCGACGATATACGTGTTGGCTTTTTTGCTGCCGCTAACGATTTAAGCACAAAACTAGCTGCTGGATTATTAGCGCCAGAAAAAGCCGCCGTTGCACCACAGCTCATTTTTAATCAGCAGTTGGATGCGAACTTAACCATGTTTTTTGTGGTCATGTTATGGATTGTGATTATTGATATGTTGCTGGTGTGCACGCGCCGTATATTGGGTAAACCAGTACTGCCTTGCTCTGAAGTGCCGCATACTGAAACGCAATTGAACAATGCTTGGGTGAGAGATTAATGCTTAAAAACCTAATCGAAAAAAAACTTTGTCACTGTTGGCACTTAATTCAGCAATTATCTGGCGATTCGGCTTATGCACAATATTTGCAACATCACGCCGATTTTCATACCAGTAGTTTGGATGCGCCTGCCACGCTATCGCGCAAAGAATTTTATAAATATTGGCAAGAGCAAAAATGGACTGGGGTAAAACGTTGCTGCTAGATAAAAATAGAATATTAAGCCAAGAAGATATTTCGCGCGTGATTGAAATGGCTTGGGAAGACCGCACTCCGTTTGAGTCTATTGAAGTGCAATTTGGCTTAAATCAAGATGGTGTGATTAAACTGATGCGTAAAAATTTGAAATTAAACTCGTTTAAGCTGTGGCGCGAACGCACGCATGGCCAAACCACAAAACATTTACAACTACGTAGTGAAGATATTAGTAGGCATCAATCCAAACAGCACAATAAAATGCATCGTTAACTGTTGCGTAAAAAATTTTAATTGCGTTGATAAATATTATCAATTTGCATGTAGTCTGATTCATTTTCATTCGAAGCGTCAAACTCATTTAAATTGAATGGCGATTGCATTATATTGAATTTAATTGGCTGATACTCTGGAATAATGTAATACAAATCAGCTTCTTTTTTAAATAAACGTTCAAATAAATTTTTCATAGGATTTCGATTCAAAACTAAGGTTAATTATTGCTAAAAGTTATATAGCAATCAATATGCCAAAGCGAAGAGCTATAATGCATTAATTAATGCGTTGATTCAACTGATTAAATTTCTAATGAGACATGTATTCATTTTAAAGTGATGATGTAATTTGATGAAAAGCGTTTAATATTCATCAGACATAATGAGCTAGTTGGCTTTGTTAAATCGCCCTGCATTTGCTGCAAACCACATCCAAATACCCATCACAATCATGGGTAAACTTAACCATTGCCCCATGCTTAAACTCAGTTGCAATAGGCCCAAATAATCATCAGGTTCGCGTGTAAATTCTGCCAAAAAGCGAAAGCAGCCATAACCAATTAAAAATAGCGCGGATACGGCACCAATAATGCGTTCTTTGCGCGAAAACCACCACAATATACAGAACAAAGCGACGCCTTCTAGTGCGAATTCATAAAGCTGTGAAGGGTGGCGAACGAGAAAATCTACTTGCGGAAATATCATGCCAAATTTGGTGTGTGTTTCACGCCCCCACAACTCACCATTAATAAAATTACCCATACGCCCGGCGCCCAATCCAATCGGTACCAAAGGTGCTACAAAATCCATGATTTTTAACCATGGCTGCGGGTATTTTCGCATGAAAAAAAACATGGCAACCAGTACGCCTAAAAAGCCGCCATGGAAGCTCATGCCACCTTGCCATACTTTAATTATATCTAATGGGTGTTGCATAAAGTTGCTAAATTGGTAAAACAACACATAGCCAATGCGTCCGCCCAAAATGACGCCCAAAGCGCCGTAAAATAGGGCGTCATCAATCATTTGGTTATTCCAACTAAACCAAGGCTTATGATTTACTTGGTAGCGACCTAGGACTAAGAATGCTAAAAAACCAATCAGATACATGAGCCCATACCAATGGATACCAAAACTATCGGTAATTGAAAGTGCGATGGGGTTAATTTGTGGGTGTGTAAGTATCATAAAAGCCTGACAATTTGAGGGGTTATGAAAAGCTAATAATTATGTTTAGGTTTTTACGCAAACTATATTAAAAGATGTTTACGGTCTTATACTCTTGATTGCTATAAAATAGTAAATATAACATTTTTTAGAAACTTAAGACTCAAGCAAAGCTATTGTCAGGGTTAGCATAAGTCTTGTAGAACTTACAGTTATAGCAAAACTAAAATTTATTTATACTGCAATTTCAATAAAAGGCTATTTGTTTAGCAAACCGCTCAGTTTTGAAGAGCTTTTGCTGCGTTTGTTTTAAATACCACTATTTTCAGTAAATTTAAGCCTCAGATGTAAAAACCTGATTACTCAAGCCCCTGCATCAGCTAAAATGCCATTTTAAGTTATATTTTAGGAATCATCTCATGCCAGTTTATCGTTCCCGCACCACTACGCATGGCCGCAATATGGCAGGTGCGCGTGCTTTATGGCGCGCAACTGGTATGAAAGACGGCGATTTTGATAAACCAATCATCGCCATTTCCAACTCATTTACGCAATTCGTGCCAGGTCATGTGCATTTAAAAGATTTGGGTCAAATGGTTGCACGTGAAATTGAGCGTGCTGGTGGCGTGGCTAAAGAGTTTAACACTATTGCGGTGGATGACGGTATTGCTATGGGTCATGGCGGCATGTTGTATAGCCTGCCAAGTCGCGATTTAATTGCTGACAGCGTTGAGTATATGGTGAACGCTCACTGTGCCGATGCGCTAGTTTGTATTTCTAATTGCGACAAAATCACGCCCGGCATGTTAATGGCTGCTTTGCGTCTTAATATTCCCGTGATATTCGTTTCAGGCGGCCCAATGGAAGCGGGTAAAGTGAATTGGCAGGGTGAGACACTTAAGTTAGATTTGGTCGATGCGATGGTAGCTGCCGCCGATAGCAAAGTGAGTGATGCGAAATCAGATGCGATTGAACGGTCTGCTTGCCCAACCTGTGGCTCTTGTTCTGGCATGTTTACCGCAAACTCCATGAATTGTTTAACCGAGGCGCTAGGTTTAAGCCTGCCAGGTAATGGTTCTACATTGGCCACGCATGGCGCGCGTAAACAATTATTCTTGCAAGCAGGCCGTTTGATTGTAGAGCTTGCCAAACGCCATTATGAGCAAGACGATTACAGCGTGTTACCGCGCAATATCGCCACCATGCAAGCTTTTGAAAATGCCATGGCTTTGGATGTTGCCATGGGCGGCTCAACCAATACAGTATTGCATTTGCTGGCAGCAGCGCATGAAGCAGGTGTAGATTTTACGATGAGTGATATTGACCGTATTTCACGCAAAGTGCCGTGTGTAAGCAAAGTAGCGCCTGCCACCCAAAAATACCATATGGAAGATGTGCACCGCGCAGGTGGAGTCATGAGTATTTTGTCTGAATTAAGTCGCGGCGGCTTGATTCACCGCGATATTCCAACCGTACATAGCGCCACAATGGGCGCAGCTTTAGATAAATGGGATATCACGACTACACAAGACGAAGACGTTAAAAAGTTTTATCGCGCCGCCCCTGGTGGAATTCGAACGACGATTGCCTTTAGTCAGAGCATGTTATGGCCAGATTTAGATACTGATCGTGCCAATGGCTGTATTCGCGATATTGAGCATGCGTATTCAAAAGATGGTGGTTTAGCCGTGCTGTACGGCAATATTGCTTTAGATGGATGTATTGTAAAAACCGCAGGTGTGGATGACTCTATACTTAAATTTAAAGGCCGCGCCCGCGTATTCGAATCGCAAGATTCAACGGTAGAAGCGATTTTAAATGATGAAATCGTACCAGGGGATGTGGTAGTCATTCGCTATGAAGGCCCACGTGGTGGCCCCGGTATGCAAGAAATGCTTTATCCAACCAGTTATTTAAAATCAAAAGATCTTGGCAAGGAATGCGCGTTATTAACGGATGGGCGTTTTTCTGGCGGTACATCCGGTCTAAGTATTGGACATGCCAGCCCAGAAGCCGCTGAAGGTGGCGCAATTGGTTTGGTTGAAGAAGGTGACACGATAGAAATTGACATTCCGAATCGCACCATTCATTTGGCAATTAGCGACGAGGAAATGGCACACCGCCGTGCGCACATGGAGGCAAAAGGCAATGCCGCTTGGAAGCCTGTTAATCGCACCCGTGAAGTATCGCTTGCCTTGCGCGCTTATGCCGCAATGACCACCAGCGCCTCAAAGGGCGCGGTGCGTGATGTGACGCAAATAGAGAAATAACGAATAAAACACAGCGCATTGATAATTTTGCGTAAGGATAACAAATGACCGACCCAGTAGCCGAACAAAAATTGCTAGACCAGGATTTTGCGTTTAAGCCAGAGCTTAAATTTAGTGAAGATAGCCATGGTTTACAATTTATCGAAATTGATAATAATCTTGCTACTGCAAAAATTGCCCTGCAAGGAGCGCATATCATGCAGTGGCAGCCAAAAGATGTAGCTGAGCCAGTATTGTGGCTATCTAGCAATGCGCGCTATGTACAAGGCCGTTCTATTCGCGGTGGTGTACCCATTTGCTGGCCATGGTTTGGTGCACATCCAACTGACAGCAATTATTGTCCGCATGGCTTTGCGCGGGTGATGCCATGGCACTTAATTGATGCAGACACATTACAAAATGGTGCAACGCGTTTGGTGTTGCAAATTGTAGATACGCCAGTGGGCAAAAAACAATTGTCCTATCCCTACACCCTTTCGCTCACAATGACGATAGGCGAAACACTCAAACTAGATTTATCCACCACCAATCACGGCACGCATCCGTTTATGATTGGTGAGGCATTTCACACCTATTTTAATGTAAGTGATATTGGAAAAATCAAGCTAACAGGCTTAGAAGAATCGATGTATGCCGACAAAGTGCAAAACTATGAGCGCAGCATGCAACATGGCAGCATTAAGTTTAATTGTGAGTTTGATCGCGTTTACATTAACACTACCAGCGACTGTATCATTGAAGATGCAGGCTTAAATCGCAAAATTCGTGTCGCCAAATCAGGCAGTAACGCAACCGTAGTTTGGACGCCTTGGGCCGATAAAGCGCATCAGATGAGCGATATGGGAACGCCTGATGAGTGGCGTAAAACGGTTTGTATTGAAACCGCCAATGCCATGGAAAATAGCATTGTGGTAAACCCTAATCAAACTCATACTTTAACCGCCGAATACAGTGTGGAAGATTTATAAGACTAAGTTGTTTAAGCTGTACTTAAATCTAAAACATGTCAACGTTAAGATACTTAGTGGCGTTAATTTTTCAGAGTGTGATTTATTTGCAACAACACTGAATAAATTTACAAGTGCGCCCTTTTTAAAGTGGCATGAGCTATTGTGAATTTTTAAATAATTGGTATTATTCAGCATGCAAAAAAATGCAGGTTTTAGATAAAAATTATCACGGTAATTCAAGGAGATAGCATGAAAGTTTTATTATCAACAATCGCGGTTGCTGGCATGTTGTTAGCTGGTTCAGTTAATGCAGCTAATGCGGATGCTGCAAAAGCGTTAGCGCAAAAAAGTGGCTGTTTAGCGTGCCATAGTCTTGATAAAAAAGTATTAGGCCCAGCTTACAAAGATGTTGCGGCTAAATACAAAGGCGACAAATCAGCAGAAGCTAAACTAGTTGCAAAAGTAAAAGCGGGTGGTAGTGGCGTCTGGGGCCCTATGCCAATGCCAGCAAATAGTCCACAAGTAAAAGACGAAGACATCAAAACAATCGTTCAATGGATTTTGACGCTTTAGTAGATAAAGTACTATTTTAAAGCCAGCTGTTTAGCTGGCTTTTTTATTGTTTTGAATTTGTGTCTTTAAGGCGCTCAAATTAATTTTTGTTAAGTTTGCTGTGCCTAATTGAATACGCAAAGTAAAACACAATACCCACCAATATCCAGGTACCAAAACGCATCCAAGTGGATATTGGTAAAAAGAACATCAGAGCGCTACAAGACAAGATACCTAGTACAGGTATTAATGGATTCCATGGGTTTTTAAATGGGCGGGGCAAGTTAGGGTGGCGTATACGTAATACAATTACGCCCACGCACACCATCACAAACGCGGCAAGCGTACCGATATTTACTGTTTCAGCCAACTCGCCTAATGGGAACAATCCAGCCACCAGTGATACCACAAACCCACACAATAGAATAATGCGCGTAGGTGTTTGTCTATCGGGATTCACTTTAGAGAAGATCGGGGAAATTAAACCGTCGCGACTCATGGCAAACAGAATGCGTGTTAACCCATATAGTAACACCAGTAAAACGGTAATAAGCCCAGCTAAAACGCCTGTCGCGACTAAAGTAGATGCCCATGTGTAACCTAGTTTTGTTAAAGCATAAGCCACGGGAGATGCGGTATTTAATTCGGTATAAGGTACAACACCTGTTAAAACGGCAGAAACAATAATATAAATAATGGTACAAAAAGCCAGCGAGGCGAGTAAGCCAATCGGTAAATCACGTTGCGGATTTTTAGCTTCTTCTGCGGCGGTAGAGACGGCATCGAAGCCGAAGTAAGCAAAAAATACTAGAGATGCACCTGCCAGCACACCGATATTTTTACCGTTTTCCAACGTTTCAAACCAGCCAAAGGGCATAAATGGTTGCCAATTGTCTGAATTCAAATGACCAATTGATAATGCGATAAAAATGGCAATAGTGGAGAGCTTAATGACAACGATAATGTTATTAAAACGCGCACTTTCCTTTACACCTACAATGAGTAATATGGTCAGTAGCCAAATAATGGCAAAAGCGGGTAGGTTAATCATGCCGCCTACCATTGGTGATTTGGTAAGCGACTCTGGCAAGTAAATATTAAAGTTGGCTAGCGTGCTGACGAAGTAGCCTGCCCAGCCATTAGCGACTGCTGCGGCCCCTACGCCGTATTCCAGCAGTAAAATCCAGCCCATTACCCAAGCTAAGAATTCGCCAAACGCTACATAACTGTAACCATATGCACTGCCCGAGCCACCCACAGAAGCGGCCAGTTCTGCGTAAGCAAGTGCGGCGAAGCCAGATGCTACGCCTGCAAGCACAAACGATAAAACCACTGCTGGGCCAGATTGCGTGGCGGCTGCAATACCAGTGAGTACAAATATACCTGTGCCAATGGCGCAACCAATACCAAGTAAAGCCAAATCAAACGCACTTAAACATTTTTTCAAACCGCTATTACTGTGTGCTTCTAAATGTTTAGTGCGTAATAGTTTGGTGAGCATAAAAGTTCCTAGGGAGGGTTGGCAACATGACGGTTTAATGAAACAGACTAAAGACTAAACATTTAAAGGCTAGGCGTCAATTTTTAAGGGCAATGACACCGATTCAAGTGAATTATAGTTTTTAAATGCTAGAAGAGAAAGCTTGGCTTAGTGCACGAATCATATAATGATGATCCAAAACGCCAGCGCTTTCACGCAAGCTATGCATTGCCCACATTGGGCAACCAACATCCACCGTAGCAACACCAAGTTGCGCTGCGACTATTGGCCCAATGGTGCTGCCACAACCTAAATCAGTGCGGTGTACGTATTGCTGATACGGTACATTAGCATGCTGGCAAATATTCATAAAGCGTGCTGCTGTGTCCGCATTGCTGGCATAGCGATGATTGCAATTGCTTTTAATCACAACGCCTTTGTTCACCAGCACATGATGGTGCGGTTCGTAGCTACTGGCAAAATTAGGGTGATACGCGTGCGCCATATCGGCACTGATAAAAAAACTGAGCGCAAGTGTACGAATTCTATTGGCGGCATTTAAATTTTCATGCGTTGCAATGCGGTTAATTATATCGCATAAAAAGCTGCCACTGGCGCCTGTGGCGCTTTCACTGCCTACTTCTTCATGGTCGAAAAGCGCAATGATATTAGTTGTCGCACTATTTTTATTAGCTAATAAAGCTGTTAAAGCCGCATGGCAAGAAGCTAAATTATCCAGCTGGCTATTGGCAATAAATTCTTGATTCGCACCCCAGAAACTGCCTTTTTGGGTGTCAAATACATTTAATTCCCAAGTCAGAATATCCGCAGTATTCACTTTAAGCAAATTGGCAATTTGCTGCATAAATTGCTGGTCGGCTTCAATACCTGCTTCGGTTTCACCAAAAATCAGTGGCAATTCATCTTGCTTATGAAATTTTAAGCCCTTGTCATTCACCTCACGGTTCATGTGAATCGCCAAGTTGGGAAGGCGTATCAATGCTTGGTCAAACTTGATTAAATGCGTATTAATATCGGCGCCATTTTTCACCATTACTCGGCCTGCAATACTTAAATCGCGGTCTGCAAAAGTGGCTAAAATCGGCCCTCCATAAACTTCAACACCAATACGCACCAAGCCTTTACTGCTAAAGGCTGAAATTGGTTTTAAACGAAGCCCTGGTGAGTCGGTATGCGCGCCAACCAAACGAAAGCCTGTTTCAACCAGCGGCTTGCTTCCCAATGAAAATGCGATGATAGAGGCGCCTCCACGCACCACAAAGTAATTACCTAAGGGCGCTAATTGCCAAACATTGGTTTCAAGTAGTTGTTGGTAACCCTGCGCCAACAGTTGTTGGCTAACCGTTTCAACCGCATGCCAAGGGCTAGGGCTTGCATCAATAAAATTCAATAATGCTTGAGCTTGATTTTTAACAATGGGGTCGGAAGCAGTAATTGTCATCATTAAGCGTTTGAGCGGCTAAACCCATTCTCTATCAATTAAAAAGTCTGTATACAGTTTCGCCTCAGGGCTGTCTTTGTCTGGCTTCCAGTCGTAGCGCCATTTCACAATAGGTGGCATCGACATTAAAATGGATTCAGTACGGCCATTAGATTGCAAACCAAACAGCGTGCCGCGGTCAAAAACCAAGTTAAATTCCACATAACGGCCACGTCTATAGGCTTGAAAGTCGCGTTCGTTTTCCGTGTATGGCGTATCTTTACGGCGTTGCAAAATGGGTAAATAGGCTTGCAAAAAGCTATCACCCACGGCGCGTTGCAAGGCAAAACTTTGCGCAAAATCTAAGGCATTAAAATCGTCAAAAAAGATGCCGCCAATACCACGTGGTTCTTTGCGGTGTTTTAAGTAAAAATACTCATCGCAGTGTTTTTTAAATGCTGGGTAATAAGTCGTATCAAAGGCATCTAATGCGCTTTTATTGGTAAGGTGAAAGTGCGTGCAGTCGTCCTCAAATCCATAATATGGAGTAAGGTCCATGCCACCTCCAAACCACCAAATCGGAGCCTGATTTTCTTTTTCTGCAGAAAAAAAACGAATATTCATGTGCACGGTAGGTACATAGGGATTGCGAGGATGCAATACTAGCGAAACGCCCATGGCTTCCCATGCGCGGCCTGCGGCTTCGGGGTGGGCGATGGTGGCGGCTGGTGGTAGTTTGCTGCCTAATACGTGTGAAAAACCAACACCTGCACGTTCAAATACATTACCGCCTTCTAGTAAGCAACTGGTACCGCCGCCGCCCTCTGGGCGATTCCAGCCATCATATAAAAAGGTTTTACCGTCCACTAACTCTAGCGCTTCTACAATCTTGCTTTGCAAGTTTTGCAGATATTGCATTACCGCATCTGTGTTGACTGGGTTGTTGGCTTGATTATTGGACGTCATGAATTTAATTAACCTTTAACTGCACGATAGCCAATATCGGTGCGGTATTGCGCGCCATCAAATTTAATCTCATCCACGATTCTGTATGCTTGCTGCTGCGCGAATTTGACGGTTTCACCAAGCGCTGTTACGCATAATACGCGGCCACCTGTGGTTAACACTTTGCCATCAATCAATTGCGTGCCTGCATGAAATATATGCGCTTCATCACCTAGTTTTGGTAAGCCTGTAATTTCGTCATACAGTCTTGGTGTATCAGGATAATTGTGGGAGGCCATCACCACGCCAAGTGCCGTGCGTCTATCCCACTCTGTTTCAGCTAGGTCTAGCGTACCCTTTAACGCATGTTCAGCCAAAGCCACAAAATCAGACTTTAGACGCAACATAATCGGCTGCGTTTCTGGGTCGCCCATGCGGCAATTAAATTCTAAAGTTTTCACAGTGCCATCTGGTGAAATCATCAGGCCAGCATACAAAAAGCCAGTGTAAGGAATGCCATCTTTCGCCATGCCTTCAACCGTTGGGCGAATAATTTCGCGCATTACTTTGGCGTGGATTTCTGGCGTCACCACAGGCGCAGGTGAATAAGCACCCATGCCGCCAGTGTTTGGTCCCAAGTCTTTGTCTTGTAATCGTTTATGGTCTTGGCTAGTTGCCAGAGGCAGAATATTTTTACCGTCTACCATGACAATAAAGCTGGCTTCTTCGCCCGTTAAAAATTCCTCAATCACTACGCGTGCGCCGGCGTCACCTAATTTATTATCCGACAACATAGCATCAATTGCAGCGTGCGCTTCATCATTGCTCATAGCAACCACTACGCCTTTACCTGCGGCTAAGCCATCGGCCTTAATAACAATCGGCGCAGCTTGCGCTTGCACATAATCATGAGCCAGTTTTGCATCAGTAAACGTGGCATAAGCGGCTGTTGGGATATTGTGGCGAATCATAAATGCTTTGGCGAAATCTTTGCTGGATTCCAATTGCGCCGCCGCTTTGGTCGGGCCAAAAATCTTTAAGCCATTGGCTCTAAAGGTATCCACCACACCTTGCGATAAAGGCGCTTCTGGGCCGACAACAGTCAGATTAATTTGCTCTTTTTGCGCAAATGCCAGCAAATCCGCAACGCTAGAAATCGGCACATTGACCATATCAGGATTAAGCGCTGTGCCTGCATTGCCAGGTGCTACAAATATACGGCTAATTTGTTTATTTTGCGCGATTTTCCATGCTAATGCATGTTCACGACCACCGCCACCAATCACTAAAACTTTCATGCTCAATTACCCTTTAGCGATTGTGATTAATGTCTGAAATGACGAATGCCAGTCATCACCATGACTAAGCCATGCGCATCGGCTGCCGCAATCACTTCTTCATCGCGCATACTGCCTCCTGGTTGAATCACACAGCTAGCGCCGGCTTCGGCCAATACATCAATTCCATCACGAAACGGGAAGAATGCATCGGATGCGACAACTGAATCTTTAAGTGTTAATCCAGCATTTTGCGCCTTGATGGCGGCAATTTTGGTGCTATCGACGCGACTCATTTGGCCTGCGCCAACGCCAAGTGTCATGCCGTTGCCGCAGAATACGATGGCATTCGATTTCACGTATTTCGCTACATTCCAAGCAAATAACATATCAGCCAATTGTTGTGATGTCGGTTGTTTTTTAGAAACGATTTTTAAATCGGCTGGGCTGATTTCATGATTATCTGCAGTTTGAATCAAAATACCTGAGCCCACGCGTTTGATATCATGTGAGTTGCGGCCTTGTTTCCAAGCCGAGGCTTTAGGATTTATGGCGCTGCCTTCTGGTAGCGCTATTTTTAATAAGCGCACATTGGCTTTAGCGGCAAATATCGCTAAGGCTTCATCCGTAAATTCTGGAGCTATCAATACTTCAACAAATTGTTTGCTCACGGCTTCAGCCGCGGCGGCATCTACCAAGCTATTAAAAGCTATAATGCCACCAAAGGCGCTAGTTGGGTCTGTTTGGAATGCTTTGCCATACGCTTGTAATGCACTATCACCCACCGCAACGCCGCAAGGGTTGGCGTGTTTTACAATCACGCATGCATTGACGTTTTTAAATGATTTTACCGTTTCCCATGCCGCATCGGCATCGGCAATATTGTTGAAGCTTAGCTCTTTACCTTGCAATTGTTGCGCTGTAACTAATGAGCCAGGCGCTGGGTATAAATCGCGGTAAAAAGCCGCTTGTTGATGCGGGTTTTCGCCATAGCGTAAATCTTGTAATTTAATAAAACGGCCATTGGTTTGCGCCGAAAAAGCACTGCGTGTACCATCGGCTTGAAACGATGATAAATAATCGCTAATGGCACCATCGTAATTACTGATGCGGTTGAACGCGGCAATCGATAGTTTAAAGTTGGTTTCTGCGCTGATATTGCCGCCATTATTTTCAAGCTCCACAATCACGTCAGCATACTGACTAAAATCAGTTAAAACAGATACATCTTTCCAATTTTTAGCTGCACTGCGCACCATAGCTGGACCGCCAATGTCGATGTTTTCAATCGCATCTTCTAATAAGCAATCTGGCTTGGCAACTGTCGCTTCAAACGGATACAGATTCACTACCACCATATCGATATTGGGAATATTGGCTGTTTGCATCGCGCTCACATGCTCAGGCAAATCGCGACGGCCTAAAATACCGCCATGCACTTTGGGATGCAGCGTTTTAACACGACCATCCAGCATTTCGGTAAAGCCAGTGTAGTCGCCTACCTCTACCACTTCAAAATTATTGTCACGTAATAATTTTGCTGTACCGCCAGTCGATAGGATTTCTACTTGTAGCTTGCTTAATACAAGGGCTAGCTCTAAAACACCTTGCTTGTCTGAAACACTAATGAGTGCGCGTTTAATAATGGCCATAGTTTTTTACTGAATGTTGATGATGTAAGGAAAAGTCAGATTTAATTTTCACGCAAAAAGAGTGCATAAAAATTAAATTAAGTGGCACATTGTGCCATTAGCTTAGGCCATATTGCGCCATTTTTTTGCGTAGCGTATTGCGGTTTAAGCCCAGTATTTCGGCCGCTTTTGATTGATTGCCGCCTACTTTATTGAGTATAAATTCCAACATGGGTTTTTCTATGCAACCCAATACCATATCGTAAATGGCGTGTGGCGGTTGGCCGTCTAAATGCTTAAAGTAATCTTCAAGCGATTCATTAATAACATCTGATAGTTTGCCAGATCTAGACATTAGGCTGCCAACTCTTCTGTTTCAAAACTATCGGTATACACCAAACGCTCATGCTTGCTTTTAAGCTCAGCAAAAAAATCATTAATGGCACCTAACTGCAAATCGATAGTTTGCAGGGTATTCATGTTATGCCTAAAGCTTGCAGATCCAGCCAACCCTTTGGTGTACCAAGAAATATGCTTACGCGCGACACGCATACCAGCTAAATCACCATAAAAGCTATACAAATCATGCAGATGTTCTAGCATCACCGTATGTATTTCTTCAACCGTCGGTGGCAACATATACTCGCCTGTTTTTAAAAAGTATTCGATTTCGCGGAAAATCCATGGCCTGCCTTGCGCAGCGCGGCCAACCATCACAGCATCGGCGCCGGTGTAATCTAAAACATACTTGGCTTTTTCTGGGGTCGTAATGTCGCCATTGGCGATAAGCGGAATATGGATGGCTTGCTTAACGGCTGCAATCGTATCGTATTCAGCATCGCCCATGTACAAACAGGCTCGAGTCCGGCCGTGCATAGCCAGTGCTTGTACGCCAATATCTTGCGCCATTTTGGCAATTTCAATGGCATTGCGATTATTTTTATCCCAACCAGTGCGGATTTTTAAGGTTACAGGCACATTAACAGCACCAACAACGGCTTTTAAAATTTGCGCAACTAATGGCTCATCTTTTAACAAGGCGCTACCTGCCATCACATTGCAGATTTTTTTGGCTGGGCAGCCCATATTAATATCAATAATCTGCGCGCCGTTATCTACATTATGCTTGGCCGCTTCAGCCATCATTTTAGGGTCAGCGCCAGCAATTTGCACGGATATCGGGTCTACTTCTCCTGCATGATTGGCACGGCGTAAAGTTTTTTCGCTGCCATACAATAGCGAGTTAGAAGTCACCATTTCTGAAACCGCTAAACCTGCACCCAATTTTTTGCAAAGTTGACGGAAAGGTCTATCCGTGACGCCAGCCATTGGGGCGACAACTAGATTGTTTTTCAGAATATGATTGCCAATTTGCATTAATAAAGTGAATTCCTGATAAGTTGCTTATTTTATACGCAATTCGCGCTGCTCGGAAGTGTAAGGTACAATTTTTAGCTTAAATGATTCGATTTAGTTGCTATGCATTAGGTTGAGTCAGTCGCTCTAACCTCGTCAGCCAAATGATTGCTTCATTGCGCGTTTCGCCGCACATCTCAAGGCTGGGTTTTAAGCTGGCACAAAAAGAAGGTCGAGAATTGTCATTAAAAATGCCACACTTAAAGTCGGTCAGTAAATGAATACATTTAACCCCTGCTGGCTTTCCATTTGGCATGCCAGGCATAGGGCTATTGATAGACGGTGCGGTGCAGCATGCGCCGCAATTTGGTCTGCATTTCATGCTGTGCTATGCCCCATCTACCCAAGTAAAACCGATGTTACTGACCCTTGTTTTAATTTCCTGCATGGCCAGTTTTACTTGGGCAGGCTCACCCTTTGCGCCCAATTCAACTTGGCGGTTAGGTTTTAGTCTAGGTAGGCTAAATACTTTAACAGTGGGATAGTCAATTAATATTTTATTCATTAAATCAATGAGTTGGCTTTCAATGCCATCTTCAATAATAATTGATTGTTCTAGATGCTCTGTTTGATGAAAAAGGTGGCTGTAATGTGTATCCAGAACCCATTCCATCATGGGATGCGCCATAGCAGGAAAGCCTGGTAAAAAGTAATGATTATGCTTTTGGTCTTCTAAACCTGCCGAAAAGCCAGCCACGCGATTCACAGGATTAGGAATTAATCCTGCGCCTTTCGGAAAATCGGCCATGATGACTCTTTTGGGATAAGCCCCATCGCCAAATTGTGCTTCAATTTCGGCAACCGCCTCTTTGTGACGCACAATCGGCACATCTAAAGCATCCGCCGCCGCTTGCCGCGTGTAATCATCTGGGGTTGCGCCAATACCCCCAAAGCTAAATACAATATCGGTGCTATTAAAACTGCGCTTAAAACTCGCAATCATGCGCGCAGGGTCATCCCCCAAATACTCCGCCCAAGCCAACATTAAACCGCGTGCTTTGAGTATTTGAATGGCTTGCGTGAGGTGCTTATCCTCCCGTTTACCAGAAAGAATTTCATCACCGATGATGTAAATACCAACATTAAAATCAGACATCAATGCGCACTTTCCCAATTACTACCCACACCCACCTCTGCCAGTAAAGGCACAGATAAATTTGCTACATTTTGCATCAATTTTGGCAGACTGTATTTGACCAATTCAAGTTCGTTATCAGGCACTTCTAATACCAATTCATCATGTACTTGCATAATCAATTTGGTCTGCAATTTTTCTTCCCTTAACCATTTATCTACCGCAATCATGGCCAATTTAATCAAATCAGCTGCTGTACCTTGCATAGGGGCATTGATGGCGGCGCGCTCGGCGCCGTTTCTTCTTTGCACGTTGGAGCTGTTGATTTCTGGCACCCATAAGCGGCGGCCAAAGTAGGTTTCCACATAGCCTTGCGCTTTGGCGATTTCGCGGGTGTCTTGCATATATTCGCGCACGCCTGTGTAGCGCGCAAAGTAGCGCCCTATATAACTAGCTGCTGCGCTACGTTCAATATTCAAGTTTTGCGCCAGGCCAAAGGCGCTCATGCCATAAATCAAGCCAAAGTTAATTACTTTTGCATAGCGGCGTTGTTCGTTATCCACTGCGCTGCGCTCTACGCCAAAAATCTCGGCGGCAGTAGCGCGGTGAATGTCCTCATTATTGGCAAATGCTTCCAGCATGCCCGCATCTTGTGAGAGATGCGCCATAATGCGCAGCTCAATTTGGGAATAATCGGCAGAAACGATATACGAACCTTTTGGGGCAATAAACGCTTCGCGTATACGGCGTCCTTCTGCGCTGCGCACAGGGATATTCTGCAAGTTTGGTTCTGAACTGGCGAGCCTACCTGTGATGGCGACTGCTTGGTTGTAACTGGTATGCACGCGGCCAGTTTGGACGTTAATCATGCGCGGCAGCTTGTCAGTATAAGTAGATTTTAATTTCGCCAAGCCACGGTATTCCAGTAAAACTTTTGGTAGCGGATGGTCTAGCGCTAATTCCTGCAACACGTCTTCATCTGTACTTGGCGCGCCAGAAGGCGTTTTTTTGGTAGGTTTAATACCTAGTTTTTCAAATAAAATTTCTTGTAGTTGCTTAGGGCTACCTAAATTAAAAGGCTGTCCTGCTAAGTCATACGCCTGATTTTCCAGTGCGACTAGTTTTGCGCCAATTTCACTGCTTTGAATATTCAGCATGTCGCGGTCTATCAGCACACCATTGCGCTCAATCCTATATAGAATCTGCGAACTAGGCATTTCAATTTGGCTATAAATAAAGTCTAATTTGGCGTCTGTGGCAATTTGTGGATACATGGCTTGGTGCAATTGCAGCGTAATGTCGGCATCTTCAGCTGCGTATTCGGCAGCCACTTCTACCGTCACTTGGTTAAAGCTGACTTGCTTTGCTCCTTTGCCTGCAACCTGCTCAAAACTAATTGGTGTAATGCCTAAATGGCGCTCACTTAAGGCATCCATGCCGTGCGTTTTGTGCGATTCAAACACGTAAGATTGCAGCATGGTATCGTGTGCAATACCGTTTAAAGCGATGCCATGATTAGCTAAAATATGCTGATCATATTTAAGGTTTTGGCCGACTTTTTTAATTTCAGCATTTTCTAAAATCGGTTTGATTTTGGCTAAGGTTGCCGCCAAATTCAGCTGTTCTGGTGCATCAAAATAATCATGGGTGAGCGGTAAATAAGCACCACTGCCAGCCTCAACCGAAAACGATAAGCCAACAATCTTAGCGGTCATAGGCTCTAACGAAGTGGTTTCAGTATCAACACAAATTAGCGTGGCGGATTGCAGTTTTGCTAGCCAAGTATCTAACTGGTCATTCGTTAATATCGTTTCAAAACTGCGGGTGGTAACGGCTTGATATTCAATTTTTGGAACAATTACATTTTGTGCAGTTGCTGATTGATCACTATCCAAAACGCTGGCTTTAGTGCTTGAATTTGGCGCGTCAAATAAGCTCCCTGTTTCTCCGCTGGACAATAATGGCCTAGCTGCTGGCGTTTCAGTCGCTAATTCGCGCTGCCAAGTTTTAAAATCAAAGCGGTCATACAATGCCGCTAGCTTGGCTTTATCTTGGCTTTGCAGCATTAGCGATTCAAAGCTGGCAGGCATACCTTCAAAACTATCCAAATCGCATTTAATCGTGATCAACTCACGGCCAGTAGGCAGCCAATCGAGTGCTTTGCGCAAATTTTCACCCACCACGCCGCCAAATTTGTCGGCGTTAGCGATAATATTGTCAAGCGAGCCGTATTCTTGCAGCCATTTTACGGCGGTTTTTGGGCCTACTTTTTCTACACCTGGTACGTTATCAACCGTGTCGCCAATCAACGTTAAATAATCCACAATTAATGCTGGCTTTAACCCAAATTTCGATTCTACGCCTGCAATATCTAATATTTCATCGCCTTTTCTAAACGCATTGGGCATGGTATTTATCACCGTCACATGCTCATTTACCAGTTGTGAGATATCTTTATCGCCTGTGCTAATAATGACACGTAAGCCTTGTTTTTCGGCTTGTTTGGCCAAGCAGCCAATTACATCATCGGCTTCTACGTTATCAACCATTAACAACGGCCAGCCCATCGCTTTAATCGCCTCATGCAGTGGCCCTACTTGGCTACGTAAATCATCTGGCATGCTGGGGCGATTGGCTTTGTATTCTGGGTAAATATCGTCTCTAAAGGTTTTGCCTTTTGCATCAAACACACACGCGCTATAATCAGCAGGGTAGTCTTTGTGTAGTTTACGCAGCATGCTTAATACACCACGAATGGCGCCAGTGGGCTCGTTAGCCTTGTTGCGCAAATCGGGTAAACCATGAAATGCGCGATATAAATAAGAAGAACCATCAACTAGTAAAAGCGTTTTCATAGGCATGTAGTGTTATATTTAGTTAATAAACAGATTTGTTGAGCTAATTAAATGATAAAAAAATTACCACAAATAACCGAATCAGAATTACTCAATGGCGCCACTTCAGAAACTGAATCCTGGCATGCTTTTGAGATTATGGCAGAATTTGTGTCGGCGACCGAAAGGTTAAAGGAAATTACGCCTGCTGTATCTATTTTTGGCAGCGCGCGCACCAAGCCAGATCACCCGTATTACCAATTAACAGAAGAAATTGCACGGCTGTTATCAGACGCGGGCTTTAGTGTGATTTCTGGCGGTGGCCCAGGCATTATGGAAGCCGCCAACAAAGGTGCTTATGCTGGCATTGGGCCAAGCGTGGGCTTAAATATTGAATTGCCGTTTGAACAAAGTGGCAATGGTTATCAAGATATTGATATTACTTTTAAATACTTTTTTATGCGCAAAGTAATGTTTGTTAAATACGCCAGTGCCTATGTGGTGATGCCAGGGGGGTTCGGCACGCTGGATGAGCTAATGGAAGCGATTACTCTGGTGCAAACGGGAAAATCGCGCAAAATTCCGATTATTTTGGTGTGCAAAGATTTTTGGGTTGGCTTAGTCGGATGGCTCAAAAATAGCTTGGTTCTTGAAGGCATGGCATCAGCACAAGATATTGATTTAATTCAAATGATTGATGACCCTAAAGAAATTGTAGACGCTATTTTCAAGCATTATGAATTAACTGGATTTGAGCTGACCCCAGCGGAACGTAAAATACAGCTATATTTATAGGCAGTAGGTGTTTTACCCTGTTTTTTTAACGTGCTTTTGTTAGAATGAATTAAATCAATTTAACTGGCGGCAAAATGAAAAGTATAGCGATGCAAAAACTGATATTAACGATGCAAATGTTTGCTGTTTCGCTATTGCTGGCAATAAAAAGTTATGCCGCACAGCCTAGTGATTTAGAGCCGCTAGAACAAGTGCAGCCACCGCCAAAAGTGATGGATGGTGAGGCATTGGATGACCAAGCAATTGAGCCGCAAATAACGATTCGAAAAAAAGGCAAAGAAACCATTGAGGAATATCGTGTTAATGGCGAAATGTATATGATGAAAGTCACGCCAGAACATGGCGTTCCCTATTATCTGCATAAAGAAGATTCAAATGGCGCTTGGGTGAATGTTGGGCCAAACCCACCATTAAGCGTGCCCAAATGGATTATATTTAGATTTTAATTTGTAATATGCAAATGAGCTATATTTAACAACGCGTTAGGAGGGCACTGCCCTCTTAATTTTTATGTAGAGTGAAATGTCTGTTTTTACTACCATTAATTTAGAGGAAGTGCGCACGTGGTTGCGCGATTTTGTGCTTGACGAAATTGTTGAGCTTAAAGGCATTGCCGCTGGTATCACCAACACCAATTACTTTGTGATTACGCAAAATAATCGTTATGTACTCACTATTTTTGAGAAAAATGCGCTAAACGAATTACCTTATTTTGTCGATTTGATGGCGCATTTAGCGCAACACGGCATACTTTGTCCAGAGCCGATTTTTGATAAAAACGGTGTTGCTTTGCATCTACTCAAAAACAAGCCGGCCTTAATGGTCAGTTGCCTTGAAGGTAAAGATATTGCCACGCCTGATTTAGCACAAGTGAGGCAGGTGGCTACTACCCTAGCAAATATGCATATTGCTGGTCAGCAATTTACCCAGCAAGGCCATAACCAGCGAGGGCAAGATTGGTTTATCAAAACAGCAGAGCAAGTGCTTCCAAAAATGCTGATTATGGCGGATATTGAATTACTTAAAACCGAATTGGCGCACCAATTAAGTATTGATACCAGTGCCTTGCCGCGGGGCGTAGTGCATGGTGATTTATTTCGCGATAACGTATTGTTTGATGATGCGCAATTAGGCGGCTTTATTGATTTTTATTATGCCTGCAAAGATGTATTGGCATATGACGTGGCAATTGCGGTAAATGAGTGGTGCCTGCACCACAATGGCAGCGATCTAGGCAATATCGACCATGAAAAGTTAAACCATTTTTTAGAAGAATATCAACGTGTAAAACCATTTTCTGTGGCAGAGCAAAAACTATGGCCAACATTATTGCGCCGCGCGGCGTTGCGTTTTTGGTTATCGCGCTTATACGATTTTTATTATCCTGCCGATGGCGCCTTAACCCACACCAAAGACCCTAACCATTTTAAAAACATCTTACAGCAACATATTGCGCTAGAAAAAGCAACTAAGCGCAAAGGAAACTACTATGGCAATCTTAGAATCACGAACTAAAACAGGTATCAGTTGGGTAAAAGAAAGCGTGGCTTTGTTTAAAACCGCCCCGCGTAAATGGCTGCTATTAGGCTTGGCTTATGTGGGGCTATTTATGATGCTGCCGTCTGTGCCTGGCATGCAGTTTTTTGCCTTTTTTTCTATTTTATTGTGGCCAGTGTTTTTAGCAATAGCCATCACGCTATACCGTAACGCGGATACGCAAAAACAACAAACTTTGTACGAAGTGATTGAAATAGTTAAGCCTAGAATTCCCATGTTAATGGCGCTGGGCGGTATTTGCTTGCTGTATGGCATTGTCGTGAGTTTTATTTTAAATAGCGATATCGAGGGTTTGCTTAAGTTTACGCAGGGCAAAGGCGAAATCACAGAATCTCAAGCCATGCAAATGATGCAAGCTATTGTGCCTCTGTTACTTAAATTAAGCTTGATGTTGATACCGCTAATGATGGCAACATGGTTTTCGCCTATGTTGATTGCGTTTAACAATTATGGTGTAGTTAAAGCCATTAAATCCAGCATTGCAGGTTCTTTGCAATATATGATCGCGTTAGGTGCCTCATGGTTATTACTTACAGCGGGTATCGTTGGCGCCATGTTGGTGGTAGGTATTGTGGTTGGCCTTATTGGCAGCTTAGCACCCTTGCTGGGCCAAATGCTCACCTCATTATTGGTATTTGGCTGCTTATTGCTGGCGACCACTTTAATGCTTGCGTTTCAATATGTGAGCTACCGCGATGTATTTCGTGCGGCTGGTGTTGATAAAGCTTAAGCCTTTGATTTATTGACGCTATATTTTCTCTAATTTAGCGTATTCCATCGCCAAGGTTTTTAAGCCGTTATTACCAAAGTTGATTTTAATCACCAAGTTAGCGGCATTACCTTCATAGCTAACCACAACGCCTTCACCAAATTTATTATGACGTACACCTTGGCCTATTTTGTAGGGATAGTTATTGGTATTTTTTGCTACCGGTGCAGCGTAACTTTCAGCATAGTTACTTCCAGACCTTGCCATCGATTTGCTATTAAGTCGCTTTAATAAAGCTTCTGGAATCTCATCTAAAAAGCGCGATGGTATGCCATAACGCACTTGGCCATGAAGCATGCGGCTTTGGGCATGGCTTAAATATAAGCGTTGGCGCGCGCGCGTTACCGCTACGTACATCAAGCGCCGCTCTTCCTCCAAGCCATTGTTTTCACTTAAGCTATTTTCATGCGGGCAAAGGCCTTCTTCTAGGCCGCTAATAAAAACCGCTTTAAATTCCAAGCCTTTAGACGCATGCACCGTCATCAGTTGCAGTGCATCATAACCAATTGTGGCCTGGTGATCGCCTGCTTCTAAACTGGCGTGCGTTAAAAACTGTGTCATCAAATCTTGCTCAGTATCGCCATCCACATTGTTGTGGTTGCCAAAAGCCTGATTGGTAAAGGCGACGGCGGCGGTGACCAACTCTTCCAAGTTTTCAATGCGGTCTTCACCGTCTTTGTCATTTTCATAATGCGCCTTTAAGCCAGAAAAAGTGGTAGCCAGCTCAGCTACTTCTGCCAGAGTGATGCCATAGGCTTGGTCTGTCATTTCGCGGATTAAAGCCACAAAGCCGTCAAGCCCTTTGCCACCCGCCTTGCCGTTGCCCACTTTATTTAACGCAGCTTGCCATAAGCTGCAGTCGTTTTGGCGCGCACCTTCTTGCAATTGCTCGAGGCTACGTGAACCTATGCCGCGTGCAGGAAAATTAATCACGCGCAATAATGCTGTATCGTCATTTGCATTGGCCATTAAGCGCATATAAGCCAGCGCATGCTTTACTTCGGCACGTTCAAAAAAGCGTAAACCACCATACACACGGTAGGGCAGATTGGCCGAAAATAAGGCGTGCTCCAACACGCGTGATTGCGCATTGCTACGATACAACAAAGCCATATCCGCCAGCGGCGTACCTTCGCTTTGCAGCATTTTTACTTCATCAACAATAAATTGCGCTTCATCATTATCGTTATAGGCTTCATAGATTCTAACGGGTTCGCCAGCGCCTGATGACGTCCATAAGTTTTTTCCAAGACGATTCTTGTTGTGCGAAATAATGGCGTTGGCGGCATCTAGAATATTGCTATGGCTACGATAATTCTCTTCTAACTTAACGATATTTTGCACATTAAAATCGGTTTCAAAATCGCGCATATTGCCCACGCGCGCGCCACGAAAGCCGTAAATAGATTGGTCGTCATCACCTACTGCAAATAAGCAATTGTTAGTGCCTGCTAACAATTTAAGCCACAGATATTGCAAACGATTGGTATCTTGAAACTCATCTACAAGAATATATTGAAAGCGGCTTTGGTAATGAGTGCGAATGCGATCATCGCGACTTAATAACTCATAGCAACGCAATAACAATTCAGCGAAATCCGCCACACCTTCGCGGTTACATTGCTTATCGTATTCTTCATAAATCTCACGCAGTTTTTGGCTATGACCGTCATAAGCGTCTACTTTATTGGGGCGCAATCCTTCTTCTTTGCAGCTATTAATATAGCCTTGCACTTGTTTGGGCGCGTATTTCTCATCATCCACATTCATTAATTTCATCAAGCGTTTAATGCTGCTTAATTGGTCAGCCGTATCTAAAATTTGAAACGTAGAAGGCAAACCTGCTTCGCGATGATGCGCACGCAACAGGCGATTACACAGACCATGAAAAGTGCCAGCCCACATGCCGCGAGTATTAATCGGCAACATGGCGGTTAAACGCGTTAGCATTTCTTTCGCCGCTTTATTGGTAAAAGTCACTGCCATTAAGCCCATAGGGGAAATCTGTCCTGTTTGAATCAACCAAGCAATACGAGTAGTGAGTACGCGAGTCTTTCCGCTACCAGCGCCTGCTAAGATAAGCGCCGATTGATGCGGAAGCGTGACGGCTTCAAGTTGTTTGTTGTTTAAGCCAGTGAGAAGTGAGTCTTGATTTTGCATGCCAATATTATCGCATGTGAGCTTGTAATTCAGACGATGAAAAAATGGTAAAAAACCAAAGATTGACTGAACTAACCCAGATTTAAGGCCTCTGAAATTATATGAAAGCTAAGTTGATGCTTAGTTTTCTTTCCGCTTCTTTCCTCCCTGAGCGGAAGCCTTAGACAATGAGGCCCTTTAACCCCGATTTATTCCCCTTAATCGGGGTTTTTTTTATTTCGTTAGTTTGTAACTAACTGGTACGAAGTGTAAACAAGTTGTAATTAGTTCGCAAGTGATTTGATTGACGACTCAAATTATAGCGAGTAAAACAGCAAGTGCTAAAGCTGCCAGTTGATTGGCGTTTGCCCTTTTTTAACAATATGTTGATTAATTTTAGAAAATTGGTGGTTGCCAAAAAAACCACGATGTGCGGATAGCGGAGATGGATGCACCGATTTAAGAACCAAATGATTTTTCTCATCAATAAAAGCCCCTTTTTTTTGCGCATAACTCCCCCACAACACAAATACCAAATCTTCACGATGTTCGTTTAACGCGGCAATGGCAGCATCTGTAAACGCTTCCCAACCTTTACCCTGATGCGCGCCTGCCTTAGCCTGTTCCACCGTTAATATCGCGTTTAATAGCAATACGCCTTGATCGGCCCAGGCGGTTAAATCACCATTGCGGCTCATCTGAATATTTAAGTCGGCTGAAACTTCTTTATAAATATTCAATAAAGAGGGTGGTAATGCAACGCCGTTTGGTACAGAAAAACTTAAGCCATGCGCTTGATTGGGACCGTGGTATGGGTCTTGCCCAATAATCACTACCCTGACTTTATCAAAAGGCGCGTGATTAAAGGCATTAAAAATCAAGGAGCTAGGAGGGTAAATCACCTTGCCATCAGTTTTTTCTTCTTTTAAAAAATGCCGCAGAGCTTGCATATAAGGCTTTTCAAGCTCATTACCAATGACAGCAAGCCAAGATGGATGTAATTGACCAGTTTTTTGTGGCGTCATATTTAGTGTTTTATATAAATATAATTAAGCCGATTGTAACAATTAAAACGTGTTTAGTAGTTTTTGGATTTGCACCATGAAACCATTCGGTATGATTATCTCCGCCATGTCCCGATTAGGTGATACGTTTGCTACGCAAAAATCACCGATTACGGCATATTTGGTGGCGCATTTGGCAGTTCATCAGGCGATACTGCTGGCGGATATTCAAAAAAAACCAGAACAAAAAATAATTGTGGAGGCGTTTACGGATTCTTACAATAATATTCTGCGCGTCATAAAAGACCATAAACCACAAGCTGTTAAAGGCGGCTTTGGTGCTAGTGGTAATTTAGCTATTCAAGGCAATGATGAAATTGGTGAACAAAAACCTGCACCAGTAAAGACAATCAGCAAAAAGAAGAAAACCAGATAATATCTTTTAGTTTTAAGTTTACGAAAATAAAAAACCTCGCCAAAGCGAGGTTTTTTATTGCTAAGCAAAGCCTAGCTTCAGTTCGAAGTGGATTCTAGGCAGATTTTAAACTTGTAACGCAGACAGTGCAACTAGTACGGCAAGGAGCAAGTTAAAAATCTAACGACGTATCCCCGATGAAATGAAGATAAAATTGCATCATCCTGCGGCATTTTTTGGATGGCGGCAATATGATGCAAAATCAAAAAAACTACATCATACCACCCATACCACCCATGCCGCCCATACCACCCATATCACCACCACCAACTGGCGCGTCATCTTTAGGCAGTTCAGCTACCATGCAATCAGTCGTTAGCATTAAGCCAGCTACTGAGGCTGCATTTTGCAGTGCAGAACGCGTTACTTTTGTTGGGTCCAAAATACCCATTTCAATCATATCGCCATAAGTTTCGTTAGCCGCGTTGTAACCATAGTTGCCTTTACCCGCCGCAACGTTGTTTACTACTACAGATGGCTCAACACCTGCGTTAGATGTAATTTGACGTAATGGCTCTTCAACCGCGCGCAATACAATTTTAATGCCAGCTTCTTGGTCTAAGTTATCGCCTTTTACTTTAGCAATTGCATCACGTGCACGAATCAATGCAACACCACCGCCAGCCACAATACCTTCTTCAACTGCGGCACGTGTTGCGTGTAATGCATCTTCAACGCGGGCTTTTTTCTCTTTCATTTCAATTTCAGTTGTTGCACCTACTTTAATCACGGCAACGCCACCAGCTAATTTAGCAACGCGTTCTTGCAACTTCTCTTTATCGTAATCACTGCTTGACTCTTCGATTTGAGATTTGATTTGTGTAATGCGTGATTTGATATTGGCTTCAACACCAGCACCATCAATGATAATGGTGTTTTCTTTACCCACTTCAATGCGTTTTGCTTGGCCTAAATTCTCAAGAGTAACGTTCTCTAGTTTTAAGCCAACTTCTTCAGCAATTACGGTACCGCCAGTTAAGATCGCAATATCTTCTAACATAGCTTTACGACGGTCACCGAAACCAGGTGCTTTAACTGCTGTTGTTTTCAAGATGCCACGAATGTTATTTACAACCAATGTTGCGAGCGCTTCACCATCAACATCTTCTGCAATGATCAACAATGGACGACCAGATTTAGCTACTTGCTCTAAAGTAGGTAATAGATCACGAATGTTTGAGATTTTTTTATCGTGTAATAAAACAAACGGGTTATCTAACAATGCAATTTGACGCTCTTGATTGTTAATAAAGTAAGGTGACAAGTAGCCACGATCGAATTGCATACCTTCAACTACGTCTAATTCGCTTTCTAAGCCAGAACCATCTTCAACAGTGATTACGCCTTCTTTGCCTACTTTGTCCATTGCATCTGCAATAATTTTGCCGATAGATTCGTCAGAGTTAGCTGAAATTGAGCCAACTTGCGCTATTTCTTTGCTGGTTGTACAGGGTTTTGATTGCTCTTTTAAGTTAACAATCGCTGCTGCAACGGCTTTATCGATACCACGTTTTAAATCCATTGGGTTCATACCAGCCGCTACTGATTTCATGCCTTCTCGAATAATCGCTTGGGCTAAAACTGTTGCTGTTGTTGTACCGTCACCCGCGATATCAGAAGTTTTTGAAGCCACCTCTTTTACCATTTGCGCACCCATGTTTTCGAATTTGTCTTTTAATTCGATTTCTTTTGCCACTGAGACGCCATCTTTAGTGATGGTTGGCGCGCCATATGAGCGCTCTAATACTACGTTACGACCTTTTGGGCCAAGTGTTACTTTAACGGCATTTGCTAAAATGTTCACGCCGTTGGTCATTTTTTGGCGGACTTCATCGCCGAATCTAACGTCTTTTGCTGCCATGATTAACTCCTAAAATTGATAAAATTTAAATTTGAAAACAGATTTGGTAAGGCGAAACGTGATGAGTGCAAGGCACATAAAACGGATTTGGCGAAGGCAGTACATTAAGTACGGCGTGTCAAAACGGCTTTATGAAACTCCGCAATCACGCGTTGCAGGTCACCAAACTATTCGACGATTGCCATGATGTCTTCTTCACGCATCACTAGCAGCTCTTCACCGTCAACTTTTACGGTTTGGCCAGCGTATTTGCCGAATAAAACTTTGTCGCCAACTTTAACGTCTAAACCGTTGATTTTGCCACTGTCATCACGTTTACCGTTGCCTACTGCTGTAACCACGCCTTGATCTGGTTTTTCTGTGGCAGAATCAGGGATAACGATGCCAGATGCTGTTGTGCGTTCTTCTTCAGAGCGTTTTACAATAACGCGATCGTGTAATGGACGAATTTTCATTCAATTTCTCCTAATGATTATGCTTTTGTTTAATATGAACAAAGTATAAAGTTGATAAAATTGTACAGACAATACGGTGTTTTAGCACTCGCATGCCTTGATTGCTAATATTGAGTTTAAGTTTGTTTTTTCAAGAGCACATTAAAAAATTAGTTTAAAAAAGCGAGCCTAATTTTTTAGAAAGATTATTTTGACCTCAAAAACTAAGCTAATTGATCATCAGCAAGTAGCGGCAATACAGCAAATTAATTTAGGATATAACGCAGAGCAAGATCGCCTTCTGTTTCGCGTTGGTTTGAGCGACAATACAGAGCTGCTAGTTTGGCTAACTAGTCGCATTACGCAATTGTTATGGTCTTTATTAACAGGTGAGGTTCACTTGCCAAAGGCTGATTTCATCCAAGCAGAAATGCCATTACAGCAGTCCGTTGAGCAGTTTAAACAAGAAATGCTGGCCGCAGACGCTTTACAGAAAATGGATTTTAAAACCGAATATCAACCACGCCCAGAGGTGCGCAATGACGGTGCCATGCTGGCGCTTAATGCGGTGTTGATTCACGTTGAAAATAAACAACCTAGCTTGGAATTGCCTTGTTTAGAAGGTGTTACGGTGCGCATTAATTTAAATCCGGATCTGACTTTAGCGATGTGCAATATGCTGCAACTGGCTACCAAAGAGGCGGGATGGGTAATGAATGCGTCAATAGCTGCGCCAGTGCAAAGCCCAAAGGCCATACAAATGGATCAAAAAAAGGTATTACATTAATGGAATCTGCGATGGAATATGTTCAATTAGGAAATAGCAATTTAAACGTATCTAGAGTTTGCTTGGGCACCATGACCTTTGGCGAACAAAATAACCAGCAGGACGCTAACAGCCAATTGGATTATGCGCTTAGCCAAGGCATTAATTTTATTGATACCGCAGAAATGTACCCAGTGCCGCCCAAGGCAGAAACTTTTACCCGTACCGAAACCATGCTGGGGTATTGGTTAAAAACACAAAGACGCGACCAGATTATTTTGGGCAGCAAAGTGGCAGGGCGTAACCGTGGCTTAAAGTGGATTCGTGACGGCGATGATTCACTGACTAGAGCCAATATCCGCGCAGCGATTCATGATTCTTTAAAGCGCTTGCAAACGGACTATATTGATTTATACCAATTGCATTGGCCGGAGCGCAACGTGCCACTTTTTGGGCAATATCAGTTTGACCCAAAATTAGAATTGGATGCTGAAGGTAATCAAAAAACCTGGGTGAGCATTGAAACGCAATTAGAAACTCTGGCTGAATTGATTAAAGAGGGCAAAGTGCGGGCGGTTGGTTTAAGTAACGAACAGCCTTGGGGTGTGATGGAATTTTTACGCATCGCCAAGGCGCATAATTTACCGCGTGTGGCGACGATTCAAAATTGCTATAACCTGATGAATCGAACCATAGATGCGGGTATGAGCGAAATTTTATACCGTGAGCAACTGAGCTTACTGGCTTATTCGCCTTTAGCTTTTGGGCATCTATCGGCTAAATATATTGATGACCCAGAAGCGGCTGGACGTGTTACGCAGTTTTTGGGTTATGCGCAACGCTATAAAAAGCCCAGCGTGCCAACCGCTAGTGCCGCTTATGCCAAACTGTCGCGTGCGCATGGCTTAACACCGACGCAATTAGCCTTGAGTTTTGTTTATCACCGCTGGTTTGTTAGTAGCACAATTATTGGTGCCACCACTTTGGCGCAGTTGCAAGAAAATATTGCGGCGTATCAGGTGAAATTAAGTGATGAAGTCATGGCGGAAATTGAGCATATACACTTAACTATGATGAACCCTGCGCCTTAATACAAGCATTAAGCGCTAAATTTGTACCTGTAAAATGCAAGCTTTCATAACGATTAATTTAAAAAATAATATTTCTCAACTCACTCCTTGCCCACAATGCAAATCTAGTTTTACTTATGAGGACGCTGAACTGTATATTTTCCAAGATTCTGCCCATAAATGGAGCAAAACCGCAAATGAAGAATGTGCCAAAATTGGCAAAGTGATTGGCGATGCCAATGGCAATGTGTTGCGAGATGGCGATACGATTACAGTAATTAAAGACCTTAAAATAAAGGGTTATTCATCGGTGGTAAAACTAGGCACTAAAGTCAAAAATATACGCTTGGTGAATGAAGGCCATGACACTGATTGCAAAACTGATGGTTTTGGCGCCATGAAATTGAAATAGGAAATTTTGAAAAAAGCTTAGCAATTTCAATGAGGATATCTGACTTAAAATAAAAAAGGCATATGAAACATATGCCTTTTTCAAGCTATTAAACAGGCTTTATACTAAATTTAAAATACCCTTCATCATCATGGCATGGCCTGGGAATGTGCAATAAAACGTGTACTTATCTTTAGCGTTAAGTTTTTTTACATCTAATTTAGCCGATGTTTTTTCGCCACCGCCAATAATGTTAGTAGCCAGTAATACGCGAGTATCACCAGCTTTCACATAGTTAGCTGGCAAGCCAGCTTTACTGCCATCATCAATTACCGCCTTTTGATCAGCCTCTTTAGAAATCACTAAATTATGTCCCATCACCGCCTTGGGCATTGTGCCAGCCGCTTTTAAGTTGATCGTAAAATCTTTACAAGTTTTTGGCACGTCAATGTTTTTAGCACTATAAATCATGCCAGTTGAAACTTCTACATCAATAGAGCAGGCTGCTGCTTGGGCCGTTGATGAAAAAATAAAGGCAGAAATGGATGCCGAAAGTAAGGCGGGTAAAGTTTTATTTTTAAATAACATGGTGGCTTTCCTAAAAAGTTAACAAAAAAAATATCATATTCATCAGAGCACCTGCTTTGCTGCTTGGTTCAATCGTTTGCAGGTTTACAACGTAAAATAATATAAATTGAAAAAGTTATATATTGCGTACAATAGATTACATACAAATAATGGATTTAAAAAGCATACTTATGCGACAGCGCATTAATCCAGTTTTAACACTCGCGGTGTTTGCACTTGGTTTGACTGGGGTATCTTTTACGCTTCAAGCAAAAGAAACCCCAACGGTTGAGCAAGCCATTTTTCAATGTAAAACCACTTATCCATCACAATTTGAATCTAAAAAACGTTTGGCTTGTTTTGACAGCATTAGCACGCCAGCCGAAGAATCGCTGTTCAAAAAAGCCCTCGCTGATGTTACATCGGCAGAAAAAAGCACGGAAGTCATTCCAAAAAGTGAAGAAATTCCGACAAAAGTGGGCGCGATCGCCATTAAAAAAACCAATTTGGATTTAAGCTATTTAGAAAGAAAATGGAGCTTAACTTCAGAAGGCGATTGGGATATTAGCGATTTTGAAACCTATAAATCCAATTACTTACTACTCACTAATACCAGTGACATTAATAATTCGCCACAAAGCCCAAGCCGCCTCAATGCGGGTGACCGTAATTTAGACTCAAATGATTTAAAATTTCAATTAAGTTTGAAATCAGAGCTTTACAATAACATCCCATTGATTCGGGATTTTCCATATGTGACCAGCTCACGGCTTTGGGGCGCTTATACACAGCAATCGAATTGGCAACTTTTTAACGCAAACGCCTCAAGGCCGTTGCGCGAAAATAATTATGAGCCGGAATTAATACTTTCTTTGGGTATAGATAATGGAGTGGATGGCGAAAAAAAGGCTTACATCCCCAGAATGTTGAATTTAGGTTTGGTGCATCAATCCAACGGCCGCGATAATCCACTTTCTAGAAGCTGGAATAGGCTGTAATTAGAAGGTGGTTTTGAGCTGACTGATAGACTTTCTGGTCTAGTGCGGCCGTGGTGGCGCATTCCTGAAAGTGATAAGGAAGACGATAACCCTGATATTGAAAAATTTATGGGCTATGGTGATATGACAGTCCGCTGGGAAACCGAAAGCCGCAAAACCGCTTTATTGGTGCTATTGCGCAACAATTTGAGTGACGACAATAAAGGTTTTGCTCAACTTAGTGTGCAGCAAAGGATGTTTAATAATCCTTATGTCAAGTTGCATTTAATGGCTTCTGCTGGTTATGGCGAAACCTTGCTAGATTACAATCACTCGCAAAATGTATTAGGATTTGGCATTTCGCTGGGCGAATAAAAATATTTAACGCATCAATGGTTTTTCAATATGTCAGGCAACCAATCTATCTTGAGTCGTAGTTTGCAATCTGTGTGGCACCCCTGCACACAGATGAAGCTACATGAAAACTTTCCGCTAATCCCTATTCAAAAAGGCGATGGCGTTTGGTTAATCGATAAGGATAGCAAGCGTTATTTAGATGCGGTGAGTAGCTGGTGGGTGAATCTGTTTGGGCATAATAATCCGCGTATTAAGGATGCCATTAAGCTGCAATTGGATACACTTGAGCATGTGATGCTGGCAGGTTTTACGCATGTGCCAGTGGTGGAATTGTCTGAAAAACTAGCCAAACTGACTGGTTTAGGACATGCCTTTTATGCCTCAGATGGCGCAAGTGCGACTGAAATCGCCTTAAAAATGAGTTTTCATTACTGGCGTAATAGCGGTAAACCTAATAAAACCCAATTTATCAGCCTGCAAAATAGTTATCATGGCGAAACCCTAGGTGCGCTGGGCGTAACCGATGTGGCGATTTTTAAAGATACTTACGCAGCCCTATTAATGCAATCGGCACAAATGCCCAGCCCTGATTTTAGGCTGTCTGAGTTAGACGAAAGTGCCGAGGATTTTGCCTTACGCTGTGCTGATGACTTAGAACGATATGTCAGTCAACACCATGAGCAATTGGCGGCGTTTATCATTGAGCCGCTAGTGCAATGCGCGGCTGGCATGGGCATGTATCACTCCATTTATTTGCAACGCGCGCGCCAAATTTGTACGCAATATCAAGTGCATTTAATCGCCGATGAAATTGCCGTTGGCTTTGGTCGCACCGGCAGTATGTTTGCTAGCTATAACGATTGTGATACCGCTTGTACGTTTAAAATCTGTACAAAAAAACAAGATTGCCGCCCCGATTTTATGTGCTTATCCAAAGGCATTACAGGCGGCTATTTGCCCTTGTCTTGTGTGCTAACTAAGGATGAAATCTACCAAGCTTTTTACGATGACAGCGCTGCGCGCGGATTTTTGCATAGCCATAGTTACACAGGAAACCCGCTAGCTTGTAGCGCCGCATTAGCCACTTTGGCAATATTCGAATCTGATAACGTAATTACTTCAAACCAAGCAAAATCGGCTTACATCCAGACAAAAATGCAAGCACTTACTCACTTTCCAATTCAGCATTTACGTCATCAAGGCATGATATCGGCATTTGATGTGGTGACACACAATCCACATTTTTCCAAGGATTGTTACGCCGCCGCGTTAATCCATGGCCTGCTGATACGTCCCATTGGCAACACCATTTATTTTATGCCGCCTTACACCATTACAGAGCCAGAAATCGATTTTATGATAGAGGCTACCGTTAAAGTGTTGCAAAAAGTGCTATGAAAAAACTGGCTGTTAGATTAAGTGTACTTCTCGCCTTATTATTTAGCGCAAATGCATTTGCAGGCTTACCCGTTGCAGTGGCAGATGCACTTAAAAAAGTTAGTATTCCGCAATCAAATGTCGCCGTTTATGTGCAAGCGTTAGATGAAACAGCACCATTAATCAGCCATAACGCCAATAAAAGTTTTAATCCTGCTAGTGTGATGAAGTTAGTTACCACCAATGCGGCGCTGGATTTATTAACGCCTGCCTACCGCTGGAAAACAGAGGTGTATCGCGATGGTGAAGTGAAAGGTGGCTTATTAAATGGCAATTTGATTATTAAAGGCTATGGCGACCCAAGTTTTAACGTAGAAGAGTTTTGGCGTTTACTGATGGTGGTTCAACAGGCGGGTATAGCCAACATTACAGGTAATTTAATCGTTGATAAAAGTTATTTCCCCCCAAATGTTGGCAATGGAAAACCCTATGATAACGAAACTTGGCGCGCCTACAACGCTATGCCCAGTGCTTTTTTAATAAATGGTCGCAATACCAGCTTTAAGTTTAACGTCACAGATGCAAAAGTGACAATCAACCAAGAGTTTGCACTACAAGAAATCCAAATTGTGAATAATATGGTTTTAAGCCAGCAAGCTTGCGGCGATTGGCGCAGCCAAATGCGTTATGACATAAAGCCTAATCAAACCAATTTTGGGAATGACAAAATGGTAGTCACTTTTAATGGTGGTTTTTCGTCCGATTGTGGAGAGCGTTATTTAGAGTTAAGCGTATTGAATGATGAGCAATATGCGTTTTACACCTTTAAAAAATTGTGGAGCGAATTAGGCGGAGCGTTTACAGGGCAGCTAAAAATCCATGAACTTCCCAGTAACGCGATTAAAGTCACCGAGCAATTTTCAGAGCCCTTAGGCCACATAGTGCGCGATATTAATAAATGGAGCAATAACCTAATGGCGCGCCAGTTGCTATTAACGCTGTCTGCAGAAAAGCAAGATTTGCCCGTAACAGGGGCCAAAGGCGCTGCTGTCATTAAAGATTGGCTCAATACCAAAAAGATCAATGCGTCGGAGCTGGTGATTGAAAACGGCTCAGGTTTATCGCGCATAGAACGCATCAGCAGCGCAAATTTGGGCAAAATGTTAGTAAGCGCTTACCATAGCCCTGTTATGCCAGAGCTGATTGCATCATTGCCCATTTTAGGTTTGGATGGCACCACCAAAATGCGTCTAAAAGATAGCTTAAGTGCAGGGCGGGTACATATTAAAACAGGATCAATAGATGGCATTAGTGCAATTGCCGGATACATATTGGACGCGCAAAATAAACGCTATGTTGTTGTCATGATGGTTAATCATGCGAATGCCGCTGCCAGCAAAATAGCGCAAGATAGCTTGATAGAATGGTTCTATAAACAGGCACATTAACTTACAAAACTTAAGACCCATCAGCGCCTAGGTTTGTAATAGCAGATGGAATCAAATTTTATAATGGCATTTTACGCCACAAAATGTTGCAAACATTCAAGCTTTGAAAGAAGAAACTTTCGCATTAACCTCGGGCAGTCTTACATTTGTCGCAGAAGCAGCCGTTCTTGACACGTCTCCAAGCCTCTTTAAAAGGGACAAAGCTTTAAATTAATTGGCGATTCATTTCGGCGGGTCTGAGCTATTTTTTAACTAGGATAATGCAATTAATTCGTTTTCAATTGCCGATTAAGATATAACTGGTGTTGAAGATGGTATTGGCGGCGGTATAAGCAACTCTAGAGCTTAAAGTGATGGCTTAAGCGAAGTGCCAGTTCCAGCAGTTGCATGGCTGTTAGGTTCAGCATTGCGTTTAAACAATACATTCATTCATTAATTAAAAAAGTGACGGCGAAAGCCGCCACTTTTTTATGTTTAAAATTTTCTGTTTAAGAAAATGAGAATGTCTATTTTTAATGTTGCTTCATAAGACCTGAATGGGCTATTGTTAAAAAGAGTGAACGTTGGAATAATTTACTATGATAATTAGATAATTTAATGTCTTAGAATTGTAAGAGTTAATATGTTTAAAAGTATTTTAAAACACGCAATTGTGTTGCAGTTAGCTTTAGGTTCTGCTGCAGCTTTCGCAACTACTTATACATTTACACAATTTACAAGCAATGGCTCTCCGTCTGTTGAATCGCAGCTGATTGCTGACGTTACTCAATCAGGTTCAAATGTATTATTTACCTTTACAAACACTTCAGTCATCGCATCATCTATTACTGATGTTTATTTCGATTATGGTAGTACTAGTTTTTTCGCTAATGGAAATGCTGGTATTAGTAATAATATTTTAGGTTTAGCCGGCGAGTCTTCTGGAGTAAATTTCAGTGATGGTGCAAGACCTCACAACTTACCATCTGGTAATACAATAGGATTTAGTTCTGATGCAGCTGGTGATTCAAATCGCCCTTCATCTAAAAATGGCGTGAACACATCTTCTGAGTTTGTAGCATTTTTAGGTACAACTCTCACGGGCATAACTTTTGGTGATGTAATTGCAGGTCTAGATACTGGTGCTTTTCGTTTGGGTCTTCATGTACAAAAAATAAATTACGGTACTGATGATAATGATGATGATGATGGTACTAGTGAATCATTCGTTAACAATCCTAGAGCAGTGCCGCTTCCAGCTGCTGGTTGGTTATTTGGTTCAGCATTAGTTGGTTTAATGGGCTTACATCGTAGAAAGCTATAATTAACGCTTAAACCTTAATTTAAGTTCTACAAAAAGGTGATGGTGAAAACCATCACCTTTTTTTATGGTCTTTAAAAGTATATTTGATGTATCAAAACTAAATTAAAAGTATGATATTAGATTGTAGATTAGGGAGTTAAAATTGATGACCAAAAGGTTTTATGTAAGTGCATTAACATTATTATTGATAACAATATCTGGCTGCCAAGCCGAATCTAACCCATCACCACAGGAAAAACCAGCAATGACAGCAGCAATTACCGAATTACAAAAAATTGACACTCAAGTGGGCACAGGCCGTGAGGCAGAGCCAGGCTTTAATGTTACCGTGCATTACACAGGTTGGTTGTATGACGAAGCCGCAGAAGGCAAAAAAGGCAAAAAGTTTGATAGTAGTGTTGACAGAAAAGAGCCATTTAATTTCTTTTTAGGCGGCGGTCAAGTAATTCAAGGTTGGGATGAAGGTTTTGCCGGCATGAAAATTGGCGGAAAACGCACCCTGATTATTCCATCTGAAATGGGTTATGGTGCACGTGGTGCGGGTGGTGCGATTCCGCCAAATGCTACACTAGTTTTCGACGTAGAACTCCTAGACGTGAAATAAAAATCATCTCTTGGGCGCATTGCTTCGTTGCGCGGTACTCACTTCCTCTATGGACTATATGACCTATCTCGTCGCTGAGTTTCGTGCGCCTTGCACTGCATCCAAAAATTTTGATTTTTTGATTTGACAGCGTTTAAAAATATAGTTGGAATAAATCGTGAAAGTAAGAATTAAATGGGTTGAAGACGTCAGTTTCGTGGGTGAATCGGAAACTGGGCATGCAGTTGTGTTAGATGGAGCGCCAGAAAATGGCGGCCGCAACATTGGTATGCGCCCAATGGAAATGTTGTTAATTGGTATGGGGGCTTGCACTTCGTTTGATGTGGTCACCATACTTAAAAAAGCGCGTCAGCCGATTGTGGATTGCGTGGCGGAAATTGATGCAACACGCGCCGATGAGGTACCAAAAGTGTTTACCAAAATTAATGTGCATTTTGTGATTACAGGCAATAATTTGAATGTAACGCAAGTAGAGCGCGCAGTTAAATTATCGGCAGAAAAATATTGTTCAGCATCCATTATGTTGGCAAAATCAGTTGAAATTACACATGACTTTGTGATTAATGAGGTTGTTGAATAATGCAAATCGATTTTCCAACAGAAACCCATATTAATGTAGCTAAGCCAGCAGGTATGGTGGGTATACGCCATGTAGCATTGTTTATTAAAGAGCTAGAAAAGGCCGTCGATTTTTATACGCGTATTATGGGTATGAAGATTGAATGGCAACCAGATCCTGACAATGTGTACTTAACTAATGTTGGTGATGTGTTTGCACTGCACCGTGTTGATTACTTACCGCAAGCACAACAACGCTTAGACCATATTGGATTTGTGCTAAAAACGCCGCAGGATGTGGATAATTGGCATGCTTATTTTGTGGAAAACGGCGTAAAAATTACAGAGACTCCCAAAACGCATAGAGATGGTTCGCATGGTTTTTATTGTTTAGATTCAGTAGGGCATTTGTTGGAGCTGATATATCACCCGCCCATTTCTGACCGGATTTAGTGTGGATCGAGTGCTATTGCGATACGATTTTTACATCCAAAGGCTCTTCATTTTCTAGTACATTCAACAAGCGGTCTACATTTGGATGTTTGCCAGGGCAGTTCTCAGCGTCTTCGGTGTGTTCTGCAAACAAGGCTAGGCCTTCCACAGCGGCATCCAGCGTAATGGCACCAAACATTTTATACAAATAATTAAACACTTTAAGCGAGCCTTGGCTGCCTGGTTTGTTTTCAATCACTCCAGCAGGCTTGCCATTTTCAAAAAACAATTCAATTCTTTTAACGTCGTCAACGCTGTCTAAAGTTTGTAGCACGTCACTGAATTTTTGCATTTCAATTGTCCTATTGGTTACATGTTTAATGACGTCAAGATATGCATAAAAAGCTATACATAATAAGCCGTTGAAGTCATTATTTTTGAAGCGACTTTCATGCCAGCTTTAACAGGCTCTGGTAAATCACTTGCACCTAACTCTTTGGCCTGTTCGGCATGCGCAGTTTCGTCTTGCTGCATTTGGCTAATAATCGTACGCGTTTTAATATCGGTTTCACTTAGTTTGTTTAAATGGCTTTGCAAGTGGCTTGCCACTTGCCGTTCCGTTTCGGCTAAAAAGCCTAAATTCCACTTGTCATCCAGCGCACCAGCCGTCGCGCCCAGTGTAAAACTGCCCAAATACCATACAGGATTTAGCCAGCTTTTGCGGCCACCTAGCTCATTGATACGCGCTTCACACCACGCCAAATGATCAATCTCCTCTTCAGCAGCTCTTTGCAGGCTTTTTACAATTTGCGGGTTATGTGAAGTAAGTGCTTGGCCGCTGTACAACGCCTGCGCGCACACTTCCCCAACATGATTAATACGCATTAATGCAGCGGCTTGTTTCTTTTCGATTTCTGTCAATGGCAACTCTTCAATATCCGCATCAGGGCGCTGTCTGCCAGTGTTGGCTTCCGCAAAAACGGTGCGCAAACCTGTATCAAAAGTGGTAATTAGTTTATCAATAAACATTATATTCCTAATTAATTATTCCAGTATAACCCAATTGTGTGGCAATGATTGTCACAGGATGCACAACCTTGACCGCTTTATTTTGAGAGCGCAAACCTGCGGCCAGATGCAATGCGCAACCCACGTTGCTAGTAGCTAGTAGCAACGATTTGCTTTTATCAATAGCAGTTATTTTGTCTTTTAAGAGTGCGTCTGCCATATCGGCTTGCGTTAGCATGTATGCACCCGCGCCACCACAACATTGTGCATTATCACTTAAGTTTTGCACATTGGCGGATGGTATTTTTTTAAGTAAAGTCATCACGGCAGTATGTGATTTTTGTACATTCCTTAAAGTGCAAGGCTCATGTATTGCAATATCATTGGCAAGTGGCATCAACGCTACATCTTGCCAATCGCACTGTAATAAAAAGGCACTAATTTCTTGTATCGGCATATCAGTGTAATCGCGTAGGCCAGCCCCACAGCCGCTTGCTACCGTAATGACAAGGTTAGCTTTATTAAATGCTGCGTTATTTTTTTCGATATAGTCTTTTGCAAGCGTGCTGTTACCTTGTTGTCTTGCTAGCCCGCCACAACAAGCTTGAGCTTTAGGTACATGCACATCGTAACCTAAACGATTTAGTACAAATACGCTGGCGCGCAGCGTGTCTGTGTCAAACGTATTGCTAATACAGCCTAAAAATAAACTGACATCGCCTTTTTTGTTTTGCCGTGTTGCGTATAGCTCAAGCCAGTTTTGCTGAGCAGGTAATTTTGGTAATAACGCGATTGGTTTTTTAAGACTAGGTACCAATACGCTCACAATTTTTAATAAACCTAATTGCTGTATTAGCTTTAAGGATTGCGCAGCAAAGCGCATCAATAAAGGGTTTTGAATAAAAATATTCGTCAATCGATTGCTCATACTAATCGGTTTGGCAATTGCCGCGCGGGCGCTATCGATTAAGCCGCCATAGCTAACGCCATTTGGACAAGCGGTTTCACAATTACGGCAGCTTAAGCAGCTATTAATGTGTTGTTGATAACGCTTATTGGCAGGCAGAATATCACGCGCTACGGCACTGATTAATTGAATGCGACCGCGTGGCGAATCCGCCTCTGAGCCAGTTTTGTGGTAGGTAGGGCAGTACGGCAAACATAAGCCGCAAGCCACACAGCGGTCAGCTTCGGCAATTATTTGTAGAGTATTTAAAGACATGCAAACATCATAAAACAAAGCCCTGTTTTAAGCGATGGCATTTGCATGACATTTTGGCCTAAAACAGGGCATTATATTAAAAACTTATTTTTTAATATCGGCAGGTTTTGTTTCTGTCGGTTTAGCTTCAGCAGGTAAAGTTTCAACTGCTTTTACTTCAGGTGTTTTTTGCACAGGCAAACCTTTTAGTACGTTCATGGCTTGCACAAACTGGAAATCGTCTTTGCTTGCTGGTTCAATCGGGCCTTTTTGCTCTGCAAATTTCTTCTCGGCCAGTGCGGCTTTAGCGGCGGCATCTTTCGCTTCGTCTACCACTCTTGCAGGCGCTTCAGCATCTTTAGGATTCGATATATGCTTGGCTAAATCGGCTTCGCGTATATTGTATGATTGGTCAAAACCATCTTCTACAATAATGTCTGGCACAATACCTTTGGCTTGGATAGAGCGGCCTTTAGGTGTGAAATAACGCGCAGTTGTTAACTTAATAGCGCTACCGTTGTTCATTGGTAAAATCGTTTGCACAGAGCCTTTGCCAAAACTTTGTGTTCCCAAAATAGTAGCTCGTTTATGGTCTTGCAAGGCCCCTGCCACAATTTCAGATGCTGATGCTGAGCCATTGTTAATAAGCACTACAATCGGTGTAGTTTTGTAATCAGCCGCTTCATCTTTTAAATAATCCGATTTACCACGACGCGCGTAATCTAATGGCACTGAGTTTAAACGCATTTTAGCGTCTGCTGTGCGGCCTTCTGTGTACACCACTAACTCATTTTTAGGTAAGAAAGCAGCCGACACACCAACGGCCGCATCTAATAAACCACCAGGGTTATTGCGCAAATCGAGTACCAAGCCTTTGAACGGGCCTTTGTTTTGCTCATGCAAGCTTTTTAATGCTTTTGCTAAATCTTCACCGGTATGTTCTTGAAACTGTGTAATGCGCAAATAACCATAACCAGGCTCAATAAATTTATTTTTAACGCTTTGCGATTTAATAATAGCGCGTGATAATTTAAAGGTTAGTGGCTTGGTCTCGCCTTTACGTAATACGGTTAACAAAATATCGGTATCAGGCTTGCCGCGCATTTTTTTTACCGCGTCGTTTAAGCTTAAGCCGCGCACTTGTGTGTCATCTAGTTTAGAAATTAAATCGCCACTCTTTAAACCCGCTTTATATGCTGGGCTGTCTTCAATTGGGGTGACTACTTTAACCAAGCCATCTTCCATGGCCACTTCAATACCTAGGCCACCAAATTCGCCTTGTGTGCCAGCTTGCAGGTCTTTGTAACCGTCGGCATCCATAAAAGTAGAATGAGGGTCTAGGCCAGCTAACATTCCAGTTAATGCTTCGTTGATGAGCTTTTTGTCTTCAACTGGCTCAACATAATCACTTTTTACTTTGCCAAATACTTCGGCAAATACGCGTAAATCGTCCAGTGGTAATTGCGATAGGCTGGTTTTTTCGGCCAATGCCGAAAAGTTTAGGCTTATGAGTACACCGACTAAGACGCCAGAGCCGACTAAGCCCATTTTTTCAAAAGAAGAACGCATGCAAACCCTTTTCAATAAAATAATTTGGTATTACGCCGCAAATTTAAGCGCGTACGAATACTCATAACAGTTAGCTATGAGCTTACAATAAAACAATAGGTTCATTTTGCGCTATTTCAAGTCAATTGAATAGCTTAAAACAATATTTTACCGAAAGACGAACGCTTAAATGTTAATCACAAGTAGCAAAAATAAACATATTGTTAATATTGAATATTGCACGCAATGCCGCTGGTTGCTTCGCGCTGCTTGGATGGCGCAAGAGTTATTAACAACTTTTGAAGATGAACTAAAAGCGGTTAGTTTGCAGCCGGGTACTGGCGGCGTTTTTGAGGTGCGTTTAAACGGTACGGTGTTATTTAATCGCAAGGATCATGGCCGTTTTCCAGAATCAAAAGAATTAAAGCAATTGATTCGCGATGTGATTGATCCTGCGCGTGATTTGGGCCATAGCGATAAAAAATAATCCATTCAGTCTGCTCTATTCACAATGTGTTTGCCTTTTTCTAAATGTACTTGATAGTGACAATGCGAACTATTTGCAATACTGCAAGGCCTTTTTATTTGAGTTAATATGCGTCCAGCTGAGTAGAACAGCAACATTTATTACTCAAATATAATCAATTTAGGAGAATGAAAATGTCAGATAATCATGGTGTTGATACGCCCATTACCAGAGCGCTTAATACTATTTTAGAGCTGGAGCTGGCGGGTGTAGTGCGTTATACGCATTATGCGTTGATGGTGTTTGGCTACAACCGTATTCCCATTGTTTCTTGGTTACGCAGCCAAGCAGCTGAGTCTCTGACACACGCTGATAAAGCAGGCGAGCTTATTACACACTTAGGCGGGCACCCCTCGTTGTCGATTGGCCCATTGCTAGAAACGCACAATCACGATATTGGTGATATTTTGCGCGAATCAATGGCGCACGAGAAGTTGGCACTAAACGCTTACAGAGCACTTCTCAAGTTGGTTGAGGGCGAATCGGTGATGCTGGAAGAATACGCGCGTGAGATGATTTATCAAGAAGAACTACATTCTGGCGAAGTCGATAAAATGCTTCGCAAACCAGGTGAGATTGCTAAATTTCACGAATAATTTGCATCCGATTCAGATTTAAAAAAAGCGGCCTAGGCCGCTTTTTTTGTCTACAAGTAATGGTAGTTGTTGATGCCATAGTTGTTATTTGGCAGACTTTTCGATTTCTCTATCTAGCCGTTGGGCGCCATTAAAGCGGCTTGCCCAATAACCATTATTCATACTTTCTACACGCACTGCTTCGCCAGAGCTGGGGGCATGAATAAATTTGTTATCACCCATATAAATACCCACATGCGAAAACGCCGATTTCATGGTGTCAAAAAACACCAGATCACCGGGTTGAAGTTCTTGTTTTTTGACGGTTTTACCAATTTGCGCAATAGCACGCGCGGTGGGTGGTAAGGTTAGGTTGGTTGCTTGACTAAACACGTAACGCACAAAGCCGCTGCAATCAAAACCTGTTTCTGGGCTTTTCCCGCCGTATTTATATTTAATACCAGTTAGGCTGAGTGCGTTAATGAGCACTTCTTGCGCCCGCGTCTGCCAGTTTGTGTTTTCGATTTGATTGCCAGCCGTTTCGTTCTCACCAATGTTATGCATCGCAACACCAGCGGCATTTTCTAAAAACGATTCTGCAGCAGCAGTGTTTAAACAGATGCTTAGAAAAACCATTAAGGATGATATTAAAAACTTCATGCAGTATTTTTTAGGTTGTTAAATCTCTTTTTTAAAAACTAAAGCCTACTTTAAATTCGCAAAATTATCTATAAATCATGCTTTTTACACTAAAATAGGCTTGTTAGATTCAAGTACTTACTAAGCCATGGCGTCTTTAATCAAGCCAACAATAGGCAGTAAAATACCTATACCTATACCTACACCTACACCTACACCTACACCTACACCTACACCTGCCACTTCCGCGATGATCGATATCTGCTACAACTGTTGCAGCACCCACACCAAACATGGCCAGCAACTGGGCATTTAAACCACTACTTAAATAACCGACAAGTGAGCTACCTTAAGATACCTAAGCTGAGATTTTTATGTAAACCGCCTGCAATGTTGTCGCCTACCACTAATTTGTTGAATTACAAAACCTAAATTCATACATCATACTTAGAAATAGAACAGAAATGAAATTTGCATTCCTAGCAGGCTATAGGGTTTATGACAAGCGTTCAAAAAAAATGCCATATTCTGTAAAGAATATGGCATCAATTCAAGGATTTATTATTCACTAATAGATTAAATAATAATCAATGGTTTATATAATTGACTTGAAAGTAAATTTCCTTAACTATACTTTTTTACTTTTGCGACGTGATGCGGCGCCAATAAAACCTAAACCTGCAACAAGCATGGCGTAGGTTTCTGGCTCGGGAATTGGTGCCAGAGTGGTAGCGCCGATCAGTTCCCTGTTGCCAACAACATTTGTGATACTGGGCGTGGTAGTGAAGTTATAGTTACCGGTTGTAGCCTCAAGCTGAAAACTATTCACCGATACGTTGTTTTGGGCAAAAACGACTGCATAGAACGTCTGTTCAACGCCTGCGAGCAAGTTGTAGGTAGACGTGTTGAATGAAACGCTGTAAGCATCATAGCTCGTAGTTGCAAGATCGGTCTCAGTGGTCGACGGTAGGATTGATACATCTGCAAGTTCGTCACCGAAGTAGAACGAAGCAAGTTGCGGGACGGTTGCGCCAAATATAGTTTGAGTGAAACTAAAATCTCCAAATGCTGACAATTCAAACGACAGGGTAGTATCGATAGACGACAGGACGCTACCGGACAGCGTTATGTATTTATCGCCGGACTTGTTGCCCCCAGTTGACGTCACGCCTAAACCAAGGGTGTCGTAATTGTAAGTGTTTACGTCAAATGTCGTTGTAGTCGTAGGAGTCCGGTAGTTGTACTGCAATCCAGACGTAGTCTCTGTTGGAGCGGTAAATACTTCACTGCTCAGAGCATTAGTGATCGTAGTGTTGATATTGAGCGGTTGGCTACTAACGGCGTTCTTTACAATTAATGGATCTGATGTCGTAACTGTTCCCGTTCCCAAATTGACAGCGTTTGATTGAACACCAGAAACAGATAATATGGGTGTATCAGGAATAGCATTAGCAATGCCTGCAAATAATGATAATGCGGCAGCAACCACAACACCATTTTTATTTTGTAACTTAAAACCGTTCATTCTGATTCTCCAAAGTAAATAAAATTTTACCAAACTTAATTTGTTAAATTGGTAAAAAAATCATTTAAAATTTAAACTTCTTAAGAAAATAAATATTAAAAAATAAATATTTAAATTTTTAATGCAGTGATTCTAAGGTGCGAGTTTGGGTTTAAATGATCGTAACAACTAAACATACCTAAAACTTCAATTAGATAAATCATATGTACTTTTCATGACATAGTAATTTATTGCTCTATAAATTTTTATAGTCTTAAAGGACTAGTATTTAGTGCTTTTTATGACAACACTCTCATTTAAAAATTAAAAAACTAAATTTGCCATGCCATGGGTTTAAAATGTGAGTTTGCGTATAAAATTATCCCAACATTTAATCAATCCTAAAACATACTTCAGTAATTTTAACACTATATTTTGTCTGCATTACATGATGATTAACCCTTTTATAGATTTATCTAGTCCATTAGGGCTACGAAGTAATGCTTTTTAATGTCGTTACTGGCTGACTTTTTTTCATCTAATGGTCAGTTAGCAAAGTCCATTGCCGGCTTTAGTGAGCGTCGACAGCAGCTAGAAATGGCTTTAGCGATTGAAGCGGCCATAAAAGATAACAAGCAATTGGTTGCAGAGGCTGGCACAGGCACGGGTAAAACATTTGCTTACCTGGTGCCTGCCCTGCTATCGGGCGGCAAGGTGATTATCTCCACTGGCACCAAAACCCTGCAAGACCAGCTATTTAACCGTGATTTGCCAAATGTGCGGGATGCCCTAAAAGTGCCTGTAACGGTTGCTATGCTAAAAGGCCGCTCAAATTATGTGTGCCACTATCATTTAGAGGCCGCCACGCAAAGTGGCCGCTTCGCCAGCCGCGAAGACGCTAAATATGTGCACTTAATCAAAAACTTTGTTGAAAACAGCAAAACGGGCGATAAAGCCGAATTGGTTGATGTGCCCGAAAACGCTACGATTTGGCTTAATGTGACCAGCACGCGTGACAACTGTTTAGGCCAAGATTGCAATTTCTATAAAGAATGCTTTGTGATGGAAGCGCGCAAAAAAGCCCTGGCGGCGGATGTGGTGGTGGTAAATCATCATTTGTTTTTTGCTGATGTGATGCTGCGCGATGAAGGCGTGGCTGAGCTGCTACCTAGTGCCAATACCGTTATATTTGATGAGGCGCATCAGTTGCCAGAAGTGGCGGGTTTATTTTTTGGTGAAGATATTTCGACTAGCCAATTAATTGAGCTTTGCCGCGATAGCGCCACGGCGCATTTAACGCTGGCGAAAGATTGTGTAGCGCTGGGTGAAAGCATTCCTAAGCTTGAAAAAGCCTGCAAAGATTTTAGGTTGGTGTTTCAGTTTGAAGGCTCGCGCATGCCAGTTCAAAAAGCCTTAGCGCTCAAGAGTTTTGAGTCGGCTTTTGGCGATATGCAGGCCATGCTAATAGATTTGAATAAAGTATTAGAAAGCCAAGCCGCGCGGGACCCTATGCTGGAAAAGTGTTGGCAGCGTGGTGAGGCGTTAAGTGCGCAATTAGGCAATTGGATTAAAGCCGAAAATGTCAACTTAGTGCGCTGGGTAGAGGTGTTTACACAATCGGTGCAATTGCACGCCACGCCACTCAGCGTGGCAGATGGGTTTAGCAAACAATTAAACGCTCAGCCGCGCGCTTGGATTTTCACATCGGCAACGCTTGCGGTGAAGAGTGATTTTAGTCATTACATAACACAAATGGGTTTGCATGCTGCTGAAACAGGATTTTGGGAAAGCCCGTTTGATTATGGCAATCAAGCCCTGTTATATGCCCCGCCCAATATGCCAGATCCCAATAATAGCGCGTACGCTGCCGCTGTAGCCGCAGTCAGTTTGCCTGTTATTCAAGCCAGCAAAGGCCGCGCGTTTGTATTGTGCACATCGCTAAAAGCCATGCGCGAAGTACATGCCTTACTAAAAGATGCCTTTGCAAGTGTAGGCATGGAATATCCTTTGTTAATGCAAGGCGAAAGTACTCGCACCGAATTATTAGACCGATTTCGCACGCAGGGTAACGCCGTATTAGTCGGCAGCCATAGCTTTTGGGAGGGTGTAGATGTGCGCGGCGAGGCACTTTCCGTCGTCATCATCGATAAATTGCCGTTTGCCCCACCAGATGACCCCGTGCTTTCTGCACGCATTGATAAAATGAATCAAGAAGGCAAAAATGCCTTTATGGAATACCAATTACCCTATTCTGTAATTACCTTAAAACAAGGCGCTGGTCGATTGATTCGTGATGAAACAGATAGGGGGGTGCTGGTAATTTGTGACCCACGCTTAATTACTAAACCTTATGGCAAAAACATTTGGCAAAGCTTGCCGCCGTTTACGCGCACTAAGGAATTGGTGGATGTTGAGGCGTTTTTTGCCAGCGCGTTATAAATAGATATGATTGAGATAGCAGAGTCTGAATATGAATTAACGGCTATCCGCGCCCAAGGCGCAGGTGGGCAGAATGTGAATAAGGTTTCTAGCGCGGTTCATCTGCGATTTGATATTGTAGGCAGCAATTTGAGTGATTGGCTGAAACAAAAGTTACTTCATAGCAAAGATAATCGCATTACCGATGAGGGTGTGCTGATATTAAAAGCACAGCAATACCGTACGCAAGAGGCTAATAAAAAAGATGCCATCAAGCGTCTGTATAAAATTGTGAATGAGGCCAACCAAGTTAAACCAACGCGCTACGCCACCCGGCCTAGCTATGGTTCTAAGCAGCGCCGATTAGAAAGTAAAAGTCAGCGTGGGCAAGTGAAGCAATTGCGCGGTAAAATAGCCGCTGATTAATCATTTAACACGGCATGAATTTACTGGCGCTGGACACCTCTACCGAATATTTATCGCTGGCATTAAAGCTTGGCGACAACATATTTACGCATTATCAAGCCGCTGGCTCAGCATCGTCGCAATTGGTATTACCGCAAATTCAGATTTTGTTGGATAGCGCCAATATTAAGCTCGGCGACTTAGATGGTATTGCTTTTGGCGCAGGGCCAGGTGCCTTTACGGGGGTGCGAATTGCAAGCGGCGTGGCGCAAGGGCTGGGTTATGGTGCGAATTTACCAGTTGTTGGCATCAATACTTTAACCGCAGTAGCTGAAGAAAGTGGCCAAGACAAAGTGGTTGTTTGTTTGGATGCGCGCATGGGTGAGATTTACCATGCCGCTTTAATCAAAGAAAACGGCGTTTGGCTTGAAATATCGGAAACCAAAGTATGCAAACCACAAGTGTCGCCTGTGTTAGAAAGTAAGGATTGGGTTGGCGCAGGAGGTGGTTGGGCGGCGTATAAAGAAGTATTAATGCAAATTTATTCCAATCATTTAAGCCAATCGGTAAACAATGTTTTGCCAGATATAACACCGACTGCTGAAGCGATTTTGCGTTTAGCGCAGCCCGTTTTTGAAGCGGGGCAGGCTAAGCCCGCAATGCATGCTATGCCTATTTATATACGTAATCGCGTGGCATTAACCACCTTAGAGCGCGAACAAGGCTTGCGATTATGAGCTCCGTATTAAAGCAGGCGTATCAATTACGGCCTATGCAAATGGCTGATTTAGATGCCGTGATGGCGATTGAGCCAACGATTTACTCACATCCCTGGACGCGCGGCAATTTTAGCGATTCTCTGAATTCGGGCTACAGTGCTTGGGTGCTAGAAGCGAATCAAACAATCATTGGGTATGCTTTATTGATGATGATATTAGATGAAGCTCATCTGCTCAATTTAAGTGTGGCGAAAGACCAGCAAAAACAAGGTTTAGGCCGATATCTACTGGAACATATGCTGCAAATTGCTAAAAATCACAAAGCGGCCAATATGTTTTTAGAGGTGCGACCTAGTAATATTTCGGCTATCGCTTTGTACGAAAGTATGGGTTTTTGCGAAATGGCAGTGCGCCGCGGTTATTATCCCGCACCTAATGGCCGAGAAGATGCGTTATTGATGGGGTTGGCGCTTTGACTATGTTGCGTGAAAACGCTTATAAAATGACACGTGAAGACGTGTTGCGTGAATTAGAGCTGCTACCAGTTTGGACACTACGCGCGCCGTTACCACAAAAATCAATTATTGAACCAACGCCGTTAAACGTTGAAACAGCACAGACTGTTTTGGGTGTGCCAGCCAGGCCAAATATTATTGAAAAAGACATAATTGAAACGCCTCAGGCCGTCTCTAATCCAGCAATAATCATCACATCAAGCGATAAAAAATGGACATTTGTCTTGCCAAATGAGCTAACTGGGCAAGCGGCTGATTTGTTTAATAATATTTTACGCGCGCTTAGCATCAACAAAACGCAACCTAGTCAAGCCCAAGATTTAATGCAAGATATTGCTGGTTTAAATGTTGGTGTAGTTGTAGCAGTAGGCGAAAAAATAGCGCAGCAACTGCTCGCTAGCACTCAACCGTTGGAAATTTTACGCGGTAAAATGCATGATACGAATGGCTTGCAAGTAGTGGCAACTTACCATCCAGATGATTTATTGCTGCATTTACCTAATAAAGCTAAAACGTGGGATGATTTGTGCATGGCAATAGATGCAATAAGCCGCTAATCGCAGATACTTGAAAATAAGTGTCTTAAGCCCAATTTTAAATGAGATGATGATTTTTAAGGAGTTTGAAATGCGTACTTTTTGGCATAAATTTTTATTACTGGCGTTGGCTTTTAGCTTATCAAGCTGCGGCTACAATGCTTTTCAAAGCTTAGACGAAGAAGCAAAAGCCAGTTGGGCAGAAGTGTTAAACCAATATCAGCGCCGTGCAGACTTGGTGCCTAATTTGGTTGAAACCGTAAAAGGCTATGCCGCGCATGAGCAAGAGGTACTGACCGATGTGGCGAATGCGCGCTCAAAAGTGGGTAGCATGCAAGTCACACCTGAATTGTTAAACGACCCAGAAGCGTTTGCTAAATTTCAGGCCGCGCAAGGTCAGCTAACAGGTGCTTTATCGCGCTTAATGGTGGTGGCTGAGAATTATCCCAATCTAAAAGCAGACCAAGGCTTTAGGGATTTGCAAGCGCAATTAGAAGGCACAGAAAACCGCGTAACGGTTGCGCGTAATCGCTATATCAACACCATTAAAGAATACAACGTGGCGGTGCGTAGCTTTCCAAATAATCTAACTGCCATGATGTTTGGCTACAAAACTAAACCAAGCTTTACCGTAGAAAACGAAAAAGCGATTGCGCTGACGCCAAAGGTAGATTTTGGCAATAAAGAATAATTTAAGATATTTGCTTAAACGTGTTTTTTAAATTAAAAGCGAGCTTGTATGCGTTAGGTGTGATGTTTTTATTGGCATCCAACATGGCGCATGCAGAGCTTGTTGCCATCCCGGAGCTTAAGTCACGCGTCACCGACCTAACCCAAACCCTATCATCCGATCAGCAAGCACAGTTGGATACAAAATTAGCCGCCTTTGAGCAACAAAAAGGCAGCCAAATAGCGATTCTTATATTGCCCACCACGCAACCTGAAGATATCGCTCAGTATTCTATCCGTGTGGTAGAAAAATGGAAAATCGGGCGCGAAAAAGTTGACGATGGTATTTTAGTTTTAGTAGCCAAAGAAGACCGAAAAGTACGCATAGAAGTGGGCTACGGTTTAGAAGGTGCCATTCCCGATTTAACTGCTAAGCGCGTTATTAATGAATTTATTTCGCCTCAATTTAAGCAGGGTAATTTTTATGGCGGCCTAGATGCGGGTATAGATAAGCTGATGGGATTGATTAGCGGTGAGGCTTTGCCCGAAACCAAAGCCAATTCTACTGGTGGTAATGCTATCGAAAGTTTATTGCCTATTTTATTGTTTGGCGGGCTAATTTCAGGCTTAGTTTTGCGCGGTATTTTAGGTAATTTTGCAGGCAGTGCGGTCAATGGCGGCTTAATTGGTGCTGCCGTTTGGTTGTTGGGGTTGGCATTGGGTGCGGCTGTTATTTTTGCGATTGTGGCCTTCTTTTTTACCATGATGATGGGCGGCCGTGTCATGGGTGTTTATGGCGGCGGCGTTCCTATGGGTGGTGGTTGGGGCGGTGGTGGATCGAGTAGCTGGAGCGGCGGCGGCGGTGGGTTTGGCGGCGGCGGCGCTTCGGGCGATTGGTAAAATATTGAATCGATATATATTATGAAACGTCGACATAACGTCATTCGCTTTTTAAAGCACTTATTCAGCTCAGTTTTGCCTGTTAGTTGGCAAGTGCATCAACATTTTTCGGATAGCGCCTTAAAACGCATCGAAAAAGCGATTCAATTAAGCGAGCAAGCGCATGCAGGCGAAATCCGATTTGTAGTGGAAGCTTGCTTGCACCCAATGGAAATACTCTGCAAAAAAACACCTAAAAGTCGCGCGTTAGAGTTATTTAGCCGCTTTAATGTTTGGGATACAGCGCAAAATAATGGTGTGCTGATTTATTTGTTATTAGCCGATAGAGACGTTGAAATTTTGGCCGATCGTGGCATTCATCAGCATGTGGGTAACGATGGATGGGATACTATTTGTCATGCCATGGAACTTGAATTTAGGCGCGGAAATTTTGAAGTAGGCGTCTTGCAGGGGTTGGGTGAAATTAGTCATATGTTACAAAAGCATTACCCTGCTGGCTCTGATAAAAGCAATGAGCTACCTAATAAGCCGATTATCCTCTAAATTTTGCATTGGTTTTTTAACGTTTTTGTTTGCGTTAAATGCCAAGGCTGATTTGTCTGATATGTCACGCATTTTTCGCCAAACGCCCAATTTAGCTGCTTTTGAAGTATGCTATGGTGGTGGTTGTACCGAAGTTAAGAGGTTGTCATTAACTAATGAAGAATGGCAAAAAGTCAGCGCTATCTTTGATAAAGCAGTTATTAACGCTGCACAAGAGCGTCAGTTAATCGGCAAAGCTATTGCCCAGCTAGAAACCATTGTGGGTGAAAAAATCGGTACAACAAACGATTTAGCGGGTACCTTTTATGATGGCCCCTTATCTGGCCAGCAAGATTGTAATGACGAATCGATTAATTCAACAACCTATATGCGCTTGATGCATCTAGCGGGTTTACTTAAATGGCACCAAATTGAAGATACTCGCACGCGGAATTTCTTTTTCAACGGTTGGCCACATTCAAGCGCGGTGATTCGCGACATCAGCACGAATACGCAATTCGCAGTGGATAGCTGGTTTTATGATAATGGCGTGCCACCTGTGATTGTTCCATTGAAAGAATGGAAAGCAGGCTACCGACCAGCTGATACGCCAATCGACCATCCTAGGCCTAAAAATTAAACAAGCTGCAAAATAAGTCCTTACTGACTTAAACCGTTTTTAACGTTAAAATTCGGTTTCAATTTTTATTTGTTTAGATTCCCATGCGCGCATCCCAATTTTTTATCGCCACCCAAAAAGAAGCCCCATCCGATGCTGAATTAATCAGCCATAAACTAATGGTGCGCGCGGGCTTAATTAAAAAGCTGGGTAGCGGCCTATATAGCTGGATGCCGCTGGGCTTACGTGTGCTGCGCAAGGTAGAAAATATTGTGCGCGACGAAATGAATAAAGCAGGTGCATTAGAGCTATTGATGCCAGCCGTGCAGCCAAAAGAGTTATGGGATGAAACAGGCCGCTGGGCTGTATTTGGGCCACAAATGCTTAAAATAAAAGACCGCCATGAGCGCGATTTTTGTTTTGGGCCTACGCATGAGGAGGTGATTACCGATATTGCGCGCCGCGAAATTAGTAGCTACAAACAATTACCGCTTAATTTTTATCAGATTCAAACCAAATTCCGTGATGAGATCCGCCCTCGTTTTGGTGTGATGCGCGCACGCGAATTTATGATGAAAGATGCGTATTCGTTCCATACCAATTTTGAATCGTTGACGAATACATATGCCGTTATGCATCAAGCCTACAGCAATATATTTACACGTTTAGGGCTAAAGTTTCGTGCGGTAAAAGCCGACTCTGGTGCTATCGGCGGTGATGGTTCGCAAGAGTTTCATGTGCTGGCAGATAGCGGCGAAGATGCGCTGGCTTACTGTGAAAATTCGGATTATGCCGCTAATGTCGAATTAGCTGAAGCCTTGCCAGTAGCAAATGCTAGAGCCATGGCTAGTAAAGCAATGGCTGAAGTTGAAACGCCAAAGCAAACCACTTGTGACGATGTGGCAAAACTATTGGGTATTAGCGTTCAGTGCACGGTTAAATCGATTGCCTTAATGGTTAAAATAGAAGAATCTGAACAGTTTTATCTGGCTTTATTACGTGGCGACCATAGCTTAAATGAGGTGAAAACGGGTAAAGCGTTAGGTGGGTTTAGATTTGCCACGGAAGAGGAAATCCGTAGCAACTTGAATTGCCCACCTGGCTTTATCGGCCCTGTGAATGTAGGTAGCAATGTGGCAGTGATTGCTGATAAAACAGTGGCGAATATGAGCGATTTTGTATGCGGTGCAAATAAGCCTAAATATCATTTAAGCGGCGTTAATTTTGGTCGAGATTTGCCAGAGCCGAGCTTAGTCGCCGATATTCGTAACGTAGTAGATGGCGATACCAGCCCAGATGGAAAAGGTACTTTAAGCTTGTGCCGCGGTATCGAAGTTGGTCATATTTTCCAGCTACGTACTAAATATGCTCATGCCATGAATGCAACATATTTAGATGAAAACGGTCAATCACAGGTGATGGAAATGGGCTGCTACGGCATCGGCGTATCGCGCATTGTTGGCGCAGCAATCGAGCAAGGCAATGACGAAAAAGGCATTATTTTTCCATTAAGTATGGCACCGTTTGCCGTTGTTATCTGCCCAATTGGCATGGATAAAAGCGAATTAGTAAAAAATGCCGCCAATCAACTATATGCCGATTGCGTAAAAGTGGGCATTGATGTGTTATTGGATGACAGAGGTGAACGCCCAGGTGTGATGTTTGCCGAAAGTGATTTAATCGGTATTTCGCATCGAATTGTGATTGGCGATCGTGGCTTGGCTGAAGGTAAGGTGGAGTATAAATCACGCAGTCTTGGTGAGGCGCAGAACATTGCCATGGAGAATGTTGTGAATCATTTGAGCGGTTTATTAAACGGTTAATTAATATGTTTAAGAGTCTATTTCTTGCTTTTTTGTTGGGCGCTAGCTTTTTAAGCGCCACATCAATTTGCTTTGCTGGCAATCAGCGCGAAGAGCCGCTTTCCAACTCGGTTAAAACGTTGATGCAGAAATCCATTAGTGATTTAGGTTCGCCCAAAGTAATTTTCGCCAGACAAGAAGAAGGCAATGCTTGGCTAGCGGATATGTCGCAACGATTGCAAAAGCGCATGCCTGATCAATCCTACAGAGAGGATTTTTTACGTTCTGTGCATTATGAAGCCACCCGCGCAGGCCTAGATCCGCAATTGGTTTTAGGTTTGATTCAAGTAGAAAGTGGATTTAAAAAGTACGCTTTTTCTAGCGTAGGTGCGCGCGGTTATATGCAGGTGATGCCATTTTGGGTCAACAGCATTGGTAATCCTGAACATAATCTATTTCATTTACGCCTAAATCTGCGCTACGGCTGCACCATATTGCGCCATTATTTAGATATAGAGGGCGGTGATTTATTCCGTGCACTAGGTCGTTACAATGGTAGTTTAGGTCGGCCGCAGTATCCCAATTTAGTGGTAAGTGCATGGAAAAAGCACTGGCAGTATCCGCTCAATAAGCTTTAATTTTTCCATCTGCAAACCCTTCAGTCTCTTGCAAAAACACATCAAAATCTAGCAGTTGTCCGCCGCGGCAAATAAAAAACTTGGCAAAATGACATAAATAAGACTAGACTAGGCCTAGTCAAAAAGATTGGGGCTGGTTAAAAGCGTCGTCATATTGTCACTGTTCTTGTTTTAACGCTTTGTTACAAGCCGCTAAATTAATTGGCTGTAATACTCAAAAACATTATTTTTATAAGAGTTTTATCTTTTAATTTTGGGAGAAAAGTATGTCGAAGTTAACAGCATTGGCAGTGAGTATCGCAGTTTTAGGTGGAGTTTGGACATTTCTAGCGTTAAATCCGTTAGCAGGCGCAACATTGGTATGGGTTGGTTTTATAGCATGGGGCTGCTACTTCCATTCAGGAGCTGATTCTGCTGCACTGCAAAAAACCATCGCCGGTATGAGCTACGGTGCAGTAATTGCTGGTATTGCTTTGTACCTAGTCAGTTCTGGTCTGTTGGGTGGTTTAGGTGCTTTGGCCGCGCCAATCATTATTGCCGTTACAGTATTTGCTTTGGTAATTGTAGCTGGTGCCAATTTGCTTTCTGTGGTGCCAGCCAATGTATATGGTTATGCGGCAACAGCAGGCTTGGCTTTAACTGCAGGGACGGCAGGCAATGCAACCATGATAAACTTAACTAATCCTGTATTGCTAGTGATTATTTCGGTTGTACTTGGTGCATTATTTGGCATGGCTTCTGGCAAATTGGCCGGTGCAATTGGCAAATAGTTAAAGACTAGAAATTAAATAGTAGATAAAAAAACCGCATTTTGAATGCGGTTTTTTTATTTTAAAACAATTACTTAACGACTTTAAATCCATAATATGTGCCGAATTCACCTTCGGTTTCGTAATACACAAATAACATATCGTTTGCGTAACCCAAGCCATTAAAATGATTTTGCGAGCGTAATGTCATGCCTTTAGGCAATTCACTTTTGGCAATAAATTTTCCTGTTAGGTCAAATATCAAAGCGGCCTTATGATCCACATCCAGCAATACCAGCTCTTCACCTTTAATGCCAGTATAAGCAATATAGTGGTCGCTAATATCGTCATGCAATACAGCCGCTTTGACAAAATCTAGCGTAATTTCACCAATTTTTTCGCGTTGTTTTGGATCTACGATAAACACTTTGTTGCCGCGCTCTTGTTTAGCAAAGTAGCGATTATTTTCAGCGTCATAACTTGGCATAGTGGCAGAATCACCAAACGCAGGGTTAAACAAAAACAATTCATTAGAGCTGTCTTTTATTTCGCCATTTTCAGCGACATCAAGGGCATAGATGCCTGTGTTAGGCGAAAAGCCAACATCACTAGAAACATTGAAGGTAACAGTTTCTAATTTGGCAGAGTTTGGATTGTAATAAATAGAGCGATTATCATAACCAGGCTTTGCGGAATTTACATACTTACCAGTGTCGTCATAGGCATGAATCTGCGATTTTGATACAGCGGCTTCATACTCAGTCGCCAAAGGTGCCAAACCGCCATCTGCAATGTAGTAATGTTTTAAAAAGGGGATATAGGCCACAGTCATTGGGCGTGAAGTTGGTTTTTTTGTTAAAGCTATTTTTATACCAATGCTGGCTGTGGGTAGCACCTCTGCGGTAGCTATATTTATTGTGGCTAGGCCAGATAAAACTAGGCTGATAATCAATAATTGTTTAATGAGTTGCATAAGTTAATAGTGCTTTCTTGTTAAAACGAACTTGTAAGTAACGAACCGTTTAGTCTATGTGTTGACAATTCTAGTTCAAACCAATTAATACCCTCTAATTAGTTAAAGATTTGGATTTTTCAATAAACATCGCATCGCCATAACTAAAAAAACGGTATTTTTTATCTACTGCGTGCGTGTAGGCTTTCTTAATCACATCAAATCCTGCAAAAGCCGAGACTAACATCAGCAAAGTGCTTTTCGGCAAATGAAAGTTAGTCAGCAGTTTATCAACAATTTTAAAATCAAAGCCAGGCGAAATAAAAATAGAAGTTTCAGCGCTACCTGCTTTTAAAATTGAATTATTTTTTTCATCATTCAATGCTTCCTGAGCGGCGCTTTCTAATGCGCGCAAGCTGGTAGTGCCAACGGCTATCACATTATTGCCTGCTTGCTTGGTGGCTTCAAGCAAGGCAACTGTTTCAGAAGTGATGTGGTAAATCTCACTGTGCATTTTGTGATCTTTAATATTATCTACGCGCACAGGTTGAAATGTGCCTGCCCCAACATGTAAAGTTACGTAGGCAATGTTTACTCCTTTTGCTTTTAGTGCATTTAATACTGTTTCATCAAAATGCAGGCCAGCTGTAGGTGCGGCCACAGCGCCCGCATGCTTAGCATATACAGTTTGATAGCGCTCATCATCTTGCGCGACTGCATCGTGAGTGATATAGGGCGGTAAGGGTAGTGCGCCATAGCGCTCTAGCAACTCTAAAACAGGCATTTCGCCTAAAAAATGAACATGGAACAAATCATCATGGCGAGCAAGCACTTTGGCATCAAATGCATTTGCTAGGCGAAGCATATTGCTGGCTTTGGGCGCACGCGAAGCACGAATGTGCGCTAGCACGTGATGGTCATCCAGTACACGTTCTACTAATACCTCTACTTGCCCGCCAGTGCCTTTTGTACCAAATAATCGCGCCTTAATCACGCGGGTGTCATTAAAAACCAGCAAATCGCCTGCGGATAGAAAGTGCGGAAAGTCCACAAACAGTTTATCTTCTAAAACATCAGATTGGCTGCTTACATATAGTAAATTACTGGCGCTGCGACTGCTTGTGGGGTACTGTGCAATTAGAGTCTCAGGTAGATAAAAGTCAAAATCTTGGGTTCGCATTACAGAAAAACTTGTTATAATATTAAAGTTGACATTATACCTCATGCCGGGATGGCGGAATTGGTAGACGCACGGGACTCAAAATCCCGCGTTGGCGACAACGTGGGGGTTCGATTCCCCCTCCCGGCACCAAATCGAAATAAAGCCTATAAGTTTTAAGTCGGTTAGGCTTTTCTTGAAATGCTCAATGAGGTGTGCTAAATTAATTGAACTTGTAACAAGTTGTAACAGTCCTTATCAATTGTTAGAACTTTAAGGCTTAGGTTATAAAATTTCCTAAACAATTATGCTATCTATAATGGACTGTAAAATCGTTGCAAGGCCTAATAATTCACTTTCGCCAGAAAATAGCTTAAAGCTAATGGTGGTTCTTGCGATTATTGCATTTGTTGTGGCGTTAGGATTCACGCATATTGGTGCTTGGCTAGTTTTGCCATTTGCTGGTCTTGAGTTGGCCGCTTTTGCATATGCTTTTTATTATATCTACAGGCACTCAAACGACTATGAGAGTATTGCGATAGAAGATGACAAAATAATAGTAGAAAAAAGAAATTTTAAAGAAACAAGCACTACAGAGTTTCAGCGATATTGGACTCAGGTGCAAGTACGTGATGTGGCTTATAATAAAGGTTTAATTAGTAAAAACGGGCTCTTTATAAGCTCGCGTGGTAAAGAAGTGGAGTTTGGTAAGTATTTTATAGACGATGAGCAGCGAATAACCTTAGCGCGCGAGCTCAAACAAAAATTACAAAGTATTCATTAGTTTATTTATTAATAAGTCTTGGAGCGGTTTATGCAAGTTTTTAAAAAAATTGGGCTAGGTTTTGCAGCAATGCTTGCATCGCTCAATGCTTTTGCAGATTACAGTTGGAATTTCCCAGAGCCAGTTACCCCAATGGCCTTAGATACATTGCATGTGCATAATAAGTTTATGCTGATCACGATGGTTATCTTTGTGGTTGTGTTGGCTATCATGATTTATTCAATTTTTGCGCATCGTAAAAACAAAGGTTACAAAGCGGTAGCAGATAAAGCTCCATCAACTGCCGTAGAAATTTTTTGGGTCTTGGTGCCGTTTTTTATCTTGTTGCTCATTGACTTTGTGATTATGGGCATTCCAGCTTATCACAGTGTGGTGATGATGGAAGATACGCGCGACAAAGCGACCATGGTCATTAAAGTAACTGGTTCACAATGGCGCTGGCAGTATGAGTATTTAGATGGTGAAGCACAAGGTATCAAGTTTGTTAGTAATTTAACGACAACTGATGATCAGCAAAAAAATCTAGCTGAAAAAAGCGAAAACTATTTATTAGAAGTTGATAATCACCTAGTGTTACCAGTGGGTGAAAAAGTACGTATTCTAATGACGTCTTCTGATGTATTACATAACTGGTGGGTACCTCAATTTGGTTCATCTCGCGTTGCAGTTCCTGGATTTATTCGTGAAACATGGGTGCAAGTAGATAAAGCCGGAACCTACCGCGGTCAGTGTAAAGAGCTTTGTGGTAAAGGCCATGGCTACATGCCAGTAGTCGTAGATGCCTTACCGATGGAGGAATACAAAGTTTGGGTTGCGGCTAAAAAAGCTGAAATTGAAAAAGCAGGTGAAATTAAAGAAATGACTAAAGAAGACTTAGTCGCCCAAGGTAAAGGTGTTTACGAGAAAAACTGTGCCGTTTGTCACCAAGTAAATGGTGCAGGTTTGCCACCAGCATTCCCTGCAATGACTGGCAGTAAGATTGCCCTTGGTCCAGTTTTTGGTGCTGATGGTAAGTACCTTAAAGATGGGCACTTAGATCGTTTGCTTAACGGTAAAGGCGTAATGCCATCATGGAAGGCAACTTTAAATGATACTGAAATTGCGGCGGTAATTACTTATGAGCGTCAAGCGCTTGGTAATGCGGCAACAGTTGATCCAATTGTGCAGCCGGCGCAAGTTAAAGCGGCGCGTCAATAGTCTATTTTTTGATTTATTTGTTAAAATTAAGGTAATTAGGAGAGAGCTATGAGTGCAACAACGGTAGCACATGATGACGTACATCATGATCATCCGACGGGAATTATGCGTTGGCTGACAACAACTAATCATAAAGATATTGGTACGATGTATTTGACCTTTTCTTTGGTGATGTTTTTAGTGGGTGGTGCAATGGTTTTAGGCATTCGTGCCGAATTGTTCCAGCCAGGTTTGCAGTTGATGAACCCTGATTTTTATAATCAATTAATCGGCGTACATGCATTGATTATGATTTTTGCGGCACTTATGCCGGCTGCTACTGGTTTTGCAAACTGGATGATTCCACTACAAATCGGTGCGCCAGACATGGCCTTACCACGTTTGAATAACTGGGGTTTCTGGTTATTGCCACCTTCAGCAATTCTATTAACATTGCCATTTACGCTTGCATTATTTGGTATTGGCGATGGCGCCATTGCTACTGGTTGGACATTCTATCCGCCGCTTTCAGTGCAAGGTGGTATTGGTGTTGACTTTGCTATCTTCGCCGTTCACTTGTTAGGCGTTTCTTCAGTAATGGGTTCAATTAACATTATTGTTACGTTGTTTAATATGCGCGCTCCTGGCATGACGTTAATGAAAATGCCAATGTTCGCATGGGGCTGGTTAATTACCGCTTTCTTGTTAGTGGCAACTATTCCAGTTTTAGCTGGTGCCGTAACAATGTTGTTAACAGACCGTCATTTTGGCACGCATTTCTTTGATGCTGCTGGTGGTGGTGACCCAATTATGTTCCAACACTTATTTTGGTTCTTCGGTCATCCAGAAGTGTATATTTTGTTATTACCAGTTTGGGGTTTCATTCCACAAATTCTACAAACATTCTCACGCAAACCAATGTATGGCTACAAAGCGCAAGTTTATTCATTGTGGGCGATTGGTGCTTTAGCAGTGGTTGTTTGGGCGCATCACTTCTTTACAGCTGGTATGCCGGTGCCAGCATTGCTTTACTTTATGTATAGCACCATGGCTATTTCACTGCCTTTAGCAGTGTTATTTTTCTGCTGGATTAAAACCATGTGGAAAGGCTCAATGACATTTGAAACACCAATGTTATTTGCAGTGGGTTGGATTATTTTATTCGGTATTGGTGGTTTAACTGGTTTAGTTTTAGCTGACGTTGCTGCTGATGCGCAATACCATAACAGCTATTTTGTTGTAGCGCATTTCCACTACACATTATTTGCTGGCGGTATCATGGGTATTATGGCTGGTGTATATTACTGGTTACCAAAAATGACAGGTAATATGTACGACGAGAATTTAGGTAAGTTGCATTTTTGGTTGACTGCAATTTCATTTAACCTAACATTTATTCCACAATTCTTTGTTGGTTTAGCTGGGATGCCACGCCGTATTCCAGACTACGCGTTGCAATTTGCTGAATTCAATATGATTTCAACTATCTCAGCATTTGCTCTTGGACTATCACAATTATTGTTTGTATACATCATCATTAAATGTGTAAAAGGCGGTAAAAAAGCAACTGATAAAGTATGGGAAGGCTCAGAAGGCTTGGAGTGGACGCTCCCATCACCACCTCCTTACCATAGCTTCACAGAGCAACCAGTTATTAAATAATGACTATCCGAAAAGCCCAAGTCACGCTTGGGCTTTTCTATTCAAAGAAAGTATTTGGTCGATGGAAAATCAAGAATCGGCAAGACGTAGTAAAAGCAAAAAAATAGCATTAATATTTGGTGCTTTAGCGCTTGTGTGGTACGTAGTATCGATGTTCACAATATGGAACCTGTAAATAACCCGGATTCGCTCAAGCCAAAAACAAAAACTGAGCTTGATAATGCCAATACTAAATTGGCAAAAAAAATGGTGTGGGTAGCGGCAGGTTCCTTGTTATTTGCTTTTGCATTAGTACCTTTGTACGATGTTTTGTGTAGTATTACTGGATTAAATGGTAAGACCGATAATGCCGCATCAACACTAACAAAAGCAAAAGTAGATAACAGCCGAAATGTAACCGTACAATTCACATCGGCAGTAATGCCAGGTTTAGGCTGGAATTTTTACCCTAAACAAGCCAGTATTACTTTGCACCCGGGAAAAATTGAAACGGTGTTATTTGAAGCAAAAAATATAACGAGTCAGGTAGTCGTTGGGCAAGCAATTCCAAGTGTTAGCCCGGGAATTGCATCCGTATATTTAAAAAAAGTAGAATGCTTTTGCTTTGTTAATCAAAGTTTAAAGCCGGGTGAAACAAAGGTAATGCCGCTGAGGTTTTTTATAGACCCTGCATTACCAAAAGATGTCAGTGAAATGACATTGTCGTACTCATTTTTTGAGGCGACAAAGAAATAAACCAGTTTTGTATCATCAATTCAAAGATTAAAAAGAGAGCCTGTATCGCCTGAAAAGTGATACGGAGTTATAATTAAATAATTAAAAATTTAGATGCTTGGGAGTAAGCGAATGGCAACACATTCAGAAAATCAATATTATGTACCGCATGGCAGCATATATCCCTCAATATTGTCAGTAGGTTTGCTGTCACTTGCTTCAGGTTTCATTTTTAATATGAATGACCTGCATTTTGGTAAGTGGATGATGTATTTGGGCGCTGCCATTATCATCGCGATGACATTTAAATGGATGGGTTCAGTAATTACTGAAAGCATTACAGGCCAATACAAAAGCTGGGAAGATAAATCTTTCCGTATTGGTATGATTGTATTTATCTGCTCTGAAGTGGCATTCTTTGCGGCATTTTTTGGTGCTTTGTTCTACATGCGCGTATTGTCAGTGCCGGATTTGGCGGGTTACGACGCTGATATTACTCCTTACAAAGACTTCTTAAGCTCATGGCCTTCATTAGGTCCTGGTGGGAAAGTATTAGGTACGGAATATGTACCACCTGCTGACTTTAAGCCTATGCACTGGAATGGTTTACCATTAATTAACACCATTTTATTACTTAGCTCTGGCGCAACCATTACTTGGGCACATTGGGGTTTGATCAAAAACAAACGTAATGAATTAGTGATTGGTATGGCATTAACTGTTTTATTAGGTATAACCTTCTTGGCTTGCCAAGCAATGGAATACCATGAAGCTTATACCGAAATGGGTTTAACTTTAGGTAGTGGTGCTTATGGTGCAACATTCTTTATGTTGACTGGTTTCCACGGTTTTCATGTATTGCTTGGTACAACCATGTTGATTGTTATCTTAATCCGGTGCATGAAAGGTCACTTTACGCCAGAACATCACTTTGGTTTTGAGGGTGTTGCTTGGTACTGGCACTTTGTTGATGTGGTTTGGTTGGGCTTGTTTATATTCGTATATATGCTGTAATTTGACATAATAAAAAGGGCGATGCATTGGATGCATCGCCCTTTTTATTTGAATCATTTAAACCTTAAAGTGCGTGGCCTAATTTGCCAAAATAAGCGGCAATGATTAATGCAATAAAAAGTACAACTGAAAGACCAATACGCATCGTAAGCGCTTTAACGGTGCGATCGCTACCCGATTTATCTTTGTTCAAGAAAAATAAAGCTGAAAATAAACTACCCAAAATAACAATTAAAACCAATACAACTGCAATTTTTATAAACATTAATTTGTCCAATGAAGTAAAAAAATAATTATGCGACTGGTCTAGTATAAATGCAATTTAGATTTCTGAATGTAGAGTTTAAGCCAACATTGCTTGGTACGCTAATTACGTTTATCTGTATTCCAACTTTTATCAAATTGGGTTATTGGCAATACGATAAAGCGGTTTTAAAGCAAAAGATACAAGCTAATTTTGAGCAAAAAAATGCATCTCAAACTCCGAACTTATATGACTATTTACATAATTCAGAGAGTTTAGAGTTTAAAAAAATTCAGGTTAATGGTGAGTATGATACTCACTATCAAATACTGATTGATAATAAAGTGGAAAAGAGCTTGGCCGGTTTCCATGTGATTACCCCGCTAAAAATTCAACATTCTGATACCTATGTTTTGGTGAATCGCGGCTGGATTCAAGGTAGCAAAGCGCGGACTGATATTCCTGTTTTTGATACTCCAGCAGGTGTGTTAAAAGTAAAAGGCATGGCTTGGTTGCCGACCAAAAAAATATTTACTTTAGAAGAGAAAACAGTACTGTCAGTTGCAAATGTTCCTTGGCAATTGGTATGGCAGAATTTAGATATGAATAAGTTTTTGCAAGTGGCACCAATCAAAATTTTACCAGTAATTATAAAGCTGGATAATGATAGTACAGCAGGTGGCTTTGTGCGCAATTGGGAAATGTCGGCTGACCGCATAGTGACGCACATGGGTTATGCTTATCAGTGGTTTGGATTTGCATTTGCGGCGCTGATAATCTATCTGTATTTAAGTATTAAGAAATTAATTAAGTAATTAAGATTTGTTGAAAAGGTGAAGGATTTTATGCAAACAGAGCAAACAAGTGCGACTTATCAAGGTAATCAGCGCAAAGGACGCGCCGTTTTTTTGATGATGCTGACGTTTTTTGTGGTGCCGATTATTGCGGTAGTGTTGATGTTTGAGTATGACTTTAAACCAACAGGCACAAGCCGTGGTGAATTAATGGTACCACCAAGATTAATTGAAACAACGGCAACTTTAAAAAATAGTGATGGTCAAGATAATAGCCGTTTTTGGAGTGAAAGGTGGACTATGATCTATTTGACAGAAGTGTGTGAGGCAGACTGCATGGCTAAGCTGAGAGATATGCGCCAAATTCATGTGTCAATGTACAAAGACATTCCGCGCACGCAGCGAGTGCTGGTGACTACTGTGCAAGATGTTGCTGCGATTAAAAAAGATTTTCCTGATTTGAATATTATTAATCAACCAACTGCCGACATTAACGCGCTTAGTAAGCAGTTTAACGTGGCAGATGAAGTCGCTATGCAATCTAACAGGCTGTATTTTGTTGATCCACTTGGTCACATCATGATGAGCTATCCTTCCAGTACAGAGGCGGCGGATATACGTAAAGATTTAGCAAGGTTACTAAGATACTCTTGGGCGGCATAGTATGTTGTTTAAACGTTTAGCAATGTTGGGCGCGGTAATGGCGTTATGTGTGGTAGTTTTAGGCGCCTACGTGCGTTTAACAGATGCTGGCTTAGGTTGCCCTGATTGGCCAGGTTGCTATGGTACACTCACTGTGCCAGAAAGCGAAGCCGCTATTCAAAAAGCGCAAACTATTTATCCGGATAGTATTGTAGAAACAGGAAAAGCTTGGCGTGAAATGCTGCATCGCTATTTGGCGGGTACTTTAGGCTTGGTTGTACTAACTTTATTTATATTAGCTTGGAAAAAAGGACGCCAGTACCAACAGCAAATCAAAGTCTCCCCCTGGCTCACTAGCGCCTTATTAGCCATTATTATGTTTCAAGCCGCATTGGGCATGTGGACAGTAACCTTGTTGCTTAAGCCTGTTATAGTCAGTGCGCATTTACTAGGCGGCATGACCACCTTGGGTTTATTAACCTGGATTGCACACCGAAACTGGGGTCAATACTCATCAAGCATTGTGCAAAGCCGCGGCTCTAGGAATTTAATTCGCTTTGCATTAGTGGTTTTATTGATGCAGATATTCTTAGGCGGTTGGACAAGTACTAATTATGCCGCGTTAGCTTGTACCGATTTTCCTACCTGTCATGGCGAATGGATACCTGATATGGATTTTAAAGACGCTTTTCATATGGTGCGCGAATTAGGGCAAAGCGCAGATGGCGGGAATTTATCGCTGGCATCATTAACAGCCATTCAATGGACACACCGCATTGGCGCTATCATTACTTTGATTTATTTGGTTTTTTTAGCATTAAATAGTTTAAAATACGCGCAATTAAAAAACCTAAGCGTGCTACTAATTGCTGTGCTATTTGCGCAAATCAGCCTTGGCATTGCAAATTTAGTGTTGCATTTACCTCTGGTGTTGGCTGTGGGGCATAATCTGGGGGCTGCTTTATTGGTGATTATCCTAGTGATTTTTAATTCAAAAATCACTGGAAACAAACTCAATCGCTCATAAGCGCTTGCAACCATATTAAATGAAATAAAGTGAGTATGAATTGAGTCAGAAATCAAATGTAAACACAGCAGATCACTTGAACACTTTTGTAGCGAGTTTTAAGAATTTTTACACCCTGTGCAAGCCACGCGTCACCATGTTAATTGTGTTTACCGCCATTATTGGTATGTTTTTGGCAACTCCTGGTATGGTACCTTGGCCGCTTTTATTAGCGACCACCGTTGGCATTGCTTTTGCTTCTGGTGCAGCCGCCGCCTTTAATTGTTTAATTGAGCATAAAATTGATGCCATGATGGCCCGAACACGGGGTAGACCATTGCCTACAGGCCAAGTTTCACACGCAGAAACAATGGTTTTTGCCACACTTTTAGGTGGCTCTGGCTTATTAATTTTATATCTATTTGTAAACCCACTAACCATGTGGCTAACATTTGCCACTTTTGTAGGTTATGCCGTTATTTATACCATATTTTTAAAGCCTGCAACGCCAATGAATATCGTGATTGGTGGCGCATCTGGCGCCATGCCGCCGATATTAGGTTGGGCGGCAGTTAATAATGCTGTTTCGCCAGAATCCTTAATTATGTTTTTAATTATTTTTGCTTGGACGCCGCCGCATTTTTGGGCGCTTGCTTTGTATAGACGGGAAGAATATGCCAAAGTAGGTATGCCAATGTTGCCTGTAACGCATGGTGAAGCATTTACGCTATTGCATATTTTGCTATACACCGTGATTTTGGTAGTGGTCTCAATCATGCCATACGGGCTAGGTATGAGCGGTTTAATTTACTTGGTTTCAACGATTTTATTAAATGCCGTATTTTTATGGTATGTGATTAGTTTATATAGAAAATATTCAGATGATCTAGCAAAATCCACTTTTAAATATTCTATATTATATTTAACGCTGATTTTTGCTGCGCTATTAGTGGATCACTACTGGAAATTATAAAACTAATGTCTTGGTGCGCCCGGCGGGAGTTGAACCCACGACCTTTGGCTTCGGAAACCAACACTCTATCCAGCTGAGCTACGGGCGCTTGTAATGTCGCATTATAACAAAGCATGTGCTATTAAGATATTTCGACTTAGGTGAGTATGTGATTTAGCATTAGTTTTAAAGTTTTATGTGCAATCTAGGATTCCATGCTTTTAACCTTGATGGCGAGTAGGTATAATTGAAATCGCAAAATTTTAATTAAATTATTTAAATATTTAGGAATTAATAGCAATGAGCAAGAAAGATGATAGTTATTCAGGTTCTAGTTTCTGGCAATTAATTATTGCTATCCCAGGCACAATTTTAGCATTTACCTTGTTAATTTCACTATTAGCTTATTTTTTTGGTAAGACTGAAGTGCCTACAACGCCATCCCCAACGCCTGAAGAAGTTTCTGCTAAGGTAGAAGAAGCGATTAAGCCAGTTGCTGTTGTTGAAGTAGCTGCCGCAAGCACAGGCCCACATGTGGATAAAAGCGGTGAAGAGGTCACCAAAAATGTGTGTGCTATGTGCCACGCGGCAGGTTTAATGCAAGCACCAACCATCGGTAATAAAGAACAATGGGCACCGCGCATTGCGCAAGGCTACGAAACATTGGTAAAACATGCTATTGAAGGAATTCGCAATATGCCAGCACGTGGCGGTAACCCCGATTTAACAGATGGCGAAATAGCTAACGCCGTTGCGCATATGGCTAATGCATCTGGTGCAAGCTTTACACCACCAGCACCTGCAGAAATAGCGCCAGCTGCTGAACCAGTACCGGCGAGTTAATCGACTAAAAATCATATAAATAAAGCCGCTAACTTTTATTAGCGGCTTTTTTGTTTATAAAACCTATATGGCAACTTACGCAATTGGTGATATTCAGGGCTGTTACCACGCATTTAGGGCGCTGCTAACGTGCTTGTCGTTTAACCCACTGCATGATCAACTACGATTGGTTGGCGATTTAATTAATCGCGGTAACGGCTCGCTTGAAGTGTTGCGCTGGTGCTATCAACATCAGTCATCAATTAAAGTGGTATTGGGCAATCACGATTTACACGCGCTTGCGGTGGCGCATCATCTTAAAAAAGCCCATAAAAGTGATACCTTGCAAGCAATTATGGATGCCGCTGATGTCGTTGATTTACTGACTTGGCTACGTCACCAGCCGCTGATGATTGTCGATATGGATGATAATCAAATGCGTTATGCCGCAGTGCACGCAGGCTTATTGCCACAATGGTCTATCAATTCGGCGTTAGCTTATTCGCAAGAAGTAGAGCGCGCATTGCAGGCGCACGATTATCAACTTTTTCTGGCTAATATGTATGGCGACCAGCCAGCTAATTGGCAAGATGATCTAATTGGAGTTGATCGACTTAAAGTAATTACCAACGCCATGACGCGCATGCGTGTGTGCAAAGCTGATGGTGAAATGGAATTTGCGTTCAAAGGACAGTTGCAAGATGTGCCTGCCGATTACATGCCTTGGTTTAATGCACCAAATCGGCATTCACAAAATACCCGAATATATTGCGGGCATTGGTCTGCGCTGGGTTTTAGTCAACGTAATAATGTAACTAGCCTTGATACAGGCTGTTTATGGGGTGGACAGTTGAGTGCCATTTGCATTGAAACGGGTGCTATTACACAGGTGCAGCACGATACAAGAGATACGCCTTTAAGCTAATTTAGCCACAATGGCGTCATACGCGGCTTGTGTTAAATCATGTCTATCTTTGCCTGAAGTTTTAATTGGGCTTAAAAAATGTAATTCTACAAGTGCGTTTTTTTGCTTTATTACTTCAAGCATCGACTCAATCAATACTGTTTCGCCCGCGTAAGCCATATTCGTGTTGATGCTACCATCTTTGTTTACATAACGAATTGCCACCGGCCAAATGACGCTATTGGCGGAAATCGCGGCCTGTAATACGCTGCTTTTAAACGGCAAAACTTGCTTGCCATCTGTTGTTGTACCTTCTGGAAAAAAACATAAATTATCGCCTGCTATTAAGCTGGCAGCGGTGATATTAACGATTTTGGCCGCTTCTTGTTTTTTGCTTCTATCAATAAATAAAGTATTAGCTTTTGCAACCAAATAGCCAAATATAGGCCAGCTTCTAATTTCAGCTTTGGCAATAAAGCGCAACGCTATTTTACTGTTTAGCGCATGAATATCTGACCATGATATGTGATTCGCCACAAACATCACACCTCTTGTGCTGCTTGGAGGCAGATTGCCAAAAGTGACTACTTTGATGTGAAAAGCGCGCAATAATCCAGCACACCACCATTTAATGATCGCCGCTTTTTTATTTTTATTAATAAAAGATAAAAAAACTGAGGCAATTATTAATCCAACAATGGTGTGAAGGAAAACATGCGCAATGCGGTAAATTTGAGCGATTAAGCTGGTTTGATGCAATTATTTTAAGAAATGCGAAGCATATCGTCCGTTAATTTTTGATAACGGTAACATTACCAGCATATCGGCTGTATTGAAATGGGCATCCCACGCTGGTTCGCCACAAATATAAGCGCCTAGTCTTAGATAGCCCTTAATAAGGGGCGGGCAGATCACTTGCACATCTTGATTTAGCGCGTGAATTGGCAAGGCTATGCGCGGAAAAACGCGGTATTCAGGCGGTGATAGGTAATCTTCTTTAAGTTTATTGTACAAACTAGCCGCCATATGGCCGCCATCGTTAATTGGAACGCTTCCGCAACCAATCATATATTCATAGTTATGCGTTTGCATATATTTGGCTAAACCGGCCCAAAGCATGGCAATGGTGCCCCCGTTGCGATAATTTTGATGCACGCAAGCGCGGCCGACTTCTACCGTGCTTTTAAATAAGTGGGATAAGCGTGTTAAATCAAATTCGCCTGCAGAATAATAGCCTCCTGCTTCGTTAGCTTTTTCCGGACTTAAAATTCGGTAAGTGCCAACCACTTGATTAGTCGTTGTTTCGCGCACTAGTAAGTGCTCACAAAATTCGTCAAAACCATCTACGTCTAATCCGCCGCGACCAGTTAAATGGGCGCCCATTTCTTCTGCAAATACTTTATAGCGCAAGCGTTGTGCTTCAGCTACTTCGGCGGGGTTGCGCGCCAAACTAATGCTAACGCCTCTTGGCTGATTGTTTAGCTGGTTGCTTGTCTGATTGCTAGTTTGGTTAATAGCTTGTTGGTCCTGTTGCTGAGCATTTTTATTATCAAACATTAAATCTCTCCGATATTTCAGAAGATTTTATGTGCTGAATATGAATTATTGATGAAAATTAAATGACTAAATGATGACAGAAAAATGAAGGTATTACATTAATTGTCTACATTAAAGACTTAGATTTAGTAGTCTAGACTTTTTTAATGAGTAATACGTGAGGTATCAGAATTTTCAATAAGACGCACTTTGTCACCAGGATTAAATTGTTCATCGGCCTCTTGAACAATTGCAATCATGGCGCCGCCATCTAATTTAACAGTAATTTCTATGGCATCTTTGCGGGTAAGCCCTTCTTCTGCCGCTGAGCCTGCTAGCCCTCCTACAACTGCGCCAATTACAGCTCCAATAGCGCTACCACGACCACTGCCAACAGAACTCCCAGCGATGCCGCCAACAGCGCCACCCGCGATAGTGCCAACAGGAGATTTAGTGCCTTCTAATCTAACCGTGCGCACACTTTCGACAACGCCAGTTCTAACTGTTTGTACTTTTCTGGCATCTTCTCGTTTATAAACACTGCCAGAATTAGAGCTGGCGCATGCTACCGTTAATAAGGCTAAAAAAACAATCATTAATAATTTTGAGCTGTTCATTATTTAATTCCTTTATTAAGTTAACTGCAATTCTTTGAATATCAATTCAATTGGCTAGCAGCTACTTTCGTTTGTAAAGCCGCCTGCTCAGCCGAAACTTCGGAGATTAGGGCTTGCGCATAAAAATTTTCAATTTCTATACGGCTTGGATTATGATTTTGGCCGCCACGGCTAGCAATTTTAATGGCTCCCATGGTTGAGGCTAATCGACCACAAGTCACCCAATCCCAGCCGTTAGCAATGCCATATAACAAGCCAGCGCGATAAGCATCTCCGCAACCAGTTGGGTCTACAATCTTTTCTGCCTTAACGCATGGAATCTCAAAACGTTGACCATCCGCATAAATATGTGAGCCACTGCCGCCTAATGTAACAATCAGCGCTTTAACCTTTTTAGCCAGCTCTTCCAAAGTTAAGCCAGTTTTGTCTTGTAGCACTTGCGCTTCGTAATCGTTAACGGCTAAATAAGTCGCCATCTCAATAAAATAAAGTAAATCTTCGCCGTTAAACATCGGCAAGCCTTGACCAGGGTCAAACATAAAAGGAATGCCTGCCTCAAAACATTCTTTGGCGTGCTGAAACATGCCATCGCGGCCATCTGGCGCAATAATCGCCAATGACACTTCTTTAACGTCTTTCACGCTATTTTGGTGCGATTCTACCATCGCGCCTGGGTGAAAAGCGGTAATCTGATTATCATCAATATCGGTAGTAATAAAAGCCTGTGCGGTAAAGCTGCCATCAATTTGCTTGATGTGTGTTCTATTAAGCTTATTTTTATTGAGCCAACTGGTGTAATTGCCAAAGTCTTCGCCAACGGTTGCCATAATCAATGGCTTACCTTCTAGTAGTTGCAAGTTATAAGCAATATTGCCCGCCGTACCGCCAAATTCACGGCGCATTTCTGGCACGTAAAACGCAACACTTAGTTTGTGAATTTTGTCGGGCAGAATGTGATTTTTAAATTGATCTTGAAACACCATAATAGTGTCGAAGGCGAGTGAGCCACAAATAAGCGTTTGCATAATAATACCTATATTTTAAAACGATATTATCTTAGCGTAAACCTAAGCTAGGCAAGCAATGTTTTGGAGAAATATAATTATAAGTAATTACTTGTCACAATTGCTTAAAGACTAGGACTGTTTAATCGCACTATCGATTAAGATTTTGACCGCTTTTTTGGCGTATTTAATCGCGCCAGAGCCGCGCTTCATCTGCTCTGCTTGCGCAGCGCCTTCAAATAATAATGACAGTTGCAAGGCAAGACCATCCGCATCTTTGACTTTTGCGTCCGTTGCTAGCTTACTAATAAATTGTCTGAATTCACGTGATTGCTGAGATGATAATTTGTGAATAGCGTTTTCTTCATTGGGAAACTCGGTCGACGCTTTAATAAAACCCACCCCGATAAACGCGGAAGAATTAACCCACTCCTCAATATAGTCAAATAAATGCTGAATTTTATCGGTAGGTTTTTTGGTATTTGCGTTGAGTTTTTCTTCTAACCAGCTTAGAAAATCCTGATGGCTCTTTTGCAATACTGCAATAATTAACTGCTCTTTAGTATTGAAATACTTATAAAGCGTCATTTTGGTGGTGCCAGCAACAGCCACAATGGTATCCACTCCAGTCGAATTGATACCTCTGGAATGAAATAAATCGGTTGCGACCAATAAAATTTTGTCTTTTAACAAGCTCATAAAAATGTGTATAGCATGAGATTAATTAGCTCTGTAAAATATACTTATGTGTAATAATATTTTAATAAATTGATTTTATATTTTACATAAGTAACTAATATAATTGAAAATATTTATTTACCTATAATTTAATTTGATTTTAATATATACAGTTATGTATATTAATTTATTTAGCTAATTTAATTCGTAGTAACAAATGAATCAGTTAAAAAATGCAGCAATTTAAGCAGCGGCGGTATTATCAAGTGTATGAGCTTCTATGACAAAAGATAAAGCAGCCAATTTTAGTGATTTAGATAATTTGAAAAAATTACTGAGTAATTTAGATGGTTGTTTTAAAAAGCTGGGATACTAATACAGGACGTGCCTAGCTTTTTTGCAATTGCTTTAATTGGTTGAGTTTGCCATTAGCATGGGTGTGAAGTTGCATCGCAACATGTCTAACATTGTATGAACTAATTTTTGATCTTGTATATTAGTTGAAGTTTGACCAGATACAATATTCTCAAAGTACACTTTTTTGTAAGAATCAGGTACCTGTAATGCCTCAACCAGCTGGCAATTAACTTTGCGCATTTGATTAATCTGCGTAATCAGTGCAGTGGTTTCTTCTGGGGTGGCAATCAAACTAAAATCAGTTGTTTCTTTGATGGGTTTAATATAAGCCGCCTGCGTCACAGTGTCTGTATCATATTGATGATTAACAACTTGCAGTGTATTGAATAATGGCTGACCATCTTGCTCAAGTGCTCTTAGTTGTTTCTGTAATACAGGCGCATCTAACCAATCTTCTTAAATATCAAATAAGCTTAAAAGCCTTACGCTAGGTGTTGTGCTCGATTTTTTAAGCATATGGATGAGTCAATCCGATTGCAGAAAGTATGTATCTAAACTATTCATTCTTGGCCTTATCTATTCAACTAGAACGGCTTTACAACCACTAAGATAATCACAGCAAATAATATGAACACAGGCGCTTCGTTAAACCAGCGATACCATACATGGCTGTGGGAATTCTTACCTGCTTTAAAAGCGCGCATCAATTTGCCGCAATATAGATGATAGCCAATTAAGCCTGCAACCAAAAGCAGCTTGGCATGCAGCCAGCCACCAGTAATGCCATAACCCATCCACAACCATAGTCCAAATACTAAAGCTAATAATGAAAGTGGCAACATAAAGCGATACAACTTGTGTTCCATTAAGCTTAAGCGCTCTTGTGTAGCTGCATCCGTTACCATGGCATGGTTCACGAATAAACGTGGCAAATAAAACAAGCCTGCAAACCAGCTTGTGACAAAAATAATGTGTAATGCTTTAACCCAAAGCATTATTTAGCCAGCTCACTATTCAATAATTGGTGCAATTTAGCAAAATCTAATTCGCCAATAGTGCGCTGCAAGCGATTACCTTTTTTATCAAAAATAAAAGCAGTGGGTGTTAAATTGATGCCACCAAATGCTTGGGTCACCACCGAAAACCCATCATGCATCACAGGGAATGGTAGGGCTTTTTGTTTTGTGTAATTAAGTACTTGTGCAGGCGGATCATAAGGCATTGCCACGGATATGATTTCAAAACCTTTTGATTTGTAGTTGTTGTATGTGTTAATTAAATCAGGCATTTCTTTAATGCAGCCAGGGCAATCGGTTGCCCAAAAATTGATCAACACCACTTTGCCTTTCAAATCAGCCATTCTGATTTTCTTACCTTCAATGGTAGTGAAGGTAATTTCAGGCGCTTGTGATTTATTGCTTAGGCTAAAGCCTAAAAATACCAGTAAAGCCAAAATGGCGATTGGAATCAATAATTTTTTAACCGTAGACATGAACTTATTTTACCGCTTTTTAGTGAAATATTAGAATGAAATAAACGCAATAACCATAGAACGCATGCAGTTATTTGCATGTCTACAGCATGTTATAATCTTTAATTAAATTTAGTTTAAATTCAAAACTTAAATGAACGCACCTATACCTGCCAAAATCTTGCAAAATGAACCAGCACCAGCTGCTGCACGTTTGCGTGAAATCCCTTATAACTACACCTCATTTTCGGATCGCGAAATTGTCATTCGTTTTTTAGGTGAAGAGATTTGGGATATCTTAAATGAGCTGCGCGGAGAGCGTAAAACCGGCCGCAGCGCGCGCATGTTGTTTGAAGTGCTGGGCGATTTATGGGTGGTGAGCCGCAACCCGTATCTGCAAGATGACTTATTGGATAATCCGAAACGCCGTAAAGCCTTGATTGATGCGCTTTACCATCGCATTAAAGCCATTGATGAGCGTAATGTAAACGGTAATAACAGTGGCAATGAAAAAGTAGAAAAATTGGTTGTCGCTGCTACAAATGCGGTTGAAAAATTTGATGAAGACTTTCGTCAAACCTATGACTTACGCAAAAAAGCATTAGCGAAATACAGCAAAATCACGCGCAAAGATAACATTCAGTTTGATGGCTTAGCGCGTGTTTCACACGTAACAGATGCTACCGACTGGCGCGTGGAATATCCATTCGTAGTACTTAACCCTGATACAGAAATCGAAATTGCCGCTTTGGTTAAAGCCAGTATTGAGCTGGGTTTAACGGTGATTCCGCGCGGAGGCGGAACAGGTTATACAGGTGGCGCAATCCCGTTAACACCATTGTCTGTGGTAATTAATACCGAAAAATTAGACCGCCACACCGGCGTGCAGATGCGTACATTGCCAGGGGTTGCGCGCCAAGTGGCCACCATTGAGTGTGGTGCAGGCGTTGTCACACGCCGCGCAATGGAAGCGGCAACTGAAGCAGGCTTAGAGTTTGCCTGCGACCCAACATCTGCCGACGCTAGCTGTATTGGCGGCAACGTAGCTGTGAATGCAGGCGGTAAAAAAGCTGTGCTGTGGGGCACTGCGCTGGATAATTTGGCTTCATACCGCATGGTAACGCCAGATGCGACATGGATTGAAGTGGAGCGCTTAGACCATAACCTGGGCAAAATCCACGATATTGCCATGGCGCGCTTCAAAATCAGCCGTTTTGATATTGATATGAAAACGCAGTTGGGCGAACCCGAGATTATTAGCATCCCTGGCCCCAGTTTTAGAAAAGTAGGTTTAGGTAAAGATGTAACAGACAAGTTTTTAAGCGGCTTGCCGGGTATTCAAAAAGAGGGTTGCGATGGCTTGATTACCAGCGCCACCTTTATTTTGCACCGTATGCCTAAATATGTGCGCACTATTGCTTTGGAGTTTTTTGGCAATGTGTCTCACGCTGTGCCTGCCATCGTTGAGATTAAAGACTATCTGGATTCGACTGCCAAGCACACGCCAGCCGTAATCATGGCTGGCTTAGAGCATATGGATGAGCGTTATATCAAAGCGGTTGGCTATGCTACTAAAGCGGCGCGTCAGCAGCGCCCGAAAATGGTATTGATTGCCGATATTGCCTCTGACGATGAAAACGCAGTGGGTGAAGTCGCGTCTGCCATGGTGCGTATGTGTAACGCCAAAAACGGTGAAGGTTTTATTGCTGTTTCAGCTGAAGCGCGCAAAAAATTCTGGTTAGATCGCGCGCGAACAGCCGCCATTGCCAAGCACACCAATGCTTTTAAAATCAATGAAGACGTTGTGATTCCATTGCCTAAACTAGGCGACTATTCAGATGGTATCGAGCGTATTAATATTGAGCTTTCAATTGATAATAAGCTCAAATTAGTGGATGCCTTAGAAGCGTTTATGCAGACCGAGTTACCACTGCAAGCCGATGAAGATGGCAATGCCGATGCAGAAATGGTGCACTCTAAGCAGTTAATTGCATTGCAATTATTACGTGATTTACGCGCGAAATGGCGCTTGATTCTCAATACGCTAGATGAGCCAGTGGGCGTATTGGGAGAGCTTGGTAAACCACATACGCAATACGAAAATGTGTTCCGTGCGGTGCAATCTTACGATTTGCGTATCTCTTGGAAGCGCGAACTGAAGCGCCCAATGGCAGAGATTTTTGCTGGCCGCGAATACCAAAAAATCTTGACGCGTTTTGATGAAATCCACAAAGCTGTGCTTAAAAGTCGCGTCTTTATTGCCTTGCATATGCATGCGGGTGACGGAAACGTGCACACTAATATTCCTGTTAATTCTGACGATTACGGCATGATGAAACAAGCGCATGATGCGGTGGACCGCGTAATGGCGTTGGCTAAAGGCTTAAACGGTGTGATTTCTGGTGAGCATGGTATTGGCATTACCAAAATGGAATATCTGGATCAAGCCACCATTGATAATTTTACAGCTTACAAAAATAAAGTGGACCCAAATGGCCACTTTAACAAAGGCAAGTTATTGGCAGGCTCTGGGCTTGAGAACGCCTACACCCCAAGCTTTGGCTTGCTGGAACAAGAATCTATCATCATGGAGCAATCCGCTATTGGCGAAATTGCCGATGATATTAGCGATTGTTTACGTTGCGGTAAGTGCAAGCCTGTGTGTACTACGCATGTGCCGCGTGCCAATTTGTTGTATAGTCCGCGTAATAAGATTTTAGGTACGTCATTATTGATTGAAGCGTTCTTGTATGAAGAACAAACACGGCGTGGTATTTCACTTAAACACTTTGATGAATTTAATGATGTAGCTGACCATTGCACGGTTTGCCATAAATGCTTGAATCCATGCCCTGTGGATATCGATTTTGGTGATGTTTCGATCAAAATGCGTAACTTTTTGCGCGAACAAGGTAAAAAGCAATTTAATCCTGGTACTGCCGCGGGTATGCTGTTTTTAAACGCCAAAGACCCAGCCACCATTAAATTTTTACGCACTACAATGATAGGCTGGGGTTTCAAAGCACAGAATATTGCGCATACGCTGTCGAAAAAATTTGGCCTGCTTAAAGATAAATTGCGTCCACCAGCCACTGTTGGCAAACCAGAGATAAAAGCGCAAGTGATTCACTTTATCAATAGGCCAATGCCCAGAAAAATGCAGTCTAAGACATCACGCGCCATGTTGGGTGTAGAAGACAGTAATATGATTCCTGTGATACGCAACCCGCTTAAAGTGACAGAAGAATCGGAAGCGGTGTTTTATTTTCCTGGTTGCGGTTCAGAACGTTTATTTTCAAATGTTGGTTTAGCCACACAAGCGATGTTGTATGAAGTTGGTGCAATCACCGTATTGCCGCCGGGTTATTTGTGTTGTGGCTACCCGCAAACATCCAGTGGTAATCACGATAAAGGCCAAGAAATTACCGCCGACAATCGCGTGTTATTCCATCGTGTCGCGAACACATTAAATTATCTGGATATCAAGACAGTTATCGTTTCTTGCGGTACCTGTATGGATCAGCTGCAAAAATACGAATTTGAGAAGATATTCCCAGGTTGCAGATTGTTGGATATTCACGAATATCTGATGGAAAAAGACATGCGCTTGCAAACGGTAACGGGTACGCGTTATATGTATCATGACCCTTGCCACAGCCCAATGAAAACCTATAAGCCAATGGAAGTGACCAATAAGCTAATGGGTCAAGAAGTGCAATTAAACGACCGTTGCTGCGGTGAAAGCGGTACCTTTGCGGCTGCGCGACCTGATATTGCCACGCAAGTTAAATTCCGCAAGCAAGAAGAGCTGGAAAAAGGCATGCATAAAATGGGCTTAACTGTTGGTAAGCCTGAAGAAAATGTCAAAATTTTAACTAGCTGCCCAAGCTGCCTGCAAGGCCTAGCGCGCTATGGTGACGATACGGGTATTGAAGCGGATTACATTGTGGTTGAAATGGCAAAACATATTCTGGGTGAAAACTGGATGGAAGAATATGTTGAGCGGGTGAATAACGGCGGGATTGAGAAAGTGTTATTGTAAATTTGGTAAGTAGGTTGAGAAAATTGGCTTGTTTGCTTGCCCTTTCTCAAATTATCGATGATCGCCTTGCAATCCTTTTTTTGCAAATCTGTGGTTTTAATCCATCAAAATGCAAAGTAGCAGGCCGTGTAATCCCAAAGCTTACTAAGTCTTATGGTGTTTAAGTCTCAAGTGCATATTTAAGCGCCAAATTTTTCTAGTAAAATCATGCCATGAAAAAATTTTACGCAACAATTACTCTGTTGCTATTTTTTTGCCAAATGCAGGCAATACAGGCCGCTACGCTTGTGGGTTGGGCAGAGATGTCTATGCACACTTACGCGCAGGGGCCAACGGCTGGGCAGTTTAACGTTAGTGCTGATGTCTCTAGTAACAAGCAGGTGGTGCAAGGTTTTTCGGCAGTTTTGCAATCGAGTGCCGAAAACAATTTTTATTTTTTGACTGATAATGGTTTTGGTGAAAAGAGTAATTCAGCCGATGCATTGCTTAGGCTGTATGAAGTGCATGTTGTCTTTAATGACTCCAGTACTAAAAAAGATGCCGTCACGCCGCTGCGTTTTATCAATATCAAAGATTCTGATAAAAAGTTAACTTTTAAAATACAAGCCGATTATAGCCATTATTATGATGTGCCGCGTAATCCTATTGTTGATATCGATATTAGCGAAAACAGATGGTTAACAGGTGCGGATATTGACCCAGAATCAGTGCGCATCGATAAAAATGGATATTTGTGGCTGGGCGATGAGTTTGGGCCATTTTTACTTAAGATAGATTCAACTGGAAAGGTGTTGCGGTCAGAAATACCGTTGCCAGACGTCACATCGCCAGACAATCCAAATATCATTAACCTTAAGCCAAATTTGCCTTCTAGTGGCGGTTTTGAAGGCATGGCGATTAATCCGTCTGGTGATTTGTTGTACCCAATGCTTGAGGCGAAGGTAGAAGGTGATGCTGAAAAGACCTTAAGAATTTATCAGTTTGATGTCAATGCCGAGCGATACACCGATGTGATTTTTCACTATAGGTTAGATGCGCAAGCAAGCAATATTGGTGATTTTATTGCAGTTAATGACCATGAGTTTTTGGTGCTAGAGCGAAATGCAGCCACAAAATTAGAAGATAAACCATTTAAAAAAGTCTACTTGATTGATATTAATCAGATTGATGACAAGCAGTTTGTGCAAAAGCGTGAGTTGGTTGATTTAATGCAGTTGCAAGACCCGAATGATTTAAATAAAGATGGTCAATTGACTTATGCATTTGCGTATTCGCATATTGAAAACTTATTGATTCTGGACAAAAGTACTTTGATGCTTGCTAACGATAATAACTATGCTGGGCGTACTTATTTTATTAAAATTAAAATGGATAACGACTTGAATTTTTCCAGCTTTAATCAACCCAGTCTTAATAAAAGCGACTGGATAGAGAGTAAACCACAGCCATTTGGATTTAATTTTGGTGACCATAGTTTTTTTGGGTGGATGACAGTATTGCTTTACTTTGTAGCCAGTATGCGAACAGGCTACAAGTCTAAATTAACCATAAGAGATAAAGAAAGTTGCTATTTTTGGTTGAGTTTAACCGCTTTATTAGTATTTTTTGGCTTAAACAAGCAGCTAGATTTACAGTCAGATTTAACCGATTGGTTACGTACTTTGTCAAAAGCACATGGCTGGTACGATCAGCGCAGAGGAGTTCAGCTATTATTTATATCAGTAATGGGGTTGGCTATTCCAATCTTGCTTATTTCTTTGCGATTATTTTTGTACCACTCATGGCAGCATTATAAAATAACTTGGGTGGGCATTGTGTTGCTGTCGATTTTTGTCATGGTGCGGGCGGCATCGTTTCATCATGTTGATCTTATTTTTTACCAAACCATTGGCAGTATTCGCTATTATCAACTATTAGAAATGCTGGCAATTAGCTTAATTATTGTAGGCACTTTTTTTGAGAATAAAAAAATCCTTCCAACGATTAAATCAAAAATGGATGCAAATAATATTGTGTATATTAAAGCGAAAGGCGATTTGGTCAATTGCCCCAGTTGTGGCAAAAAGCCCTTGGCAGAAACCAAACATGGTCGTGTATTCAAGTGCAAATCTTGCCGACATATTTACGAAACTCGTGTTTCAGACGATTAAATATTTCAGCCTAATTTAAGTGATTAACATTGTGAATTTATACCCGCTTGCAAAACCATTTTTATTTCAATTAGATGCTGAAAAAGCGCATGACATCACGCTGAAAAGTTTGAAATGGGCTGAAAAATTAGGTGCCTTAAATGTGTATCCTAAGCCGCCTGTTTGTGCGCCACGCCAAATCATGGGAATTACTTTTCCTAATTCGGTAGGCTTAGCGGCGGGCTTAGATAAAAATGGCGCTGTGATTGACGGCATTGCTAAGCTGGGATTTGGCTTTATTGAAATAGGCACGGTAACGCCACGTGCTCAACCTGGTAATGCTAAGCCGCGCTTGTTTAGAGTTAAAGAAGCGCAAGGCATTATTAACCGCTTTGGTTTTAATAATTTGGGCGTGGATAATCTGGTTGAGAATGTAAAAACAGCGCAGTATAAGGGCGTGCTTGGCATTAATATTGGCAAAAACTTTGATACACCCATTGAAAACGCGACTGATGATTATTTAATTGGCATGCGTAAAGTGTATGCCTATGCGAGCTATATCACGGTGAATATTTCTTCCCCAAACACTAAAAATTTACGTGCCTTGCAAGAGAAAGAAGCTTTATCCAGTTTGTTAGCCAACCTAAAGCTAGAGCAAATTAAATTAGCACAGCAACATGGTAAATATGTGCCAATTACATTAAAAATTGCACCCGATTTAACGCAAGACCAAGTGACTGAAATTGCTGATTTACTTATGCAGCATCAAATAGATGGCGTGATTGCAACCAACACTACTTTAAGCCGTGACGCGATAAAAGGAATGCAAAATAGTGAAGAAACTGGAGGCTTATCCGGTACGCCAGTGCGCAATCAATCTACTATCGTTATTCAACAGCTTTCAAACCAGTTGCAAGGTGCGCTACCAATTATAGGCGTTGGCGGCATTTTGAGTGGCGCAGACGCGGTTGAAAAAGTTGCTTCTGGTGCTAGTTTAATACAGATTTACAGCGGCTTAATATATAAAGGCCCTGAGTTGGTTCACGATATTTGCAAAATTTTAAGATAGTGTTTGTTTTGCAATGAGTTTTCATACTCTATACTCTTACCGCCGCTGCCCTTACGCGATGCGGGCGCGCATGGCGCTTAAATATGCAGGCATTGCGCTTGAAATTCGTGAAATAGAATTAAAAAACAAGCCTGCTCATATGATTAAAGTGTCACCTAAAGCAACAGTGCCGGTGCTGGTTTTGTCCGATGGCACAGTGCTAGAACAAAGTTTGGAAATTATGTTTTGGGCTTTGCAGCAGCAGGATAAAGATGATTGGCTGATTGCCGATAGTGAATTAACACAGCAGCTGATCGCTGAAAATGACATTATTTTTAAGCAGGCCTTAGATAAGTACAAATATGCAATTCGTTTTCCTGAGCAGTCGGCAGAAGTGTACAGGAAGCAAGGTGAGGTATTTTTACAGAGGCTGGAAATTTTACTGATTCAGTCGCAATATTTATTGAGCAGTCAAATCAGCTTAGCCGATATCGCTATTTTTCCCTTTATTCGCCAGTTTTCAGGCGTAGATACGATTTGGTTTGAAGCTGCGCCATATCCAAAATTAAAGATTTGGTTAAAGACGTTGATTGAATCTGAATTATTTACCAACATCATGCAAAAGCAGCCAGCTTACATTGCGTAAACAGGCTGCTTTATATGCGCGTTTTAAACTATTCCGCTGTGGCTAACGAGTGCACTGATGCATGTTTGTCTTGTGAAAAAACCAGTTTAACTTGGTCTTTATCATCAATATCCACATGCACTCCACCACCGTTTGCCAATTTGCCAAACAGTAATTCATCGGCCAAGGCTTTACGAATCGTGTCTTGAATCAAACGCGCCATCGGGCGCGCACCCATTTGTGGGTCAAAACCTTTTTTGCCTAAATAAGCTTTTAATTCATCACTAAACGTTACATCCACTTTTTTCTCATGTAATTGGTCTTCTAATTGCATCAAGAATTTATCCACCACGCGGATGATAATATCTTGCGTCAAGCTACCGAATGAAACAGTAGCATCTAAACGATTGCGGAATTCTGGTGAGAATAAGCGTTTAATATCGGCCGCTTCATCACCCGCTTCTTTAGAGTTGGTGAAACCAATGCTGGATTTTGATAAGTTCTCAGCACCTGCGTTGGTGGTCATGATGATCGTCACGTTGCGGAAATCTGCTTTACGGCCATTATTGTCAGTCAAGGTACCATGATCCATCACTTGCAACAAAATATTGAAAATATCCGAATGCGCTTTTTCAATCTCATCCAATAACAACACACTGTAAGGCTGTTTGGTAATCGCTTCGGTCATCAAACCGCCTTGCTCAAACCCTACATATCCAGGGGGCGCGCCAATTAAGCGTGAAACTGCATGGCGTTCCATATATTCACTCATATCAAAGCGAATCAATTCAACGCCCATAATGTAGGCCAATTGCTTGGCAACTTCCGTTTTACCCACACCAGTAGGGCCGCTAAATAAGAAGCTACCGATTGGCTTGTTATTGGCACCTAAGCCACTGCGCGCCATTTTAACGGCGGATGTCAACGCTTCAATGGCTTTGTCTTGACCAAATACTACTGCTTTTAAATCGCGCTCTAATGTTTTAAGCGCATTGCGGTCATCGCTTGAGATATTTTTAGGTGGAATGCGCGCAATTTTAGCCACAATATCTTCAATCTCTTTATTGCCAATGACTTTTTTCTGTTTATTTTTAGGCAAGATGCGTTGCGCTGCACCAGCTTCATCAATCACATCAATCGCTTTATCAGGTAAATGGCGGTCATTAATGTATTTAGCTGCAAGCTCTGCAGCCGTGGTTAATGCACTGGAACTATATTTCACATGATGATGCTCTTCAAAACGTGATTTTAGGCCCTTTAAAATCTCAATGGTTTCGGCAATACTTGGCTCTACCACATCCACTTTTTGAAAGCGGCGAGATAGAGCATGGTCTTTTTCAAAAATACCGCGATATTCTTGATAAGTCGTTGCGCCAATGCATTTAAGCGTACCGTTTGATAGAGCGGGTTTTAATAAGTTAGACGCGTCCAAAGTACCGCCACTGGCTGAGCCTGCGCCAATTAAGGTATGGATTTCATCAATAAATAAGATCGCCTCTGGCTTTTCGGCAAGCTGCTTCATCACTGCTTTTAAGCGTTGCTCAAAATCGCCACGGTATTTGGTGCCAGCCAACAATGCGCCCATATCCAATGAGTAAACCGTTGCATTGGCCAATACTTCTGGAATTTCTTTTTCCACAATACGACGTGCTAAACCTTCAGCGATTGCCGTTTTACCAACACCCGCTTCGCCCACCAATAGTGGGTTATTTTTGCGGCGGCGGCATAATGTTTGAATCACGCGCTCAATTTCTGGTCCACGACCAATCAGCGGGTCAATTTTGCCTGTTAAAACTTGCGCATTTAAATTAAGTGTAAAGTTTTCTAACGCGCCATTTGGTGCAGCTTCGGCTTCAGATTCGGTTTCAGCACCTTCCGGTTTTGCATCACCTTCTGGAACTTTAGCAACGCCGTGTGAAATAAAATTCACCACATCTAGGCGAGTAATACCTTGTTGATGCAAGAAAAACACAGCGTGAGAATCTTTTTCGCCAAAAATAGCCACCAGCACATTAGCGCCAGTCACTTCTTTTTTGCCACTAGATTGAACATGCAACATGGCGCGCTGTATGACGCGCTGAAAGCCTAAAGTTGGTTGTGTATCAACCTCTTCGGTACCGCTTACGGTAGGTGTGTGTTCTTCAATATAATGATTAAGCTCGGTACGGAGTACCTCAAACTTAGCTCCACAAGCGCGTAATACTTCTGCCGCCGTTGGGTTATCAATCATCGCCAATAGCAAATGCTCAACCGTAATGAGCTCATGACGCTTTTGTCTTGCGTCCATAAATGCCATGTGCAAACTGACTTCAAGTTCTTGCGCGATCATTTTGTACCAACTTTCATTTACTGTTTACATTTACTTCCAGCATCTGCTGGTACTTTTTTGGCCAACCAAAGCTGGATTTTAAATAGCGCCGGCTTAGGCTGGCTCTGTTACGCACTGCAAAGGATGCTGCGATTCTTTAGCATGCATTAACACTTGTTTCATTTTGGTTTTCGCGATGTCTTGCGGGTAAACACCACACACCCCCATTCCCTCAGTGTGAACTTTGAGCATAATTTGCGTTGCTTGTTCACGACTTTTGTTAAAAAAACGTTCAATAGTCTCTATAACAAACTCCATTGGTGTGTAGTCATCATTTAACAATAACACTTTAAACATCGCGGGTAACTTAGGTTTAACCACGTTGGGTTTAATTGCTAGGTCTTGATTTGGGGTTATATTAGCCATTTGCTGCTTTGTAAAAAGTCTTATTTTGTTAAATACTTAATTGTATTTTGAGCCGACTACAAAAAATTTCAAGCCTAATTTGAGTAGGGCTATTTATTTGATGTGAATTAGAGATGATTTAAGGGAATATTTTGACGCTTTTAACGATTCTATCTTGGGTTTGCATAATTTCAATCGTATGATTGTTGATTCTAAAGCTGGTACTTGGTTCTGGAATATCTTCAAAATGTTCAAGAATCAAACCATTTAGCGTTCGTGGGCCATCAAGTGGAAAGTTAAGATTGAGTTTTTTGTTTAAATCGCGCAGTGCGCTACTGCCATCCACTAGCCAGCTACCATCACTTTCTTTGCGATAGCTCCCAACGCGACTGGGTGATTGCGTTGTAAAGTCGCCAATCACTTCTTCTAAAATATCCTCTAGCGTGACTAGGCCTTTAAATTCCCCATACTCATCGACTACCAAAGCAATGCGCTCTTGGTGTTCTTGAAACTGTTGAATTTGTGTATAAAGCGGTGTACCAGACGGCACAAAATATGGCTCGCTGATAATATCGCGCAAAGCTTCTTTGCTAATTTCGGCATCTTGCTGATAACTGCGTAGTTGGTTAATTACTTTGCGCACATGGATAATGCCGAAAATTTCTTCATTATCGCCTTCGCGCGCAGGCAAGCGGGTGTGATGGCTGTTTGAAATGCGCTGTAAAATATCGTCAATTGGCGCGTCAAAATCAATTACTTCAACTTGCGTATGCGCAGTCATTACGTCATCGACGGAAATTTTCTCTAGGTCAAACAAGTTAAGCAAAATGGTACGGTGCTTTTTCGGCATAAAGTGGCCTGCATCCGTCACTATACTGCGTAACTCATCCATCGTTAGCGATTGTGTATTCTCGCTAAAATTAATGTTTACCCTGAATAATTTAAGTAGGCCTTCAACAAATAAATTGATAAACCAAACGGCTGGGTAAAGTATTTTTAGTATTGGATAAAGCACATAGCTAGACAAAATGCCTAGTTTTTCTGGGTAGGCGGCGGCAATGACTTTTGGTGTAATTTCACCAAACACCAAAATCGCAAAAGTAACTAATAAGGTGCCAATCATCAGCACCCACTCGCCTTCACCAAAAAGCTCTACGGTGATGACGGTCACTAATGTCGCTGATGCTGCGTTGGAAAAGTTATTGCACAGCAAAATAACGCCAAGTAATTTATCGGTTTTAGATAAAAGCGAGCTGGCTAAGCGCGCGCCTCGATTACCTTCTTTAACCAAATGCCTTAACCGATAACGGTTAAGCGACATTAAGCTTGTTTCAGCGATTGAGAAAAATGCAGCAATTAGAAGCAGAAAGGCTAAGATGCCTAACTGTAGTAAAATCGGAATATTATCCAAGTAGTGTTAAACCTAAAATAAAGAAGTACGCAGTGTACCTGTTTATTTATTTAATAATCAAGTAGTTAAGTTATTAATTTTTGTGTTTTACAGTTAAGAAATTGCTTCCGTGGCATTGTTTGCGTCTTTTTTGTCAGACTCTTTCTTTTCAACATCGCCAATTAAATTGGCGCGATTAACACCTAGCCACATTGCGATTGGGCAAGCAACCAATACAGAAGAATAGATGCCAAATAAAATGCCAATAGTGAGTGCCAGGGCAAAGTTATGCAATACTTCGCCGCCGAATAGTAGCATAGAGCCAACCATGGTTTGTGTCATCAAATGCGTAATCACGGTACGCGACATGGTGCGGGTGATGGCGTTATCAATGACTTGTACTACCGAAGCTTTCCGCATTTTGCGGAAGTTTTCGCGTACTCGGTCAAACACCACAACCGATTCATTCACTGAGTAGCCCAATACCGCCAAAATAGCCGCCAGTACCGTTAAGTTAAATTCCCATTGAAAGAAGGCAAAAAAGCCTAAAATAATCACCACGTCGTGCATATTGGCAATAATCGCGGCAACCGCAAAACGCCATTCAAAACGGATTGCTAAGTAAGCCATAATGCCAGCACAAACCAACAGTAATGCCAGGCCACCACTTTCGTATAGCTCATCACCAACCTGTGAGCCAACCGATTCTACGCGTCGCACTTCAGCAGTTGAATCGGCCTCTTTTAAGGCCTTTGTGACTGTTTCAGATAGCTGGGCAATCGACATTTCTTTTTTAAGTGGCAAGCGAATCAGTAAATCATGGCTGGTACCAAAGTTTTGTACGGTAGCATCTTTTAATCCAATAGAATCAACCGCTTTACGAATACTGTCGATATTGGCACTTTGCGGATAATTTACTTCCATTACAGTGCCGCCAGTAAAGTCAACACCGTAATTTAGCCCTTTGCTGGCAAGAAAAAAAACAGCCAAAATAAAGGTAATGAGCGAGATGGCTGTGGTTAAACGGCCGTAGCTCATAAAAGGGATATCGTTCTTAATTCTAAATAATTCCATAATCTACTCTATCTAAAAAAAGCAGCTATTAAGCTTTAAAAATTTGACCAATTGAAAGGCTGGTGATTTTGCGGCGATAGCCATAAATAACGTTCACAATCGCGCGAGAAACTAAAACAGCACTAAACATTGAGGTTAGAATGCCTAAAACATGCACTACAGCAAAGCCTTTAATCGGGCCGGTACCAAACATAAATAGCGCTAAACCAGCAATTAATGTCGTCACGTTAGAGTCTAAAATGGTGTCGAAAGCTTTATCATAACCCGCATGTATACTAGCTTGTGGCGTGTTGCCATTACGAAGTTCCTCACGGATACGCTCATTAATAAGCACGTTGGCATCAATCGCCATCCCCAACGCCAGCGCAATCGCTGCTAAACCAGGTAAGGTTAAGGTAGCTTGCAACATAGAAAGAATCGCTACTAGTAATAATAGGTTAATGCCCAGTGCCAACACTGAAACACCACCAAATACCATGTAGTAAATCATCATCATCACCGCAATCGCCGCAAAGCCCCAAAGGGTTGAGTGCACGCCGCGTTTAATATTCTCTTCACCCATGCTTGGCCCAACGGTGCGCTCTTCAATAATTTCCATAGGCGCGGCCAACGCACCAGCACGTAACAGCAGTGCGATATCAGTGGCTTCTTGCGTATTATCCATACCAGAAATCTGCACTCGACCGCCGCCAATTTCCTCGTTAATCACTGGTGCGGTAATTACTTCGGTATTGCCTTTTTCAATCAGCAAAATCGCCATGCGTTTGCCCACGTTATCGCGCGTCACATTTTTAAAGATGCCAGCACCGCGGCCATCTAGAGTTACGTTAACAATTGAGCCGCCTGTTTGGTTGTTAACACCCGGACCAGCATCGGTAATACGGTCGCCTGTTAAAACCACATTTTTCTTCACTAAGATGGGGTTACCATCGCGATCTCTATACATTTCATCGCCAAATGGCACTTGGCCTTTTTCTGCAGCTTCAAGAGTTGCTAAGTCTTTTTTCTCTTCATCCACCATACGGATTTCAAGTGTAGCGGTGCGGCCTAAAATTTCTTTAGCTTTGGCAGTATCTTGCACGCCTGGCAACTGCACCACAATCCGGTCAAAACCTTGTTGCTGAACAATAGGCTCGGCTACGCCCAGTTCATTAATACGGTTATGCAAGGTTTGCAAGTTTTGCTTAAGCGCAAACTCTTGAATTTTCTTTTTAGCGGCTTCACCAATGCTGGCTGTTAAAACAAATTCTTTGCCATCGGTTGAATCGTTAAAAGTTAGGTCGGGATAGTCTTTGCTTAGTACTTTGCGTGCTGATTCTAATTCTTTGGTATCGCTAAAACGCACTTGAACGCTTTGGCCTTCGCGCGTAATTCCAAAGTAGTTCACTTTTTCTCGGCGCAGTGCGGTGCGAAAATCGCCCACATTACTTTCGGCTGATTTATCTAATGCCGCTTTCATGTCTACTTGTAATAAAAAGTGCACACCGCCACGCAAATCCAAGCCCAAGTACATAGGCTTTGCACCAATCCCTAAAAGCCAGTTTGGCGTTTGCGAAAGCAAATTCAGCGCTACTGTGTAGTCTTTTCCTAAATTAGCAATCAGCTTATCTTTAGCTTTGATTTGCGCTTCAGTGTCAGCAAAGCGTACTTTTACGCCGCTTGCATCTAAATAAATACCGTTAAAAGGGATGTTGGCTAATTTAAGCGTTGCTTCTACTTTGCTTAATAAAGCGGCATCTGCTTTCAGCGATGTTTTGGCTGGGCTTACCTGTACTGCAGGCGATTCACCGAAGAAATTAGGAATGGTGTATAGCAGCCCAATTAAAATAACAACGGCAATTAAAATGTATTTCCAGGTAGGGTAGCGGTTCATAAATGCGGCTCAAAAATACTAAATTAGCAGATTAGATTTAGTAGTAAGTTACTGGTTTAAATGAGTTTTTAAAAAATAACGCTTAAATGGCTTTGATTGTGCCAGGCGGTAATAACGTTTGTACAGCGTGTTTTTGCACATTAACCGTTGTATTAGCTGCAATTTCAATGCTGATAAAATTGTCAGACACTTTAGTGATTTTTCCAATTACGCCACCGGTTGTTGCTACTTCGTCACCTGCTTTAAGCGCGTCAATCATGGCCTTTTGCTGTTTAGCTTGTTTCATTTGCGGGCGAATCAGCATAAAGTAAAATAAAGCAAAAATGACCAAAATCGGTAAAAAGCCTAATAAATCGCCACCTGCTTGGGCTGGAGCTGCGTAAGCGTTACTTATAAGTAGATTGTTTAACATGCAAAAGTTCTTTCAAATAATTTTTTAATTAGTCGATTTTAGCACAGACTGTTCAGCTTGAGAGGCGGGCACGTTTAGCTGCAAATTCTGTTTTAAAATTTTCAAAATTGCCATTCTCAATCGCGCCGCGCATTCCCTGCATTAACACTTGGTAATAATGCAGATTGTGAATGGTATTAAGACGTGCACCTAAGATTTCACCCACTTTATGCAAGTGGTGTAAATAAGCGCGGGTGAAGTTGTGGCAGGTGTAACACGCGCAATCGGCGTCTAGTGGTTGCGTATCCTGCTTATAAAACGCATTCTTAATTTTAATATCACCGTATTGCGTAAACAACCAGCCATTGCGTGCGTTGCGCGTTGGCATCACGCAGTCAAACATGTCGACACCTTGCGATACGGCGGCGACTAGGTCTTCTGGAGTGCCGACACCCATTAAATAGCGCGGTTTGTTATGCGGCATTTTAGGTGCGGTGTGTGTCAAAATGCGCAACATATCTTCTTTGGGCTCGCCTACTGAAAGCCCACCAATCGCAAACCCATCAAAATCAATATCCACTAAACCTGCTAATGAAACATCTCGTAAATCTTCAAACATACCGCCTTGAATAATGCCAAACAAGGCGTTGGTGTTATTACTTGCCCCTGCGGCGCTGACTGCGTCTTCAAGAGCTGGTCGTGATTTGTGTACTGCCTGCGCTATTTCATCCTTGCCTCCTTGCATGTGAATTGCTTGGTCTACCGTGACTCCTTGTAATTTTTCAAAAGCATCTTTGCTACGTTTAGCCCAACGTAAACTGAGTTGCATGGAATCATTGGCTTCTTTATGGGTAGCGGGGTAGGGCGTGCATTCGTCAAAAATCATCACAATATCGGAATTAAGTACTTTTTGAATACGCATGGATTCTTCGGGCGTTAAAAAGCAGGTGTCGCCATTGATGGGTGATTTAAATTTAACACCTTCTTCTGAAATTTTACGCATTGCGCCCAAACTCCATACTTGAAAGCCGCCAGAGTCGGTGAGAATAGGTTTATCCCAGCCCATAAATTTGTGTAAACCGCCATGTGCGGCAACCACTTCTAGCCCAGGTCGCAGCCATAGGTGAAACGTATTGCCCAGCAGAATATGCGCATCTATTTCTACTAGCTCTAATGGTGACATAGCCTTAACGGTACCATAGGTGCCAACCGGCATAAAAGCTGGCGTTTGCACATCGCCGTGCGTTAAACTAACTGTACCGAGCCGTGCTAACCCATCGGTTTTGTGAAGGGTAAATTGCATATTGAAACCTAATTTTTAAGCATTAATTTTAAGTCGCGATACTATCATAAGCCGGCAGTTACACTAAATTGAGGCTGTAAATTCTAAGGTTAAATACCCTAATTATGAAATTTCACCATTCAAAACGAGCAAAATAAGCGCTCTTTGCTATACTAAAGCAACATTAATATTACACAGGCTAATCATTATGGCTGTTGTTAAACCACGTACCCCACGCAAACAAGTTGATACATTAAGAACGCGCGGCATTTATTTGCTACCAAATTTGTTTACTTCAGCAGCGCTATTTGCTGGCTTTTACGCGATTGTGCAAGCCATGAATAGTAATTTTGAGCAGTCTGCTATCGCCATTTTTATTGCCATGGTGATGGATGGTTTAGATGGCCGCGTAGCACGCATGACTAATACGCAAAGTGCATTTGGGGCAGAGTACGATAGTTTGTCTGATATGGTTTCATTTGGCGTAGCGCCTGCCCTTATTATGTATGTTTGGGCATTAAAACCAATGGGTAAGTTAGGGTGGATTGCGGCTTTTATTTATTGTGCCTGTGCCGCTTTAAGATTGGCGCGTTTTAATACCAAGTTAGATGATGATCATCAAGATAAGCGCTATTTTCAAGGCTTACCTAGCCCAGCATCGGCAGCATTGTTGGCTGGTTTTGTTTGGGTTTCGTATGAATACAATATAGATGGTCGTGAAATATTTTTTGGCGCCATTCAAATTAAATGGCTGGCTTGGGGTTTAACAGTATTTGCCGCGGGCAGCATGGTCAGTGACCTTAAATTTTACTCAGGCAAAGATATTAATTTAAAAGAAAGCGTGCCTTTTATGGCAATTTTGGCTATTTTGATGGCATTTGTATTAGTTTCATACAGCCCACCAGAGGTGTTGTTTACTGTGGTATTGGTGTACGCACTGTCTGGATACTATATCTGGACGAAATCCAAATTAGGTACAAAAACATAAGCAGAAAAATACAAGTTTAATCTCTTCAATCGTGCTTAACTGCTTGAAAGCTAATTATTTAATCCCTATAATAGTATATGTTTAATACATTTATACTTTTGATAACACGACTTTACGCTAGCTTTTTACTAAGCCTAAATTTGTTAAAGCGCACTATTTGTGTGCTACACCCATCTTCACTGCTGCGCGCCAGCGCACACTAACTCACACCCAAAAAATTAAGTTTATACGCTTCTGGCTTTCTAGCTGGATAGTTAGAAGACCAGCAGGTAAAATTATTGCAATTGCATTTTGTGGCAATTTATAACGTTTGCCGCAACACTAGGAATATAAAACCATGGAAACAGTGAATAATAAACAAAACCAGATCATTATTTTTGATACCACCTTGCGCGATGGCGAACAAAGCCCGGGTGCGTCAATGACCAAAGAAGAAAAAATCCGTATCGCGCGCCAGCTTGAAAAATTGGGTGTCAATGTGATTGAAGCGGGCTTTGCAGCCGCCAGCCCAGGCGATTTTGATGCGATTTCTGAAATTGCCAAAATCATCAAAAATTCAACCGTTTGCTCACTTGCGCGTGCCAGTGAAAATGACGTGCGCCGCGCGGGTGAGGCGATTAAGCATGCCGCTTCGGGTCGCATTCATACCTTTATTGCCACCAGCAAAATCCACATGGAAAATAAATTGCGCATGACGGAAGACCAAGTGGTTGAGCGTGCCGTCCAAGCGGTTAAATGGGCATTGGAATATACATCTGATGTGGAATTTTCAGCCGAAGATGCCGTACGTTCAGAGATTGATTTTTTAGTGCGCGTATTTGATGCCGTGATTGCAGCAGGCGCCAAAACTATCAATGTGCCTGATACGGTAGGCTATTCAATTCCTGCGCCATGGGGTGAAACGATGGCAGCCTTGATTAAGCGTGTTAAAGACTCTCATAAGGTTGTCTGGAGTACGCATTGCCATAACGATTTAGGCATGGCAGTAGCTAACTCTTTGGCAGCGGTGATGGGCGGTGCGCGCCAAGTAGAATGTACGATTAATGGCTTGGGTGAGCGCGCAGGTAATGCCAGCTTAGAAGAAGTGGTAATGGCCTTGCGTACGCGAAAGGATATTTTCAAGCTTGAAACCAGCATTGACGCCACACAAATCGTACCAACTTCTAAATTGGTTTCTACCATAACAGGTTACCCAGTGCAGCCGAATAAGGCGATTGTTGGCGCTAACGCTTTTGCGCACGAAAGCGGTATTCATCAAGATGGGGTTTTAAAGCACCGCGAAACCTATGAAATTATGCGCGCCGAAGATGTTGGCTGGAACACAAATAAATTAACCTTGGGTAAATTATCTGGCCGCAATGCGTTTAGAACGCGCTTAAAAGAGTTGGGCATTGAATTGGAAAGTGAAGATGCCATAAATGCTGCTTTTGCGCGTTTTAAAGATTTGGCCGATAAAAAATCAGAGATTTTTGATGAAGATTTGCACGCCTTGGTTAGTGACGAATTTGTGCATGAAGCCTCTGAAAATTACAAATTGGTGTACTTGCAAGTGGCCTCAATTACAGGTGAGGTTCCGCATGCCATCATCACCTTATCGGATAATTGTGTTGAAAAAAGTGCTGAGGCCGATGGCGGCGGACCAGTAGATGCAACCTTTAAAGCGATTGAAAGCATGGTTAATAGTGGTGCAGAGCTGCAATTGTATTCTGTGAATAACATTACCAGTGGCACCGATGCGCAAGGCGAAGTAACAGTGCGTTTGGCATTAGGTGGGCGTATTGTTAACGGCCAAGGTGCTGATACCGATATTGTGGTAGCTTCAGCTAAGGCGTATTTGAATGGCTTAAATAAGTTGTATTCAAAAGATGAGAAGATGAACCCGCAACTTTAAATATTACTTCTTTACAATATCCAGCAGAAACAATTAAAGTCGATTTTAGTGGATAGCTAAACTAACCAATGCCCTCTAAAAATCAAACCTTTCTTATTATCGCAGCACTTTTTTGCACCTATTTCATCTGGGGTTCAACTTACCTAGCAATAAAATTTGGAATTGAGAGTTTTCCGCCATTTTTAATGGGTGGCATACGTTTTACGGTAGCTGGTATTTTGTTGTATGTAGTGAAGCGCTTTTTGGGTGAGCCTAATCCAACTAGGCAACAATGGCTGGGTGCAACAATAGTGGGAATTTTATTGCCGGCAATGGGTAATGGCACGGTGTGCTATGTGCAGCAAACGGTTTCATCTGGCGTGGCGGCACTAGCCATTGCTACAGTACCTATTTGGATGGCGATTTTTTCTTCATTCTGGGGGCATAAAATCAGAGGTCGTGAATGGTTGGGAGTTGCGATAGGTTTTGTGGGTATTGCCATGTTAAATTTTGGCGGTAGTTTGCATGGCCAGCTTTCTAGCGCATTTTTGTTGGTTTTTGCCGCGGCAACTTGGTCATTTGGATCGGTTTGGGGCAAATATTTAAGCATGCCTTCTGGTTTAATGGCACCAGCCTGCCAAATGTTAACAGGCGGTATTGCTTTGCTGATTTTTAGCACATTACAAGGTGAGCAATATCCCAGCGCAATTAGTTTAAAATCGTGGGTTGCCATGCTATTTTTAATTGTATTAGGCTCGCTAGTTGCTTACAGCGCTTATCAATATTTGCTAAAAACAGTGCGACCATTGGTTGCAAGCAGTAATACCTTTGTTAACCCAATTGTGGCATTTGCCGTGGGTATTTGGCTGGCAAACGAGTATCTTACAACCATTGAATACGCCGCATTAGCCGTAATTTTGGTTGGGGTATTTTTAGTTCTCTCAGCAAGTGGTGATAACAAAGAAAAGCTTAGTTAACCAAAGCCGTCGTTGCCTCTTAAGCTGGAATCTAGGCAAGTTGCAACTTAACGAAGGGTAAAATAAGCTCATCAGGCTAGGCATTTACTCAGTCTTGATTCCTGCCCTAAGTAGGAATCACATTATCAAAAACATTAATCTCAAAAGATTTTGAATATGAAGCAAAACTTAGCACTATTTGACTTAGATAACACTTTATTAGCAGGCGATTCTGACTATAACTGGAGTTTGTTTTTAATTGATGAAGGGTTGTTGGATGCTAAAACGCATCACGATCGCAATGAGCAATTTTATTTGGATTACAAGAATGGAAATTTAGATATTTTTGCTTTTTTGCAATTTCAATTACAACCACTAAGCCAACACAAGAAATCATTTTTAGATGAGTTGCATGTGAAATATATGCAAAAAGTGATTAAGCCAATGATGACGGATAAAGCGCAGGCATTAGTAAATGAGCACAAAGCAGCAGGCGATTTATGTGTGGTGATTACGGCTACTAACAGCTTTGTGACCAAGCCAATTGCAACGGCTTATGGAATTGAGCACTTGATTGGTACAGACCCTGAAATGTTGGATGGTCAATATACAGGAGGAGTGAGCGGTGTACCTAGCTTTCAAGAAGGTAAGGTAACGCGTATCAATCAATGGTTGGGCGCGCGTGGAAAAACTCTAATTGATTACGAAAAAAGTTATTTTTATTCCGATTCGCATAACGATTTGCCATTGATGAAATTAGTGACAAACCCCGTAGCGGTTGATGCAGATTCCACTTTAACGGCGCATGCAAAGGCTAGTAACTGGCCGGCAATTAGTTTGCGCTAAAGCTTTTTAATGCCTAATTTAGGGGCTTGTTTGCGTCATTAAGGCTGATTAGTCTAAGTTTTTTGTAAATTAAGCCTTTTTGAGGGCTAAAAACATACTATTTTGCGCTGATGGTACTCGGATTGTGCGCTGAAGTGGATGATAGATGCGCCAGGCGATAAAAACTAGGTGTCAAGTTCGTCGATAGTGCAAATGGGTTTACAGGGACCCCCCCCGCCGATTTTGCGCATACTGTGTGAGAGCATTTAGCTGGACTGACCAATAAATTAGGGCGGCAGAAATTTTAAATTTGTTTTAAAAACAATTCCTTATCTGTGCATCTAACGGTTTTAAACAGAGTTGCTTTACCAGCTTTTAAACAATATATAGATAAGGCTAATAGCCTAAATGAGCACAACAATTATTAATTTAATTACCTAATAATACTTGCAAGATAAACTTGCTGCCTAAATAGGCTAGCATCAATAGCACAAAACCAATTAGGGTCCAGCGAATGGCTTTAATGCCTCGCCAGCCATAGCGGTAGCGCCCATATAGTAACCAGCCGTAAATCACCCAAGAGGCGATTGAGAAGATTGTTTTGTGATTAAATTGCAGCGGTTTGCCAAAAATCTCTTCACTAAACAGCATGCCGCTTAATAGAGTTAAAGTCAGCAAAACAAAACCCAGCGTGATCACCTTAAATAACAAACCTTCCATCACCATTAATGGCGGAAAGTTAGGTAATTTAAATGGTGTAGGTTTGTTGTGTAGGCTGCGTTCTGCAATGGCCATTAATACGCCGTGCAAAGCGGCAAACGTAAATAAGCTATAAGCCAATATTGCAATGGCAATATGCGCCATAAACACGCCAGAGGCGGCTTCTGTTTGCGGCAGATAATGGTTTTTAATCTCAAAAGCGGGTAGCAGAACAAATATTGCAGCTGGTGGCAATACAAAGGCCTGTAAGCTGTGAAGCTGATGCTTTAAGTTAGCTAACCAATAAATCAGTGCGGTGAGCCAAAAAATCGCCGATAGTGCATAATAAAAGCCTAAGTTAATGTCGCCTATGGTGAAAATATCGCGATAAAGTAGCCAGCCATGCAGCATTAACCCTAATCCAATCATGGCAGAATGCAACTTAAGCGATTCGGCATTATTGCTTAATTTAGCGGTGCGCCAAAAGTCGGCGGCAACTGCAACATAAATAAAGCTAACGACTAAGTAAGGAATAAAATGAACCATAACGAGATTATGGCAAAACTCCGCCCAGGTGCATAGTTAAGAGTTAAAGATTCGCGCCGCATGATGTAAAATCGAGATAGATTTATTAGATCGTAAAATTCACTAGGTACTTAAAAATGTTAGAAAACTTAACTGGCAGGCTGCAGGGCGTTATTAAAAATTTGCGCGGACAAGCGCGCTTAACTGAAGACAATATCGCGGATGCCATGCGCGAAGTGCGTATGGCACTACTAGAAGCAGATGTTGCATTGCCTGTGGTAAAAGACTTTATTACCAAAGTGAAAGAGCGCTCTCAGGGCAAAGAAGTGCTTGCTAGCCTCACACCAGGCCAAGCCGTGATTGAAGTGGTGAATGATGAATTAACAGCGCTAATGGGTAAGGCTAATGTTGGTCTTAATTTAGCTGCTGTGCCGCCTGCCGTTATCCTCATGGCGGGTTTGCAAGGTTCTGGTAAAACAACTACCTCCGCCAAATTAGCCAAGCTATTAAAAGAACAAAAGAAAAAAGTACTGCTAGCAAGTGCCGATATTTACCGCCCTGCGGCGATTGCACAACTGCAAACATTAGCCAAGCAGCTAGATATAGACTGTTTTGACAGTAACGCTAATCAAAAGCCATTGGATATTGCAAATGACGCACTTATGTTTGCTAAAAAAGGTTATTACGAAGTATTAATTTTCGATACGGCAGGACGTTTGGGCATTGACGAAGCAATGATGGTCGAAATTAAAGCACTGCATACTCAGCTTAACCCTGTAGAGACGCTTTTTGTAGTGGATGCTATGCAGGGCCAAGATGCGGTGAATACTGCTAAAGCATTTGGTGAAGCTCTGCCACTGACAGGCGTTGTGCTAACTAAGCTTGATGGCGATGCGCGCGGAGGTGCAGCATTAAGTGTGCGACATGTAACAGGTCAGCCGATTAAGTTTATTGGCGTGAGCGAGAAAGTAGACGGATTAGAACCGTTTCACCCAGACCGTATGGCAGGCCGCATATTGGGTATGGGTGATGTGCTGGGCTTGATTGAGCAAGCGCACAAAAATGTAGATTTAGCAGAAGCGCAAAAAGTCGCCGACAAAATAAAATCGGGTAGCAAATTCGATTTAGAAGATTTTAAATCGCAAATGATGCAAATGCGAAAAATGGGTGGCATGGGCGCCTTAATGGATAAAATGCCTGCGCAAATGGCCAGCATGGCAGCCAAAGTTAATAATGAAGATGCGGATAAGTCGCTGCGCCGCATAGAAGGCATTATCAATAGCATGACGCCTCTAGAGCGCAAAAAGCCCGAACTCATCAAAGCCACCCGCAAAAAGCGTATCGCCGCAGGTAGTGGTGTGCAAGTGCAAGAAGTGAATCGTTTATTAAAACAATTTGAAGAAACGCAAAAAATGATGAAAATGTTTAGCAAAGGCGGCATGGCTAAAATGATGCGTGGTATGGGTGGTATGATGGGCGTTAAATTGCCGGGTATGCGTTAGTCTTCACATAAAATGACATCATAAAAGTCGCCTAAAACAAAAAAGACAATTTTTAAAGTGCTAAGTAATAAAAAAGTTCAAAAAAGGCATAGAAATAAATAACATAAAAAGTGAATATATTTAGCAGGTTGGCATTGACCAATTGCTGAGTTTCTTGCATAATTGCGCCCTTTCGTTGGTGATGTAAATCAACTGAAAAAACCAGTAATAAGATTTTCCCATAAATAGCAACCAAAAAATGGGGCGTTAGCTCAGCTGGTAGAGCAGCGGACTTTTAATCCGTTTGTCGTGGGTTCGATCCCCGCACGCCCTACCAATACCAGCGCGGCTTAACGGAAGTTAAGCCGCGCTATTTATTTCCGCAAATACCTTACTTTTCCGCAAATAGACATTTTTAGCTAATTTAGACTATCTGGTTGGGCTTACTTTTTGCCCGCGACGCTGCCTAACATATTGCTCTGTCATAGCCATAGAGCTATGCCCTAATTGCAGTTGAGCATCACGCATCGTTTCACTTTCTGCCTTATCGCTCGCGGCTTTGGCTCTTAAATCTCTAAACTGAAAATGCTTAACATCTTTTGCTATTGCGGGGTTTTGTTTAATGGCTTTATCCCGTGCTTTATCGAATCTAAGTCTTAATGCATTTTGACTAATTGGCCTGCCTGTTTCGGTACATATCAATTGCGAAGTACGCACTTTGTGCGCTTGCTTGCTTTTAAGTATGCGCTCTAAGAGTGATTTCAATTCCCCAGTAACGCTAATGCGTAGCTTAGCATTGGTTTTGCCTTGCTGAACTAGTAGAATTTTATCTTGGATATCTGCCACACTCATCGCGATAACGTCAGCAGGGCGTTGCCCAGTCAAATAAGCTAAATCCAGCGCGTCTTTAAGTGGTTGGCTTGCCACTTGATAAATTGCATCATAGATATTATCTTCGACGTAAACATCTCGACCTTCTTCCGTATAACCCTTGATGCCTTGACATGGATTAACAGTATCTAATGCACCCCAATCACGTGCAATGTTAAATAGGTGAGAAAGCAAAGATTTTTCACGATTGGCACGTACCGTACTTTTTTTACCGTTATCCGTACGCCAATTCATATATTGCCTGATATGTATCGGCCTAATTTCTGTGATTGGTGCAGGTGGGTTGTTAAAAAATGCAATTAAATTTTGCATTTCTCGTACGTTGTCGATTTGTGTGCGCGCTGCTTTAGTGGGTACAATTTCGAGTAAATAGCGATCAGCAATATCTTTAAAGTAAATCAATGGAGTGGTTTTTTTGCCTTCTAACTCAGACCACCTTCGGATGGCTTCAACATAAACTTTACCTAGTGAAATTTCTTTGCGTGGCTTGCCCCCAGTGTCGTAGTAATAATAGGTAGTGTCGCCGCGTACGCGTGCACGCATGTGTGGTGGTAAATTCGCATGAATGGTTGGCCTACGACCTCGCACCATGGTTTAAGCTGCCATTAGATTGGATTGCCAACCAGTTTTAATTGGCTCAGCTTTTAATCCATTAATGTAGGCGATGGTCACCAAAGGCTCACCTCTCACATTCACGCGGTAAGGGATATTCATGATGGATAGTTGAGCGCATTGCTTTGCCTTACGGGCGTAGCCAGTCAATTGAATCAAGTCTGTGTGCGCCAAAAATAAGCTCATTACGGCAGCATTAATGACAAAGAGTGGACTATGTGTGATTGCATACTCTTACCAAGCTATGATTTAAGTTAATCAAATTAGCTTGTATTATTAGATATATCTAATAATTATGCAATAGATATATCTAATTTTTAATTAAATAAATATACATTTTTTTAGATGATCGATGTAAATCTGGTTGATGATCTTTACCGGACTATTCAATAATGGTTTAGTGACACAGTGCGATATCGTAAGCGAGTTGCTTACTTTTTTAGAATTGCTGCTAACGGTAATTAACTAAGTTGCATTCGCCATGACCTTACTGATCAGGGTCTGATTCTCCAAAATCTAATTCCAGCTGAATACATAGCTTGATAATATTACTGACCTGAGGCGGTATTTTTCTTAACGGTTTCGACGAATTCCTTAATATCAGCAATCCGTCTAATCGCCTCATCCACCGCGAATTCTGGCAATTCAGCAGCCAGCTGAGTTAACACCTTTCTTTTGTACGTATCGTTTTTAACTTCATCCATGCTGCCTTTGCCGAGGAACAGCCATTCTTGTGTGATGCCTAAAAACTCACACACCGCAATCCCATGTTCCGCACTCATTGTTTTTGATTTTGATGATAACCAAGCACTCACAGATGGTGCTTTTATCCCCACGTGTTTTGCAAGCGCGAGTTTAGTCACTGCTCTCATCTCAATTGCATATTTCAATCTAGTTTGCCATGTATTCATGAATTAGATTTAACTACAATTATTATTAGATATATCTATTTATTTACTTGACACATATATTAGACATATCTAAACTATACACCATAAATCAACAATACACAGTATCTAAAAATAATGAAAACACTCTATATTGGCGTACAAAAAGGTGGTGTAGGTAAATCTACCAATGCTTGTCAACTAGCTCTATATGCCAGAAATTTAGGCTACCGTGTTCTGGTGATTGATTTTGATGATCAAGGGAACACCACTAAGTTCTTCAAACGCAATGGTGAGGCTGTGCCGCTTGCCAAAACCGTGACTGAGGTCATATTTGAAACCACCGACATCATTGATATTAATGTTGGCAGTAGCGGGTTCAGCATCCTAGAAGCTGATGGGCAGTTTAACAATGTGCTAGTAGAGCAAGCCCGCGTAAAGATTGAGCATGAAGGCGAGCTCACAGAAAAGTCATCTATCGCGCACCAACACTTTGCCAACTTCTTAATCAGTGTAGATGCACATTATGACCTCTGTATTATAGATGGGCCACCCTCGTTGGATATACGCGTCACCATCGCGCTCACCCTAGCTGATGCGGTATTAAGCCCAATCCAGTTATCACAAGAAAGTATTGAAGGCATGAGTGCGACGCTATATGGTCAGCGTGGCGTGCTTAACATTAAAACGGTATTTAACGCTAAGCTCAATTTCTTAGGTTTTTTACCTAACATGGTAGAGGCTACCGATAAACACCGAGAAGCGTTAACCGAATTAGGCGAACGAATTGGGGAGCACTTTTTAACCGATAACGAGGGCAGGATTCTGTTAATGCCATTGCGCCAATCGATACGCGAATGCCAAAAAGAGGGTATTCCAATCGCGCAGCTCGCTAGAACTAACACCATGGCCAGAAGCACTTGGGCAAGCGTACGTAAGATATTTGATATTGTATTAGCGAGATTACAGCTTGAAGTGGATGTTGAAACTACTAATGTAGAGGCAATAGCTTAGTCACAATGATAGCTAACATCAAAAAGTCGGTATTTAACCTAGAAATGCTAGATGCTGTTAAGCGCGAAACTACTTCCGCGACTGCAATCCCTGATAATCAAATTAGTGTGGTATTAGCGATTCCGCTCAACCAAATCATCGAAGATGAACAACAACCACGCAAAGATTTCAATGATGAAAACTGGCAAGACTTTGTCAGTGACGTAAAACGTAGAGGCGTACAAACTCCTATACACGTGCGACCAGCGGTTGATGAAACTTACACCATTATACATGGTGCTAGACGATACCGTGCCTCACTAGAAGCAGGATTAAACACGATAGCGGCCATCATTCAAGTAGATGCAAGCGCGTTTGATGATTACAGCCAAGTGCTTGAAAACACCAAGCGCGCCAATATGGCGGCCATGGATATTGCACAATTTATACAAAAACGTATTGCAGCAGGTGACAGTAAAAGCAGCATCGCCGAAAAGCTATCAGAGAATGCCAATTATGTGACTTATCACTTGGCATTGTTAGACATGCCTGAAATGATTGCAGAGGCTTATAGCCAAGGAAAAATCAAAGGTGCACAGCTTATTTACAGGCTGATTAATCTATACAAAGATGCGCCAGTACTAGCGGAATCGCTTATCAATAGTAATGAAGAAATCACCAATGCATTGATACTGAAAGCCCGCAAAACAGAGGCAGCTACCGATACAAACAATACTTCACAAGATGTTGATACTACAGATACTGTACACGTCCCAGTCGCCACTCAAGTTTTGCCCTATCACAACCCAGCCAACGAAGAACTACCCACGGCTAAACCCACTGACCTGGCTAAAACAGAACTAAGCAAAATCAAAAAACCGTTATTACTAGGCTTCTACCAAGATCATCAACCCTGCATGGTAATGCTGCATCACAAACCGACAACGGCTGGTTTCATCCACATTAAGCTCGAACTCACGGGTGAATGCTTAGAAGTGCCTGCTGAAGCGATTAAGCTTAACCTGCTGACTGAAGCGCGAGGCAAGGAATAGGGCGAAATGATACTAGATAACGTCACTATTCAACAATGTGCGCCCATGGTGGATCAACAGTTAATGATGCGCGTCATCAGCGTAGAGTCTAGCCACAATCCATACGCAATCGGTGTAGTGAATGCGCACTTGCAACGTCAACCGCAAACCCTTACTGAAGCCAAAGCCACCGCCCATTTTTTAGAAAATGCAGGCTATAACTATTCGGTAGGATTGGCACAAATAAACCGTAGTAACTTTAGACGTTTTAACCTTAACTTCGATAATGTATTTGAGGTGTGTACCAACTTAAACGCGGGCGGCCAAATGCTTAGTGAATGCCTAAATCGTGCAAGCGCACGAGGCTATCAAGCAGATGCTACGCATAAAGCTCTGTCTTGTTATTACTCTGGCCAACTCAATTCAGCAGTTGGCACACAATACGCTAACAAGGTACTCGTAAAACTGAGCGTCAATACCAGACCTGCAAACAACAAGGCAATACAAATAAGCGCCATTAGCACCGATAAGCCAGAAAATGCGGTGGTATTTTAATGTGCCTAGATTTCCGCAAAACTCCCCCACAAGCAACAAAAAGGCAATGGCATTACCTTGTATTTAAACATCCATTAAAAACAGACTAAAAGGATACAGCATGCACCACAACAAAAATAATCACACACCGCGTCAGATAGGCAGTCGCATCACCATTACCGCAACTAGCTTTTTATTGACTACACATGCTTATGCTGCCGCAGGCGGTGTTACACCTGGCGCAACCATCATCGATCAGGTGATCACATGGGCATCAGCCTTAGGATTGGCATATATGACACTCATGATCATGTGGACAGGCTATAAGTGCACCTCTGGCGGTGCAAGAATTCAAGATTATGGCAACTTGCTGTTAGGCGCCATTATGATTGGTAGTGCAGCAGCGATTGCACTTTTGTTTTTCTAAAACATGAGCGACCTCATCTTCAAAGGTTGTACGCGCCCCAGTATGATATTTGGCGTGCCACTTGAGCCGCTTGCTTTCACGTGCATCCCGCTATTTGTCATCGGAATATGGGGAATGTGGCTCATGCCAATTCTAGGCGTCACAGTCTTGGCGATGATTATTCCAATTATCGTGACAATGCGACTTATCTCAAAGAGTGATGATCAACGCTTAATGCAGTATGTACTTAGGCTAAAAATGAGTGCAAGACATCGTAATAGCAAGTTTTGGGGTGCAAAAAGTGTTGCACCTATGCGTTATAAAAAGCGTTCATAAATGACTGCCGTGGATAAAACATTAGCAGTCAACACGCAATGGTTTCATGTATTTAAATCCATGATAGATAGTGGCGACCTTGCCAATATCAGTGGCTCTGCCCTTAAAGTGTATTTGGTTATTAAATCACACGCCAACTTTAATACTGGCGCCTCATTCCCGTCTGAGCATACCTTGTCCGTGAAATCGGGTTTATCCATCTCGCAAGTAAAAAGAAATCTCGTGGAATTAAGGCAATTATCCTACTTATTAACTGAAAAAATAGGCAGAAAAAATCACTATGTATTACGAGAAAAGATTGTGCTAAGAGACCTATTTGACAACAACGTGGCAGAAGCCTCTTGGGATTATATTCCGAACAAAGTTTCGGATATTGTCGATGACATCAAAAATTATGTGCATTCGGCACAGCAAATAGATGCCAAAGTGATTCACATTGAGAACTTGCAAATCAATATCAATCAGGTTAATGGCAATGGGGTTGTCATCAACAATCAGTCAAAAGGCATGGTGGATTTATCGAAATTCGATCAAAGCATGCAACATTTTATTAGGAAGTTTGCAGAAAAGTCAGGCGTCATCATCAAAGAAAGTGCTGCTAACAACACGAATATTGACTCAGATAGGGTTCACCCGTGAGCGGTATCAAACCAATAGGGCTCGTACGTGAGCTGTTTTACCCTGTGGGTAACTATCACCTTATCCACAAGACAAAATGGTTAGGGTGCATGGGTGAGCTGTGTATAACTCAAATAGGGCTCATGGGCGAACTGTATCAACCCCTAATAGGGTTCACCCATGCGCTACTAAAAAGACTTTATATATTAAAAGCTTTTAAAAAGAACTCACAGAAAACGATAACGAAACCATGACTGCAAAACATCAGAAAATTGCCAATAACGAAATCAGTGCTAGCGAGTATTTGCGTTTTAGCAGTGCAATTAGCGATGCGGTGGTCAAAACTTTAGACGGTGCCTATTTAACCACATGGCGGGTAGATGGCATTGCTTTTGAAACACGTGATGCAATTGATTTAGACATATTGCATGAGGCGTTTAATCAATTGCTGATCGGCCTAGGTGAAGTCGCTATTTGGTCACACCGTGTGCGCCGGCAATACTCAGACCAATTCAGCACTGAATACCAAAATCCATTTGCGAACACCTTTGCGAAACGCTATTACGCCAGTTTTGAGGGTTACAACATGATGGGTAACGAAACCTATCTCACGCTGGTGTATAGACCTTATGGTGCGGTTAAGAAAAACCTTTTTGGTCGCGTTGTCGACCTTCAAGAAAAATCATTGCGTGCCATCGAAGAGGCAGATAAGCACGCACTACGTAAAATTGAAGAACTCGCTACACGCATACAAGCCACACTCAAAAAATATGATGTAGAGCGGCTCGCCACTTATCAAGAAAACAACATTACCTATTCCAACCAGTTAGCATTTTACGGCTACCTGCTTAACACTGTTTGGGAAAAAGTACCTGTCAAAGATTACCGAATTCGTGACGTGTTACAAACTTCACGCCTATTTTTCGTCGAAGAGAAAATAGAAATTCGTGCACCGAATAAAAGACGCTTCGCCGCAATGCTGGATTTGAAAGATTACCCAGCTACCACTGATGCTGGTTGTATGAATAGCTTGTTGTACACACCGTATGAATACATCGAGACGCAAAGTTTTTCGATATTAGACAAACCCAGTGCCAAAGACAAATTAGAGAAACAGCGTAATCAACTTGTTTCAACCGAAGATGGTGCAGCTTCACAGATTAAGGCCTTAGACCTAGCCATTGATCAGCTGGTTGATGGGCAGTTTGTGCTGGGTGAGTACCATTATTCACTGGCCGTATTGGGCGATAGCATGGATGAAGCCACACGCAATATGGCAGAAGCACGCTCTGCACTCAGTCATGATGGCTACCAAACCGCACTGCTGGATTTGGTGGTTGATGCCGCATGGTTTGCCCAGCAGTCTGCGCACTGGCATTTAAGGCCGCGCGAAGCACATCTCACCTCACGCAACTTTGCAGGTTTAGCCGCGATGCACGGCTTTGGTACGGGTAAGCGCAATAACAATCCATGGGGTGAAGCCGTCACCATTCTTAAAACACCGAATGGTGCGCCGTATTATTTTAATTTTCATGGCACTGACGAAAACGACGATTCCACCGATAAAAAAGCGCCTGGCAATACCACCATTATCGGCATGACAGGTTCAGGTAAAACCGTGTTGGAGTTGTTCTTACTACTGATGACTTTGAAATACCAACCCACGATTGTCTTTTTTGATAAAGATCGTGGCGCTGAGATTGTCATCCGCGCACTAGGCGGCAATTATCGCGTCCTTAAAAAAGGGATACCTACGGGCTTTAATCCATTTCAGCTAGAGGCGACTGAACACAATATTAGCTTTTTAGTAAAACTTGTGCAAAGTCTCGTGCCTTATTCACTCAATGCCACTGATAGTCATGAAGTAGAGCGTGCAGTCCGTGTGATGATGACCTTTGAGCGTAGCAAACGTGGCCTATATGCGATCAACCAGCAACTTCCCAATACGAAACAAAATAGCGTGCATGACTACCTACAAAAATGGTGCAGAGGCGGCAGCTATGGCTGGGTGCTGGATAACGTGGAAGACAAAATAGACTTGAGTCAAGGCCATCTATTTGGTTTTGATGACACGGCTTTTTTAGAAGATAAAGACATCCTAGCGCCCGTCACTATGTACTTACTACACCTAACAGAAAGCTTGATTGATGGTCGCCGTTTTATCTATGTCATGGCTGAATTTTGGAAGCGTTTAGAGCTGTCAGAATTCACAGACTTTGCTGTCAACAAACAATTTACCATTCGTAAACAAAATGGATTCGGTATCTTTGATACACAAAGTCCCGCACAAATCCTTAAAACACCACACGTTGCAGCCATGGTAGAGCAATGTGCTACGCAAATATTTTTGCCTAACCCCAAAGCTGATTACCATGACTACGTGGAAGGCTTCAAAGTTACCGAGATGGAATATCACACCATCCGCACACTTGGTGAAACGAGCCGTCAGTTTCTAGTCAAGCAAGGTCATACCTCAACAGTCGTCACCTTAGACCTTGGCAGCCTCAATGAAATGTTAGACGTACTCAGTACTTCATTAGATAACGTAGAAATGCTAGATGAAATTCGTGCAGAAGTGGGTGATGACGTACAAGACTGGATGCCAATTTACTTAAATCGATTAGCCCAGCGTAAAGCCATGACCAAAGCCAATAAAGGGCGAATAGTCCAATAGTATTTTTATTAACAAGGAGTTTCATCATGACAATACGTCACCATTTAAGATTACCCGCCATCTTGCTAACCACACTTGCAATGGGTATTGCTCATGCTGATGGTGGCGAACTCACAGGCAAAGTTAAATTAGCCTGTGAAGCCATCCTTTGCCTTTCCACAGGTTCGCCGCCAGGCGAATGTTCACCATCACTGAGTGAATATTTCAGTATTAATTTTGATGATTTCAGCGACACCATACAAGGCCGTATCAACTTTTTAAATCTATGTCCTGTTTCATCAGAAACACCGCAAATGAAAAGCCTAGTCAATGCGATTGCCAATGGCGCAGGACGTTGTGATGCAGCCTCACTGAATGCGACGCTCATCGCTTATACCAATGGGTTGCAAGGCTGCATTCAAGGCATTAAGCCTGCGTACTGCTCAGACTATGAAGGTCATGCATATACAGACCTTCACAATGGTGCGCATTATGTGGTGACGCAGTCACAGACGTATTGGCCATTTAATAACTTCATGGGTAGTAATTCAAACAATAGCGGGAGTTTTCTAAATGGCTTCACTGGTGGAAACGGCCAAAACAGCACCCAAACTTGTGGTCATTGGGTTGATTGATTTCATTGTTGACGTAAAAAATACCGAGGATAAATATCATGAAAAAACATCACTTAAAACCGCATGTTAAAGCATTCATTATTGCGCTAACCCTTGCGGCCAGCTTACAAGCCAGTATTACGCCTGCCAATGCAGGCGGCATTCCTGTCATTGATGCGGCGAATCTTGCTAATACGCTCGAGAATATTGTGCAATGGGGTAAGCAGCTGCAAGCCATGAAAGAGCAATACGCACAACAACTTGCACAATATCAGTCCATGACGGGTAAACGTGGCTTCGGCGCGGTATTAAACGATCCTAAGTTACGCCAATATTTACCCGCTGATGCACAAAAAGTGTATAGCCAAATGATGCGACCCGTGCAATCCATGGATGTTTGTAACGGGCAAACCAGTGAGTCTCTTACCCTGTGCCAAGCAGAAGTTAAAAAACATTACATAGACCGTGACAATTACGAAAAAGCCTACGATACCGCCACTACTGAGCAAACGCAGATACAAGGTTTAATTGATCAGATTAGCAATACCGATGACCCTAAAGCCATTGCTGAATTGCAAGCCCGCATGGCAGGCGAACAAGCCAAGATTCAAAACACCGTGGTGCAAATGCAGCTGAGCGCACAGCTTGCTGAAATACAAAACAAGTTATTGCAGCAGGCTAAACAAGATGCGCAAGTAAAGGCCACGATTGAGGATAGAGGCAATCCTATTTCTGCACCAGAACCGATTACCAATTGGGATTAACCAAGCTATCAATAAGGGAATTTGCATCATGAAACTAACACTTATTACGCTTACGGCAGTTTTATTAACGGCGTGTTCTGGGCAAGACAAAACTGACTCGCAAAAGACTTTCACAGTGCGGGAGTTATTGAAAGAGCCTGCGCTCTATAAAAAGATAAGTGATTGGTGCAGCGAAAACCCTGCTGAGCGCAGCCTAGCACCCAACTGTATCAATGCATTGCAGGCTTTACATGAATTACAAGCAAACGCCACGCTAGAGGACAGAGGAAAACCCATATCTGCACCTCAACCAATAGCTAATTTCAACTAAGTGCAATTTTAGATAAAAAATGAAATCTTATTTTAATCAAGCGACCGCTATGAGTGCTTTAGGGTTAAGTTCGGCTATTTTGAGTAGCGTTTTAGCCGCACCACTAGGTGAGCGTCGTCCTTGCTCCCACTCTTGTAAAGTACGCACAGATACGCCCATTAAAGTAGCAAATTGTAACTGTGTCATGTGCGTAGCAATGCGCGCCTTGGCAACAGGCGATTCAATGACTTGCCCTGTGCGCGTAACAACGGATACTCGCCCCACTTTGCCAGCTTTTAGGTCATTTATAGATTCCAATAGTTCAGCATTTAGGTCACGTTTTGCATCACGTGCTAATAAGTTTTTTTCAGATAATTTCTGCATTTTCAGCCACCTCTTTCAATCGATTCAAAGTAGAAACAGCAATGTTTTCTTGACTACTTTTGGCGTATACCGTCAACAACCAAATACGTCCCAAAGCATCTTGTACAAAGTAAATGACGCGCACGCCACCGCGTTTTCCCATGCCAGCCCTAGACCATCGCAATTTACGTACACCATTTGTGCCAGGTATTACATCACCTTGTTTTGGATTTTTAGCAATAGAGGCTTGCAATTCTGCCAACGCATCATCGCTAAAGTAATCAACTGCATAACGGGTGAATATAGGCAGCTCAATAAAAGTGTACATGACGGGCATTATACGTCAAAGACGTACTATGTCAAGCAGTTTATATCAACGGTAACAACAAAGGTACACCATGTTTAACTACATCGGCGGTACATTTTTCTCTTACGTAGACCACTTTGTAAATCAAGTGTCCGCACAATTAAGCATTTATGTGGCTGCAATAGCCTTATCTGCATTAACGCTGTACTACCTATTTGTAGGTTTTGCTGTGATGCGTGGCGAAGTGCGTGAGCCAATCAGTACCATAGTATGGCGTTCAGCCAAAATGGCTATGATTCTATTTATCGCGTGTAGTGCAGGCGTCTATCAGGCTGAAGTCATCGGTACCGTCAAAACGGTCAGCGCAAACTTAATGAGTTCTGTTGCTGTTTCGACAACTGGTGGCGGTGCTTGTCCTGTTACAGGGACTGGTGATGCCGCTATGTTCAATGCGCTAGATTGCAATTTTAACCAACTGCTAACACCTTTCAATGACCTTGTCGCAGCGAGAATGAAGCTAAATATTCTTGATGTGGCAAGTGGTATTGCACTCAGTATCGTGGCTAATTTGTATTTAATTTGTGTCCTTATTTTGTTTGGTGCGGTTGGCATTATTTTTTTCACTAACCTGCTAACGCTCAGTTTAGTGTTGGCAGTAGGTCCACTATTCATCGGTGCATTAGCGTTTGAACCCAGCAAGAATTTCTTTGATGGTTGGAAAAACAAGATTGTTTACATCTTACTTTTGCAACTATTCATGATGATATTTTTGGGATTGGTGTTTGTGATTGTCAACGGTTACATCGTTCACCTAGGCTTTAATACGGATCAATCAGCCACATTCGTTGGCGCGAAACAAGCGGCAGCACTGAAAGCAATATTCAGTCTGATGGTGGTGATGTGTCTGTTTGCCTACTTGTTTACTAAGCTAGACAACATTGCCAATAGCTTAGTGGGAGGTGGCGACAATGCCAGTGGCTTAGGTTTGGCCTTAGCCACCGCACAAATCGCAAAAATGACCTTTGCCGCCATGCGGGGTGGTGGTAAAGGTGGAGGCAGTGCTGGCGGAAAAATAGAAAACAATAGCAACTTTAGCGCGAATTTGGGTAAAGGTGCTCCGCTGGCAGGGCGAGCCACACAAACTGTTGGCCAAGGCTTAAGACACTCAGCCCATGCAATCGCTTCACGTTATCGAAATAGATAACCAGCACCATGAAAACACTAAAACAACTTTTATCAAACTCCTCACTAGGTAAACAGCATGCTATTTAATAACAAAAAAGACATTCACCAACAAGCCCTCAATTGGGAAGCCTCCACTGCCATTGCGCTACATCAGTCTGAGGCTAGAGCATGGAATATAACTAAAATAATGACATTATTGGCCGTGTTAGCGATCACTGGTTTGGTATTTATGCTGCCCTTTTATAAAGTCATCCCCATGACTTTCTTGGTAGATAAAGTCACAGGTGAAGCGCAATTGGTAGATACCACAGCTTACAAACCAGCTAGTTTGAATGAGGCAGCCGATAGGCATTGGGTCGAAGAGTATGTGAACACGCGTGAACGCTATAACTGGATGCTGTTACAAAGTGACTATGAGCGTACTTTGGCTTTATCTGCTGGCGATGTACTCAAAAACTATCGCGCCATGTTTGGTCACGATAATGCGCTTGATAAACAACTCGGCAATTACACAGAACGTCGTATTCACATCGTTTCAACGACATTGCCGCCAGGCGCGCAGGGTACTGCCATCATTCGGTATGAGCGTACCACGCGCGAGCGTGGCTACGACACTGAAATAGCAGGTAAATACATTGCCTCAATGACTTATGTTTACGAAAAACCTTCACTACTCACATTACAAAAAGACCTTGATGCCAATCCTTATGGATTCAAGGTCACAGGCTATGTGGTCGACAGAGAAGAAAAAGGCGCAGCAGTCGCTGCACCTATTATTAACGCCCCTCAGTCTTTATCACCATCAGCTAACGGCACGTCACCAGCCGCTAACGGAGTATCCGCACAATGAAGTCTACAATCAATCAAGCAGCCATGAATTTAGTACGTACTAAATTAACGCGCAACGCTATCAAGTTAGCTGTTCTTGCCTCATTAAGTATCACTGGCTTCGTGCAAGCCAATGCGCAAGTCAGTGCTCAAGTCATTGAAGGCATAGCAAACCCAGTACAGCTCATTCCTTACGATATGAATCAAGTCACCATGATTAAAGCCAAGCGTGGCTTTGCTACCCAGATTGATTTAGAAGCGGATGAACATATTGTGAAAGATGGTGTGGGTGGCGGCGATACCGATAATTGGATTACTTCAGCCAAAGTGGGTAGTAACTTTATTCTATTAAAACCTAAAAAGAATGCTCATGATAGCAATCTTGTCGTTAAAACGGATAAGCGTAGCTACGCCTTTGATTTACATGTACTCAAAGACCACAGCTCAGATAAAGGCACTTGGCGCATTGCTTATACTTACCCTAAGCCGAATACCGAAGTTGCACCGTTAACGCCAGCACAAATTGAGGCCATCAACAAAGCCAAAGTAAAACAGTTGCAAGCCGCACCACAAGCAGTACGCAACACGCAATACAGCATGCAGGTGATGACTAATTCAGATGAAATTGCACCCACGGCAGCATGGGATGATGGCAAATTTACTTATCTTAAGATTCCGAATCACCGCGAAATTCCAGCGGTATTTCGTGTTACTGCCGATGGCACTGAATCCATGGTGAATACCCATATGGAGGGCGACAATAAAGATACTATCGTCATTCACGGTATGGCAAAACACTATGTACTGCGCTTAAGCAAGCAAGTGGTCGGTGTTTGGAATGATGCCTACGATATTGAAGGTGTTAGCCCTAAAAATGGCACGGTGACCTTGGGCGTATCACGTCAGGTGGCAGAATAATCATGACCAATACCATAGAGCATAACGAAAAGCAACAAAACCCAACCGATGAGATGGGGCTACGCGACGGGTCACATAAAACCAGTATTGATCAAGCCTACACTGCCAGAAAAAATTGGGGTGCAATGCTATTTATGTTGGCGATTCCACTGTTATTCGGCAGTGCAGGCTATTTCGCATATTCTAGCTATCAAGCCCACCTGCTAACCAGCAAAGCGGAACAAAAGTCACATAAATTTACCGCAGAAAACACCATTAAGCCAATGGGTGTCGAAGGCGAAGGTACGCTGCTTAAACCAGCAGAAATGCAGGGTCAGACAACACCGATGCCTGATAATACAAATGTGGGTGTTACACCGATAGGCGTAATACCCAATAATCAACCAATGCAACATGGGCAAACTGTTACAGTTAAACCAAACCCAAACCCAAGCCCAAGCCGCTATGATGCTGCCATTCTGCCAGACCAAGGCGAGTCGCAATTAGCTGTAGCAACAGGTACTGTTAATCAAGGTCTGTACAACCAAAACACAAACAACAGTAGGGTAGCAAGACCCCTGAGCCAAGAAGTTGAAACTGAGGGTACGTTCGACAGATCTGCTCGCTCCAACCCAGACGGTATGCAATTAACACCTACCTACACGCCTAAAACCAAGGCAAGGTTACTGGGGAACCGCAATTACGTGCTAGCCAAAGGCAATGCCTTTGATTGCGCACTCGATACTGCAATCAATTCCTCTAACCCAGGTATGGTGACTTGCACCACGACCAGTAATAGTTACTCAGACAATGGCAAAGTGGTGCTAGTCGAACGTGGCTCATTGCTTACAGGTGAATATACGGGGCTTAAGCATGGCGATACTAGATTACGTGTGTTGTGGGACAGAATCAAAACACCTGAGGGCGTGGTGATTGAACTAGATTCATTGGGTACAGATTCGCTCGGTCGCGGTGGTTTTAATGGGGATGTAGATAAGCATTGGTTGGAGCGTATTGGCTCAGCGTTCTTGATGTCCAGCTTTAAAGACTTGGTTGCCTATGAAACCGCTAAAAATAGCAATGCCAGCAGCAATATTGCCAGCGCAAGTTTCTCAAACACCCAATCCGCAGGCAATGACTTGGCCAGCCAAGTATTGAAACAAAGTATCAATATTCCGCCCACGCTCACTAAAAACCAAGGCGAACGCGTAGCGATTGTGGTGGCGCGTGATTTAGATTTTAGTGAGGTGTATCGATTAGAAGCCGATGGCAGCATGAGCATTAGGGATAATCAATAATGCCTGACGATATTCAACCTACTAAAAATCAACAAGGTCAAGCTGATTTAGTGCAACACCACCAAGCTATAGGAAATGCGTTTCAAGAGTATGAAATAAAAGGCGATGAAACCTTACGCCTGCTACTAGAGCCAATTACGCAATATCTCAATGAAGACGGTGTGACCGATATTTTTGTGAATAAGCCGTATGAAATTATCGTTAAAAATGAAAAAGGCCGAAAAAAGATAAAAGCACCCTCGCTGAGCTTGGCACATCTTGAACAAATTGCGGTGGCGGTAGGGAATTACAGCAATCAAGGCATCAATAAGTCAGCACCTATTATTTCTGCCAACTTGCCGAACGATGAGCGTATTCAAGTGGTGCTGCCACCAGTTGTGCAAAAAGGCTTGGTCAACCTATCTATTCGTAAACCCATGGTGTTAACTAAAACCATGATTGAATATGAAGCCGATGCGCTGTTTTCAGAAACGGTGTGGTTACGGCCGCGCGAAATGTCCTTTGATGCGCATGGCTTTAATGAAGCCGATTTTAGTGAATCTTACTCGGCTCAAGCCATGAGCAAATTAAGCAAAGCCGATTTGCGTTTAATGGATTTACTCGAAGACAAACACTTTGGTCAATTCTTCATTGAAGCGGTCAAGGCCGATAAAAATATCGGTATTGTTGGCGAAACGGGCTCAGGCAAAACCACTTTTTCTAAAATGCTGTGTCAGTCGATACCGCAACATGAGTCGATTATTACCATTGAAGATGCACGCGAATTGTTTCTACCGAATCATGAATACGTGGTGCATTTAACTTATAGCAAGGGCGGGCAAGGTCAAGCCAAAGTTACGCCGTCAGATTTGATTCATAGCACTATGCGCATGAACCCAGACCGTGTGTTGCTGGCTGAATTGCGTGGTGCTGAAAGTTACGATTACCTGAAACTATTACTCAGCGGCCATGGTGGCAGTATCACCAGCTGGCACGCAGGCTCACCTGAAGAGGCCATTGGTCGCTTCATATTTATGGCAAAAGAACACCCAGAATCTACCGCCTATCAAGATGTAGCGATTAAACGCTTATTATTAAGCGCCGTCGATGTTATCGCGCATTTAGAAGCTCGATCCATTTTTAATGAAAATGAAGTGCAAATAGGCACTGAATACAAAATGACGGCCATTTACTTCAACCCATTCAAGAAATTAGAAGTTGCGCTGGAAACTTAAAATTAAGAAAAGAGGATGCAAACCATGAAAATCACGACTAAAAATATAACATTATTAGCCACCATTGCTGGCGCATTCACGCTGGCAAGCTGCACGAATAACAGTGCTTTAATCGTACCTGATGGCGCAAAGCGCGTACCAATCAATCAGGCTGAAAACCAAGTAAAAGTTATACCGACTATTAGTGCCACAAGCAATAATTCGTTCATGCAAATGCAAGCCGAAGTTGCAACCATGCAAGCGAAAATCGCACAATTAGAAGCGCAGCTAACTCAAAACAAGTTAGAGCAAAGCCGCCTACAAAATATGTCTAAGAGTGAGGTTACGTCAGTTATTGCAACAATGCCAGAGTCGACTAAACCCCCTGAGCTAACAGAAGCTACGCTACTAGCCAGTACCTTATTTGCGTTCAATCAAACAGCATTACTAGAGTCAGGTAAAGCTGCCTTAAGAAGCTTTGCAACATCAGTTAAATCCATGAATAACGTTAAAGCCATTAGCGTCGTTGGCTATGCCGATAAACTAGGATTAGCGGCGTATAACCATGCACTTTCAACTAAGCGAGCAGATGTTGTGCGCGCCTATCTTCAGTTTGAAAATAACCTAAGCTACATTCAATTTACAACCTTAGGCAAAGGTAGCCTTGTGAGCTCGGCCACCACGCAAGGCTGTGGTAATAGGCTAGGTCGCCAAGCTTTAATTGACTGCCTGTCACCCGATAGACGTGTAGAAATTAACGTGTATTGAAAACTGGCCTGCGAGCTAACATCCATGATTCATCCAATTTCAGCATTCTACAAAGATCATAGAACTGTACTAAAAGCCACGGGTGTGCTGCTGATTATATTAGTGGCATTTCCATTGACCATGCTCCTAGCTGGAGCAATGGTGCTGGCCGTCTTTAAAATTAATCCCTTGCACTACGGCGCGGCGGTCTATTTTTGGGCATGGCCAGATTATCTGAATGCCTATCTAAACGGAGGGCTAGTTGGCCAAGGCAAGCGTATTGCGGTAACAGGCGGTGCTAGCGTATTGCTTATTTACGTTGCCATCCCATTGCTAGCAGTACTTGCCACGCGCAAAAGACGCGAATTACATGGTAGCGCACGCTGGGCAACGCACGGCGAGGTGGTTAAATCAGGCCTGCTCGGTGATGAAGGCATTGTGGTTGGTAAGTATAGAGGCCAAACATTACGCTTCCCCGGGCAACAATTTGTAATGCTGGCTGCACCTACCCGTAGCGGTAAAGGCGTGGGTGTGGTGATTCCTAATTTATTGAGCTATGAAGAGTCTGTCTGCGTACTCGACATCAAACAAGAAAACTTTGACATCACTGCGGGTTACCGTAAGGATGTCCTGAAACAAGAAATTTACCTATTCAACCCGTTCGCTGAAGACCTAGACAACAACGGCAAACCCGCACCTCGCACGCACCGATACAATTTCTTTAGTGCCATCAGCAGAGGCGTATTCCGCGTTGGTGACATATTTAGTCTTGGCAATGCTATTTGGCCAAGTGGCGGCAAAGACGCTTTCTGGAATGATAACGCACGCAATCTATTTTTAGCGGTGACGCTGTTTTTATGTGAACTGCGTGATCAGCGCGAGGAAGAGGGGTTAGCCTCAACATTACCCGACTATCCTGTCACCATGGGTGAAGTGCTGCGCCAAACTTCAGGTCGTGATTCAGGCTTACCGATAAAACAATATTTTGAAGAAAAAATCATGCCCTATGCATGGTTGAGTAGTGAATGCCGTGGTGCCATGCGTAACTTTTTAAGTTCTAGTGATGATGTACTGTCATCCATATTAAGCACCTTCAATGCACCATTATTGCCTTGGCGCAATCCGATTGTCGATGCCGCCACCAGTGCCTGTGACTTTGATGTACGCGATGTGCGTAAAAAGAAAATGTCGATTTATATTGGCATTACGCCGAATAAATTAGGCGATGCCAAGCTCATTATCAATTTGCTATTTAGCCAATTAGTCAATCTCAACACCAAAGAATTGCCACAAAAGAATCCAACGGTATTGAAGCATCAGTGCTTGTTACTCATGGACGAATTTACCAGCATTGGTGTGGTGAACATCATCGCCACCGCTGTGAGTTACATTGCAGGTTACAACTTACGTCTGTTACCGATTATACAAAGCACCGCGCAATTAGAATCGCCTAGCAATTATGGTAAAGACGATGCGAGAACACTGATGACGAATCATGCTATGCAGATTGTCTATGCGCCACGTGATCAAAAAGATGCTAACGAAGTGTCTGAAAGCCTAGGCTACATCACCGAAAAAAGCCGTAGCATCAGCCGTAGTCATGGTTATGGCAAAAGCGGCGGTGGCTCTGAAAGCATTTCAGACCAACGCCGTGCCTTGCTCCTGCCGCAAGAAGTCAAAGAGATTGGGCAGTGGAAAGAAATCATCCTGTTAGAAAACGTTAAACCTATCCTTTGCGACAAAATTTGCTACTTTGATGACCCTGAATTCACCAGTCGCTTACGCACAGCCCCCACAATTGCAGCGATTGATATTGATCTGTTTGTTGCTAAAACCAGCGGTAAAAAACGTGAGATTGAAGATGGCGAAATAGACCTAGACGAATATGCACTGAGACCGTCTTTTAACGCTGAATACCTAGATATTTACGACAAAATAGCATTACCGCCTGCCATAGACCCACTAGATGAAGAGGAGGTCAATCAATATGTATTAGATAGCCTTGCAACTATGCATATACCTAAAGCAGCGCTAGCCAAGATTGACTTTAATTTGGATGTACTGGATGAAGTTAAAGCCGTCGTACATACCGCAGGTCTAGATGCTGGAACTGCACGTGCGCGCGCAGAAGACGCTTTCGCTGGGTTGGAGTTAAATTGAAACCTAAAGGATGGAAGACCCAAAAATTAAAGACTTAAGTGTTGATGGTCTTTAAAGCAATCAACATAAATCAACACCTACTTTGCATGATAGGAATAACAATATGGCTACAACAACAGCAGTACCAGATATAGCAGCAAAAAACGGCCTAGCCGTGACAGACATTATTAAGATGGATGCCAATAGGATTTATGGCCAAGGTACTCAAGTGTACCCAGCTAAGCCAGGTGCGGTATACAAAGGCGATATTACCATTCTTGATACCCATGTCTTGCAAGAGATTGGTAAAAACTCGGTCATTTTGCATGAAAAATCTAAACTGGATTATGCTTCTGAAGAGTTTAAGAAAACAGCAGAAAGCTTACGTCGTCCTGATGTTGCCATCTATTATCAAGATGACCATAAAAACCCAACCGATACCGCAAAGGTATTTCCGTTTAGCCCCGCCAAAGATGACTTAGAGCGCGTCGTTGCTGGACTTAAAAAGTCCGCTAAAGAATTAAATATGCCTAACATGGATAACGTCCTTGATTCGCTGGCAGGGCGCTCATGGGAACGTAACCAAGAAATACGCAAGCATATCAAAGATGAGAAAGTAGCGGCCAAAGAAGCGAAAGCGGCCAATATACCAGCCACGCCTCAGCAAAAAGCCCCCAAACGTTAGTTGCTAAAAGCATTGTTAATGAACCTACAACGCTGGTCATGCCAATGGCTGGCTTTCACCTAAGTCAGAATGAAGGATTAATACCATGGCCAGCACTAAAAAAACCAACCCAGAAAAAACAAGTACAAATCAATCTGTGGCAGTTGATGAAGCTTCGATTAAAGACAATACTAAATTACACCGACTGCTAGTAGATGAAATTCCAGATTCAGTGCTGAGGCGTTATGCCATTAAAGATCATCTGTATTATGCTAAAGACCGTACCAAAGGCCTAGCATTTGAAGACAAAGGCAAATCTATCAGTGCCAAAACGTCCGATGCTGATGATATACGCGCCATGATAGAACTTGCCAAAGCTAAACATTGGTCAAAAATAAAAATCAGCGGTACAGACGAGTTTAAAAAAGAGGTGTGGTTAGCCGCCAGCATGCAAGGCTTGGAGGTAGAAGGCTACACACCTAGTGCGCAAGATGTTGCCTTACTCGAAGACACTAAGCGTCGTATACAAAATAAGATTGAGTTTGCTGAACCTAGGGTAGCCATCGACCAAGACAAAACGCAAGCGCAAAAAGAGGTAGAACTAGCCGCCGATAAAACCACTGCTGACAAGTCAGTCAAATTTAAATACACACCTACCGCTGCTGAAGTAGCCATCATTGAAGCTGCCAAAGCCAAAGGTGCAAGCCCTAAGTTGCAGGCGTCTATGAAGCAGAAATTAACGGTTGCGGTTAGTCAACTCAAGGCCATGGGAATAGAAATTCCTAAGCCTAAAATCTACGATACTAAAGGGCAAGGCATTAGTGATAAAACGGCGATTGATGCGATGGAAAGCTCAACCATTCAAAAGCGCATTACACAGCCACAAGTTGCGCCTAGAAGATAATGAATTTAGCAGGGCGCATTACCTTTAGGACAAATTTGAAAAATGAATGGGAACAGTACTGCACGCAAAGTGGCATTAGTCCCAGTGAAGCTTTACGCCAACTCATTAGCAAAATCCTCACTGGCCGCACTGCTTTAGATAAGGTGCTGAATATTCCTCAAGGCGTGCTACCAAAACCAGAAAACAGTCCGCTCAAAAATCGCATTGAGATTCGGCTTACTGACAAAGAATATGACAAGCTCGCTGAGCACGCTGAAAAGAGTGGCTTCAGCCCTTCGCAATGGTTAGTGACCCTAGTGCGCTATCAATTCATTAAACATACGCCGTTAAATGTCCTAGAACTAGACAAGCTAGATGAGCGACTTTATCAAATTCGGATGATAGGCCAGAATCTCAATCAAATCGCCCGCGCACTCAATAGCCATGAGCTGAGTAGCTCGCAGGTCGATGTTATGCCGATGCTGCAAGAATTATTGAAAGTGCTGGACGAAGACAGAAAAGCCTTAAAAGCGATTGCTAGCCATAATTTAGATCGCTGGTAGCTATTTTTATTATGGCTAGACCAAAAAGATTCATTGATGGATTGTTGGTGAATTGGGGCGACGATTTATTTTACCCGCCAGTGCGTCCGACTAAAACTCCAACAAGTAAACCATTGGGCTGGGCTAACATCATCATGCCCGATAAGCCTGCGGCCATACGCGCTCAAATAACCCGCACCACTCAAAAAACACCTGAAGTGATGGTTAAAATTACCAGCAAGATGGGTGCAGGTAAGGGCATGGCGGCGATTGGTAAACACCTAGACTACATTTCACGTAACGGCAAAGTCCAGCTCGAAGACCATGAAGGCCGCCTACTCAATAGCTGTGCCGATGTGAAAGATATTAAAAACGATTGGGCGCAAGACATTTCTGAAGTTACTAAACGTCGTGAAACCATTAACGTGATATTTTCTATGGCGAAAGGTACGCCTGCTGCCGAAGTGAAAGAAGCCGTACGTGACTATCTAAAACAAGAATTCGGTGGCAAGCATGAGTACGTATTTGCCTTGCATACCGATACTGATAATCCGCATGTGCATGTCTGCATCAAAATGGCATCTATTAAAAAACGTAGTAAACGCCTCAATCCACGTAAAAATGATTTGCAACGCTGGCGTGAAGGCTTTGCACAAAGCCTGCGTAAATATGGCATTGCGGCCAACGCCACACCGCGTAAAACGCGCGGCGTGACACAGCAACCCTTACATCAATATCAACTGCATCAATCCGCTAGGCAGCAGCACCCAATTTTCAGAAAATCTGCCAAACCAAACTTTGAAGCGCATACCAAAGAAATTCACGCTTGGGCAAATATTGCCAATGTGCTAGCAAAATCTGAAGACCTAAGTGATCGAGCTTTGGCTAAAGAGGTTGTTGCTTTTATGGCTGAGCAACCTATTCAGCAGGTGGGTAATATATCAGTTCAAAAAAGCAACGACGACATATCAATCCCAACTGAACAATTGTCTACTGGAATTAAACTAAAAAAACGGCAGGAACAATTGTCAAAATGAAAAAGGTGCGACAAGCCGCGGTATTTAGCGGTATGCCAAAATCATGCCTTCTGACCTAAATCATAAGGCATGTTGCTTTTAGCAATTACAAAGCACTAGAATTAGTACAAGTGTAGGTTTTGTTGTTGTATTCAAACTCCGTCATATCGCCGCTCAGTTCGCAATCTCTGGCAAATTTGTCATAGTCCACATAAAAACGAACACTTTCAGGAACGCTAGACAACCAACATTCATCAAATAGCTCTTCGGCTTCATCACGTAAGCTAGACTCTGTGATGCTAGGTTCATCCAGTTTTTCAAGCGCTTGGCTTAATGTGTGCCCCGCCACCCCAACCAGATAGTATAGATTGACTTTTTCATGGTCTTGTAAAAACTCAATATCATCAAACCATATATTCAGATTAGCTTGGTTAATGCCACAAGCTTCAAATAGCTGCGCGTCGTCACCGTCAATAAACTGTATCTCAAATTCTTCAACCAAATTGCCATAACGGTCAACATGTAGGGTTGATTTGGCTTCATAGTCGAGTGCATCGGTAAAATAAAAACCTGTTGCATCTCTGTTATAAGGTGTTGCGTGTAGTGTTGTCATAATCATTTGCCTCACTGTATCGTTCTTAGATTGAGGAGCCGCTTTTGAATTAAAGACTTGCCCCGAATTTGCAGACTTATCAACTCGACCTGCATCGCTCTTGAGTTGTTTCGCCTGCCGATAAGGCTCATGGGGACTAAGAAAGCGAAGCCAGCAACCAGACAAAATCGCAGTCGCAAGGAAGTTGAGCGAACCGATTGCAGGGGGTCACGAAGTGTTTATGCTTGCTTGGGTTTCACACCGTGGGATTTTCGGTGCTTCGGCGAAGCTAAAGAGTGATTGCTGTTACTTGGTGAATAGCAAAGCAGGGGATGTTTTTAGGAAATTTAAGGTGAAATTTACCTTAATAAGTGGATTTAACATTAGTATTTTTTCTAATGTAGATTGATAATCTTATTTAAGAAAAATAAGTACATAAAATGATATTAAATAATGCAATATAGCCCTCATCAACTAGCATACTTTGCACATCAACTTACGCGTCGCGCTGCTGCCGATTCTATGGATAGAATGGCTGGCGCATTACTTGATGCGCAAGTTGATTTGAATCCACATCAAATAGATGCAGCTCTTTTTGCTACAAGTAATCCTTTATCCAAAGGCGTCATTCTTGCTGATGAAGTGGGGCTGGGTAAAACAATTGAAGCAGGCTTACTTTTGGCGCAACGATGGGCTGAGCGTAAGAGGAAACTCTTGATTATTGCTCCAGCCAATTTGCGTAAGCAGTGGCATCAAGAGCTTGCTGATAAGTTTGGCCTTACAGCAACAATTCTCGAAGCAAAATCATTTAAACAAGCGATCAAGAATGAGGAATCTAACCCTTTTGAATCTAGCAAAATTGTCATATGCTCATATCAGTTTGCCGCATCAAAGGCCGATAGTGTTCAAAATGTAGCTTGGGACTTAGTTGTTGTAGACGAGGCGCATCGCCTGCGCAATGTCTATAAACCAGATAACAAAACCGCTCGTATTCTTCGTGATGCCTTGGCTCATACTCGCAAAGTGTTCTTAACTGCTACTCCACTGCAAAATTCCCTGCTAGAACTCTATGGTTTGGTAAGTTTCATTGATGATCGGGTGTTTGGTGATTTAGATAGCTTCCGTACACAGTTTGCACAGTTACGAGAGCCAGGTAGCTTCGATGAACTGAAGCATCGCATTAGCAGTATTTGCAAACGTACTTTGCGTCGTCAAGTTGAGACCTACGTTAAATACACTAAACGAATTCCACTTTTGCGAGAATTTGTGCCTAGCGATGATGAAAAACGCCTCTACAGTTTGGTATCGGAATACCTTCAACGCGACAAGCTTTTCGCCTTACCAAACAGCCAGCGACAACTCATTACGCTCGTACTGCGTAAACTGCTGGCATCTAGTACATTCGCTATTGCGGGAGCGCTAGAGTCGCTCATTCGTCGGTTGAACCTAGCGTTAGATGAAAAGCTACCAGCAATAGAGTTGACCGAAGAGCTTGATCAAGATTATGAAGCCTTGGATGAAACAGCTGATGAACTGGCTTCAGAAGGCAGTGATGATAGCCGAAGCAAAACTGAGCACGAAATAGCCGCTATTCGTGCCGAGATCGCAGATCTTGAAGGTTTTCGTTCGCTAGCCATTTCAATTACAGAAAATGCCAAAGGTACAGCGCTACTGCAAGCTTTGAAAGTGGCTTTTGAGCGACTTCATGAATTAGGCGCTTCGAGAAAAGCCATTATTTTTACTGAGTCTCGCCGAACTCAAAATTACTTACTTTCATTACTTGCTACAACGGAGTACGCGGAAGGGGTTGTGCTATTCAACGGCAGTAATACAGACCAGAAAGCCAAGAAGATCTACACAGACTGGATAGCACAGCACAAAGGGTCAGATCGTATAAGTGGATCACGCAGCGCAGATACACGCGCCGCTTTAGTCGATTACTTTCGATTGAGTCAAGAGCCTGCTGGTACTATTATGATTGCCACGGAAGCGGGTGCTGAGGGCATCAACCTACAATTTTGCTCATTGGTAATTAACTATGACTTGCCATGGAATCCACAACGTATTGAGCAGCGCATCGGTCGCTGCCATCGCTATGGCCAAAAACATGATGTAGTGGTGGTGAATTTCTTAAATCGAGATAATGACGCTGACCGACGTGTTTATCAGCTGCTCGATCAAAAATTTCAGTTATTTGAAGGTGTTTTCGGTGCCAGTGATGAAGTACTGGGAGCGGTAGAGTCTGGTGTTGATTTTGAGCGGCGTATTGCCGATATTTACCAAAACTGTAGACACCCCAATGAAATTCATTCTGCATTTGAGCAGCTTCAGCTAGATCTTGCAGGTGAAATCAGTGATGCCATGCTTAGCGCCCGTAAATCTTTGCTAGAGAATTTTGATGAGGAAGTGCAAGAGCGACTTAAGATCGCTAAAAAAGATGCCGAAGTCAGTCTTGATCGGCTTGAGCGCCTTTTAATCCGTTTTACTAGGTCAATGTTGGACGGCCATGCTACTTTTGATGATGATGCTTTCGGTTTTACCTTACAATCGTTACCGCAATCTGTGGTTGAGCATACCGATGGCAGTATTCCATTAGGGCGTTATGAATTACCACGTCGTAGTGATGATGCCCATGTATATCGCATGCAGCATCCGTTAGCGCAAAGTCTACTTCGCATTGCACAGTCTGCAAAGTTAGAGCCTGTGAAACTGCATTTAAACTATGAAGCCTATGGCTCAAAAGTCTCGGTATTAGAGCCTTTAAAAGGGCAAGCTGGGGTCGCAGTCGTTGAGCTGTTGCGAATAGAATCTCTAGGTACAGCCGAAGAGTACCTATTGGGCGCAGGTCTCGCAGACAGTGAATTGCTTGATGCAGAAGTCCTTGATTCTGAAATCATAGAAAAGCTTTTAGCTTTGCCTGGGCATGCTGAGTACATTGCGAATGTAGCTGCCAGCCCAATGCGACCATCGTTATCACCGAAAATGGCAGAAACCGAACAAAATGCTTTGAACTTTTCTGCGGCACATATCGCTGTACCATCAAGTGTCAAAGATGAAATTGCACGGCAAAAAAGTCGTATCATTGGCAATATTGAACAAAGAAATTTAATACTCTTTACGCAAGAAAGTGAAAAACTTGATGCTTGGGCTGATGATCTCAAAGTAGGGCTAGAGCGTGAGATTAAGGAGTTAGATCGCGCAATTAAAGAAAACCGAACCAAAAGCAAAGGTGCGGCTACGTTGGCCGAAAAATTAGAGTATCAAAAAGAACAACGAACTTTAGAATCTAACCGCGATAGAAAACGCCGTGAGTTGTTTGACCGTCAGGATGAAATTCAAGTAAGGCGGGATAGTTTGATTAATGAGTTGGAAATACAACTTATGCAAAAAATTACCTTGATCCAACTTTTTACTTCTGAATGGGAGTTGCTATGAATGGATTGCAAGATACTTCTAGCCAGGTTAATCCTTCGATATCGAAATATAGTGCTAGCGGCTCAATGCTTGGATACCTTTATCAGGTACGGATTGCGCTGCTCTGGGCTGCGAAGCAAAGTACGTTAGGGGATTTTTCACTAAGCTTAGAAACGTTAGATGACGTCAGTTTTACTAATGATAAAGACGCGACTGTTGTCCTGCAAACTAAACACTCAATAAACGCTCAAGCCACGCTGTCCGATCTGAGTACGGAGCTTTGGAAAACATTACGTGTCTGGATGGACGGATACGCCAGCGGTGAGGTGCCGCAAGATGCCGCACGATTTTTGATCACTACAGCTACCATATCAGGAGGTACTGCCTGCGAAGCTTTAGTAGCAAATGAACGAGAACGAGACGTTGAAACGGCGGCAAATCTGTTAAAACATGCCGCTACAACCTCAACCAATGCCGCACTTAAAGATGTTTACGATTCATTTCTCGCGTTACCGACAGATCAAAAGATCAAACTACTGAGCACGATCTATATCGTTGGGGGGGAGCCTAACGCAGTGGATATTGAGAAGCCTCTCAAAGAGGCGATTCATTATGTTTCCATTCAGCATGTCGATATGGCATTACAAATGCTTGAAGGATGGTGGTTCAAGCGCATCGTTTATGAGCTTTTGAATAATGGGCAAGGCATAACAAGACTCGAGTTTGATAGTCAGATTTCTGAGATTCAAGAATCGTTGAAGCGCGATTCCTTGCCTATTGATGGTGAGATTGACAGCCTTATGGTCGCCCTGTCTGAGTTACCAGAATATGCCAATCGCCCCTTCTATAAACAAGTAGAGCTGGTTGGTGCTGGTTCTCGGCGGATTCGTAATGCCATTACAAGCTATTTACAGGCGTTTCGACAAAGGTCTGCATGGATGCGCGACGATCTGCTATTCGAAGCTGACTTACGTACTTATGATCACCGTTTAGTTGAAGAATGGGAGTTGCTTCGAGAACAAATTTGTGACGAGTTGGGTGAGGAACCTGGAGAGACTGAGCTTGCGAAGGCAGGAAGAGCGATTCTTAAATGGGCTGAAGATGCCCCGATTCAGATTCGATCTGGCGTTTCTACCCCTTGGGTTTGTAGAGGGTCGTTTCACATGCTTGCAGAAGACTTGAAAGTTGGCTGGCACCCTGACTTTCAAGCGAGATTGGAAGCAGCATTTGCTACCGATGCCACACTCAGTTTTTCGGCGGATGAAACGACATGACGGCATGGCATGACCGAACTATTGAAGAGCGTAACTTACTTAACCCGGCTTTTTGCGCCGTTATACTATGGTTTCTAGCTAAGGGCTATCATATTGAGGCCAATGCATTGGATGAACCACAAAATCAATTGCCGTTAACCTTGGCCTTTGTTGGTTCGAGTTTTGTCTTGCGTGGACAAACAAGACGCTCACTTCCCACTACGATCAGAACTTCGCTGCCGAGCTGGGTGAATGAATATCCCTTACATCGCTCTGCCGTAGCGAAAGGGGTGGAGGTTTTACGCCCTTTTGTGCGCGAAGCAATTATGTTGGGAGCGCAACAGGGTTTGTTGAATATTGTTGGAACCGCGGTGAGTGCGAATGTCAATGCACAAAAGCGAATCAACAAATATCTACGGCAGTCGACATCTGAGGTACAGGAGTGTGCTAGCCGTGCGGAATTTGTTGGACGGTGGTTGATGAAGTGTGGAAATTCATCAACCGTATTGTCTTTATTGGGGATGCAACCATGATTCAAATACGCACGATTGTGTTATTTAGCCACGATGGACGAATGCGGCTAATTCCGCTCGAACTTGGAAAAGTTAATATCATCACAGGACAATCTAAAGCGGGAAAGACAGCAGTTACTGATATTATTGACTACTGCTTTGGATCAAAGACTTGTCATGTGCCAGAAGGTGTTGTTCGACGAAATGTATCGTGGTTTGGATTGATTCTTCAAACTGCGAAAGGTCAAGCATTTGTAGCGCGTTTGGTTCCTGAGGGTGATGCCAAATCAAGTGAGAGTGTCTTCGTCAAAACTGGTGTCGAAGTTGAGCCCCCTACCTTTGAGCAGTTGCGGCAGATTACCAATCTGGACGGATTAAGGCAACTGTTGAGTTCGTGGACAGGAATTTCTGACTACCTGCATGAACCGCCACCTGGGCAAACAAGAGACCCGCTTAGTCCTAACATTCGTCATGCCGTTGCTCTCTGCCTGCAGACTCAAGGTGAGATAGCTCAGCGGGAGTATCTATTTCATGACGCAAATGATAATTTCTTCAAGCAAGCCCTCAAGGACACACTGCCATATTTTTTGGGTGCAGTTCCTGAAGAATATGTTGCCCAAAGACAAGAGTTGAAACGTATTCGTGGAGAGATTCGACAAATCGAACGGCGGATTGGAGAAGCTGCATCGATCAGAGGGGATGGCATCGGTCGCGCTGACACCTTACTTTCAGAAGCCAAAGCTGCAGGACTCACTGACTTGGTTGATGGAGCCCCATGGGAGCAAAAGATTGAAACTCTCCGTGTAATTCAGTCTTCCCCACTCCCAACGAACTCTTCAGAAACATCCGAAGACGACGAGTACAGCAGACTAATTACTGAACGTAGCGAATTGGTTAAAGAACAGCGCGCCCTCGTATCGACTCTTGATCGAGCAAGAATCTTTGAAGGAAACTCGAAAGGCTTCTGCGATGAAGCCAGAGAGCATCAAGCTAGGCTTGCTGCTGTTTCGGTCTTTGAGCAGGATGCACACGTACAAGCGTGTCCGCTTTGTCAGCAGGCAATTCCTGAAGAATCTTCAACCCCATCTGTGAGTGATTTAAGGACGGCGCAGGCCTATATTGGTGAGAGATCTGGGGCTGTTGACTCGGCTACGCCACGTATCGAATTCGCAATGCAGGAGATTCAGGAAAAACTCGATGGAATCAAGCAACAATTGTCAGCTAACCGAGAGCGCTTGGGAGCAATAAAGCAATCAAGTCAGCGACTTCAACTTGCAGCAGATATGGATTCGCGCCGTGCATTGGTTTTGGGGCGAATCAGTCTATATGTGGAGAATGTTCCTGATGTTCCCAACCTAGCGGCTCAAGAGCGGCAATTGGTCATGCTAAGGAGTGAAGAAGAGCAGCTTATTGCTGCTCTGAGTACAGATGCGATTCAACAGCAACTGGATTCTCGCTTGTCGAACGTAGCGCACTATTTGTCTGAGTATGCAAAGAAGATCGACTTGGAATATTCAGATAGTCCATTGCGGCTTGATGTGAAGAATTTAACCGTCGTTGCTGATATGCTGACACGAGCTGTTCCAATGAGCCAAATGGGCAGTGGCGAAAACCATGTTGGCTATCACATAGTGGCGCACCTTGCGCTGCATACGTGGTTCACAAAGCTAAATCGGCCTGTGCCTCGATTCCTGATTCTTGACCAGCTTTCACAAGCGCACTTTCCACCAGATGTGGAGCGACCCACTGAGCCTCAGCCTTCAAATGCAGATGCTGACCATATGGCTGTTAAACGCTTATACGACCTTATTTTTGATGTAGTAGAGTCACTATCTGGTGAGTTCCAGGTTATCATTACCGACCACCCTGATTTCAACGACGATGCTCGGTTTCAAGCTGCTATTTGTGAAAAGTGGCGCGGTGGATTAAAACTTGTTCCTCATGATTGGCCTCCAGCAACCCCATGAATATGTTAAAGGAATGTTGCATGACTAAGATAAGACCTGAGTTGATGCAGTTCAACATAGGTATACAGCCAAGGATAAAACCGTATTTTCTCAAAAAAAGGTTGCGTTATGACAGAGCCAACGATTACATGTCCAAACTGTAAAACTGAAATTCGGCTTACAGAGTCATTGGCTGCGCCTTTAATAGCAGCCACGCGCAAGCAATTTGAAGAGCAACTATCACAAAAGGATGCTGAAGTTGCCAAGCGCGAAGAAGGTATTCGTGAGAAAGAAAAGCAAATTATAGAAGCTAAGCGGAATCTTGATGTACAAGTCGCCGATCAAGTTGCTGCTCAGTTAAAGGCCGAGCGAGTTCAGGTGATTGCTGAAGAATCCAAAAAAGCCAAGCTTGCTAGCGCTGCTGAACTAGATGCTAAAGCGCGCGAATTGTCTGAGATGCAAGAAGTTCTTAAAAGCCGCGATGAAAAGCTTGCCGAAGCTCAAAAGGCACAAGCTGAACTCATAAAAAAACAACGCGAGCTTGATGATGCCAAGCGTGAGCTGGAGCTTACGGTTGAAAAGCGAGTTCAGGATGGGTTAAATGAAGTGCGTATGCAGGCAAAAACCCAAGCTGAAGAAGAACAGAAGTTCAAGGTAATGGAAAAGGAACAGACTATTGCCGCGATGCAGAAACAGATCGAAGACCTCAAGCGAAGGGCGGAGCAAGGCTCACAGCAATTGCAGGGTGAAGTGCTGGAACTAGAGCTTGAGAACTTACTACGTGCAAAGTTTCCCTTTGACTCTATTGAGCCTGTTGCAAAAGGTGAATTTGGTGGTGATGTATTGCAACGGGTTGTAAGCCAAGGTGGTCAACCAAGCGGAGCTATACTTTGGGAATCTAAACGTACCAAAAACTGGAGTGATAGCTGGCTAGTGAAGTTGCGTGAAGATCAGAGAACGGCTAAAGCCGAAGTTGCAGTTATTGTTAGCCAAGTGCTACCGAAAGGTGTCGAAGCTTTTGATATGGTTGGCGGTGTTTGGGTGACTCATCCACGAGCTCTTATTCCAGTGGCAACCATACTGCGTCATACGCTTCTTCAGGTTAATATGGCTAGGCAGGTTTCAGAAGGTCAGCAAACTAAGACAGAAATGGTCTACCAGTATCTGACTGGTCCAAGATTTCGTCAGCGTGTTGAGGCCATTGTCGAAGCCTTTTCTACTATGCAAGAAGACTTAGATCGAGAGCGTAAGGTTATTATGAAGCAATGGGCTAAGCGCGAAGAGCAGATCGAGCGCGTCATGGGGTCGACGGTCGGTATGTATGGTGACTTACAGGGGATTGCAGGTAAGTCGTTGCAAGAGATTGATGGTCTGGAATTGAAGGCATTGGAGGCATCAAGCGATTCAACAACAGGATTGGAAAACCTATGAACTCCACAACGCATTGCCCATATCGACAATCGACTCTTCTTCAGCAAGCGCTTGCACCTGATAAGATGCGGATTGCGTTTCTCTTGGGTGCAGGTTGCCCAGTTTCAATCCGTATTTCGGATGGAGAAATATCAAAGCCATTGATTCCAGATATTCGAGGACTCACTAACATGGTTAATGAAAATCTGAGCAAATCTGAACAATATAAGGATAGTTACAGCACATTGTTGAAACGGTTTAATGATGGGATGCCAACCGATCCGACAATTGAAGACATCCTAAGCCATATTCGTGCGCTTCACGATGTTGTGCGTGAAGGTAATATTGACGGTCTTGATAAAAGTACGCTTGCAGCACTCGATACCGAAATATGCAAAATCACTACAGATGTTGTTGGCGTGGAACTACCTGAATTGAATACTCCATACCATCAGCTTGCAACATGGATTGGTGGCATTCATCGCGCACATCCGATTGAAGTGTTTACTCCCAATTATGATTTGCTTGTAGAGCAGGCACTGGAATCTCACAAAATCCCATTCTTTGATGGTTTTGTTGGATCGAAGCAAGCGTTTTTCGACCTAACTTCGATGGAAAGTGAATCCCTTCCTTCGCGATGGGCACGTGTTTGGAAAGTACATGGTTCTGTGAACTGGTGGCGCACACAGACGGATGAAGTTGTGCGCCGAGAAAATCACTCCGAAGGTGATCGGCAAATGATATATCCATCGCATCTGAAGTACGACCAAAGTCGTCGTATGCCTTACTTGGCAATGCTTGATAGATTGCGTGATTTTCTTGCTCGGGGGCAGGCTGTGCTGGTAACGAGTGGGTATTCTTTTGCCGATCAACATTTGAATGAAGTCATTCTTCATGGATTGAGAAGCAACCCTACTGCTATCTGTTTCGGATTGCTTTTTGGCGAACGTTCATCATATTCAGCTGCTTTGGCGGCGGCGCATAAACACCCTAACTTGAGCCTTCTTGCTGCTGACGGTGCTGTTCTTGGAACCATTGAGCGAGACTGGCGAGCTGATGAACAAACGAGTCATGCTTTACATGGAATAAGCGTATCGAAGAATGTGACAGCAGAAAATAATGAAGCAGTCTTAAATAACTGCGAGTTCATGCTTGGTGATTTCAAGAATTTTGGCAGTTTCTTGGCGCAACAATTATCACGGACAAATGACGAACAGGTAGGGACAAATGCTACGTGACCCAACATTCATAGGTACTGTTCAAGACGTTCATGGTGCAACCATTACCGTTGAATTGAGCGATGAGACTGTGACTGGACTTGGGTTTGTACACGGAGAGGGATACCGCGTTGGACAAGTGGGTAGTTTTATTCGTATTCCTCTTGGCTTCGTAGATTTATATGGCGTTGTTTCCCAAGTAGGTGCAGGTGCGGCACCTGAAAGCGAGCAAGAACTCAAAGCCTATGGTAATCGTTGGGTTAAGGTGCAGATGGTCGGTGAAGGGCAGAGAGGTGGGCAGTTTGAGCGTGGAATTTCTCAGCACCCTACAATAGACGACCGTGTTCACATTGTTACTGAGGCAGATCTTATAGCGATATACGGCTCAGGTGATCCGCAAGATTTTGTATCAGTAGGACATCTCGCTAGTGCTGAGTCAATCCCGTCTCTCATTAATATTAACAAACTTGTCACACGTCATTCGGCGGTTGTTGGAACCACAGGATCAGGAAAATCAACTACGGTAGCGGGATTACTAAATGCTTTATCGGACGTAAAGCTTTACCCTTCAGCAAGAATTCTCGTATTCGACATTCATGGAGAGTATTCAAAGGCATTATCAGATAAGGCCGTAGTTTTCAAAGTTGATCCGAATTCAGCCAAGGGGCAAAAGGAATTTTTCGTTCCTTTTTGGGCATTGAGCTTTGACGAGCTTGTTTCGCTTGCCTTCGGTAAATTAAATGATGCTCAGATGGGGGTTGTTGCAGATTTGATTGTGCAACTAAAGAAAGAAGGGCTTGCTAAGTGTCCACGTGAGGGGGTTGATGAATTACGGATTACTGTTGATACACCAGTTCCATTTTGTTTGCATAAATTATGGTACGAACTTCACAAACGGGAGCATCACACTCTCATTCCAAGGCCGGGTGGTGCAGCTGATGAAGTTGATCCTGCCTATGTGCTTGGAATAGACAATCAGCCCCTGCAACTTGGTGATGTAATGTCAGTGACACCGCCTCTTTATCGAACGGTAAAAACCACTGGCTCAGCGCATGAACGAGTTCAACATGGCAGAGACCCAATCGGAATTAGGCAGCAACTTGCCAGTTTGGCATCAAAGCTTCGTGATCCGAGACTAGCTTTCTTATTTAGCCCCGGTGACTGGTTACCCGATATTGATGGCAAGACAGCAAAAGATTTAGATAGCCTACTTGAAGAATGGATTGGAGGGTCAAATCCCATTACCATTCTTGATCTTTCGGGCATACCATCTTCCATTCTCAACGATTTGATTGGTGCACTATTGCGTGTTCTCTATGACGCGATCTTTTGGGCAAAAAATCTACCGGAAGGCGGAAGGGAACGTCCTTTACTGATGGTGCTTGAAGAGGCGCACGCTTATTTATCCAAGGAAAATTCAGGATCAGCGGCGGCTGCCGTTCGCAGAATAGCCAAAGAAGGTCGTAAGTATGGTGTCGGCATGATGATAGTCAGTCAACGACCATCTGAGATAGATTCGACCATACTCTCTCAATGTGGGACGATATTTGCTATGCGTCTCACGAATGACACCGATAGAGGGCACATAACAAGTGCCGCGTCCGATAATTTGAAAGGCATTTTCGAGATGTTGCCAGTTCTCAGAACTGGTGAGGCAATTATTGTTGGGGAAGCTGTGAGCCTACCTGTACGGACTTTGATTACACCTCCCACTCTTGATCGCCGACCTGACAGTGTTGATCCTCGTGTTGTTGAGCGTGGCAATCTGAATGAAGGTTTTCAGGGGCCAGGTGGATGGGGGCAGCGCCGTGACCCTTCTGACTATGCTGCAATGGTTAGGCAGTGGCGAATGCAGACGACTCATTATGAGCATAAAGCGCAAACGGTGAGTACGTCGCAGAAATTTGATGAAAAAAAGGAGTGAAAAATGGATTGGATAGAAGCTGATTCTTCAAACATTGCTCGGTTTGCCTATGACGAAGCAAACAATGTCCTGAAGGTAGAGTTCAAAAATGGCGGCATATATGATTACTTTGATGTGCCACAGCCAGTCTTTGATGGGATGCGAAACGCACCATCCAAGGGTCAATACCTAGCGCAGCAGATTAAGGGTTATTACCGATACGCAAGAGCCTAATAGGCTTACTTTAAAAAGAAAACGCAATGAGTAAACAAAAACTAGAACTCACATGGATAGGTAAAGATATACGGCCAAAGTTGGAGCCGCGTATTTTGTTGGAAGATCCATCCAAGAGTTATCACGCGAAACATAGGGTCAGTGAAAACGATATTTTCGATAATCGGTTGATTTTTGGCGATAACTTGTTGGCATTGAAGGCGCTGGAGGCCGAGTTTACGGGCAAGGTGAAGTGCGTATTTATCGATCCGCCTTACAACACTGGCAGTGCGTTTACGCATTATGACGATGGTGTGGAGCATTCCATTTGGCTATCGCTTATGCGAGATCGCTTAGAGATTATTTACCGCTTGTTATCAGATGATGGTTCGCTATGGATTACGATTGATGATAATGAAGCGCATTATTTGAAAGTATTATGCGATGAGATTTTTGGGCGAACGAATTTCGTAGCATCAGTTATTTGGCGTTCTACCGACAATAGCAATAATGATGCAAAGCAATTCTCAATTGATCATAACTATGTAATTGTTTATTCTAAAAATCCTGAATGGATTACTAATAAACTTAACTCTGATGCCAAGAGGGGGCACTTTAAGAACCCCGACAATGACCCACGAGGCCCTTGGTTCGATGGCAACCCATTGAACTCTCCAAAACCACGTCCCAACCTAACTTTTGATTTAATTGCACCAAACGGTAACGTTATAAAACCACCAAAAAACGGATGGAGATGGTCAAGAGAAACTATCAATGAAAAGATGAAAACTGGTGAAATTCGTTTTAATGAAAATTTTACAAATATACGAAGACGCACTTATTTAGGTGATATGAAGGGATTGCCGCCATCTACACTTTGGGCAGAACTTGAAGAAACTGGACATAACCGTCAAGCAAAGTATGAGTTAAAAAATTTATTCCCAGATCGAGAAGTTACTGAATTGTTTGGAACTCCTAAGCCAGAAAAGTTAATTCAACGAATTTTAGAAATTGCAACTACAAATGATGATCTTATTCTCGATTCCTTTGCTGGATCAGGCACAACTGGTGCAGTCGCTCACAAAATGGGTCTTCGTTGGATTATGGTGGAGCTAGGCGAGCATTGCTATACAGATATTATTCCGCGATTGCAAAAAGTTGTTGATGGTGAAGACCAAGGTGGAATTAGCCAAATTGTAGGTTGGGAAGGTGGCGGCGGCTTTCGTTATTACCGCCTTGCACCTAGTTTATTGCTACAAGACGCTTATGGACAGTGGGTCATCAATAAAGACTACAACGCTGAGATGTTAGCAGCCGCAATTTGCAAGCTTGAAGGATTTAGCTATGCACCAAGTGCTGACCATTACTGGCAGCATGGCTTTAGTACCGAAAATGATTTTATCTATGTCACCACGCAAAGCTTAACTGCTGAGCAATTGCAGGCGTTGTCCGATGAAGTTGGGCAATTGCGCACATTGTTAGTGTGCTGCGCAGCTTTTAGAGGGGATGCTAGCCGTTTCACCAACCTAACAGTGAAGAAAATTCCGAAGATGGTATTGCAAAAATGTGAATGGGGACATGACGATTACAGCTTGAATGTCGAGAATTTACCACAAGCGCCCAAGCCAGTCAGCACCGTTGCACAAACTGGCTTGTTTAGTGATGACGATGCTAATAATAATTCAGGGGATATAGCATGAGCTTAGAGAATATTACCCGTTCTATCTCTGGGCGCTTAAGTTTACGCGAGCCGCAAATTGAAAGCCTGCAAAAACTCGCTGCTGCAATAGACGCTGTGCCTAGACTGCGAGATCATCAAGCACGTTCACCTGAAGAATTGGCTGCAATGATTGAGGCGCTAAAAGCACAATTTGATAAGCTTACTGACTTTGAACGTGACTTTCCCTCATTTTGTTTTGCGCTGGCGACAGGCGTGGGCAAAACACGTTTAATGGGTGCATTCATTAGCTATTTGCATGCGGCTTATGGTTATAGGCACTTTTTTGTGCTTGCACCTAACCTCACCATTTATAACAAACTAATTAGCGACTTTACACCTAATACACCCAAGTATGTGTTTAAAGGCATTGCAGAATTCGCAGTTACGCCACCAGAAGTGATTACGGGTGATAACTATGAGCAGCGCGGTACTAAGAGCCTATTGGGCGGAATTGAGATTAATATTTTTAATATCTCAAAAATCAACTCAGAGGTGCGGGGTGGTAAATCGCCACGTATTAAGCGACTTTCAGAATACTTAGGGCAAAGTTATTTTGAGTATTTGGCGAGTTTGCCAGATTTAATCTTGTTGATGGATGAATCCCACCGCTACCGCGCCAGTGCTGGCGTGAAAGCGCTAAATGACCTCAAACCGCTCATGGGTTTGGAATTAACAGCTACGCCATTTGTTGAGGCTGGGAGTGGCAAAACTGTGCCGTTTAAAAACGTGGTGATGGATTACCCATTGGCGCGAGCTATTGAGGATGGTTTTGTCAAAGAGCCGGCGGTGGTGACGCAACAGAACTTTAACCCTGCTGACCATAGTGCCGAACAGCTTGAGCGCATAAAACTCATGGATGGCGTGCGCGTGCATGAAGAAACCAAAGTGCACCTATTAACGTATTCGCAACAAAAAGGTGAAAAACTGGTTAAGCCTTTTATATTGGTTATTGCACGCGATACTACGCATGCAAGCCAGTTGATGACATTGATGCAATCTAATGATTTCTTTGGTGGACGTTATGCGGGTAAAGTCATTCAGGTGGATAGTGTTACAACGAGTGGGGCTGAAGGTGACGAAGTGATTCAAAAGCTACTCGCTGTTGAAAGTTACGATGAGCCTACCGAGATTGTTATTCATGTAAATATGCTGAAAGAGGGTTGGGATGTTACCAATCTTTATACGATTGTGCCATTACGCGCCGCCAATGCACGCACGCTGATTGAACAATCCATTGGCCGTGGTTTGCGTTTACCTTATGGCCGAAAAACGGGCGATGAGGCGGTAGACAGATTAAACATCATCGCGCATGACCGCTTTCAAGAAGTGGTAGATGAAGCTGGACGGGGCGACTCACCTATCCGTATGCGTCAACTTAAACTAGACCCTGAAGGGATGGCTACTAGCACTGCGCGTACTGTACTTGTTAATTCAACCATTGATACCTTACTTGGATTAGATACAGCAAGCACTCATCAATTCACTGCATCTGCTGGAGTTTATATTCCTGCTGCACCAGCCACTCGGCTTTATACAGGTGAGCAATCGAAAGTAGCTCAAGTAGCGATGGATGTGATTAATGACATGAGTAGAATGCAAAGCTTTGCACCTACCAGCGCATCATTATCAACCCATGAAGTACAGCAAGAAATCGTCAGACGTGTTGAGGCTATGGTAACGCCTCAACAAGCTGAGTTATTACCAAGTACTGGCTCAAGCATTGCTGATATTGTGAAGAAAACCGTTGAGTTAGTCACAAAACATACGATTGATATTCCTAGAATTTCAGTTGTGCCAAAAGGTGCGGTTAAAAGTGGCTATAAACCTTTTACCTTGGATGTATCAAAAATATATTATCAACCGCAAGACCAGCAATTAGTTGGTCGCGGCCTACAAACTGGTAAAGATGTACTTTACGGTCAGGCTTCTAATGTTACGGAGGTAAGGCTTGAGGATTATATTGTCCGCGAATTGATCAATTTTGACGATATTTCATATGACGAGCATGCTAATCTTATCTATGACCTAGCTTGTCAAGCCGTGACTCACTTTAAGTCATATCTTAATACAACAGACGAGCTTCATAATGTGTTGGCGAATCAATGCAAGTCGATTGCCGATAACATTCATTTTCAAATGTTTCAGCACTACTTTGAAGATGTTTCAGAGTCTGAAGTGGTTATCAACCAAGGATTCACGCCATTAAAACCGAGTGCAATTACCACCGAGGGTGAAGTGCTGACATTACATCAAGCGCCGCCAGAAAAAAGAAAAATCGCACAAGTGGTGTATGGCAGTTTTGAAAAATGTGCCTACACTTACCAAAAATTTCATTCAGATACTGAGCGCATTTTTGCGTCAATTCTTGAGCGTGATTCATTGTTATGGTTTAGACCATTATCTGGCCAGTTTAATATCTACTATCGAGATGGCGTAAATCAGCCCGAGTACGTACCAGATTTTGTGGCTGCCACAACAACCCATAATCTTATTATTGAAACAAAAAAAGCCATGGATATAAACTCGGCTGAAGTAAAAGCAAAAGCTGCGGCTGCCATCGAATGGTGCAAACATGCGTCAGATTACTCTCATAAGCATGGTGGAAAGCCTTGGAAGTATTTACTGATTCCACATGATGCGGTGGCTGTTAATAAAACATTAAATGGGTTTATTTCATCTTAATTTAGAAGCTTTCTAAAATCTCTTGCAGCATGTCAGAAAATCAAGCTGGAGAGCATCTTGAATTTTGTGTAAATAGTGGACTTAAAATAACCTAGACTGGCACATCAAATTTTCCATTGCCGTTTGCCCCAACTCGAACGTATCAGCGGCTCTAATACTCAAAAAAGCGACTTCTTTACGCGACGCTTCTTTATTTCGCCTTTGCTCAGATAATAGCGCTAATTTTTCCCTAAGCTCAATCGCTTTATCTACCTGCGTTAAGTCGCTTTTAGTGTAACTATTTAATAAATCCATCACTACCTCGCTTTTTTGAGTGTATTCAATTGGTTTTTCGCATTCACTTAGCACATATATTCAACTGGCTCACCTAATCGCTCTGTGCGGTACGGATAATAATCACCAGTTGTTTCACGCGTCTTTTTATCGTAAGGCGTGCAGTCTACAAGCCAACATTTAGCCATGGTGAAATGTGGCATTAGTAAGACGTTTTCGTCTTCGGTGTCTTGATACAAAACCCCAGCCACGCAATCAAACGTAGCCACCGCCATATCTAAATCAAGCTCAATTTTGTGATTTCCAAATGACGTCATGATTAAGCCTCTTTCGATTCTAAAAGTTGTGTTAAGTGATAATTTATCGCCTCACTGGCGTAGTTATTTTTAACATCAGCTATCGCACTGTTCATTACTTGCAAAGCTTCTTCAGTCGTAATGTTTAACCCCATTTGTTCGGCTACTAGCATCACGGTAACTAAGTGAAAAGCACATACGGTTCTTTCAGTTGTGAACGCTTGCAACACCATTAAAAGTTCGTTTCTAATACCATTATCATCAATATATTGGGCTGCCTTTAACGCTACTTGTAATAACTCATCCACGCGCGGGGTTTGCTTTAAAAAGCTTGTATTAATGAGTACTTTTAATGTCGTATTGATTGCTCTTTGGTGAGCCGTGGCGGTGCGGGGGAAACTCGCGGTTTGGTTGTTGTTAGTTTGTTCTGGAGTAGTAAGCATATTGATCCTTTTCTTTTCAAGTGTTGTTGTATTTGCTCTCTGGAGCCGCCGTAGCGCATAACAAGCGTAGGTTGATGGAACTAGCAAGAGCGCAACTGAAAACGCAGTTCTCGAGCATAGTGAAAAGAAACCGTTTGATAGGGCGGGCGAAGCCGTACCCTTGTTAGCCACTTCAACCGAAGCTATGCGTTGCGTTCTTAGGCGGCGTTAGCGTGCAAATGCGATGTGCTTTAATACTTGAAAGGAAATAGACGCTGACTATACAAGGCGCTTAACAAATGAACTGCGATTTTCGTTATTAAAATCGGTATTAAATACTTTTAAATGGTGGTTGATGTATCAGCCACATCAAATGCTGGGGTAAGCCTCGCGGCAAGGGGTGTGTTTAAGATATGCGTGGCTTTAGCAGCACTTAAATTGACCCATTTTGAGCACTCAAGATTAATTTTTATTAAGATTTATCTATTTGTCTGACAAATCTCGGCAACTTGCCTATCCTGCATTAGGTAGGTAACTTAGTACGTATTAAATTTGCTAAGTAAAGCTGTCATTGAGAATGTACTTTGTCTAAATGACAGTGCTTCAACAGAATAGGTTAGTTAAAGCCTGTATTAGGAAATTCAAAGCTTGGCGCCAAGGGTAGACATTAAGCTAAATGTATGTAATATTGTTCTCATAACTTTGGTAAGATAGATAAATGGTGTTAAGTAAAACTAAATGGGTAACATTGACTATTGCAATTTTCTTTGCAATTTTGCAAGTATTGCAGCCATTTATACACGCGCATTTAGATACAAACCATCCAGCCCAAGAAACGGGTTTTCATATGGGTGCAGACCATGAAGAGTCTTTTTCTGTAACCAATACCCATAGCGTTTCTGTTGTTCCACACGCTTCACATATCGTTTCTGTAACATCGGCTATCAAGCAAGATATTGACCCAGCTTTGTTGACTGATGCAATCGCATTGATTGTAATTTGCCTATGTTTTTCCATAGCATTGCAGTCCGCTTTAAAGCTATATCCTCAGCTAACTTTAGTTTCCCCTAAAGCGCTCAAACAAAGACTTCCCGCCGCCCGCGCACCCCCGCTCTAATTAAATCATTCAATCGTTGTTTTTTGAATTTGGTTATTTTTAACCAATTGATTTAATAAGGAGTTTTTATGTTTAAACCACCATACTTTGTATGGATTTTATTCGCCATATTTATCTTTAATAGTGGGATATTGCATGCGGAAACCATCCCGCACGAAGATAGATTAACGGTCGACAATTCACTTACCCTACACAGTTTAATTGAGCAAGCACTACCACATTACCCAAGCAGTCAGTTGTTAAACGCTAAAAAAATAGAGCTAGAAGCGCGTCAAATTCAGGCCAAAAGCTTGCTGCCAGGTGCGGCCGCAGTGATATTGCGCAATCAGAATGATCGGCTGTTAAGCCGTAATGGTGAAACCGAATGGGAGGCTGGTGTAGAGTTGCCCATTTGGCTGAGTGGGCAACGCAAGGCGCGTGAGGCAATAGCAACGGTTTCAGAAAAAAATATCAATACTGATGTGCAGAATATGCGTTTGCAACTGACAGGCATGGTGCGCGATGCTTTGTGGGATATTCAACTCATGCAAGGCTTGGCAGATATTGCGCAATCAAAACATGCGTCTGCAAGCCAGTTGCAAGCCGATATTGAAAAGCGCGTGAAACTTGGTGATTTGGCGCAAAAAGATGCTTTGATTGCGCAAACCGAGACTTTGCAAGCCGAATCAGAATTAATTGAAGCTCAAGCGCAATTACAACATGCCAAATTTCGCTATATCAATCTGACTGGCCTAAAAACAATACCCACTGATTTTACTGAAAAGCAATCTGCTAAAAGCGAATTAGATGATGCTCACCCCGCCTTGCAAGATGCTAACGGCCTCATTGAATTAAGTGCAGAGAGGCGCAACTTAGCACAAATAGAAACGCGCGATAACCCTACCCTCACATTAGGCACACGTAGCCTACGCGGCGCAAGCGATACCGAATACAACAATAGTATAGGTATTACCTTGAATATTCCTTTGCAAGCAGAAACGCGCAATGCACCATTGCGCGCGGCAGCTGAAATGCAATATAGCGAGAGCCAAGTGAATTTAAGTCAGTTAAAAATCTTACTTGAAGCCGCTATGCACGAATCTAAACATAATTTAGAAGTAGGTGTGTTGCAACTTGATGTGTTGACAAAACAAGATGCGATTGCAGAACAAAGCTTAAGCATCGCACGCAAAGCGTTTCAATTGGGTGAGCTTGATTTAAGTGATTTAATACGTATTCAAACACAGGCTTTTAATGCCGCTCGCACTTTAAAAAACCAACAAATTCAACAACTTTGGAACACTGCGCGTTACAACCAAGCAGTGGGAGAATTACCATGAAAATAATGATCTACATTGTATTTTTTGCAATATTGAGTGGCCAAGCATTGGCTGCTGACATGATTAAAATGACGCCATTGCAACAGAAAAATTTAAGCATTAAAACGGTTCAGTTGAAAACTGTTACGAATATAGTAGGTCAAGCCTACCCTGCTGAAGTGGTGGTGCCCGTGAATCAGATAAGGATGGTGAGTAGTGCTTACGCTGGCTTAATTGACCAATTGCAAGTCACTGCTGGTCAAACGGTAAAAAAAGGGCAGGTGCTGGCGCATATTAGCAGCCCAGAGCTTATTACTATGCAACGCGAGTATTTGCAAAGCAGCGCACAAAAACGCTTGGCGCAGCAATCATTAGACCGTGATGTGGCTTTGTTTAAAGATGGCATCATTGCCGAAAAACGCTTACAAGGCACACAAAATAGCCATGTTGAGGCGGCAGCCCAAACTAATGAACACCGCCAGTTACTTAAATTTTCTGGTATGAGTGATGGTGCAATTAATCAGCTTGAAAAAGGTGGCCGCTATCAAAGTGGCATGACATTGGTTGCGCCTATATCTGGTGTAGTGTTAGAGCAGATGGCAACGCAAGGGCAGCGTATTGACGCGGTTACCCCATTATTAAAAATTGCGCAACTTAACCCACTTTGGGTAGAAATTCATGTGCCATTAGCAGATATTAAAAGCAGTAATATTAAAAAAGGAGCGGTAGTGAATATTAAAGGGTTGGACGCAACAGGCTCAGTGATTGCCATGCTGCCCAGTATGCGTAGCCAAGACCAAACCGCTATTGTGCGTGTAGAAGTAAAACAAGGTGCAGAGAACCTGTTCCCCAGCCAAATGGTGGATGCCATGATTGTGCCGAACAACACTGAAAACAGCTTTACAGTACCTAGCAGTGCCTTGGTCAATTCAAAATCGCGCGTCGTTGTGTTTGTACAGGCTAGCAATGGTTTTGAAGCACGGGAAGTCAAAATATTAAACACACAAGGCGAAACAAGCGCGATAACGGGGGAGTTCAACGGCACAGAAAAAGTAGCTATCACAGGTACAGCCACCATTAAAGGCAGTTGGCTTGGTATGGGAGGATTAGAGGATGAATAAGCTCATTGAATTCTCGCTTAAAAATCCGTTACTCATCATCATACTTACAGTCTGCTTGATTGGCGGTGGTCTATATGCAGCCAAAGAGCTACCGATTGATGCGTTTCCCGATGTAGCAAGCACGCAGGTAAAAATTATCATGAAATCACCTGGCTTAACGCCAGAAGAAATAGAGGCACGCATTACTGCGCCGATTGAGGTTGAGTTATTGGGCTTGCCTAATCAAACTATGCTGCGTTCGGTAGCCAAATATGGCTTAACTGATATTACGATTGATTTTGCTGATGGCACCGACATTTATTGGGCACGTAACCAAGTGGCCGAACGCATTAATGCGGTACGAGGCGATCTACCAAGTGACGCCACTGGCGGAATTGCGGCGATGACCACGCCTTTGGGTGAAATGCTGATGTTTACAGTAGAAGGTGGTGGTTTAAACTTAACCGAGCAACGCAGCTTGCTAGATTGGGTGATACGCCCACAATTACGCGCGCTAGAGGGCGTGGCCGATGTTAACGCACTGGGCGGCAAAGCCAAAACCTTTGAAGTAACTCCTAATTTAAGCGCCATGCAAGCACGGGGCATTACGCTGGATAGCCTACAAACTGCCCTAGAAACTAATAACCGTAACGACGGTGCAGGGCGATTAAGTCAAGGTGAAGAAGCCATTATTGTGCGCTCAGAAGGACGCATTAACTCGATAGATGATATTTTAAATACAGTGGTAAAAGCTGAAACAGGCTCAATGGTGAGAGTGAAAGACATTGCCAGCGTGAATATAAGCTTTATGACACGTAACGGCGCGGTAAGCCATAACGGCCAAGGTGAAGTGGTTGAAGGCTTGGTGTTGGGTTTGCGCGGTGCTAATGCACAAAAACTAGTTAAAGGTGTGGCTGCTAAACTGGCTGAAATTGAGCCTACTTTACCAAAAGGTGTGAAACTCAACATTTTTTATAATCGCGGCAGTTTGGTAGACCGTGCCATTCATGGTGTTTCAAAAGCCATGGTTGAAGCAATTGTATTGGTGATGGTGCTGCTGATGTTGTTTTTAGGTAATATTCGCGCTGCGCTAACTGTCGCCTTGGTGTTACCGCTTTCTGCCCTAGTGACTTTTATGTTAATGCGCTATTTTGGTATTAGCGCTAATTTAATGAGTTTGGGTGGTCTAACCATTGCCATTGGTATGCTGGTAGATGCTGCCGTGGTCGTGGTTGAAAATGTAGAATCTAAACTGGCCGAACACCACGTTGGCACTACATCCAAGCGGGAGTTAGTTTTACACGCGGTAAAAGAAGTCAGTGTACCTGTATTGTCAGGCATTGCCATTATTATTATCGTGTTCTTACCGCTACTCACCTTACAAGGCTTAGAAGGTAAGTTTTTTGCGCCCGTAGCACTCACCATTGTGTTTGCGCTAGCAGCTTCGCTGGTGCTTTCACTTACGGTTATTCCAGTATTCGCAGCCATGCTGTTAAGTACCAAGCAACACCAAGAGCCTTGGTTGGTGAGGCACGCAACGCGACTTTACATGCCTGCATTAAAGTGGGCTTTAAGTCACAGCAAACTGGTCATTACCATCGCGATGGTTTTGTTGTTGGTTACAGCGGGCGTTTACACGCAAATTGGTAAAACCTTTATGCCGACGATGGATGAAGGCGATATTATTTTAGGCACAGAAAAACTGCCCTCTATTACTTTAGCGCAAAGTATTGCGGTTGATACTGCTGTGCAGGCGGCTGTTTTAAAAAACGTGCCAGAAGTGGCGCAAGTGGTGTCGCGTGCAGGCTCTGATGAGTTGGGTTTAGACCCCATGGGCTTAAATCAAACCGATAATTTTGTTATATTAAAACCGCGCGACCAATGGCGCACGCAAAATAAAGAAGACATTATTACCAACCTGCGCGAGGTCATGGCTAATTTTGCAGGGATTGATTACAGTTTTACCCAGCCCATTGATATGCGTGTGAATGAGATGATTTTAGGCGTACGTGGTGATTTGGCAATTAAAGTATATGGGGCTGATTTAAAAGTATTAGAAACTAAAGCTGAACAAATCAAAACCATACTAGAAGGCATTAACGGTGCAAAAGATGTCTATACTCCACAAAACAGTGGTGTGCAGTATTTTCAAGTGAATATTGATCGCGAAAAAGCTGGAAGGCTGGGTTTCGATATTATGCACATTCAAGATGCGCTACGCATGCAAGTGGAAGGCTTACAGCTTGGCATCGTGCAAGAGGCAGACCGTCGCACGCCTTTAGTCATAAAAGGTGCAGAAAGCTTGCGCCTCTCACCTGCTGATTTTGCCAATATTCGCATTACGTCTAATGATGGCGTGAGCGTACCACTGGCCACTTTGGCAAAATTAGAGCGCGTAGAAGGCCCCGTGAAAATCGACCGTGAACGTGCCAGCCGCATGGTAGTCATCACAAGTAATGTGGAAGGACGTGATTTGGTGAGCTTTGTAGAAGATGCTAAACAAAAAATCACCGCCCAAGTCAAGTTTGAAACGGGCTATCGCATTCAATTTGGCGGACAATTCGAGAACCAACAACGTGCTGCAACTAGGCTTTCGATTGTGATACCTATCGCGATACTGCTGATTTTTGTGCTGCTGTTCTCTACTTTTCACTCTATTAAACAAACCATACTCATTTTAGCTAACATTCCATTTGCGATGATAGGCGGTGTATTTGCACTGTGGATTTCTGGAGAGTATTTATCTGTACCCGCCTCGGTAGGTTTTATCGCATTGTTGGGTATTGCAGTGTTGAATGGCGTAGTGATGATGAGCTATTTTAATCAACTTGAGGCATCAGGCATGGCATTGAAAGAAGTGGTCATGGAAGGGGCTAAACGCAGGTTACGACCAGTATTGATGACGGCTACTATTGCAGCCTTTGGCTTAGTGCCACTATTATTTGCGACTGGGCCAGGCTCTGAAATTCAAAAACCGTTAGCTATTGTCGTGATTGGTGGATTAATCACAAGTACTTTGTTGACGCTCATATTATTACCTATGTTTTACAGTATGATTAAAAGTAAAAATTAGCGGAATCAACACATGTCTAATATATCATTATTTATGAGTCATCTTAAAAGGGAATGAGTGATGCTGATATTCAAAACGATGCTGCTTTTTATGTTAACAGCATTGGCAGAAATTATTGGGTGTTATTTGCCGTATCTTTGGTTTCGTAAAAGTCAGTCTGTTTGGCTTTTGTTGCCTGCATCAGTCAGCCTAGTTATTTTTGTATGGCTATTGACCTTGCACCCTGCGGCAAGTGGTCGCGTTTATGCAGCCTATGGCGGAGTTTATGTCGCAGTTTCATTGCTGTGGCTGAGTGTTGTGGATGGTGTAAAGTTGTCAACTTATGATTGGGTAGGGGCAGGTCTTGCTTTATCAGGAATGGCAGTAATTGCTGCAGGCTGGCGCACTTAATAGAGCGCGCTAAACACATTCATTTTTACTTTATGAAAGAAATACCATATGTCAGGTTCACATGCACACGGCGCAGGAATATCCAGTAATAAAATGTGGTTCGCTACCGCAATCACATTCGCCTTTTGTTTAGGCGAAGCGCTCATTGGATACAAATCTAACAGCCTCGCACTGATGGCGGATGCTGGTCATAACTTTGCTGATAGCTTGGCGTTGGCATTATCTGCATTTGCGTTATGGGTGGCCACCAAACCAGCAGATAATAAACGAACTTTTGGTTATCACCGTGTAGGTATTCTTGCAGCACTAGTCAATGCAGTTGGTTTAGCCGTCATGGCAGTTGTAATTTTTTGGGAAGCAATTCAGCGCTTACAAACTCCGGAGCACGTGCAAAGCACACCGATGATATGGGTAGCATTGTTAGCGATTATATTGAACTCGGGTATTGCTTGGTGGCTTGCTTCAGCTGCAAAAGAAGACTTGAATATCCGCAGTGCTTATTTACATATGTTGGGTGATGCTGCTGCCTCATTAGGTGTAGTCATTGCAGGTATTATCATCGCTTTCACAAGCTGGTTTATCGCCGACCCCATTGTATCTATCATCTTTGCATTGCTGGTGCTATGGAGTTCATGGAGTATCTTCACTGAATCGATTCAAATGTTGCTGGAAGGTATCCCTGTTGGTATGGAGTTGAATCAAGTGGAACAAGCGATTCGAGAAGTAAAAGGTGTTCTAGATGTACATGATTTACATGTATGGACCGTTTCATCAGGATTGATTGCATGCAATTGTCACATCCTAGTCGCAGAGCAAAGTGTAAGTGCTGCCCAGAAAATTCAAGCAGAAGTAGCTCATGAATTAGAACATGACTACAAGATAAGCCATTCAACGATTCAAATTGAAGTTGAGGATTGTGGCGGACATGATCATACAACGCAAAGTGACCATGAGCACGAACATAAACATGCACATTAATGAGTATCTAAGGCTCTTCACAAAAGTCCCAACATCATGAGTGAAGTTCACAATCATATTGTTGCGCCACCTGAAAAGGTAGGGTCTTCAACCGAAGCTATTTCCAATTTACTTACGCTACGCATTGAGAAAATGTGTTGTCCGACAGAAGAGTCTTTAATACGTCACAAGCTTGAGAAAATGAATGGTGTTGAAGGTCTTGATTTCAATCTCATACAACGAAAACTGACTATAAGACACTATTTACAGGACTCTGAATCTATTATTGCCGCAGTCGCCGCACTTGGCATGGAACCTGTCGTCGAAAATGCACCTATTTCGCCAACAGGAAGCTCACAAGCTATTTTTATCATCAACAATATGGACTGCCCAACCGAAGAGGCGTTGATTCGTAATAAGCTATCCACGATGAATGGTATTACCGAGTTAGATTTCAATCTAATGCAACGTAAGCTGACGGTTACTCATACGTTAGGGAGGTCTGATGCGATCAAACAAGCTTTAATTGCAATAGATATGCATGCCGTACTCTTGGTAGCAGCAGTAGAAGCACAGTCAGATGACACGCCACCTCCAAATTCACAGAAAAAATGGTGGTTATTAGGCCTTGGTGGAATTGCAGCAATTTTAGCTGAAGTGATTGCATGGACTGGTGGTTCGGGTAAGTCTTGGCCTGTCGTGGTGCTCGCACTATTTGCTATTGCCGTCAGTGGTACTAGCACTTATAAAAAAGGCTGGATTGCGCTCAAAAACTTCAATTTGAATATCAATGCATTGATGTCAATTGCAGTCACTGGTGCTGTTTTAATTGAGCAATGGCCAGAAGCGGCGATGGTTATGGTGCTATTTACGCTTGCTGAGATGATAGAAACATTGTCGTTGGACCGCGCACGTCACGCTATCCGTGGCTTGATGGAAATGACCCCTGATAAGGCAAACGTCTTACAGGCTGATGGCACTTGGAAAGAATTAGAAGCTGCGACAATTAGCATTGGCATGATTGCCCGTGTAGCGCCAGGTGAGCGTATTCCATTAGATGGAGAATTGACTAAGGGGCAGTCATCAGTTAATCAGGCGCCAATTACTGGTGAAAGCATCCCCATCGCTAAATCTATAGGTGACAAGGTCTTTGCTGGCACTATCAATGAAACTGGCTCTTTTGAATATCGTATCACCGCAGGACAAACCGACTCAACACTGTCACGCATTATCCGTGCAGTAGAAGATGCCCAAGGCAGTCGCGCACCCACGCAACGTTTTGTCGATAGTTTTGCCCAGATATATACACCGATTGTATTCATTTTGGCCTTAGGGATTTCAGTTGTGCCGCCACTCTTGTTCGGATTGGAGTGGTTTCCATGGATTTATAAGGCGCTTGTGCTATTAGTGATTGCCTGCCCATGTGCGTTGGTCGTCTCAACACCTGTGACAGTCGTGAGCGGTTTAGCAGCAGCAGCAAAAGCTGGGATTCTGATTAAGGGTGGTGTCTATCTTGAAGAAGGTCGAAAACTAAAGTCTTTGGCATTAGATAAAACAGGTACCATTACACAAGGTAAACCAGTTGTGACCGATATCATTGCTTTAAATGGTGAGCAGAAGGTTGCGTTATCTTTTGCTGCAGCGCTGGCTGACCGTTCTGACCACCCCGTCTCAACTGCCATCAGTCAGCACTGGAAATCACTCCTAGATGCCAATTTACTGCTTGAGGTTGCTAACTTCGAAGCAATCACAGGGCGTGGTGTTAAAGGTCTAATTAATAATCATTGGTATAACTTGGGTAACCATCGTTTAGTAGAAGAGCTGGGCATTTGTAATGCAGAAACCGAAGCTGCCTTAAGTAAATTGGAAGCTGAAGGTAAAACAGTAATCGTGATTTGTAATGAAACAACGCCCCTTGCAGTGATTGCTGTAGCTGATACAGTTCGTGAAACAAGTCTTCAAGCCATTGTTGAATTACATGCCTTAGGTATTCGTACCTTAATGTTGACAGGAGATAACGACCTCACAGCAAAAGCAATCGCCAAAAGCGTTGGAATTGATGATGCCAGAGGCAGTTTATTACCTGAAGATAAGCTCTCTGTCATTAATGAAGAGTTAGGCAAATATGGCACCGTAGGTATGGTAGGTGATGGCATCAATGATGCCCCTGCGCTGGCCAAATCTAGTATTGGTTTTGCGATGGGGGCTGCTGGTACTGATACTGCTCTAGAGACAGCGGATGTGGCATTAATGGATGACGATTTACGCAAAATTCCACAATTTATCAAGTTAAGTATGAAAGCGGCTGGGATTTTGAAACAAAATATCATCATCGCCTTAAGTATCAAGGCTGTATTCTTGGTACTCGCTTTTATGGGCATTGCGACACTTTGGATGGCAGTATTTGCCGATATGGGAGCAAGTTTGATTGTGGTTTTTAATGGATTACGGCTTTTGCGACACAGTAAAACGATTTAATAGAGTATCTAAAAATGTTAAAAAAAGGAATTTTAGCTGCGTTGGGCTCTGCTTTGCTATTTGGGGCAGGCACGCCACTTGCAAAATTACTACTCACGAATGTTAGCCCATGGTTACTTGCAGGATTGTTGTATCTTGGTTCTGGTATTGGCTTAGCGTTATACCGTTTTATTATTCGCGCTCCATCAGTTAATTTACCACGTAAAGAAATGGCTTGGTTTGCAGGTGCAATTATTTCAGGTGGGATTATCGCTCCAGTACTCTTAATGGCTGGTTTGTTAAATATGCCTGCATCAGGCGCGTCATTATTGCTGAATATGGAAGGTGTCTTCACAGCATTATTAGCATGGTTTGCTTTTAAAGAAAACTTTGATCGTCGCATTGCACTCGGTATGGCCTTAATTGTCATGGGCGCTTTAATCTTAGGGTGGCCAAGTGAAATAAGATTTTCTGGACTATGGCCAGCATTGGCTGTGTTAGGCGCATGCTTTGCTTGGGGTTTGGATAATAACCTGACGCGTAAACTGTCTTTATCGGATGCTGCTTGGATTGCTTCTATTAAAGGGTTAATTGCTGGGTCAGTTAATTTGATGCTGGCGTTTGCGCTTAGTGCCGCTTTGCCATCCGTACCGAATGTCGCAGGAGCAATGATTGTTGGCTTTTTTGCCTACGGCGTAAGTCTTACATTATTTGTGATTGGATTACGTCATTTAGGTACGGCGCGAACTGGTGCATACTTTTCAGTGGCTCCGTTCTTTGGTACGCTTCTAGCCATAGCACTGGGTGACCCAATTACTATACCGTTGATATTAGCTGGACTTTTAATGGCTGCAGGGATCTGGCTGCATCTCAGCGAACATCATGAACATCTACACATGCACACCGAGATGGAGCATGAGCATGAACACGGTCATGATGAACATCATTTGCATACTCATGAATCTATAGAAGAAATGACCTTGACACATACTCACAAACACTCACATACAACTATGAGACACAGTCACCCACATTATCCAGATAGTCATCATCAACATGGACATCATTAAGTTTTTTTCAGAAGACCCTTGAGGTAGTTTAACAGTTTACACTAGGCTAAATGTTACGATTATGAGTAATGTTCAAACCTAATAAGAATATAGAAACGGTTAATTATGCAAACCAAAGAGAATTGGGAGCAAGTCTATCAAACCAAAGCACCAGATACGGTGAGTTGGTTTCAGGTACATGCCGAACACTCATTGCAATTCATACACTCAACTGGTGTTAATCATGATGGGCCTATTATTGATGTGGGTGGAGGTGCTTCTACACTCGTGGATGATTTGCTAAAAGAAGGTTATCACAGTCTTTCTGTGCTTGATATTTCAGGTGCGGCACTCAATGCCGCAAAGAAGAGGCTTGGTGTATTAAAAGAAAAAATTCAGTGGATTGAAGCGGATGTGACACGAGTCAGCCTGCCTGAGGCGTATTATGATATTTGGCATGACAGAGCAGTATTTCATTTTTTAATTTTGGCTGAAGATCGATCTGCATATATTGAACTTGTTAAGCGCTCTGTTAAATCTGGTGGGCATGTGATTATCGCAACCTTTGCGGAAGATGGCCCAAGCAAATGCAGCGGCTTACCTATTGTGCGATATACGGCGAATGAACTACAAACAGAATTGGGCGCTTCATTTATCTTAACCAGGTATGAGAAAAAGGCGCATTACACGCCGCTTGGCAACGTTCAACAGTTTCTATATTGCTGCTTTACAAATGTTGGCGGACTTATAGACGCTGAGCTCTGAAAATGAACAGATTTTTTAAATTTTTATGTAAATATATTCTGTGGTGTGCGCTTCATGAAATCTACTAATAATTTGCCATTGCACAAAGCTAGCTAAATTGAATTTTGGAATTTTTTTGTTCCGCAATAATAGAAATAACCACGTGCTTACTGGGTGTAAATTGTTTTAAGTATGAGGTTTTGCGGAACCAAAATGACCTTTTAAGCCAATTAAATGCTGGATATCTGGTATGGACTTTTAATCCGTTTGTCGTGGGTTCGATCCCCGCACGCCCTACCAAATTTGGTAGTAGAAACAAAAGGTTACGTTTAATCGTAGCCTTTTTTTTCGTCTATACTTTCAATACATACCTGATGTGTGCTTTTAATTCAAAAGGTCTAGGATCAAAAAAGTCGGGAATGCCGACATTTTTCTCAAATAGAACATCAAAAGATTTTAAGGTTATATTTTAAAAAGTCTTTGTTTAATTTCCTCGCAGGTACCATCGTAACCTGGGAAAAGCGAGCCGGGAGTAATTCCCATGTGTTGTAATTCTGATATTACTTTGTCTCTCTCCTTTATTGGTAAATCAATAGCTGTTAGGTAAGTTTTTCCATTTTCCTCAAGTTTTTTAATGTAAGTTTCAATATCATCAATATTTGTCACTGAAGATATTGCTTGTTGGGGAATTATTCGTTCATTTTCGATAGCAATAAACTCGCTTATAGAAAAATGTAAATTTGACGTGAGCAGCTGGTTAATCTGAATGAAGTCTTTTCGCCAATTCAGCTGATCTAAAATATGAATTCTTACGCAATCATTTTTATTAGCTTTCTTGGCGTCAGCGCTTGAAATGCCTCTGTATGCAAAATAGGCCGCTACATAAGGAGAATAAGTCCAATCGAGCAGTGGTGTGGGATATCCGTGATGTTGAACAAAATTAAAGAATGCACCATTCTCATCTGGTATTTGAAGATTAAATATGTGCTTAGTTCTTGCACTTAGATGCTTGTGTAATGTAGATATGTCGTCATTTATAAATTTAACTAAATCTGTTCTACCATGGCGATGAAATGACGTTCTCAGTCTCCAAGGTTTGTTTTGTCCTCTGAAAATATATTGCCTGCCTTCAATTTCTGATGCATATTTTTTGTAATGAGACCATGATTTCTTAAGCGGCACCAATTCAGATGGTTGATTAGAGAGAGACTTATGGATTGTTGCATTTCCATAAGTCTCTATGTTTGTTTTCCATGAGATTTTTAATTCTTTTGTGCCCCACTTGATTTTTACCTTTGCGGTAATGGGGAAAATAGTATTTGGCAGAAAATGCTTTTGAACATTTTCCCAATTATCTGCCATGCCGTTTATGGGATTTATTGGGAATACATTAACTTCAAATTCAATTGTTCGTTTTTTTTTTGTTGGGGTTTCAAAAGCAATAACACTTCCTGGAAAATTTAAATTGTTGTCATTGATATAGGCAACACCCCTGAAAAAATCAGTCGTCTCGTCTACATTTATTATAATGTTTCCAAAATTTGACCCCTCGTAGGTGCCAACCCATTGACCTTTCATAATATCCTCTTTTCTTAAGCTGATTTCTTCTATTAGTTTGATTATAAAAAATATCGGTTGATAGTACTCGATGTTTTGGAAACTTGTTACTTGTCCATTCCTTCAAAAGACCATAAATTAGCCTTATATGGGCACACATAAAGTTAATGTCACTTCGCCGAGATGGACAACCGAAATCTGCCCCAGATAGTCATTTTGGTTAAATTGATCCACTCAAAACACCTCAAAAAACCCAGAAAAATTCTACTTTCAGTTTTAAAGAGATAAATATTTTTGTGAGTTGCTTTGGTCGCTGTATGAGTTAGTCACTAAAGAAGTCGCTGAATAAGAAAAACGAGTTGAGTGAGTTAGTTGCAACTGAGTGCAAATGGATAACTCTCTAGCAACTCACGCAACAGCAACTTCTTTTTGGCCTTCTGCGACTTCTCCTGTAACCAAGCAACCAGCAACTTAAAACAAGGAGAATAGATATGAGTAGTAGAGAAATCGTAGTACGTGCATTTACAAATGAGAAGTTCGGCCATCCCTATGGAAAAAGCCTTTTCCATTTCGCCATCTATAACTGCACCGTTGAAGTGAATAAGCCATATGCCAAATATGTCGTGGATTTATATGAATACGCCAGATGGGACAAATCAGCAGCTACACCAGAACAGCTTAAGTGGTCAAAAGAGCTGTATGAAGCCAAGATGCAAGATGAGCCAGAAGTCTTGGCCTCTTGGATCAAGCATTACAACCCTATGACCAAACAGAAGCAAGCTGTCGATGGCATTTGCATATACTCTGGCATCAAACAGCAACTGTTAATCTTAATCAATGACCCAGAACATGGGGTAGTGGAGGAGTGGACGTTGCCAACTAAGATCTGCACCAAGCAGGGCGATAACAAACCCATCTTTATCGCCACTAACTTCGACCTAATTTAACGCACTAGCCTAGTTTGATGACGAAAGCTGCTACACATGTAGCAGCTTTCGTAGGATCAGCTGTTTAAGCATGCCTAGTGTTGGCGATAGAATCCTTCTTAATTACACTTGTCGTGAATCCCGACAATTCAGAATTGTCTGGAATCCCGATTTTTTAGAAACAGACTGTCAAAAGAATTGACGCTCAAGCTGCGGCAGAAACTAGAGCAGCTTTTTGTTTAGGGCGTGGTAGCTTTACTGAATGCGCTTCGATACCAACATTTAAACGTGTACGTACCGCACCAAAAATAGCCGCTTCGTCTAATAACGCTTGAGCGAATTGCGCATCGCGATTAACTCGCTCTGCGATGGTATCTTTAAAATCTCTTGTAAGTGCCATTTTAATTAATCAAAAGAGTTGATGCGACCACTTTGAAGTTAGCAAATGCATCTTCAAAGCTTGGTTTCACATCCCCAAAGATCAAAGGTAATAATTTATCTTCATAATCTTTAGCTAAGGATGTATTTTTTTCAGCTTCAGCTAAAGTTTTCAATAAGATTGCAGTTGGGTTAACACCAAAATCTTCTTGCTGACTGCCGTAAGTTTCAGCGTCATTTTGCATAATATCTGGAAAACATATTTTGCTTTTCTCAACAATAGTGGGGTCTGCGGATGTGATGCAATAAACATCATAGATGTGCCTTACTAATGCACCGTCCCAGTCTTCACCTAGGCTGTTGACTCTGTCTAAACGCCGCAGAAATGAAATAACCTTTTCAGCCAATGTTTCTTCAATTGCTTGGCAGTGAGCGATAAGTTCTTTATCGTCAGCTTTAATGAGCCTGTTGATTAAATAGCCAACCGCTTTATCTTCAGTTGGGCATGTAATTTGGCAGGTCTTCACTTCAATTTTTAAATGAGGTCTTAAACTTAATGTGCCCTCGTATTCACTATAGTATGACCATTCCATTGAGAATAGTTGGTTGAGATTACTGGCTTCAGCCATTTCTAGATTTTCATGGAAGCCAGCTTGAACTAATGCGGTTCTGATCTTCTCTTTGTACTGACTTAAGTAGGTTTTTCTGGCAGATGTTGCCATTTCAGACAGTGGAGCAATATCAATCTTTAAATCGATATCTTCTGACATTCTTTCTATGACACCAAATGCTTTTGATAGGCTCGTTCCACCGCAGAATACGAGATTAACGTTCGGATCTTGGATTTGCGTGATTGCTGATAGCGCATCAGTGACATGAATATCTTTTTCTAAAATGGATGCATTTAATCCGCCAATATCATATTCAGCGACGATAGCATCAATAATATTAAGCTGCGTTGCGCTTATCTTTTTCATAAATCACTTTCTGATTGCCAAATCCAATTTGGCGGGTCACTCTGCTATTGCCAACGCTAATCACAAGGCCAGCTGGAATTTGCGTTGTTGAACCACTGTTGTAAGCAATAGCTGACTTGCTTGCACGCACTTGCACCCCCATTTTTTTAAGCGCTTGGGGTGCTAGCACTTCAACAGGCCTTAATGGAATTGGCTTTCCACTAAGTGCGCTTGTTTTGCCTTTTGCATAAACGCCTCTGCCTAGCTTCACTAAAACACCTTCTTGGGTAAGCGATTTTAACCCTTTTGCTACACAGGCTTTGCTGGCATAACGATCAAACTCCTGACGTAAAAACACATCGTCTTTCAGTTTTGCTAGTGCTAGCTTTAGTCTTTGTTCAATTTTCATGTAAATTAGTCTTTTCTTCTTAAGATTTTTTATTATATAAAATATTGTTTATTATTAATAATAAACTACAAATTTAAATTAATTAGTATCAAATAAAATCTATTTTACATGAATGGCAGTTCTAGAACAATCAACTGTGTTTTTGGCTTAAACTAATGGTGGTAGGGTGTATTGGCACCAGGCAGTTGCAAAAGTCGCAGTACGGGCATCAACCTCTACAAGCGCGACTAAAATTACGCTAAGGCTGGAGTAAGCTTGGGTGACTTAATCCCAAGAACTAGAGCGCAGTTTGATATGTTTGCGTCAGGGCAATCAACCAGTCGACGTACAAGTCTCATGAGCACCATCGACCAAATAAACAGTAAGATGGGGCGTGAGTCGATTAGGTTAGCCAGTGAAGGTTTTGCTAGACCGTGGAAAATGAAGCAGGGTAATAAGAGCCCCAATTACACGACTAGCTGGGATGGGTTGGTTGGAGTGTAGTTTGATAAGTAAAAATAGCTTTATTGTTGGAATTAAATCGTGATTAAATGATCAAACATGACGTCATATAAGTGCATAACCCATATACTAAAATGGCTACTTTAAAAATTAAATTCAAATTAAACCCTGGGCGTGAAGGAATTCCGCTAGGGAAGCTTAGTAAGCAGACAGAGAATATAGAGTTATTTTTGCGCTCACTAATTGCTGATTTCGGATTTAGTGATTCTGCAGGCTTGTGGTTAGCTTCAAATTTTAAAAATGGCTCAGTTATATCTACCGCGGAGTATCCATTGATAGTTGGTAGTGATGTTGTTTTTGAGTTTAATAATGGGCTATATGACCTTATTAACTTGAGCATTCAGAAAACTGCTGATTTGCCTCATCAACTTTCTTACAAAACTATAGAACGCTTCTCAAAACTTCGAGAGCAACTTGATGCTGACGAAAAAATTGGTATAGGTATATTTGATGCAGAAACATCAAAAGTTGATTGGAACTACGTCAACCGTAAAGATCTTGAGGAGATGGCTCAGGCAATTGATACGGAGTTAACATATTCTGGTTCTATTATGGGATATACCTATGAGTGGAATAAGGGTGCTGTGCCACCATATATCTACATAAGGGAGCTAGTTACAGACGATTTGGTGAAGTGCATTTATAAGGATGACGATTACGATAACGTTTCAAAGTTGTTTCAAAAAAGAGATTCGTTGGTAACTGTTACTGGGATAATAAAACTTAATAGAATAACTGAGAAACATGAATTAACTATGGCGAATCAATTTGAGACTGCGCCCGATTTCTCAGATAATGATTATCAAAAGTTCTTTGGGTGTGATCCTAGTATAACTGGAGATTTAACTGCTGCTGAGTTTATTGCGAAACGGCGTCAAGATGACAATTGATATTCGTGTTTATTTTGATAGTTGTTGTTTTATCGATTTGGCAAAAACATCCCTTAACTTACACACTGAGTCAGGCAGAACAGATCATATTTTTTACTGTAAAAAATTATTAGATGCGGCAAGAAAAAAGGAGCTAGTTGTCCTGACCTCAATTTTAACTCTCTCTGAGTGCACGCATGTTAAAGACAAGTCAAAATTTAAAACAGAGCAGGCTATAAGAACAGATGAGGTAAAAAGATTGTTTCATGGAATGGTTATGTCTGGGAGATCTGGTGTTTTACCAGTGCAACCAACTCCACTGGTTGTTGAAAAAGCACGAGACCTAGTGTGGACACATGGAACATCACTTAAGGCTATGGACGCTATTCACGTTGCAACAGCAATAGTTAATAAGTGCAATTATTTTTTAACCACTGATAATTTAGGCAAAGAGAATATTGAAATTATTAATGGATTAGGACTTTCAGTGTGTTCAGCAGGTCAAATTAGTCACTTACTACCAGATCACTATAAACAAATGGATCTTTAGTCAGTTTTTAACGGCTAAAATACGGATGAGCCTAGTTGGTAAAGTGAATAAATTACACTTACAAACCCTAAAAATTTTATTTCAGGCTTTTCGAGAAACTCACTAACTCTGTTTCCAATATTTGTACGTGTTGTTTTTATTTTTTTCTTAATGAGCTTGTAATAGATGCTTTGAAACCAATAAACTTTACACATTGTTGATTTGTGAAGTTTTACATACTCCTTTTGCTTAAACGCTTCCACTTCCTCGGTGCCTGATAGCAAGTCTCGATGAACACCCCCGTTCAATTTCATTAAATTCAACATTCTTGGATTTTCTACACAATTTTGACCATAGATACCTAGAATTAGACTTGAGAGATTAAATCTTTTAGAGTCTGGAATTTTAGGAGCATCTTGCCCAGTTAAAACCTTATGTCTGTGTTCAATAGCTTCAAACCCAAAATTAATATTAGACATGTTCCAGTGAAGCCATAAAGAGTCTTGGTGAGAGCGAACAAAATCATAAAAATTTATAAGCATTTCCTTTTCTAGCTCATCATACTTAGTTGCAATTGAGTTTTTTGGAACATTTTTAATCTCCGCAACTAAATGAATCGAAAAGCTATGCATACTTGAGCTCGCTAAATGAAGGACAGCAATAGATGTTATTCGGGGTGATAATCCTTCATTGTTGTCCCCAAGGCTTTGACACGAGTAGTGTATGGAAAACAAATTACTTTCATTGAGTTTGAGATGCTCTAGAACTTCTTTTGTTTTCATGGTTGGATTAGCCCAAAAAATATTTTGGCTAGTTTACATCAACTGATTTATAAGCTTTTAGTTTTTAAAATCCATCGCTAGTAGCGTAAAAACTTTTGACACTTTTTAGCACGGTTCAATCAATACCATTTTTTGACTCAAGGGTAGTGCGCTCTAGAACAGAGCCTCGACACTTTTAATCCGTTTGTCGTGGGTTCGATCCCCGCACGCCCTACCAAATTCCGTAGTAGAAACAAGGGGTTACGTGAGAGTGTAGCCCTTTTTTTCGTCCAAAATACCACTACACACCCACTACACACCGTTGCTGGTTTTTAACTTAGATAGTATGCTGTTTCTAACGTTAAGGACTTAGTTAATGTCAGATAAAAACTCTTCCACGCATACCCTAATTGAGCGCCAGCTAAATGTATACCTGCGTGAGCGAAGCGCTATATGTAAGAATCTTTTTACTCAGCAGTAACCGATCTTGCGAGAAATTTGCCCTACAAAAATATATTGTAGAAGGGTTTTTATTAGTCACTTTCCAAATACGAGTATTTAGCTGCCCTGCTGCCACCTTGCGTAACTGGAATGAAAGCAATAAAATCTAAAATGAATAAAATATTAATAGTGATGCAAGCGATCAAGAAGTCGATTTTGAAGAGAAATCAATGTCGTTAAAAGACAACATATACTTCAACTTACCTTCTGAAATCAAAGTTGATGGGCTGATCGCAAATGACCTGAAGCACAAACGTTTTGACTAAGTTGTTTGTGACTTCTTGGGGGGATTCCCTGAAGAGAAAAAATAGTTTTTACTGCATTCATGGCAACTGCTCAAGAAAAAAAGCTATTTAACTAAACCAATTTTAAGTCACTTAAGTAGGGTAAGTAGCAAGTTATTTTTAAAGGGTAATATGCGTTACTGCATTTCAAAAATTATATTGTTAGCTTACCTATCAATTTCGTTTGCGTTTGCTGAAGAAGATAATTTGAATAGCCTGATTGGGAATGTAATTGACGGGGGCGTCATTTGTCCTTTGATTAAAACAAATGAAGGCAAAGTTTTTGCCTTGGTTGGGATTCTAAATAATAAGTTTGCCATTAACACCAAACTTGAGCTGGAAGGAATCTACATCAAGCGATCAATCTGCCAACAAGGTGATATAGCTTTTAGGATTGATAGAATATTAAAAATTAACGATGAGTTGCAGTAAACGAAATTTAAATCTTAAAAGGGTACATTTATGAAAAAAGCCTATAAATACTCGAATTTTTTCAACTCATATTTTAATGATTCACACTCTGATTTTCAATTGCATTCAATAGGACTTGATAAGATAGATGAGACGGTCGAGCCAACCATATCG
>CAMCVF010000005.1 GCA_945881735.1 Methylotenera oryzisoli
TTTTTTAAACCATCAATATTAAGACTTTTTACGGCTTGAAAAACCCAACAAAATTAAGCCAGTTGCCAACATACTCACAATTTCAGGCTCTGGAATTTCTAAAATTGGTAAAATGGATGCATTACTCACACTTAAAACAACATCGTTGTAATCTTTGTCGCCACCTAAAACGATATCTTCAAAACCAACTAATACAGAATTACCCTCTTGTTGATAAGCCGTGTGCGCGGTTTTGTCGGCGTTATTATTAGCAGCGCCGCTTAAAAAGGTGTCTCCTGTGTTGTTAACAAAAAAACTAAATACAATTTCGGCACCCTTTTGAAAACTACCTAGTGAGTATGTAGTACCCGCAACAGCCGTTTGATTATTAAACAAAGCAGTAGGTGAACCTAGCACGCTAACATCTGTAGAAAAAAAAGCTTGTTTTGATAAGAAAGTTAAAATAACTTCAGCCGTTGTAGCCGCATAAAGGCTGCTGATTGAAGGGTTCGATGCGCCGATAAATGGGGTTTCTTCGGCAACTGAAACAGCTGCCGAAAGCGATAAAGCACAGGCAAGAACTAGTTTACGAAAATTCATTTGTGTTACTCCTAGAGAGTGAGATGGCGTTTTAGCACCCAATCAAAATGGTATAATCTATTTTTAGATATTATAGCTATTGTTTGTTAGTGATATTAATATTTTATGACATCTACTGTCTTATCAGCTCATATTAGCCCGAATGGGCTATAGGATATTTTCACAATATACTAGCCCACAATTTTTTCTCAAAATAAGATTGACCTGCTTCCCTTTTGCAATTGCAATCCAAGCGGCAGGATTTACGATTGCGGACTTATGTAATCAAGAAGGTATTAGTGTTGGCACCTTCTAAAGTTTGCGATCCAATAATAGCGGCATGTATAGCATTGAGGAGCAAAGCCTTCGTCGGTTACAGGATGAGAGTACTGACTCAAAGTAACTGCCAGCCGAAGCGCATGTATATATCTCTGCACTTTAATAGGCTTTTGAATCTTTAAAAACCAACAAGATTGTTTTTAAAATAATCCGAAGATCCAAGGCTAGTGACCATTTTTTTAGGTATTCTAAATCGTATTCAATACGTTCTTTCATATTTTCAACGGTTTTGGTTTCACCTCTGCAACCATTCACTTGTGCCCAACCAGTAATACCAGGCTTTACTTTGTGACGAATCATATAACCTTTGATTAATTTGCGATACATTTCGTTATGCGTAACCGCATGGGGGCGCGGTCCTACCACGCTCATTCTGCCTTGCAACACATTGATAAATTGTGGCAATTCATCCAGTGATGTTTTACGAATAATCTTCCCAAACGCCGTCACTCTTTTATCATTTAATGTCGCTTGCATTACAGTTGCACCGTCTTCCATCACTTTCATCGATCTAAATTTATAGACGATGATTTCTTGACCATCTAAACCATAACGGCGCTGTTTAAATAAAACGGGACCTTTAGAACTTAACTTAACACCCACGGCAACAATAACTAACAATGGTAAAAGCAACAGTAGCAAAACTCCAGAAATCACAATATCGCTAATACGCTTAACCATACCATTAAAAGACGTGAACGGTGTTTCGCACATAGCCACCACGGGCATGCCATCAATTTCATCTATTCTGCCTTGAATCAAATCTACCATAAAAAAATCGGGTACAAAGTAAATAGAGGCAGTGGTGTCTTTTAAATCATCCAATAAAGCCATCATTTGCACATGCATAGAAGGCGGCAGAGTGATGTAAATCAGGTCTATGGCATGCCGTTTTACATAGTCTGCAATCTCGTTCATAGGCCTAAACATATGTCCATCTAAAAGCTGGTTGCCAACCTTAACTTTGGGGTTGCCAACAGTCAAATCATCAAAATAACCTTTAATTTCAATGGATAGCTGCCTATTTCCCTCAATACGTGAATGTAACTGATGACACAATTCATTGCGTCCAACAATTACCGCGGTTTTTTTTATGTACGCTAAATAATGATTACTCATTAAATAATGGCGCATTATCCTATGCGTCAACACCAATACCAGCGGCGTAATCAATACCCAAGCCATTAAAACTTGCGATGAGAATATAGGCAAATATTTAGTGGCGTATCCAAAAAATAATAAGATACCTACAATCAAAAACCATTGGCTTAAGGTCGCCAGCATGTCTTTAACAAAATTGCCTTGGTTATGCCAAGATCCAGGAAAACTCAGCGCAAACACCATAATTGACAACACAATATAATGCGAACTTAATCGGCCCTCAATTAGCAGAATCAAGCCGAATAACATGAAAATTATCAATACTGGATCGACCAGAATTTTTATCATTTGGTTAATCGTCAACGATTTACTAAAACTGAGTTTCTGCTGAAATCTAAGCATTTTAAAGTGATCTTCTAGTTAGCCAATGTGGCCATAATGAACTTCAGAGTAGTTCATGAATATGACATTGATGTGTAAAGATATGAGGATTATAGGGAACGGCGTATAACTAAAAACGTTGTAGATTAAAATTTTAAAGCGCTATGGTATGCAATAATGGTTTTTTCAGCAATATTTTTCCAATTGTAATGGCTGTTAATCCAAGAACGTACATGCATTTTATTTTCTGGGGAAACAGTTTTCTTTGCTTGTTTCCGCAAGATTTCTTTAAGTTGCTCCGTATTACCCAACTCAAAATAATCGCTCGGATTCAAACCAACTTCAATATTAGCTGGAATATCACTCGCAATAACGGGCAAACCATAGCTTAAAGCTTCCAGTAACGATATAGACAAACCTTCATGCGATGACGGCAATACAAATAAGGCCGCATGCGTATACAAACTGCGCAATGTTTCACCTTTTTGAAAACCCGTAAACACAATATTAGGGTTAGCTTTTGCCGCCTCATACAATGAATGCACATAAGCATCTGGATGATCCGAATTACCCACTAGCGCTAATTTAAAACCGTTTAAACTAGCCTGATTAAAGGCTTCAATCAAATCTAAATGGCGTTTTTCTGGAACTAAACGGCTGACCAATAAAATGTAACGGTTTTTTTGAAGTCCAAATTGCATTAAGTAATCTTCTGATGCATCCAAAGTTGGCAATACCACACCGTTGTGAATCAACTCAGATTGCACTGCATATTTGCGCGCAACCATGTCGCGAATTACATCTGATATCACAATACGCGCATGTGAAAATCGCATGCCAAACCACTCGCCCAACAATAATACCTTGCGTGCCACATAACCCCATTTTTGACGGTTATAGTCCTGACCATGATGCGTTACTACTACCCGCAGACCCAGCAAACGCGCTAAAGGCGTCATCAATGCTGGGCCAACCGCGTGAATATGCAAAATATCAGGACGTTTAATCGCCGCGTACAGCACACCAAAAAAAGTATGCACAAGCGTCTCTAGTACTTTAGATTTAGGCGACCAAAGTTTGGTAAATTTTATGCCACGCCATATTTTACCAGCGCTCGGTTTTTGACAGTGTGTGCGCACAACTACTTCTAAATCACACCCTAAATTCACTAGCAATGGCGCTAGATGTTCAACATGCGTTTCAATACCGCCCTGTACATCGGGAAAACCGCGAAGACCCAACATCATCACACGCAAAGGCCTTGTAACGACGCGTTGGTCGTTATGACCATCAGTAGAACCATTGTGATGAGTAAAATTGGTATCAGTAATAAACGCTTGAGCTGGCGCTTGTAAAGAAAGTTGACTATATAAAAACGGCTTAGGGAAATTTTTCAATAGATAATATCTACCAAAAAAATGATTGGAAAGAAATTGTGATAAGTATCGATTAAATCGTGCGATATATTCAACAAAAACATTCACTTGCTCTACCTTTTTAATTGCTTCGATACCATGCAATAAAATCAAATTGTGCATGACGTAGATTGCGCCAATATGAATAGGAATACGCTCATATAGTCCGAAAAGACTATATAAAAAGGTACCTAATTTGTCATATTAAAGTCAAATTTTAAAAAAATTAATGATGATGCGAATCTAATCCTGGGGCATCTTTTGCTTTATATAGCCGCATTTTAGCGCTGGCGTTATGTTCTATATCATCAATATTGGCTTATCCCTGCAAAGGCTTCTATGAAATGGCCATTATAGGTGCTTGTTGCAAAACATGTTTAAGCAAATTGATTGTAACTTGATGCTTGGCCTTCGCATAAGTCGCTTTAAGCGGCACTTGCAACGCTGGCACCCAATTTATATGCGTTTAAAAACTATTCAACTTGCCATCAAGGTTCAAGCGCGAATTTAAATCAATCAAAATCATCCGCACTTGGATAACCGGCTGAATTTGAACAATCATCCTTTTCATAACCCGCCTGCTCATATTTCAATCGATAAGCGCATGAAGGCAAATGCCCTTGTAGGCTACCGTTAATTTTAGTGGTTACCACCTTGCAATAAACACACTGATAAGTATGTGCCTGCCCCTCAACATGTTGTTGTGGGTAGTCAATATAATATGCTTTTTTCATAGTCTAGTTAAGTACCTAACTCAATATAAACGCTAGCTTTTTAGTAAAACTGGAGATAATAACTTACGCACAAACGCTTATTTTATTCAAGAAAAACAATCAGTGTATCGCAATTGATAAAACATTATTTAAATTTGTTAAATCTTGCAGCCGCGTTTTAGTAAAGATAATTATGCAAAATCTGTTTTGAAAAAATCGTCAATTTTCGGTCCAAAGCGGATATTAGGCACCACGATCGTTTTAAAAAAAGTATCACATTTAGATTTACTTTATCTTCCTGTTTTTCCCCTATCTTTATAATTTAATTCATTTTTTACGCCAATCGACAAACTCTACAGCTTAGGCTTCAAGTTGAATGCCTAGCACCTCCAAGGCATCAAATTTTTGGTTTTCCCCATTTACGTATTAACTTACCGCGCATTCTGCTTAAAAGCCATTCTTTTTCGGCTTCACTCAAGTAACCTACTGATTTTATATGATACTTATCTGGAGCTTTAATTTTTATGATTTACTTTTCCGTGAAATATTTAATGAATGAGTATAGGTCCATGATGGAAACAATTGTGTGACAAATTTGTGAATTGTTAATTTTTGTTCCCCACAAAATAGGGATATACTTATTAAGTGCGGTAAAAGCTGACCCATTAAAAATGGGTTCGATTAAAATTGACTACTATGGAATGATGAAACTACCAAAAATAAGTTAGTTTAATGATCTAATAAATTAAATTGCCGAATATGAAGTATCATTTTTGTTGCTTCATATTCGATCCGCCAAGGCTGAAATTCAGCTGAGGGCAGGGGTTTTGAAAACTTATATCCTTGCACTAAGTCACATCCACATGACTCTACGATGTTCATTTCATCAACTGTTTCAACACCCTCAGCAACCAATTCTAAAGACATTGCTTTTGCAAGAGTTGAAATTGTTCGGACAATTTCCATATTTGTGGCTTCAGTGTCAATTCCTCTGATAAATGATTGATCTATTTTTAATCGATTAATTGGAAATCGTTTGAGATAACCAAGATTTGAATAGCCAGCGCCAAAATCATCAATTGCCAATAAAACGCCTAAATCGTGAAGATCATTTAGTACATTTATTACATTTTCAATATTATGCATAAACATACCTTCAGTAAGTTCAAGCTCTAAATATGATGGATCCATTCCAGTTTCGTTTAAAGTTAATCTAATATCATTACTAAAACTCGTTTGGTAAAACTGCAAAGGCGAGATATTTACTGACATTCTTAATGGTTTGAATCCATCACAAATCCACTTTTGGTGTTGGCTACAAGCTTCTCTTATAACCCACTTGCCAATTTGAATGATTAATCCAGTCTTTTCGGCAATCCGGATAAAGTGTGTTGGTGTAAGCATGCCACGTTCAGGATGATTCCAACGAATAAGAGCTTCCATTCCAATAATTTCACCCGTATCAACTGATATCTGTGGCTGGTAAAATAATGTAAATTCTTTGCGCTCTAATGCATATCGCAGATCGTTCTCTAACAACATATTATCCATTGAGTAAAGACGCATGCCTGCTTTGAAATGATTATATGCATTGCGACCACCACGCTTAGCCTCATACATTGCAGCATCGGCTTTTAGTATCAATTCACTAGGATCAATTGCATCTCTTGGAAATGTTGAGGTGCCAATACTTACCGTAATAAATATATTGCGTCCCATGATTTCCAAAGGCAACTTCATACTCTCTAAAATTCGGTTGCATAAAATATCTAAAGACTGATCGTTTTTGACATCCTCAATAATCATCACAAACTCATCCCCAGAAAGTCGGGCAACTGTATCCATCTCTCTCGCACAATTTAAAAAACGATTAGCAACAGCAATTAGTATTTGATCTCCAAACCCATGCCCCATAGAATCATTGAAGTTTTTAAAATTGTCTAAATCTATAAACAATAGGCCTATTGATGATTTCTTTCTATTTGCATCGCTAACTGCTTTTGATAACCTATCCATAAATAACAATCTATTTGGAAGATTAGTCAGTTGGTCGAAATGAGCGAGATAAAATAAACCATCTTGTTTAATATGCATAATCTCATTAAGTAAGTCATGCCCATTTGCTATACCGACATAACGTCCATTTTCGGTGATGATGAAACCAATCATCATGTGTTGCATTCCAGCGTCTATGATGATTTTGGAAACATCATCTATGCTTGTATCCATATCGACCATAATTGTGTTTGCGACCATAAAATCAGAGATTTTACGTTTTGCATATAACTCTCGACCAAAAGGTTTAATAAATGTCTCAACGAAAGTTTGACGATCCACTATCCCTAATGGCTTCCCATCAGAATTTACTATTGGTAGAGCAAACACATTGTGATTTTTTTGAAAAAAATCCAGAACGGTCAAGCAAGGTACGTCTTCGAGTGAGGGCCGCACATAGCGCATTAACGTTCTAACTGTGGGGCTTTGGTAAGAAATGGAATTAATAGAGATGTGTGAGCTCATTGATGATTTATTGTTTAAGGGGTTAAATTCATCATTATTTTAATACACTAAGTACACATTCAAGGTATGCTAAAACTTCACTTTAAGTTATGTTTATGACGTTTAAGTGAAATTTTTAATATTTATAATCATATCTCCAGAAATGAATTACAAGCAAAACTGCCGAAGGCACAACCCAAGCAGATGAGGTCGGTAAAACTATGCAAGAAATTGTGTTTTCTTTACAGCGTGTGACATCCAATCGTTGGTGTGCATGCTTGTTCGAGCCAAAAAGTATAGTTTTATGCATTAAATTTTGATTCAATAACTATACATGTTAAACATTTTATTCAATGCGTTATTGAATTTTTAATGGGTCATTTATTAATTCAATTCAACATACTGATTAAAAACATGCCGTTAGAGTTAGTTGCAGTAGGGGTTGAAACAGATAGTGGGACTAACTTGGCCGCACCATGCGGCTGTGAGGATGTTTAAGGGTAACGGTTTTCAAAACCACCACCAGCGGACCAGAAAGGTTTTGATTAAAACATTATATTGCTTATAAGACTTAATTTTTCTAAATAATTACATTCTTTGAATCCGAATATAAATTACCAACTATTACAACGGATTTGATAAAAAATCTGTAGCTGAAAGTTAAACAAACACAGATCCAAAAATGAGCTGGTACACATCGCCTTATTCGATATAACTTCAAAAGCTCTTAAATCAACCGCCTTGAACGTAAGCTAAGCAACATAAGAATAGTTGCCATCAGTAACATACCCCACTCAGAAAGTGTAGGTACGTCTGCATTGTTTTGATTTTCGTCAATTGCTATTGCAAGGTTACTGTCGTTATTTGATACAGTGCTATCAGGTAAATCAGAGGTTACACTAGATGAAATAGACGTACTCGCAGCTAGGCTATTCCAAGTAAGTTCAATGATGAAAGACTGTGTAGCACCACTCGTTAAGAAATCAACTGAGCAAGTGACAATATTGCTATTTGATGAACAATCACTGGGTGCGGATATAAAGCTAGCACCAACAGGAATTATTAGAGTCGCCCTAACGTTGGAGGCTGATTGTGGTCCAGCATTATTTACATTCAGCGTATAACTACTCGTGTTACCTAAGCTAATATTTGTTGGGCCAGATATACTAGAGGATAGATTTGCTTGTGCAGTAGTATTTAAACTCCAATTTAAATCAACTGCTCCTTCAAGGTTGTTTGCCCCATCCACAGCAAATTGATACTGTGTGCCTGCCACAGCCTGAAAAACTAAGTTGCTAGTGTTGATGCCTCCGTTGTTATCATTTGCTGACTTTTTGCTTAATGCATTTACGCTTGAACCAGTATATACAGCAAGCAAGGTATCAAAACTACTTCTCGTGCTTAGAGTCACCTGACCAGACGATGGTGCTGTCCATGCCCACCATATTGAACTGCCACCAATATTATTTGCATGATTAGGCTCTCCATTTTCTTTGGTACCTAATAAAGTATTTCCGCTAGTACTTCCTGAAGCTCCACTTAAGCTAGTTCGATTTAGAAAAGTGTCATTAGCAGGCCTAGCGGCGGCAACTAAGTTTAAACGTGGCTTAGCAATACTGTTTCTGGTATCAATCACCGTCACACCGGTGCTTGTTAGGCGTGATTGAGTTTGGGCAAGCGTTTCATTAGGAAACGCTGCCCTTAAAACCGCTACAGCTCCGGCAACATGCGGAGCTGCTTCCGAAGTGCCAGCGTAAGTCACCCCAGCTGCAGTAATATAAGCGCCAGGTGCCAGCATTGTTAAGTAGCTTGCGCTGTTAGAAAAACAAGTGACCTTATCTGCGGCTGTTGTGCTATCTGAGCAACTAGGTGAAGTAGCCCATGTCTGCGAGCCAACATTTGAATCATAAACTGCACCAACAGAAATAGCCTCTGGCGCGCAAGCAGGGCTTGTTAACCCATCTGTGAATGTAGAGTTGCCAGAAGCGACAACAATACTAATTCCCGCATCTTTTGCGTCGGCAATTGGTTTAGTAGACCAATCATTCGAACATGTTGAGGAGTATTTTGTAGAGCCACCTAAACTCATATTGATAGCCACAATATTAAGCAACGTTCGATTATCAATAGACCAGTTAATAGCAGCAATAATGTCAGATACAAATGCTCCATTTGAGCTATCAAACACATTGAGTGCTGCAATTTTTGCACTAGGTGCTACGCCTAATACAATTGCTGATACATTATTGCCATGACTATGATTGGTTGTTGGTGCCGCTGCAAATGAATTTGAAGCTACTATGCGGCAGGTAGCGGGGGTATTTACCCCAGTACAGGGACTGAATGCAGAATTGCTGATATCTATTCCTGAATCAATCACAGCAACAGTAGCGTCGTTGCCCAAATATGCTGGATTGACATTACCAACTGCTGTAACACTTGGTTGGTTAATCAAATTCAGACTTTGAGCCAATCCAAAATGCATTTTTTCATTTAAATATACGGCTTTAACACCCGCAGTAGCCAAAAATGCATCAAGCCCTTGTTTGGTATAAAATCGCTTTAAAGACATTGGAATATGTTTATAGTCTTTAAGTTGCTGAATATCTTTACGTATGAGCAACTTATTTACTTTATTTTTCAAATCAAGAAATTTATCTGACTTATAACGCAAGATAGTTTCATCATCGATTTTATTGGCTATCTTCTTCCGCATCCCCTTTGCTGTTTTCTCAATTAAGGTGTCATCGTACTCCACAATTAAATCAATCGCATTACCTTGTGAAAGTTGTTGCAATGCTTCGGCTGGAGCAGTTGCAGCCAACAACTCGTTTGTAAATAGCATCAACAACTGTGCTAATAATACAAAAGTGACTGAGATTTTATTGATTGTAGATACCTGCATGGAAACTAATTGAATACTTAACTAACTTAATCACTGCTAAGTTAGTATAAGTTTGTGACACCAGAATTATGAGTGGACTAAATAAAAATATAATGTTGCGTCTTTAATTAAAACAATTTCTTTATTCGTTTATGATGGAGAATGCTTTACATTGGTACTTTATATAATGGATGTAGAATAAAATAGTATGGTGGCAATATCTAAGCAAAGCTTAAACTGGATTAATCAATTATGGCGCCCTGCGGCGATATTATGGACTACTATTTTACTCATGTATTCAAATGCTACTATGGCAATTGAAGAACCAAAATTTACACTCTTAGAAAAAGAACAATCTTTTGAAATTAGACAATATGAGCCTAAATTAATCGCTGAAGTCTTGGTAGATGGCGACATGAGTGAGGCGTTTAGTAAAGGATTTAAACTGATTGCTGACTTTATCTTTGGAAACAATACAACACAATCCGGTAAGAGTGAAAAAATCAGCATGACGGCTCCAGTCGCTGTTAAGCTATCAACTGAGAAAATTTCAATGACGGCGCCTGTAGGATTGCAAAAATCCAATAATCGCTGGAGAGTATATTTTGTAATGCCTAGCCAATACACTCTGCAAACACTGCCAAAACCAAACAACCCACAAGTATCGATCAAGCTTGTGCCGGCACAGAAATTCGCAGTCGTTCGATTTTCTGGGTTGGTGGATGAAGAAAAAATGAATATGAAACTAGCTGAACTCAATCAGTGGATAAAGCGCAAAAACTTTAAAACGCTTAGTAACCCAGAACTCGCCAGATACAATCCACCATGGACATTACCTTTTTTAAGGCGTAATGAATTATTGGTGGAAGTGGAATAAAACACTAAATTTTAAAGTTCAAAACCATTCCGGTAGGCGCATAATATACCTGAACACTTAGAACCTACCCATACGTCGCACGCAAAAGTCTTCTTTAAAGAAAATAAATCCCTCGACTTTTTTGAGGGGGCGGGGATGCGAATTCTGACCTACTCGTTACCACGGTGCGCACAGGCGAAGCTTTTTGCAGCGTGGATTCAGCCCACCCACAGAAAATTTTTTGGTCATAGGATGCTTCGCGGAAAAAGCATACTTTAAAAAAGTTTTCGCAAAAATAAGAAGGCGAGTAGGACAATTATGCTCGATTCTCAATGCGCAACTCAAAATAAAAAAGGGCCCAGATTTTTCCGAGTCCTTTATTTTGGTGGCCACCCTGTGAGTCGAACACAGTGTCAACGGATTATGAGTAGCTTCAATAAATAATCGCGTTCTTTTATAGTTATTGCCTTTAAGTTCTTGTTCTAAAATAGCAACCCATTAAAAAAACAAAGGACGTATATTTTAGTATGGACTAATTTGAAGGAACTTTTTGTCTAGGCAAATAGACCAATGTAATTCAATTAATCCGCATGCACATTTTTATCCATTTATGTGTATCGATAGCCAAAAGCTTTAGGAGAATTAAATTGTTACAACAAGTATGCGCCATCGGTATGATGGTTGGTTTATTTATTAGCTCAATTGCTTCAGCAAACAACCATACTCAAAATGTATTGTTATTGCAAAAGCAATATCTGAATCAAGTCAATCAGTGTAGTTCGATTGCATCCTTTAGTCGCTTAATCAATGTCGCATTAAAACCTAGCCATCCCAACGAAAGAAGCTTAGTGGCAATGACAGTAGAAGAAATGATTTTAAACAATCCCACTTGTTTCGTTGAGGCATCTGTCAAGCTAGGTAAAGCTAAATGTGAATTGATAGAAGATATGTTTATACGTGAGCCCCATTTTAATCCTCGAGATAATCTAAAAGAATCATTGGCAAGTACACGACTATTTAAGCAATCGTGTTTTGCTAGCTAGTATTTCTAAACATAAACTTTTTACAGTTTAAATGCTTTTTAACCGCGTTAAATATGGTTAAAAAATTCATTTATACTCTCGTTTAGGATTTTGGAAAATAACTATAAAAAAGCTACCTAGTGATCCCTCACTAGGTAGCTTTATTTTGGTGGCCCCTCTGTGAGTCGAACACAGTACCAACGGATTCTGGTTTGTGACGGTTTCCCGCCTCCCTGGACTATGCCTTCACCATACCAATCATGACGATTGCTTTAGGTGGGTGCCGTCTAGTCTCTACACGTTCAACAAGCATTTCTTACTTGTTGCTTCGCTCGGCATTGCCTTGTGCATTGCTGCCGTTAGGTTTCACCGAATTTGACACCATCCCATACGCAGTTTCCTATCGTATGGCACATTTACATATGAGTCCGCTGCTCTAACCAAGCATGAGCTAAGGGGCCTTAAACTTTAATTTGCTTCCACGGTTTTTGAAACTTTACTTCCACAAAACTGTGGAAGCACTGTGGAAGCAATTTTTACTACTTTTTATAAAACTAAGTTATTGATTTATATATACTTTATTACCTAAACACAACTTCTTGAATAGATTATGAGTCCGCTGCTCTAACCAAGCATAAGCTAGGGGGCCGTAAGCTTTATCAAATTAGAATTAATCTTGACCTGTTTCTAAGAAGCTACGTAGTCTTTCAGAGCGAGTTGGATGACGTAGTTTACGCAACGCTTTCGCTTCAATTTGGCGAATACGTTCACGCGTTACATCAAACTGTTTGCCTACTTCCTCTAGCGTATGGTCTGTATTCATTTCAATACCAAAGCGCATACGCAGCACTTTTGCTTCACGTGGTGTTAATGATTCAAGCACTTCACTCGTTGCATCGCGCAGGCTGGCATACACAGCCGCATCCATTGGCGCTAGCGTTGTGTTGTCCTCAATAAAGTCACCGAGGTGAGAATCTTCATCATCACCAATTGGGGTTTCCATTGAAATAGGTTCTTTGCTGATTTTTAGGATTTTACGAATCTTATCTTCTGGCATTTCCATTTTTTCAGCAAGCAAAGCTGGGTCTGGCTCTACGCCAGTTTCTTGCAGAATCTGACGGCTGATACGATTCATTTTGTTAATCGTTTCAATCATGTGCACAGGGATACGAATGGTACGTGCTTGGTCAGCAATTGAACGGGTAATCGCTTGGCGAATCCACCATGTTGCGTAGGTTGAAAACTTGTAACCGCGACGGTATTCAAACTTATCTACTGCTTTCATCAAGCCAATATTGCCTTCTTGAATCAGATCCAAGAATTGCAAACCACGGTTGGTGTACTTTTTGGCAATCGAAATCACCAAACGCAAGTTGGCTTCAATCATTTCACGTTTGGCACGGCGCGCACGCGCTTCCCCCGTAGTCATCTGCTTGTTGATTTCTTTAAGCTCTTTAATCGGAATGCCAACTTTAATTTGCAAAGCGATTAAACGATCTTGCTGGTCGATAATAGAGTGTCTGTAACGGGTTAATTTTTCAATATAAGGTTTATCAAAACCTAACTCAGTATCCAACCAAGTTAAATTGATTTCATTACCTGGAAAGCTTTTAATGAAGTGTGGGCGTGGCATACCCGATTTATCCACACAAAAATCCATCACCTTACGCTCATGGCCTCGAACTTCATCAACCAAACCGCGCACTTGTTCACACAATGCTTCTACTTGTTTGGCTGAGAATCTGAACGCGGTTAGCTCTTCTAGTATGGCTTCATGCAGTTTTTTGTAGTCTGCATCTTGCGAGCCTTTTTGCTCACGAATCATGTTCATTTGTATGTTGGCTTTACGAATAATCGCAAAGCGTTTTAATACTTCTTGTTTTAGCTTGGCTAAGGCCTCAGCTGAAATGGCTGCTGCTTTGGCGCCATCTTCATCCTCGCCGTCATCCAAATCCTCCTCGGCACTTGCCTCTGCCGCCATGGCGTCATCTAAACCAATATCGGTATCAATTAAGCCATCAACTAAATCATCTACACTGATTTCGTCTTTTTCAACTTTGTCCACCATGTCCAATAATTGGGCGATTGTAGTTGGGCAAGCAGCAATTGCCTGCACCATGTGCTTCAGGCCATCTTCAATACGTTTGGCGATTTCAATTTCGCCTTCACGTGTCAGCAAATCTACCGTTCCCATTTCCCGCATATACATACGTACAGGGTCGGTGGTACGACCAAACTCAGAATCCACTGTAGCCAGTGCCGCTTCTGCTTCTTCTACCGCATCTTCATCGGTAACAGGTGGTGGTGCATCAGACATTAATAATACTTCAGCATCAGGCGCCTCTTCGTACACCTGAATACCCATATCGTTGATTAAACCGATAATGCCATCAATTTGCTCAGAATCCTGAGTATCATCGGGCAGATGGTCATTGATTTCGGCATAGGTTAAATAGCCGCGCTCTTTACCTAAAATAATGAGAGACTTTAAGCGGGTACGGCGCGCTTCTGCATCTAGCGCTTGCGCAACTGGGTCGAGTGCAGCTTCTGCCGCCAGCTTATTGCGCTCTTTTTCTAATGTTTTATCTGATTTTGGTCTGGCCATGCCTGATCCTATTCTATGAGACTACTTCTATGATTTCGGCGCATCGTCACCATCAAACTTATTGGTCGTGACGAATAACCCTAAATTATACCTTAAAAAGCTCAGAATTTTAAGCAAAATATGCCGTATTGTGATATGACGCGTTTTGCTGATGAGCTAACAGGCTAATTTAACTACTTTTTTTAGGGTCCTATTTTGAGGCTAGACTTTGGGTTAACTGTTTCACCAACTGGCTATTTTTTTGCGGTCAAACTCTTCAGCATTTCACGTTCTTCGCTTGTTAAAGCACTTAATGGCTTCTCTTTTAAGGTATCTAGCATACCACCTTCATGCTTTTGCTGTCTCGCCTCCACTAATTGGGTACAAGCACCCGCAAATTCAAGCTTAAAGTCTAAACTTTCGTCTAATAGCTGCAGTTCACGCTGTAACTCACGTAATAATCTCAATTCTATTTGTGGCTCAATAGTATGTAATAACGCCGCTGGCTTGGATTGTGGTTGCTGTAGTGCAGCATTCACAACCGCTTTCAATAAAATGTCTTGCTCACTAAATCCTAGCCCAAAATTGAGATGCTCAGGCTTAGCTAAACTTGGCTGCATCATCAACATCAATACAAAGCGTTTCTCAATAGACAGCGGCGCGCGTGATTGTTTTTGCGTAGCTTTGGCAGGGGCTTTGTTGGACGCTGGCAGTTTCAACAAACTTTGCATTTCTGCATCCGTTACGTCGGCCATTTCCGCAACGCGCTTACGTAATAACAACGAAAACCTTGGCGCTACAATTTTCCGTAAAATTGGCTCTGCTTCGTTTAAAAACTTCACTTTATCCTCTTGCGAATTAAGCGGGTTTTGCTCGCTTAAATGCGCAATAATATATTGCGAAAGCGGCATGGCATTTTGCATTTCCAGCTCAAATTTCTCTTTACCAAATTCGCGCACATAGCTATCCGGGTCATGCTCTTTGGGTAGAAATAAAAAGCGCAATTTTAAGCCATCAGTTAAAGCAGGTAGGGCATTAATAGCAGCTCGCCAGGCAGCATTGCGGCCTGCATTGTCGCCGTCAAAACAAAATACAATTTCATCGGTTTGACGCATTAGTTTGGTGATATGAAACGGCGTAGTAGCCGTACCCAGAGCAGCTACCGCATACTCAATACCGTATTGTGCCAGCGCCACCACATCCATATAACCTTCAACTACCAGCACACGCCCTGCATCGCGAATCGTGCGCCGTGCCATAAATAAACCGTACAACTCATGGCCCTTTTGAAATAAGGGCGTTTCAGGAGAGTTGTAATATTTGGGCGTATCTTCTGGGTTAATAACGCGCCCACCAAATCCAATTACTTGACCTTTTTGATCATGAATGGGGAACACAATACGGTCACGAAAACGGTCGTAACGACGACCTTGCTCATTCTCAACAACCAAACCTGCGGTTTGTAATGCTTCATTTTCGTAATTCGAAAATACTTCTTGTAAGTTCTGCCAACCCGCAGGAGCGTAACCAATTTGGAATTTGGCCGCAATCACACCGCTTAAACCACGCCCTTTTAAATAATCAATCGCGCGGTCTGATTTTTTTAATTCCGCTTTGTAATAATTGGCAGCTTGTTGCAAGGTTTCTTGTAAGCCTAGCTTAATAGTTTTGTTTTGCTCATCTGCCTCGCGTGAAGCGGGTGTTGAGTCCTGCTGCGGCACAATCATGCCTACATTTTTGGCCAAATCATGAATGGCTTCTACAAAACTTAAGCCCGCGTATTCCATCAAGAATCCAATGGCCGTGCCATGCGCACCACAGCCAAAGCAGTGATAAAACTGTTTGCTTGGGCTTACAGTAAAGCTGGGAGATTTTTCGTTGTGAAATGGGCAACAGGCAGAATAATTAGCACCCGCTTTTTTAAGCGGTACGCTTTTATCAATCACATCGACAATATCGACGCGGTTGAGTAGGTCTTGAATAAAACTGTCAGGAATCAAAATGTATCTGCAACATCGATTGTAATTGCTGCCAAAATTGGATGATAAACAATTTAATGATTTTAACTTAATTTAGAAAACAAAAAAGGAGCTTTCGCTCCTTTAGTTTTGCAGCTTGTTTACGCTTAACTCAAGCGCGATTTAATCAATCCAGAAACTTTGCCCATATCGGCCACACCAACAACCAAGGGTCTAATCAAGCCAACTACTTTACCCATATCCTTAGCGCCAGTTGCTCCTGAATCGGCAATTACTTGAGTGATAATCTGATTAAGCTCTTCATCACTTAGCTGTTTTGGCATATAAGCTTGCAGCACAGTCACTTCAAACTTTTCAATATCAGCCAAATCGCTTCTTTTAGCAGATTCAAAAGCAGTGATAGAATCGCGACGCTGTTTAAGCATTTTTTCAATGACTGTAATCACATCAGCATCTTGTAACTCAATCCGCTCGTCCACTTCACGCTGTTTAATCGCAGATTGCAATAAGCGGATTGCACTTAGACGCGCGCTATCTTTACCGCGCATAGCGGTTTTCATGTCTTCTGAAATTTGGGCCTTTAAGGTCATAGCGGCTTACTTGCGAATTACTTATTTAAAGTACTGTACGAAGTTTTTTTGGTAGTCAGAAATATTGCTGGTAAGTGCTTGTGCGTATTGATTTACAAAATACTCAATGGCAACAGCTTTTTCAGCTTCAAGCGCTTCCGCAGTACCGCATTGGGAAGCCACTAAGAAGGCGGTAAAACGTGCATTCGCATACAAAAAACCTGCACTTGCCGTTGATAAATCTTTTTGTTGTGCTTGCTCATTGGCTAACGCAATAAATCGATCAGCAATATGCAAAAATGCAGGAACATCGGTCGCTGTTGTATTTGATGCAGGATCAGCGGTTTGATTGTCCGCTACATTTGTTTCAGCCACTTTTTATAACTTAGTAAAGTTTTGCTGGCAATGTTTGATTGCGTAAACGACGATACTGACGTTTAACAGCCGCTGCTGCTTTACGTTTACGTTCCCAAGTTGGTTTTTCGTAAAATTCGCGTGCTCTGAGGTCGTTTAACAAACCTGTTTTTTCAATTAGGCGTTTAAAACGGCGTAATGCAACGTCGAACGGCTCATTTTCTTTTACACGTACACTAGACATTCGTTCTCTCTTATCGGCAATTGCTTAAAAATGACACTTGAGAATCTATTTGAAACTCAAGAAAAGTCTATTATTTTAATCGTATAATTGTTTTTGTTCAATGATTTTGTGCATTTAACTTACAAATGATGCAAGATAATGGCATATTTCACTTTTTTTCTTTACACTCATCTTAGGAATTATCATTTGTTGGTTTTAGGTTTTGAATCATCTTGTGACGAAACAGGGGTCGCGCTTTACGATACGCACCAGGGTTTATTAGCGCATGCGTTACATTCACAAGTGACTATGCACGCCGAGTTTGGTGGTGTAGTACCAGAGCTCGCCTCGCGCGATCATATTCAGCGCGCCTTACCTTTGACTGAAGCTGTTTTAAAACAAGCCAAAAAAACACTGAGCGAAATTGATGGTATTGCCTATACGCAAGGCCCTGGTTTGGCTGGCGCCTTGTTGGTTGGCACCAGTATCGCGCAATCACTGGCTTTTGCGTTAAATGTACCTAGCGTTGGCGTGCACCATTTAGAAGGTCATTTGTTGGCGCCCTTGTTAGAAGAAAATCCGCCGCAATTTCCATTTGTAGCACTGTTGGTTTCAGGCGGTCATAGCCAACTTATGCGTGTTGATGGCATTGGCTTATACCAGTTATTGGGCGACACCTTAGATGACGCGGCAGGTGAAGCCTTTGATAAAACAGCCAAATTGCTAGGCTTGGGCTATCCTGGCGGCCCAGCATTAGCAAAACTGGCCTCTAAAGGTAGTGCACAATTTACTTTACCTAGACCCATGTTAACGAGCCGCGACTTGAATTTTAGTTTTAGCGGTTTAAAAACAGCCGTTTTAAATTTGACTAATAATAATCAGCCACTTACTGATGCCACTAAGGCCGATATTGCGTGGGAGTTTCAAGAAGCAGTCACTGAAATCTTAATGGAAAAATCAATGGCAGCCTTGCGTGAAACGGGCTTGGATAATTTGGTAGTTTCTGGCGGCGTGGGCGCCAACTCCCGATTGCGTGAGCGCTTAAATGCGGCGACCAAACGCCGATTATGCACAGTTAGTTATCCGCGATTAGAGTTTTGCACCGACAATGGCGCAATGATTGCGTTTGCAGGGGCGATGAGATTAAGTGCAATGCGATTAAATGCAGACCAACTGGAATCTAACGGCGAGCAACAAGACTATAGTGTTAGCGTAAAACCAAGATGGGATTTAGCTGAGCTACAAGCGCCTTAAGTATTCGCTTATTTCTTACCAAATCCTGATTCTGTTCCTGCCAGTAATTTTTGAATATTACTTTTATGGCGCCAAATCAACATGAGCGCAATAAACACCATCATGATGATGTAATCCTTATACGGCAAAAAAACCCATGCGTACAAGGGTGATAAGGCGGCGGCAACAATTGCAGCTAGTGAAGAGTAACGTGAAATGGCGAATACGATTACCCATGTGATTAAAGCCGCTAAACCTAGCATTATTGAAATCGCCAGCATAATTCCTAACGCAGTTGCTACGCCCTTTCCACCTTTAAAACGATGAAAAATGGGGAATAAATGCCCAAAAAATACAGCCAAGCCGACGGCAGCGATAACCCACATTAACATACCTGATTGCAAAGCCAACCAAACAGGCAGCCAGCCTTTAAATGCATCGCCGAGCAACGTTAAAATAGCCGGTAACTTTTTGCCGCTTCGCGCCACATTGGTCGCCCCAATATTGCCACTACCTACTGTACGTGGATCTGGCAGGCCAAATAATTTGCTTAAAATAATGCCGAAAGAAATAGAGCCAATTAAATAGGAAGCTACCATCCATAAGACGGGCACTAGTGTAACGGGAATAAAACCTAACTCACTCATAAAAACTTTCATAACGTCCATTCCAACAAAAATTGAAATCTAGCGTTTTACTTTTTAATTCAATAATGATTGGTATTATATTACTGGATTCCGACTTTCGTCGGAATGAGAATTGAGATTAAATACTATGGACATCATTTTTATTTCTGAGCTAAAAGTTAAAACCAAGCTGGGCGTGCCTGCTTGGGAACGGATGGTGCCGCAAACAGTTATTTTAGATATTGAAATTGGCTACGATTTAAAAGCGGCTGGTAAAAGTGACTCCATTAATGACACCATTGATTACGGAGCAATTGTGATGCGAATTCAGGAGACTTTAAACAAACACAGCTTTCATTTGGTTGAAGCGCTTGCTGAGCATATTTGCCAATTAATTTTTTGCGAGTTTGGCGCGCAAAGTACAAAAGTAAAAGTGGCAAAACCAGCAATACTGCCGGGGTTAAAGGCATTGGGCATCATCATCAAAAGAGAAAAAGATTAAATTAATCATCTTTTAATTGATATTGGCTATTGCCATTTTCAGGGCTATTTATATAGTTAGCCTTAACTATTAATGGGCTTAATACTTTTGTGCTTGCAAAAAGAAAAACATAACTTGTTTCTTGACTCCACTCTATTAAGGCTAGCCTCTTGGATGATGCACGCTATGTAGCTGCTTTAAGCGCTCCCGCGCCACATGGGTGTAAATCTGCGTGGTCGAAATATCTGAATGCCCCAATAACATCTGTACCACGCGTAAATCAGCACCATGATTCAACAAGTGTGTGGCAAAAGCATGGCGCAATACATGCGGGCTCATGGGTTTATTAATACCAGCCATCAGCGCATAACGTTTAATCAAATACCAAAATGCTTGGCGCGACATCATATCAGCACGATTAGTCACAAATAGCGCATCACATAACTTTTTTTGCAAAATGTCTGGCCGTGCATATTTTAAGTATTTATCTATCCAGCTTGCCGCCTCTTGCCCCATAGGCACAAGCCGGGTTTTACTACCCTTACCAGTTACCCGCACCACTCCATCCTGCGTGCTCACTTCATTCACTTTTAAGGTTACCAGCTCCGAAACCCTTAACCCACTAGCATACAAGAGCTCCAGCATTGCCCTATCGCGCATGCCAATCGGCTCATTAATATCAGGGGCATTCAATAAATCTGTCACCTCTTCCTCGTTTAAGCTTTTGGGCAAACTTCGTGGCAATTTGGGAGACTCAATCTGCAAGGTTGGATCAGTCTGTATCAAGTTTTCGCGCAAATTATAACGATAAAATCGGCGCATACTGGCAATCAATCGGCCAATACTGCGCGGCTTGCTAGAGGGAAATTTAAATGCCAAATAATGCTGAATGTCTGCTTGCTTGGCATGCAATAGATACTTTTGTTGGCTGCTCAACCATATACTAAACTGGCTTAAATCTGTGCGATAACTTTCAAGTGTGTTCTTAGATAACCCATCTTCCAACCAAAGATGATCAATAAATGTATCGAGTTCGCTTGGCGCTTTATCTTGATCTATTTCTGCCACAATGGTTTACTCTTTTCAAGGCTAATACCCTCATGCTTTAACAGCCATTGTTTAATTTTCAAACCATCGGCCTTACCGCGCATATAGCCACCCAAACCATTTTTAGATACCACACGATGACAGGGAATAACCAACGGTAAATGATTAGCGCCACATGCGTTTGCAACGGCACGTGGACCGCTGCCAATCTGCTCTGCTATCTCGCCGTAAGTAAGTACTCGCCCACAGGGAATCGCTCCAACGGCTTGCCATACGCGGCGCTGAAAAGGTGTACCTTTGTAAACGATTGGCAAATTAAAATCATTGTAAGCATTGCTAAAATAAGCCTCAATTTGCAAAGCAACTTTCTCTGCCATTTTTTGCTGTGCAGGCTTGGGTTCATGTTTTTCAGTTAGCAACTCAATCACCACTTGCACGCCTTGTACGGCAATACCTACCGCACCAAATGGCACTGTCAGAACGGCATCATATTGCAGTGGGTGCTTATTATTGGTCTGCATATTGTTGATTGAATTGAGCCATTAAAAGGTTTAATTTCTACAGATACTAATTTAACTTAAATATGAAAACTAACGCAAATAAAAAAGCCCCAAAACAGTATTAATTGTTTTGGAGCTTTTGATATTGCTAAAAAAAACCGCTAAATCTAATTCATTTAACTGAATTTAGACTTTTTCGGCTGGCGCCATAACTTCTTTTTCGCGTGCGACTAATTTTTCTTTAATACGTGCTGATTTACCTGAACGCTCACGCAAGTAATATAGTTTTGCACGACGTACATCACCACGACGTTTCACTTCGATAGAAGCGATTAATGGTGAGTAAGTTTGGAATGTGCGCTCTACACCTTCACCGGATGAGATTTTACGCACGATGAATGATGAGTTAAGGCCACGATTGCGAATCGCAATCACAACACCTTCATAAGCCTGCACACGTTTACGTGTACCTTCCACAACGTTTACACCAACTACTACTGTATCGCCTGGGGCGAAATTTGGAATGGTTTTGCCCAAACGCGCAATTTCTTCCGTTTCTAACATTTTAATAATATCTGCCACTTTGTGCTCCTTTTAATTATAAAAAAGCTTGTTCCTGCTAAAAGCAATTCATAAAAAACTGTATTGGATTCTGATTACAGCGTTGCAAGGTACTGGCAATCCACAAGTAAAACTTGTTCACTCCGGTTACTGTGTTCCGAGCGCCTTATACCTAAACGCAATTCACATTTTTCTAAAGTACTTTTGTTTAGAAATAGTGCTAATTATTTTCAGCACCAATTTCTTTAAGCAGCCGAGCTTCCTCTTTCGTCAACGACCTTGCGGCCAATAAATCAGGGCGTTTCGCCCTTGTTAGCAACAACGATTGTTTTAATCGCCATTCTCTAATCTTTGCATGGTTGCCAGACAATAATACTTCTGGCACCTTTTGTTCTTCACTATCGTCTAAACATAAGATTTCTGGTCGTGTGTAATGCGGATAATCCAGCAAGCCATTCACAAACGAATCTTCTACCGCTGAATCAGCGTCACCCAACACTTCTGGCAACTGCCTTACAACCGCATCTATTAGGGCCATGGATGGCAATTCACCGCCACTTAGAACATAATCTCCAATAGATACTTCCTCATCTACCAGCGCGTTGATCAAGCGCTCATCCACACCCTCATAACGACCAGCTAGCAATATCAAACCTTGCATTTGACTTAACGCCATCACCTTTTGATGATTTAAAACAGCACCACGAGGCGAAAAGTAAATCACATACGGTTTAAACCCTAAACCCAATTGATTTTGCTTTGCTAAATTAATCGATTTTGCCAGCGGATCAGCTAACATCACCATGCCAGGCCCACCACCGTAAGGTCTATCATCAACAGTTTTATGATTATCCTGACTAAAATCGCGCGGATTAATCACGTTAACACTATATATATTGCGCGCATGAGCCCTTGATGTAATACCATATTTGGTAATGGCTTCAAACATTTCAGGAAACAAACTAATCACATCAAAACGCATCAGTCTATTTACGCTTTCTGTGCCTAATATTGAAACAGAGCATTAAAACCCGCATTTAATTCAGTAACTAAAACTCAGCGTCCCAGTCCACCAGCATGGTTTTTGCTTCAATGTTCACATCTAATATGGTTTGCGCCGTGAAAGGAATCAGTCGCTCGCGACTCTCCGCCCCCTCTTTACTACTCACCACAATCACATCATTTGCACCAGTTTCAAACACATCGCTGATCTCACCAAAAGCGGTATCTTGCTGATTTTTAACGCTTAAACCAATTAAGTCTGACCAGTAATATTCATTTTCTGCTGTTTCAGGTAATGCCTCTCGTGGGACGGCTACCTTTTTACCTTTGCAAGCAAATGCCGCATCGCGGTCATCAATACCTTGCAATTTCACTACCAATACATCGCTATGTATTTTTGCTTCAACAACATCCAGCTTACGCCAGTTACTATCTTTACCAATCCACCAAGCGTCGTAAGCAAATAAGCTGTCCATCGTCTCGGTATCAGGTAGTACTTTCAGCCACCCGTATACACCGTAGGGCGCCACAATGCGACCCATGATTACTAAATTCTCTGGCAAATTATTTGACAGGAAATTTGATGTTATCTTAGTTGTTACTAAACTCATTGCTTAAGACTGCCTTAAGCAGTCAGCCCCATAGCAATTGTTAAAGCCAATTAAGCGTCAGTTGCAGGAGTTTCTGCTGGTGCTTCAGTACCAGCATCTTCTGCTGAAGCGGCGGCGGCTTCAGCGGCTTTTGCAGCCTCGGCGGCGGCTTTAGCATCGGCTTCAGCTTTGGCAGCATCTGCAGCAGCTTTAACTTTAGCAGCTTCTAATGCTGCCACTTTCGCTTTTGCAGCGTCAGCTTTAGCAGCATCTTTAGCTTTTGCAGCCAATGCAGCTTCTGGGCCTTTTGCATGCGTTTTAGCTAAACGTGCAACAGTGTCTGACATTTGTGCACCATTGCTAGTCCAATGACTAATGCGAGCATCATCAATACGCAAACTCTCTGCACCAGCTTTAGCGGATGGGTTGTAAAAACCAACGCGCTCAATAAAGCGACCATCACGACGATTGCGTGAATCAGCTACTACAACATTGTAAAATGGACTCTTTTTAGAACCACCACGAGATAAACGAATCACTACCATAGCTATATTTCTCTTTAATAGAAAAGGTTATGCATAAAGGCGCGGATTATACGCGAAAAACTAGTAAGTTGACAAGTAAAATATTTAAATCGACTTTAATCTTCTAGCGGTTTCTGCGATATTCCAGCGCTTAACCTACCAGCTCATGTTGTTTTTGTAAACCCATTTTTTATGTACTGGTGCGACAAAACTCTTAATCTAGCAATAAATCGTCCACGCTTTCAGGCAACTCATTTAAATCATTCGGTAATATAAGCATTAATTGGAATATAAAAAATGTTACAACTGAATCTTAAAGGCAAAAAAGCCTATCCACCCCCCTATTGGGGTTGAGCAGACCAGTGAATTAAGAAAATAAGACTATTAAATATTGATTAAAATAGACTGATTTTATGAGCCTATTTTATAAAACGAACAAATCTTAAGATTGGTAGCGCGTCGGATCTTGTATACGTGCTTGCGTAAAACCCTCGCGGCGCAATCGGCAAGAGTCACATTTACCGCAGGCATGGCCTTGATTATCAGCCTGATAGCAGGAAACTGTCATCGCATAATCCACCCCTAATTGCATACCTAGGTGAATAATTTCAGCCTTAGTCATCTCAAGTAATGGCGCATGAATGGTAATTTTTTGACCTTCTACTGCGCTTTTTGTTGCCAAGTTAGCCATTTGTTGAAACGCCTCTACATACTCACCACGGCAATCAGGGTAGCCAGAATAATCTAATGCATTAACGCCGATGAAAATATCTTGCGCGTGCAATACTTCAGCCCAAGCCAAGGCCAAAGATAGCATAATGGTATTGCGGGCGGGCACATAGGTAACAGGAATGCCAGCAGGGATCGGATTAGTACCGCTTTCTGGCACATTAATAGTGTTGTCGGTAAGAGCAGAGCCACCAAATAAACTTAAATCCAGCTGCGCGGTTTTGTGCGCAGCGGCGCCTAATGTTATTGCCACCTTATTTGCCGCTTGCAACTCAGCAATATGCCGTTGGTGGTAATCTAAGCTCAGGCAAAAACATTCAAAACCCTGCGATTTTGCAATGGCTAAACAGGTGGCAGAATCCAGTCCACCAGATAAAAGTACTAACGCATTTTTTGTCATATTCATTTAGATCTCTTTCACATTAAGCTGATGGCGCGAAAGTAAATTGCAGCAAGTGAATTTGCAACAATAAGCGATGCTGACAAAACTAGTGCTTGATTTCAATAAAATCATACGCCTTGTTTTTCGCCCCATAGTATTTTATGAAGCTGAATTTGCATGCGCACAGGTAACTTGTCCTGCAAAACCCAGCTAGCAAGCTCATCCGCTTTAAGTTCATGGTAGCTTGGCGAAAACAGCACTGGGCATTTTTCGGCTAACTTAAGTTCTGTTAATTTAGCTTTAGCCCAATCATAATCAGCGCGATTACACAGGACAAATTTGATTTCATCACTGGATTTAACATACGACAAATTCGTCCAAAGCATATTTTTTTCTTCGTTAGAAGCTGGAGTTTTAATATCTAAAATGATTGATACGCGTGCATCAACTGGCTCAATATCTATAGCTCCGCCAGTTTCCAAAGATACGCTATAACCATCGTCGCACAAGGCTTTTAACAATTCATGGCATGTCTTTTGTGCCAAGGGCTCACCTCCAGTTACTGTCACATAGTGTGCGCCAAACTCACCCACTTTTCTTAAAATATCTGCAATTTGCATATTGCTGCCGCCGCTAAATGCATAGGCTGTATCGCAATAAGTACAGCGCATAGGACAGCCAGTTAGGCGAATAAACACTGTAGGCAAACCAAAACGACTGGTTTCGCCTTGAAGTGAATAAAATATTTCGTATACTTTTAACGCAGCCATACTGATGCCAATCAACATTAAGTCCCTATTTTACCGCGAAAGCGTGTTTTCACTAAAATTTAAGAACTCGCTATTTTGTTGATATAAAAATATGCATGCTGAAAAAAGCAAAAAGGACGCAAGCGTCCTTTTTGGGTGTGCATTATTGCTATGCCTATTTTTATTTATGTATGCTACCTTACAAGCGTATTAAGCCAAATCAGCTTTAACTTGACTGCGGCGGTGCAAACTTAACAAACCTCAAGAAGATGCCATTAATGGCATAGATGCAATAACAGTTACTAATGATACTGGTAGGAATCTTAATACCACTAAAAAGTCATCAAAATCATATCCATTAGTGCTGCTAACGTTTAAGCCTAGAGGGAGTTGGTTAAGCACTGTTTTATTTAAGTGCTTCCAAGGTCTTTAATCGCTTTTGTGCATTGGGCGTCACTTCGGCATCTGGGTACTTGGCTACCAAATCACGCAAGGTTTTTTTGGCGCTAGTTACTTGTCCAAGCTGAATTTGACTGTTAGCCATGCTATACATAGCGTCAGGTACTTTTGGGCTGTCTGCATGTAAATCAATGACTTTTTGATGAGTGACTAAACTAGATTTATAGTTTTTTAAGGCAAATTGCGAATACCCCATGCCGTAAAGCGCATCTGGTACTAACTTACTTGTTGGATAGTCTTTCAAAAAGCCATCAAAAGCGGCAAACGCCTCTTTATGTTTGGCAGACTTGCTTAAGCTATCTGCTTCAGCAAACGCCTTCATGTCGGCTTCCTCTAACGCAACAGGCGCAACGACTTCAACTGGTGGCGCCAAAGCGGCACTTTCAATTTTACGCAATCTGGTATCGGTATCTGCATACAGATCTTTTTGGCGCTGTTGCGTGGTCCCCAAATGATGATTAGCAAGCTCTAGCTCACCTTTTAAATTAGCGATTTCCTGCTTTAGCGCTTCTAATTGATTTTGCATATCAGCCAAACCTTGACCTTTAATCACAGCATCGGTGGCGGCAAGATTTTTTTTTAGCTCATTAATGGCGGCTTGATTTGCCTCAAAATTACTTTGGCTTTTTGCTTCTACTTCTAAAATCTTTTTGCGAGCTTCTTTGTCGTCAAATAGCGCGGCATGACTGTTCATGGCACTACTGGCAATCAACATTGCCAGTAGGTTTCTAGATAGGTTTTTCAACATAACACTAGGCAAGATGATTACTCGCCTTGATGCACGATATCAACACGGCGGTCTTTATCACAAGCTTCGCCAGCACAATTTTGCGTGGCTTTTTCTTCGCCATTGCTTATTGTTTCAATTTGCGAATCTTGCACGCCAAACAAATTAAGCGATTTTTTAACCGCCACAGAGCGACGTTGTCCAAGCGACAGGTTATATTCGCGTGTACCACGCTCATCGGTGTTACCTTGCAGCATCATTTTGGCATCAGGATGCGCTAATAAATATTTAGCATGCGCCTCAACGATTGCGCGATATTCCACTTTAACAGCATCGCTGTCGTAATCAAAATAAATATTACGCTTAGATAAAATATTGTTTGGATCACGCAAAGGATTGCCGTCAGCAGAAGCGATAGCATTTCCATCAATACTCAATTCTTTTACCGCATTTGCATCTGCAACTGCAACTGTAGCATCTGTACTTGTAGATGCAGTAGTAGGGCTCTTATCTTCTACTTTAACTGGTGTAATGGGAGTGCTTTTACAAGCTACCAACAATGCTGCCAAGCTTAATGCTGTGATTAATTTCGTGTTTATTACCGTTTTTCTAATCATTCTGCTCTCCTATTTTATGCCTTGATAAGGACTTAAGTTTAAAATTAAATACAATTATTTAGCACACTAACTAATGTGTCAAATGTGTTCACTCACCTTAATTTAACAACGGCCCCCATGCTGGTTCACGCAAATCACCAGCGGCGTCATTTAAACGTTGACGCACTTTACCATCAGATGAAACAGCTGCCAAAGCACCGCGGCCACGCACTTTGGTTGCGTATAAAATAACGCGACCGTTTGGTGCAAAGCTTGGCGATTCATCTTGGCTACCTTCCGATAACATCTGTACCTGACCTGAAGCCATGTCTTGAATTGCTACTTTAAATTTACCACCATCGTTACGAATATAGGCCAGTAATTTGCCATCGGGTGAAAACTTTGGCGATACGTTATAACTGCCTTCAAACGTTACACGGCTTGGCGTGCCGCCACTCAAAGAGACCTTGTAAATTTGAGGTTTTCCGCCACGGTCTGAGGTAAAATAAATGTGGCTACCATCTGGCGAAAATACAGGTTCAGTATCAATTGCATTACTCTTAGTAATTAATTTCAAATCGCTACCGTTGGCATTAATCGTGTGCACTTGTGAGTTAGCACCATAGGTCAAAACAATTGCTAGTTTACTGCCATCGGGCGACCAAGAAGGTGCGCTATTATTGCCTTTAAAATTGGCTAATACTTCGCGGCTGCCGCTGGTAAGCGATTGCACATAAATGATGGGTTTTTTCTTTTCGAAAGATACATATGCTAGCTTAGTGCCATCCGGTGACCAAGCAGGAGAAATAATTGGCTCATTCGAAGAAACGACCGTTTGCGGATTAAACCCGTCTGCATCCGCTACTTGCAAAGCATAGCGCTTGCCTATTTTTGTAATGTAAGCAATGCGGCTGGCAAATGCGCCAGGCTCACCAGTGAGTTTTTGATAAATAATATCGGCAATTTTGTGTGCGGTTGTACGTACCTGGCTTGGTGTGATTTGATAATCCATGCCTGCTAATTGGGTTTGCTTTAATACATCCATGAGTTGAAAACTTACCTTAAAGCGCCCACCTGCAATTGGATCTACACTTCCAACCGTTACTGCTTGGGATTGTAAGGCAAGCCACTCAGCATATTTAATTTGCGCAGGGGTTGTTGGCAAATTCGCCATACCACGCGTTTCAAGCACCTTAAACAAACCACTTCGCCTTAAGTCGGCATTAATAATATCGCTAATACTATCTTTAGTGACAGCAGAATTGCCAAATGGTACTACCGCGATTGGGATTTGCTGCGAACTACCGCCACTAATGTCAATATCCAATGCCGCGTTACTAACGCTTGTCAATAATAAGCTGGCTAAAAAAGCGATTAATTTATTTAGTTTCATTATCTTTTAGTATTATAAATGCTCAAAAGTTCATTTAAATTCTACTGCAAACGAGACTTGACACCACCCTATTTACATTTTAATTACATCTTTTACGCTTTGTTTACATTACAAGGCAGGCATTTTTGTCGCTATTCGTTTGGCTTAAACTTCAAATTTAAATTTCTAAATTTAGCATAAATGGTAGGGTCACTCGGAAGCGGTAATGGCTGAGAGGTGACTATAGCGCGCTCTACGGCATCATCACATGCAGCGCTGCCACTTGATTTCACCAGTTTTGGCGGGCCACTTAATTCACCTGTTGGCAACAAATCAATATTAAACTGCAACTCGGGGTTACTATCGCCGCACAAAGTTTTATTAACATTTCCACGAATTTTAGTTCTGATTCTATCGGTGTATTCACCTATCACATTGGCACTCGCCGCACTTGCGGCCTTAATATCTGTGTCCGTGTTTTCATTTAGCATGTCTTGCTTTAATTTATCCAAGGCTTTTTGGCTATCAAGCTTGGCTTGTTTTTCGGCTGATTTAGCATCTTTCAGTGCGTCTTCGCGCATTTCTTCTGCTAATTTTTTAGTGTGCGCTTCTTTCTTTTGCTTTTCCAGCTTATTTAGCTTCAGTTTTTCCAACTCTGTTTTTTCTTGTTGCTCAAGCTCTTTTTTCTTTTTTTCCAGCCCTATATCACCTTTGGGCTCTTCTGATTTTGGCTTCTCTTCAACAATAGGCTTTGGCTTTTCTTGTTCAATAGGTTCAGGTTTTGGTTTTGGCTGTGGCAAAATTACTGGCTGAACCACTGGCAACTTATCCCACAATTCTACTTCTGTGATGTTTAAAACTGGATGCGCCGCTTTCCAATTAAACGATACCAACATCCCGCCCAACAACAGAACATGAACAGCAATCGCTAGGAATCCCGCTTTCCAAGAATCGGTATTTTCGCGCTTTCTAATCATGAGTTAATAATACTGGTTAATCTATATATAAGGATTTTAATTGTTAAGGTGCTGGTTTAAATAACAAGCCTATTTTGTCCACTTTTGCTTGCTTCAATAAATCCATCACTTCAATCACTTTGCCGTAAGGTGTTTTTTCATCGGCTGCCACCACCACAGAGCGCGGATTGGTGGAGCTATCTTTGGTATTTAATTGTTTTTTAATTTCAAATAACAACTCATCACGCTGCAGATTTTTGCCTGCAATTTCTGCCATACCATCTTTTTGCACAGTTACCACAATCGGCGCCGCACTTTGTTTAAGCGCTTGACCAACTTTAGGCAAATCAACTACACCTGGGTTAGTCATGGGTGCTGTCACCATAAAAATAACCAGCAGCACCAAGGTCACGTCGATATAGGGCACCACATTAATCTGGTTCATCATGCGGCGTTTGCGATTGCGCGCCATGATTTAGCTCTTTCTCTGCAGAATATTGGTAAATTCTTCCATAAAGCTTTCATAGCGCACCGATAGCCGATCTACACTGGATGCAAAACGGTTGTAAGCAATTACCGCTGGAATCGCCGCAAATAAACCAATCGCAGTTGCAATTAAGGCTTCTGCAATACCAGGTGCCACTTGGCTAAGCGTTGCTTGCGCAACACTAGATAAACCACGGAATGAATTCATAATGCCCCATACAGTGCCAAATAAGCCAATGTAAGGGCTAACTGAGCCGACGGATGCAAGAAACGGTAAATGAGCATCCAAATCATCAAGCTCACGATTGTAAGCGGCGCGCATTGCACGGCGTGAACCTTCCATGACATCGCTGATTTCCATTTTGCCTTGTTGTTTGTGGCGGATAAATTCTTTAAAGCCTGCTTCAAATATACTGGCCATACCTTGGGGTTTGCGACGTCCTACAGTAACGGTTTCATATAGCTCATTTAAATCGCCACCAGACCAGAATTTATTTTCAAAATTTTCTGATTCGGTTTCGGCGCGTTTAATGGTGGCCACTTTAATAAAAATATACCACCAAGAAAAAATTGAGGTGATCAGCAATATCACCATCACCAGCTGCACAGGCAAGCTGGCGCCTGCAATTAGGGTAAGTAAGGACATATCATTTGCTACACTCATACTAACTCCATCGTTTGTTTTTGCATGATGCATTTTACGGCTGGTGGGACGGCAATTGGTTTAAATGTCTGCGCATCTACGCACGCCAACTTCAAATTTGCCTCTACCAATTTCTGTTGATTTAACTGAATGGTTTGTAAGAACTCTACGCTAACACGATCCGTTTTAGTGATTTGGCTGGTTATTGTAAGTAAATCATCCAACTTGGCGGATTTTTTGAATTGAATTTGCATGCTATGCACTACAAACACGCAATTGTATTCTTGCAATAAGGTCATGTGCTCAAAGCCCAGAATGCGCAACCACTCTGTGCGGCCGCGCTCCATAAAATTGAGATACTGCGAGTGGTACACAACACCGCCCGCATCGGTGTTTTCGTAGTAGACGCGCACCGTCCACTGATGCGAGTTTATTGCTGCCAAGCTTCACCCGTTATTAATGTTTTAGGAACTGGCAGACCAAAATGTTGATAAGCCAAGCCAGTAGCCATGCGTCCGCGTGGGGTACGCATCAAATAACCCTGCTGAATCAAATAGGGCTCTAGTACGTCTTCAATGGTATCGCGTTCTTCGCCAATTGCCGCCGCCAAATTATCTAAACCCACCGGGCCGCCGCCGAATTTTTCAAGTACGGCTTGTAATAGTTTTCTATCCATCACATCAAAACCCAAACTATCGACATCTAACATTTTAAGTGCGGCATCGGCCACTTCGCTACTCACAATACCATCGGATTTCACTTGCGCATAATCACGCACGCGACGCAATAATCGGTTCGCAATACGCGGTGTACCACGAGAGCGCTTAGCAACTTCTAACGCGCCTGTTGCCGTGATATGCACTTCTAACAAACCCGCACTGCGATGGACGATTTTACCCAACTCTTCTGAGGTGTAAAACTCTAGCCTAGACACAATCCCAAAACGATCTCTTAGCGGATTAGTTAGCATGCCTGCACGTGTAGTGGCGCCTACCAATGTAAATGGGGGCAAATCGAGGCGCACACTTCTGGCAGCAGGGCCTTCACCAATCATAATATCCAAGCGATAATCTTCCATTGCAGGGTATAAAATCTCTTCCACCACAGGGCTTAGGCGATGAATTTCGTCAATAAATAACACATCGTTGGGCTCTAAATTAGTTAGCAATGCTGCCAAATCGCCAGCGCGCTCTAAAACTGGGCCTGAAGTTTGACGCATATTCACACCCATTTCGCGCGCGATAATATGCGCCAAGGTGGTTTTGCCTAAACCTGGAGGACCAAATAACAATACATGATCTAAGGCTTCACTTCGGCCACGTGCCGCATTAATAAAAATCTCTAGCTGGCTTCGTGCTTTCTCTTGGCCGACATATTCATCCAAATCTTTGGGTCTAAGCGCGCGCTCTATCGCCTCTTCTTGAGGGCTGGCGGCTTTTGGGGCAATAAAACGGTCGGGTTCTATCATAAGGGCTAAATGTTTAAACGCGTTATGCGTTAATTAAACTCCATTATGAGTTTAATTGCGAAAAATTCTCAATCAATTTTTTTATAGTCACGGGTGAGCCAATATGCATACCTTGTCCATAATGCACCCCAATTATTTTAAGTTCTTTTAAAATCTCTACATTTTCTACAAACTCAGCCACAGTTTTAATATTCATGGCTTCGGCTACACTATGAATGGATCGCACCATGGCGTGATCAATTTTGTTAATATGCATTTCTTTTACAAAGGTGCCGTCAATTTTTAAATAATCGACCTCAAAGTTTTTCAAATAAGTAAACGATGACATGCCACTACCAAAATCATCTAGCGCAAATCTACAGCCTAATTTTCTTAAAGAAGTAAATAAGTGCATGGTGTGTTTAAGATTTACTATCGCAGAGGTTTCGGTGATTTCAAAACAAATGGCGGTGGCTGGTACAGCATAAATCGCTAGTTGCTCGCGTATATAGCCTAGTAAGGTTTTATCGCTTACAGAGGTCCCAGATAAGTTTATTGAAAATACGTAATTACACTTTTCTAAACTCTTATCTAACATTTCGCGGTAAGCGGCAAACGTCTTGCGAATCACCCAGCGATCGATATTGGGCATTAAATGATAGCGTTCGGCCGATGGAATAAATGATGTTGGCAACAAAATTTGCCCATCAGCACTGACTTTTCTAATCAATATTTCAAAGTGATGCAGCGCCGGCACATTGACCGATAAGGGCACAATGGGTTGGCAATAAAGCATAAACTGCTCATCATTAATTTCATCGGTAATGTCAGAAATCGCTTCCACTTCGCTTCGGTGCTGGGTGACTTCGATATCGCCTGCACTAAACAAAAAGCTTTGATTTCGGCCTGCTTTTTTGGCAGAGTAGCAGGCAGAATCGGCAGCATGAATAATATCGCTGACACTTGCAAAGCTGGCGTTAACAACCACAATTCCTATACTGACACCAATATTAAAGATTTTATCGTCATGGATAAATCGATAATCGCGCACTATTTTTAGGATGGTATTCGTTATTTGATTTGCATCGGCAAGGCTACAGTTTTCTAGCAACAAGCCAAACTCATCACCGCCTAAACGCGCCAAAGTATCTCTATCACGCATATGGTTAGCAAACAAAGTACTAATTTGTCTCAGCAAATCATCGCCTGCAACATGACCAGAAGTGTCATTCACCAGCTTAAATTGATCTAAATCCATATAGCAAAATATATGTTGCGCATTGGCTTCATACACATTTTTTAAGCTTCGTTCTAACCTTGCCTCGAACTCGCGGCGGTTAATTAAACCTGTTAAATCATCATGCTGCGCTTGATGCCGTAACATAGTAGTGGCATCGTTTATTTTATCTTGCATCTCATCATGAGCATGCTTTAGGCTACTCGACATGGAATTGAAACCTTTTTGTAGCGTTTTTAACTCTCCGCTAGAATTTTCAGTAATCATTTGCGCATAAATACCCTCACTGACCTTATTTACCGCATTGGCGATTTCCTGGATAGGCTTGGTAATGTTGCGGCCAATACGCCATGCAATTAACGCACTGACTAGCAAGCCCAATAAACCTATCAACAAGATTTTGCTAATCAAATCTTGCTTGATGTTTTGCAGAGTTTGATTACTCAAATCCACATAAACTTGACCAATTTGCTGCTGAGCTTCTGATTTATTGAGCTCTAGGTCAGCATCATAGGTTCTGGTAATATCATCAATTTCGACCAGGCTTCGATAAATGGGTGCGGTAAAAATAATACTGCTTTTTTGACTCAATTCGCTAATATTATTTAAATGGATGCGTTTAATTAAATCTTTCGGCAATGGGCGCCCACTCAACGCTAACACTGTTCCTTTATTATCAATCACCAGTACCGTTCTCACTTCTTGCTCATTGACTAATACTTGCTGAACCAGCTTTTGCAGAATTTGACGGTTACCAGAAATAACGCCGTATTCAGTAACTGGCGCCAAATGAGAGGCAATAATGCGACCACGTTCGCTTAAGGTTTGATTGAGAACCCCGAAAACGTTTGAAATGGCGTATCCCCCCAAAATAATCGCAAATAGCATGGCGGGGATTGTGCCCAGCAAAATAACACGTGATTTAATGCCTAAATTATTATTACCAAGCGCGCTCCACAAAATATTTTTGGGCTGAACGAGCGGTTCGTTTAAAGCTTTATCGTGGGCTTTATTCATTTTGAGTAGCCTCCGCCTCTAGCAATTTTTTATAAAGCCTTTCTTTGTCGGCAAGAATTACGTTTAATGAACGCGCTACTTGATAATTAATAGAAAGCGAAAAATAGCGTGGGGTTTGCGGCGGGGGGAGAAGGCCCGGTGCAGCTTGCGTTTTAACGGCGATTTCTGCAGCTTGTTTTGCATACTGCTTGGTTTTGCTATACACAGCGGCCAGTGCGCCAGCCCGCACATAGGAATGCGAATAACCAAACACGGGTTTTTGGTGTTGATAAGTGGTGAGTAAAATCGGCTGCGCCGTCTCGCGACTGTATACCAACGGGTCAGGTATCGCCATAAGAGCGTCATTATTTTCCAGCAGTTTTTGCAACTTTGGAATCAACTCAGATTCCTGATTGATCGTTTCAATAGAGATATTAATGGCCTTTTTCTCACCAGCATCTCTAATCAGCTTATTATATTGCGATGAAGTTTTACCTAACATCACACCTACATTTTTAACGTCTGGCAAAAGCGTTTTTATCAATAACAATTGCCGTGAATAAGGCTGATCTAAAAAAATAGCACTAAAATTACCTAAATCTCGACCACTAGCGGCTAACAGGCCGTTAAAGCTGGGTAATGGCGTGTACAACCCTAATACAGGCGTGCTGTAGTTCAATTTGCTAGCTGCCTCCAACGCTTTCACACCGAGAGCTATTACAAGCTCACTGTTTTCTGCCACAACAGGTCTTTTAGTCTCTCGCAGATCAATCACTTTAACACGTAAAGCGGTGTTTTTTGTCAGAATCAATTCTTCTCTAAAATGATGAACAAACTCTAAATAGGCTTGAGATGGAGCGCTTAATATAATGGTAACGCCAGTATATGCTTGTGATAGCGCAGGACAGCACAAAATAATGCCTAGCGCCAATAACGCTATTTTTTTAAACAAAAAATGGTCATTCGAATCAGTATACAAAATTTACCTTATTTAATACCGCAACAAAAAATCCGCTTTTTTGAGGAGCCTTTTTAAAAAATACAGGGCAATTAATTGGAACTTGAAAGCAATTTAAGCGCTTGCCTAATACCTTCTGATACGGTCAGTTCTTTTGGCAACAGCTTAATTGTCGCCAGTGCTTCTTTTTCGTTATAACCAAGCGCCAACAGTGCATTTAATATATCACTTGTAGCAGATTTAGGCAGGGTAGCACCCACGCCACTTATACCGTTAATCGAAAACTTATCTTTAAGCTCAAGCAACAAGCGCTCAGCTGTTTTTTTACCAATTCCAGGAATCCGCGTCAGCATCACCACTTCCTGGAGATTAACAGCTTGAATCAAATCTTCTATACTTACGCCACTCAAAATAGACAAGGCAGATTTAGCACCAATACCATTTACTTTAAGCAATTGTTTAAACGTACTTTTTTCTTGCTCACTGCCAAAACCATAAAGCAATTGCGCATCTTCACGCACCACCATATAAGTCAGCAATTGAACTTTTGCGCCAATCTCTGGCAAATTATAGAAAGTGCTCATTGGCACTTCCACTTCATAGCCTACGCCCGCACAATCAATCACCACTTGCGGTGGCGCTTTTTCAATCAAAATTCCGTTTAAGCGTCCAATCATATTAATCTTCCATTTTTAACGCGGAATCCTGATGTCGCCAGTTTTCCTAATCCTTGCCCGCCATGCGCATGACAAATCGCGCAAGCTAGCGCATCTGCTGAATCTGGGCTTGGAAATCCAGGTAAATTCAGTAAGCGCTTGACCATTTCTTGCACTTGCTCTTTTTGAGCATGGCCATTGCCTACAACGGATTGCTTTACTTGCAAGGCCGTATATTCGGCCACGATTAAATTACGTATAACCGATGCGCTAATGGCCGCGCCACGTGCTTGGCCAAGTAATAAAGTGGATTGCGGATTGACATTGACGAACACTTTTTCTATCGCCGCTTGTGCGGGCTGGTAAGTATCAATTACCTCAAACAAACCATCTAAAATGATTTTCAAACGCGCTGGCAACTCTTCTCTATCGTCCTCGCCTGCTGCTTTATTTATTTTACCACTGGCAGTTTTAATAGTGCCACTGGCTATATAGGTGATTTTTTCTCCTACTTTTTCAATGACACCAAAGCCCGTTAAGCGCAGGCCGGGGTCAATTCCCAGTATCCTTATATTTTCCAAAAGGCTGCCAAAAACGTTAAATCCACTGCACGGATAGGCGACACGGTTTTCATTTTTAGCTTTCTTCGATTACTGCAGTGGTATACACATCCTGCACATCATCTAAATCTTCCAGCGCATCCAGAATTTTTTGCATTTTAATCGCATCATCCCCTGTAAAAACATTTTCAACGCCGGGCTTCATCACTACTTCCGCCATCACCGCTTTTAATCCAGCAACTTCCATGGCTTCTTTTATCGCAATTAAATCGTTTGGTGGGGTAATCACTTCAATGCTACCGTCTTCATCGGTAACGATGTCTTCTGCGCCTGCTTCAAGTGCAATTTCCATTACTTTATCTTCAGAAGTACCAGGCTCATACAGCAAGCTACCGCAGTGTTTAAACATAAAAGCCACAGAACCATCTGTGCCTAAATTGCCTCCAAATTTGGTTAATGCATGCCGCACATCGGCGACGGCGCGCTGTTTATTATCGGTTAGGCAATCAATAATAATGGCGGCACCATTGATGCCGTAGCCTTCATAACGAATCTCTTCGTAATTCACGCCTTCTAGCTCACCTGTACCTTTTTTTATGGCGCGCGTAATATTGTCTGCCGGCATATTTTCTTCTTTCGCCTCAGCCACCGCGGCGCGTAGCCGCGGATTCATGCTCACATCGCCGCCGCTTAATCGCGCTGCTACGGTGATTTCTTTAATGAGTTTTGTGAAAATTTTACCTCGCTTGGCGTCTTGACGACCTTTGCGGTGCTGAATATTGGCCCATTTACTGTGTCCTGCCATACTATTTCCCTTGATATTTTTGCATCGATATTTTAATTATCTTTACATTTTATCATAGGCTTGATGTAGTTTATTCTTGGCCTTTGCGCTATCTACTGGCTAATGTTTGCGCATGGTAATAACCGATATTTGCACCAGCGCCAATGCAATTAGCAACATGCCAATTAGCTCAAATGTATTAGGCACTTCGTTTAATTGTATCCATGCGGCAATCACGCCAATCACTGGCGCTAACATAGATGCCATGCTAGCCACGCCTGCTGGCAAGCGTTGAAGAGCATATAACCATAGCAACCAAGCCAACGCTCCACTTAAAATCACATTAAACAATACGGCGCCAATAAAATAACCTGTCCATTGAATCGATGGTGCGGGTACGATAAAGGCAATTGCCAACATCGGCACTGAACCAAGCAACATCGGCCAAGCAGTTAAATTAAGTAGATCTAGATTTGGACTACGTTGATGCAGTTTTTTAGAGATAGTCGCGGATAAAGCCCAGGATACGCCCGAACATAAGGCCAGAAACATGCTAAAACCATCGGCTTTGATATGAAGAGGGTCAAATATCAGCACCATACCAAAGATGGCAGTAGCCACCGCTAGCCACTGCCATCCATGCACTTTTTCGCCCAGCATTGGCCACGCAAACAGCATTACCCAAAACGGCATGGTGTAGGTGAGCACAGCGGTTTTACCTGCGCCACCTTCTACCAATGCCCAGATTAGCAAGCCTGTAAAGCCAATCGTTTGTAATAAACCCAACACAAGCATGGTGGGAAATTCTTTTAATCCCAATGGTCTTTTAGTGAAATAAATCAAAACAAACAGCGCAAGTGCTCCTAAAAAAGTACGCAAAGCCGCAAATTGAAAAGGCCCTGCATATTGCAGCGCACTTTTCATGACAACCCAGTTATAACCCCAGATAATGGTTAATACCATTAACGCAATAAAGGCGCGGATGGTGACTTTTTTACTTTTTTCCATGAGTTTGTTGCCTTAACTTAAGCGCCCTATCATAAGCGCATCAATCTCAGATATGTTTTACTGCTTTCCATGCACCATCGGCTTGTTTGCGATATACAAATGCACATTACCACCAAAATTTTGGCGCACGCCATTAGCATCAACCATCGCACCCGCGCAGTTTCAGCGTTGATAGGCTGTGTGCCATCCTCAAACAAGTCGTTTAATGTCAGTTTATTGTTAATAAAACCAGCCTCAATTAAGTCTGCAAAAAATCTTGAATTGCCTGCACAACAATGACTGGCAGCACCTGCAGGTACTTGCGTTACGATTGCATTTGTGTAACAGAGCTTGGCAATTTCGGCCGCATTTTCGCTATTAAATGGTTGGTCAAATGTTGCATTAATGGCTGTAATTTCTGTTTGAATAGCTTCTATTGCTTATCTTTTTTGTGTGAATGAAATTGTTTACGCTTGCTAAATAAGTGCTGGAATACCCATATTGATTAATCCCAATAATTGTTGTAATTGCAGTCGCTTATCTTCATCCAATCCCTGCATACACAGCTTTAAACGGCAATAATAATCAGGCATCACCACATCAAGTTTGGCTTGTCCAGCAACCGTCAATTGAATTTTAACGCTGCGCCTGTCTTCTTTTGCAAATACTCTGGTAACTAATCTGCTTTTCTCCAAACCATCTAACAAGCCAGTCATGGTAGCGCGCGAAACACCTAGCTTTTCTGCCAATACCGATGGGGTAGAAGTTACCAATTCTGCGCACATCAACAAAATCAGAACCATTATAGTTAGCTTCCTAACTATATCGACAAATTTATGATTTTTTCTCTGTGGATATTGGCTAATTTATTTAAAGGTGTATATTAAAATGCTAACTTGCGGAAGAAGAACATGAAAACTTTACAGCAAATATTGAACGATAAAAAACATAACCAAGTAATTAGTATTGCGCCCAATCGTCCTGTTTTTGATGCGCTGGTAATTTTAGCTGAATATAAAATAGGCGCACTGGCGGTAATTGAGGATGGCAAGTTAGTCGGCATTTTTTCTGAGCGCGATTATGCTCGCGAAGTTGTCTTAAAAGGACGATCCTCTAAAACGACTCAAATCTCCGAAGTGATGACAAACAAAGTTATTTTTGGAAAAGCCGATGATTTAGTGGAATCCACCATGAGCATGATGAGTGAAAAACGTATTCGCCACCTGCCAGTTTTAAATGGCGAAGAACTTGCTGGTATGCTGTCTTTGGGCGACTTGGTCAAAGAAACCATTAGTTATCAGCAACGTTTGATTGCAGAGCTTGAGCAGTATATTAGAGGCTAGTTAACGACTCAACAGATTAATCAATCTAAGCTCATGATAAAACTTAACCTTAAACATAAATTGCAGTGATAGGAACACGCAACGAATTTAACGTTAAGGTTTGATGTGATTCCAAATTTATTAACTGATTTTTAAAAAAGGAAATTTATCATGCGGGCAACTTTAGCTGTAACAGAAATGCGATTTGGCTTTGAAGTTACAATATATGTTATGAATAAATAATTCAGTTTTTTGAATTTGAAAAGGGAGCGTTTGCTCCCTTTTTTGTTTAGCTAAAGTTTAAATAACGACTTATTCACCAATAATTTTAACAAGAACGCGTTTTTTGCGTCTGCCATCAAATTCGCCATAAAAAATCTGCTCCCAAGGTCCAAAATCTAAGCGACCCTCGGTAATCGCCACCACCACTTCTCGGCCCATAATTTGGCGCTTCATATGTGCATCGGCGTTGTCTTCCCCTGTATCGTTATGACGATAGCTACTAACCGGCTCATGTGGTGCCAGCTTTTCTAGCCATTGTCCGTAATCATGGTGCAAACCACGCTCATCGTCATTAATAAAAACACTGGCGGTAATATGCATTGCATTGATTAATACCAAGCCTTCGCGCACATTACTTTCGCGCAAACATTCGTTAATTTGGTCGGTAATGCGTATAAATGCCACACGTGTTGGTGGATTAAACCACAGTTCTTTGCGATAGCTTTTCATGTTTTATCTCCTTTAAATTATGGCGCTAATTCTAGCACCGCAACGCCTTAATCAATGACGGTTGAGCAATAAAAAAGGCTTCCCGAAAGAAGCCTTTTCAACACTCAACAAGCAATTAACTTTTCACATCAACCGCGTGTGTAAAGCTTTTGCCTTCGTTATCGGTTGCTACCACTTCTAACTTACCTGGCTCTGCCGGCACAAAATTGAATTTAAAATAGGGGTCTTCCGCCGTACCAACACCCACATCCACTGTCATCACTGGTTTACCGTTATATTTAAATTCCGTTTTATTAATGTAAAAAGCAGGCATAAAACCTTGTGTTACTAATTCACGCTGTAAGCCAGTTCGCATCACGTGCTTAATATTAAAAGTGGCTGGCGTTGCCGCGCCAATTTTAACTTTATCTACATTCATTTTAATTTTGCCAGACGCGGCACGAGTGGCCTTATCATCAATTTCTACCGTACCACCGCAGCCGCCTGCTGCTCGAATCTCACGCGATGCTAGATATAAATTACCTTTTGCATCTTCACCCACCAAACGCACAAAGGCATCCGTTTCAAAACGAATCCGTGTGGCCAATTGAAAATCGCCTAATGCTTCAGTCAAATGATAAGTGGCTGTTAACGGAATCGGGTTGGCATCCACAAAAGCATATAACTTGGTGATTTTTACGCCACCAGCCGCGGCATTATCAATGCTATAAGTCACTGGCACTTGTGCACCACTTTCGGCGCGACGTTGCGCATCGATTTTCATGAAGGTAACCTCAGTCATAGGCCGCTTTTCAAAAAACGCTTCTTTCATCACAGGCCATAAGGTTGGATTAGGTTCAGCTATTACGCTTGAACTTGCGCCAATCAAGAAAACACATACAAGCATTGAATTCACTAAAAATTGTTTGGTTTTCATCTCTTCTCCAAATCTGCTTATGGCAAAGTTTACACTATTATTAAATAGGACTACATATTACCATTTTAGTTTTATTCAAGCACTTGTATGTAATGCAAGTCACACAACAAATATTAAGCTTTTATTAGTTGTTGCGAAACTCTTCAAAATTAAGCTCAATACCATTACCAGCAGGGTCTTTAAAGTTAATTTGTTTGACGCCATTCATCAGCATGCGCGTGGTGTAAGGTATTGAATGAGAAGTTAAATGCGCTTCCATCGCTGGCATATCGTTACAAGTAAACGATACATGGTCGTAGGTACCATTCACGTGTAAGTCAGGAGCACCAATACCTTTATTGTACTCAGCAATATGAAGCACATCATTTTCGCCAATGTATAACCAAAAACCATAACTGGTCGTTGCCGTTCGCGGCCCAACTCTCAAACCCACAATATCGCAGTAAAAATCGCGCAAAACATGCATCATGTCACGATTGGCTCGAAGGTTGATATGGTTGATATCGGTAATTGGCATAGCATCTCTTTAAAAAATGTAATTCACGATGCGTTAACTTGGCACATCGAGTAGAGAATACAATCAGCAAAGGAAGCATATGTAAGGACTTTATCGCGAAGTGAGTGCATTTTAAACGGCTGGATTTTGTAAGCGAAGGCGTATATGCAACTCTCGCAGTTGTTTATCATCCACTTCATTTGGTGCATTGGTCATTAAACATTGTGCACGTTGCGTTTTTGGGAAGGCGATGACATCACGAATCGATTCGGCACCTGCCATTAATGTTACTAAACGGTCTAAACCAAACGCCAAACCGCCATGAGGAGGAGCGCCGTATTGTAGAGCGTCCAACAAGAAGCCGAATTTTTCTTGTGCATCTTCTTTACTAATTTTCAGCGCATCGAAAACTTTAGATTGCACATCTTGCTTGTGGATGCGCACTGAACCGCCGCCCACTTCCCAGCCGTTTAGTACCATATCGTAGGCTTTAGATAAACACGCTCCTGGGTTAGAAACCAACATCTCTTCGTGGCCATCTTTTGGCGCGGTAAACGGATGATGCAATGCTGCCCAGCGATCGTTTTCTTCATCGTGTTCAAACATGGGGAAATCAACCACCCATAGTGGCGCCCATGCGCGACCATCCACATGACCTTTATCGTGGCCAACTTTTAAGCGTAATGCGCCTAACGCCTCGTTAACCACTTTGGTTTTATCTGCACCAAAGAATACGATATCGCCATTTTGTGCACCTGTGCGGTCAATAATCGCTTGCAAGGCGGTAGCGTGAATGTTTTTTACGATTGGGCTTTGCAAGCCCTCTTCGTTCAATTTATTCACATCATTGATTTTGATGTAAGCCAAACCTTTTGCGCCATAAATTTTGACAAATTCGGTATAGGCATCAATTTCACTTCTTGCAATCGTTGCGCCACTTGGTACACGTAAGGCCGCCACGCGACCGCCAGTCATGTTAGCTGCACCTGCGAATACTTTAAAATCCACATCTTTCATCACATCTGAAAGTTCTGTGATTTCCAGAGTCACACGCATATCCGGTTTATCTGAACCGTATCGGTTTATGGCCTCACTAAAGGGCATGCGTGGAAATTTGACTGGCAAATCTACGTTTTGAACAGACTTAAGCATTTGTCGAATCATCTCTTCGACAATGTCCATAATCTCATTTTCACTCAAAAATGAGGTCTCAATATCCACTTGTGTGAATTCTGGTTGACGATCTGCACGCAAGTCTTCATCGCGGAAACATTTTGTAATTTGGAAATAACGGTCAAAGCCCGATACCATTAATAATTGCTTGAATAACTGCGGTGATTGAGGCAATGCAAAGAACTGGCCGGCATGTACGCGGCTTGGCACTAGATAGTCGCGCGCGCCTTCTGGCGTACTGCGGGTTAGCATCGGTGTTTCCACCTCAATAAAACCGTTTACATCTAAATAATCACGCAAAGTTTTAGCCACGCGATAGCGCAACATCATATTTTTTTGCATTGCTGGGCGACGCAAATCAATATAGCGGTGTTCAAGTCTTACTGTTTCAGTCAGATTTTCATCATCTAACATAAAGGGCGGCGTAAGCGATGCGTTTAAAACTTCAATTTCGGTGGCAATCATTTCTACTTCGCCAGTCGACAAGTTAGCGTTTACCGCGCCTTCTGGGCGGGCACGTACAACACAGGTAATTTTTAATACGTATTCACTGCGCACCGATTCGGCTATTTTAAAGGCTTCAACCGTATCAGGGTTAACGACAATTTGTGCCATACCTTCACGGTCGCGCAAATCAATAAAAATAACACCTCCATGATCGCGGCGGCGATGCGCCCAGCCACATAAGCTAACTGTTTGGCCAATGTGGCTCCGGTTTAAGTGGCCGCAATAATGTGTACGCATAGTCATAAAAATAAATTTCGTTAAATTGTGGTGTTAATTAAAAATTACTAAAAATTTTACAGTGGCAGCTCACGGGTTTTGCGATCTCTCGGCGTGACTGTACCCATGCTGATAATGTACTTCAATGCCTCATCTACGCTCATATCAAGCTCAATTGCATCGGCTCTTGGCAGCATGAGAAAAAAGCCAGAAGTTGGATTAGGCGTGGTGGGCACATAAACACTTACATAATCGCCAATCAAATAGTTACTGACATCACCGCCTGGCGAGCCAGTTAAAAAGGCTATTGTCCAACTATCTTGGCGTGGGTATTGAATTAATAAGGCTTTGCGAAATGCGTTACCAGAGTCTGAAAACAAGGTGTCAGATACTTGTTTAACGCTTGAATAAATAGTTTTGACGAAGGGCACGCGAGAGAGTAAATTTTCCCATAAGGCTATTAATTGCTGTCCAAATATGTTGGTTGCTATTAAACCTGTGACAAAAATAATCACCAAGGTGAGGATTGCGCCCAAACCAGGCACATTAAACCCGAATACATTTTTAGGTTGCCAAGCTTGCGGTAACAATTGCAAGCTTTGATCCATGGTTTGAATAAGGGTTGTAACCACCCAAATGGTAATGAATAAGGGCACCAACACTAGCAAACCAGTTATAAAGTACTTTTTCATAAAATTTAATTCGCTTTAGTGACAGGCACAACCTGTTTTGCATGCAGCAGGGGCATCCAAGGTACTTGCAGAAGTATCTGAAGCCACTGTTGACGAGGCCGGTTTTGGTGATTTATCTTTGAAATCGGTGGCATACCAGCCGCTACCGCTTAACTGAAAACTGGGCGCTGAGAGCATTTTATTAAATGTATCTTGATTGCAATTTGGGCACGTACTGGTGCTTTTATCGCTTATTTTACGCAATAGCTCTAGCTTGTGGCCGCAGCTTGTGCAATGGAAATCATAAATTGGCATAATTTTAGCTTTTAAAATTACAAATAATGTAAAGACAAAATTATAACTGATGTTGACTAAATGTTTTACTGCAAGTGTTTAATTGCAAATGTTTTACGTGTGTATTTGTTGTCATTTTAGGCGCTAGGTAGGATAGCAAGATAATGTATTAAAAACGTTTAAAGTCAGTGTTTTAATCACTTGCTTGTAGTCTTCACCATTGGCTGTGGTAAAGTCATTGGGTACGGCCACATTTAAAATAAGATTCTCGACCATTACGCATGCTGACAAGACCATGTTGACCACCGAAAAAACCGCGCTCAATACAGGAGACATCATTTCGACCAGCTGCAATTGCAGGAAGTTTAGCAACATATCCGCATCATTAGTTAGCTCTAATGCCTTAATTGGCATCACGTCGGTTAATTTGAGGGTATCCCGTATTTTGTGTTAACGCCAGTTAATTACTGCTGAGGCATACTCTATTCAAACTGGATAGTAAACCTATTTAAATCAGGTTTCCAGTCACGCAGTGTCATCGTCCATTTCTTGCTGATATTAATCAGCGCCAAATAGAACAATTTCATGACCGCATCATCGTCAGGAAATGAGCCACGGCTCTGCGTTACTTTAGGTAAACTCATTTTTACAGACTAAATAGCATTGGTGGTGTGAATTATTCTACGTATCTCTGGTGAGTAATCAAAAAAAGGGTGGTACGTGCCCAGTTATTCCATCAGGATTGCGCTATGGTTGGATACGGAGTGTTCCATATAGCCTCAAACTCCGTGAGATACTGTTTGGCTTCAGCCTCGGTCGCTGCAGAGTAGATACGCTTTAAATCAGCCGCCACAAGGTCACGCTTATTCCATCCTAAGTAATTCAAACTGTTGAGCACCATATGCACAATAAAAACTGCACTGCTGCCTTAGGGTAGAACGCTTCAATGGCTTCAGGGAAGCACTTTAAGTCATCCACGCAGGTAATGAAGATATCCGTCACGCCGCGGTTCTTAAGCTCAGTGAGGAATGGTTTTCACTTAAAGCAACTTTGGGTCGAGCAGCGATATCCTAAGTCTAGTCGAGTTTTATGAAGTCCAACCCTGTATCACCCTAATTCATTAAATTGCTCAAATCTAATTTATGAAATTTTTTACTTGCGCACCACATCACACCAAAACATAAAAAAGCCACTGCTAAGTGTGGCTTTTTAGAATGAGTGCTATTATTTTGAAGCCTCAATTGCTTGTTTAACATCCCCAATGATGTCATCAATATGCTCAATACCCACTGAAATTCTTATCAAATCTTCACTAACACCAGCCAAAACTTTTTGTTCTGGGGTTAATTGTCTATGTAAGGTTGATGCTGGATGGCATGCGAGTGATTTCGCATCCCCCATACTAAGTACCCTCAAAATTATTTGAAGTGCGTCAATAAATTTAGCAGCTGCCTCACTTCCACCCTTAATGCCAAAACTGATGATGCCTGAGGCTTGGCCATTCGTTATTTTTTTACAAACATCATGATATTTATCGTTAGGCAGAGCGGCATAATTTACCCATTCTACTCGTTCGTGTTTTTCTAGGTAAGTGGCTAACGCAAGGGCATTTTGGCAATGTCGCTCCATCCTTACGCCCAATGATTCAAGCCCCAGCATGATTAAAAAAGCACTATGGGGTGACAAGCAGGCTCCTGATTCTCTTAAAGGAACAACCCGACAACATGCAATAAACGCAGCTGCGCCAAAGTGTTCCGTATATATAACTCCGTGGTAAGAAGGGTCTGGTTGATTAAGCATTGGATATTTCTTTGCCGCTTTAACCCAATCAAATTTTCCCGAATCAACAATGATTCCGCCAATCGTCGCCCCATGACCATCTATATATTTTGTAAGAGAGTGAATAACAATGTCCGCTCCAAAATCAATAGGTTTGCATATATAGGGTGTGGCTACCGTATTATCTACTATCAAAGGGATACCATGTTTATGCGCAATATCTGCAAACTTCTTTAGATCAATAATATTGCCTAAAGGATTGCCAATTGATTCGCAATAGATAGCCTTAGTATTTTCATCTATTGCTTCATCAAGACCCTTGAAATCTGCTCCATCCACCATTTTCACAGTAATGCCCTGCTTAGGGAAGCTATGCATAAAACAGTTATATGTCCCTCCGTATAGCTGATTGGTACTCACAATGTTATCCCCAGATCTTGCAATACACTGGATAGCATAAGTAATTGCCGCCATGCCAGAGGCAAGAGATAACGCTCCAATACCTCCCTCCATTGCCGCGACTCTTTTTTCAAGTACAGCGTTAGTAGGATTACCTATTCTTGAATAAATATTTCCTTCGACCTTAAGGTCAAACAAGTCTGCGCCATGCTGCGTATCGTCAATGGTGAATCCTGATGTTTGATAGATTGGTGTTGTTGCTGCTTTTTGGTCATTTTTATCTGAATCATAACCATGATGTAGCGCTATTGTTTCAAGTTTCATAAGTGTATCCATTTAAATATCATTTGAAATCTACTGCTACATCATTAATTCTTGCCCATTTGAAAATTAGATAATCTATGTAGTAATTTGAGTTATAAAATTTATAAGTTCGATTAGGAAATTTGTCTACTGATCGTAATACATAATTTGCTTCTATTGATGGCTTTGATTTTTTACCCAAGTATTTAGGTGTGCAAGTCTCTAATCTCTTTTTCTCCATATACTTAAGTGTTCGGCAAATACGCTGACTAACTATTTCGCATCTAGCAGTCCAGCTAAAATTGATATATCCGGTATGTGCAAAAAGATTCGGAATGCCACTAAACATCATTCCCCTATACCAACTCGTATCATTAAGGTGTATTTTTTTGTCGTTAACTAAGATTTCAATACCACCTAGTAATTGCGCGTTAAGGCCTGTGGCCATAATGGTAAGATCACATTCAATAACTTTTCCATTTTTTAACTTAATACCATTTTTTTCGAAATTACTAACCTCTTGGTGTTCTACAGATACTTTATTTAGCTTTACAGCATTAAAATAATCATTATCTAGGCTACAAGCAGGTCGTTGATCCCAGTAATCATAAGAAGGTATGTTGGTGTTATTGTAATAAGGGTAGCGAGCTATAATCTTTCTTTTATATGATTTTTTAAAAAGCCTGCTATGAAAATAATCCATTAAGGTTTCAAACGTTTTATAGCCTCGTGTTGATTTTTCTTTACCATCTACATTTACAATCCACGCAGCACTTCGTTGTATTAATGTTACCTTCTTAGCTTCTTTTACAATTGCCGGTGTCATTGTTACAGCCGTGCATCCACTTCCAATTATAGCTACACTCTTATTTTTAAACTCCACATCTCCCCAATCTTGGGTATGTACAATCTTTCCTTGGTATTTGTTTTGATCTTTAAAGATGGGAAAATTAGGCTGTGTATAATCACGCGATCCAGTGCAGCAAATAACATATTTACTGGCGAAATCTTTACAGCTTGTTTTTGTAGTCCATTGGGTATCAATCCAGGATAATGATATTACCTTTGTATCAAATAATATACGTTCTCTGATATTAAACTTTTTTGCAGTATCAGTTAAATAAGCTTTGATATCTCTTCCTTGAGCTATTATTGATCCCTGCCAAGGATTAAAGCTGAACCCGTAGGTATACATATCAGTGTCTGAACGAACCCCCGGGAACTTCATTTGATCCCAAGTGCCACCAAGATCACTTCTTGCCTCTAATATCACATACGTAAGATTGGGGAAATTTTTTTGTAAGTAATATGCCGTTGTTATCCCAGCTATTCCAGAACCAATAATAACTACATCTATTTTATTCATCTTTATTCATCCTCTACCAATCAATATTTATAGTGAATGCCATAAGGGCTAAAAAAATAATTTAATTTAGCTGTGTTTTTTGCTTGAGTGTGTTTTTTTAATGCCAAATGTAATGTTAGAAATTATCCATGGTAACTGCCGTAGTATCTGCGCCACCCCCATTAAAGTCAACTAAAGCTGATTAACTGGGGGGCTATTTTCAAAAGAGTAAATATTCTCTGAAAATCCTACCTTTCGATTGTAAATTTAAAATGACAAAAATCTCCAGATTCCGGATCTTTTTTAGCATCCCCCCTTTTTTTCCTGCCCACTGACCCACCCAACCTGTCTAAAAATTCCTTAAATACTGTAAATTATCGACTTCTGGTAGAGGTTAGCTCATTTGGTAGAACAGCGGACTCATATGTAGATGTGCATACGACAGGAAACTGTGTATGGGATGGTGTCAAATTCGGTGAAACCTGTCGGTAGCAAAATGGACTTGGCAATGCCGATCTAAGCTTCAAACAGAAATGTTTGTTAAACGTTTAGAGACTAGACGACACCTATCTAAAGCAATCGTCGAGATTGTTATGCTGAAGGCATAGTCCAAGGAGGCAGGAAACCGTCACTAAACAGGATCCTTTGGTGCGGTGTTCGACTGACAAAGAGGCCACCATTTGAGACGATCTAGGGAGAAATCTCTAGGTCGTTTTTGATTTAAGAAAGCTCTTATACATTTCAGGAGTGCGTGACTGTTAATCCGTGTGTCCCTGGTTCGAGCCCAGGTCGAGGAGCCAAATACTTAAAGCCCTACAGCGATGTGGGGCTTTTTTACTTTTAGCGTTGGCTAGCACCGAGCTAGCATTAGCATTTAATTTGGTTAAATTAAATCTATATAGTATTCATGTTGTTGTGTCGCCTTTGGGCCAAAAGGAGTCTGTCAGATAGAGTTTTCTGATTTCTGCAATCGGCCCAAACAGGACATCCAATCATGTCTAATAAAGCGGATCAAGTCCAAAGCTTATTTACAATTCCACCAACAACGTCAGAGTAAAAAGATTGACTAAGTATTGCCACCATCAAGTAATAACGAGTAATCTTCCTAATAGGTTTAGGCGTTTTTCACTCCACTTTGAACAGATAATCCATTTTTTAGCTTAAAATCTGTATTGTTCAATACATTTAGCATAGAAGTACATAACACCCTTTAGAAATATTCCTATTGTCGAATAAAACAACTTAAGTGAAATATTCACTTTTCAACATTCACATCATTTGGAGTCTAGAATGGCAGCTACTATTCAACAGTTACCCGTTGATGATCCAAATCGCTTTTTAATTCACAATGAAGTTCATGCTAGACCAAGTGCAACGTTTAGCTTACCTGCAATGGTAATTTATTTAGCAGTTTTAAATCACAAGGTCAGCCGCAATGATGAATATGCACATTTATGCTGGCTACCCAATCAGCAAGATTTATCCGTTGACATGATGAAAGGTAATTTTTTACGTTTGCAGTTAGCGGATTACAGCATCAAGTGGGAGCGCCACACAGAATTTACCAGTTATACAATTGTGCAGCCTTTAGTCGTCAATGCGCAATCAGCCAGTAGCCCTGATATTTTCTCAAATCTAAAATTACCAAAAAAATGGCTGCAAACTGTTCCTGGCGACACAATTGCCGCAATTAAATTAGCCATGTTACATGGTGATATTAGTAAGCCTAATGAGGCGTTAAACATTGCAAAAGAATGGTTAGGTACCCAATCAATATTCGCATCATTGGTTGGTAACACAAGTCACTCAATGGCTGTGACTGATTTTCTACTCGGTGATGATGGGTTTGAAAACATGGTGGTTATTGCGCCACCAGAAACCACTGAAATGCGTGCAGGGCGGGTATCTCAACGATTAATTGAACTTGAAACCTACCGATTAATGGCGCTTAGAGGCTTGCCAATTGCTAAGCAACTTGCGGTTTTTTTAGCGCAGTCGGATAAAAGCTTGGCTGATATTACCTTGCAATTAGAAAAAAAATCATCATCAGATCAAGAACTGCTTGATCGCCTAATTGCACTTGCCACAGAAATAGAGCGGGCAACCTCAGAGCATACATTTCGTTTTTCCGCTACGCGCGCATACGATGCTTTGGTTACACAGCGTATTGCTGAGCTGCGAGAGTGCTCGATTCATGGCACGCAAAAGATTGGCGACTTCATGAAACGGCGGCTTTCTCCAGCTATTGCCACGGTAGCTTATACGGCTGAACGATTAGCTTCACTTTCAGGGCGTATATCGCGGGTAAGCGCGTTGCTTCACACGCGTGTAGATATTGCCACCGAAGTGCAAAACCAGCTCTTATTAGAAAAGTTAACACGTGGGCAAGAGCTGCAGTTAAGGTTACAAGCAACCGTTGAGGGCCTATCTATTGCAGCAATTTCTTATTATGTGGTGAGCTTGGTCTATTACTTAGCAAAAGCGCTAAAAGCCTATGGGCTGCCGATTCATGTTGAGATTTTTACAGGCTTAATGATTCCTGTGGTTTTGTTAGTTGTTTGGCGAACAACGAGCGCTGTGCAAAAAATACGTGTTAACCATACGGCCAAAACAAAAGACTAAAAGTTAAGATCAAAAATTTAAGAACTAAAAATTTAGAATGTATTTTTACTTTTTAACTTTGATAGCAACCCAAGGTTTTGAAATTTTTAGTTGATTAAAGCTTAATTTTTCAAGCCTTAAAAAAGTTTGGAGCCCAAGCTATTGAAGTAGCAATTAGCAATTAGCAATTAGCAATTAGCAATTAGCACTGAGGGTGGCGTAAAACTAAACGGTTCAGCAAATGTAACAACAACTGATATTGAATGTACAAATGGTGTTATCCACATCATTGATGCAGTTATTTTGCCAGCTTAATTTTAAGCTTGTTTGAAAGAAAAGCCCAACTAGTTTGTTGGGCTTTTTTGTTAATGGATCTTTAAAGTATCACTAATTTATCCAAAAGCAGTAAATGAGTGCCAGCAAAATGACCATATTGATGGTCACACTCAGCCCATGCAAAACATTAAATTTTTTGAGATTGTTTTCATCTTTTGCTTTGTTTACCGCTGGTGTTAAGAGCCAAAGTGAAATGGCAAACAATACTGCGCATATAAACGTGATGACTTTGAGCTGAAGTGACTGGGCAAATATACCCGAGACGATGCAGCTAAATCCCAAGACGAAATAATACTTAGGAAAAAATTGGCGCACATAAGCGCTAGCCCACTCTTGAGGTAATACTTTAAAAATTGTAGGTGCGACAGCAACACTGAAAAATAACATTACACCTACGATACCTGCAACTAAGTACATGCTTAACATTTTTTTGGCTTTCGAAATTATATTGTTAACTTGAGACTTTTTTTAATTGCCTAAAATCCAATAATTGGGTATCAATCATTTGACTAAAGGTCTAATACTCGAAAATCCGCCATCAATAGCCCATGCTTGACCTGTTACGCGCTTTGCAGCATCAGATAGCAGCCAAACCATCAATTCAGCAACATCCGCTGGATTGCCAATACCTTTAATTGGATATTGCTTACTTGCCATTTCACGCATTAAATCACCGCTTATAATGCCAGCTGCAGCTGGTGTATCCATTATCCCTGGTGAGACTGCATTAATGCGTATACCAGAACTTGCATAGCTAGCTGAAGCGCTTCGGACCATGGCCTCTATACCACCTTTGGCAGCCGATATTGCTTCATGATTAGGTGTTCCAATACTAGCAGCAGCGGATGACACCAAAACCGCAGAGCCAGAAAAGGAATGCTGTTTTAGATGATTTATAAATCCAGAGAGCGTATGAAAGGCGCTGAACAAATTGGTGTGCATACAGTCCAGAAAATCTGTTTCTGCCATTCTGTGCATTGGGGCTAATCTAATATTGCCAACACAGTGCGCGAGCGCTGTTGGTTGCAAACTACTATCATTTATTTGCGAAAATATTTTCCTTACACCTTCTGCGTTAGTGCAATTTCCAACAATTTGCATTTGTTGATCACCATAAACAGTTTTCAGTTTATGAGCATCGCGACTGACAAGAATTAATTTCCAGTCATCAGCAATCAATTTTTTGGCAAGCGCTTGACCTAATCCACCACTTGCACCAGTAATTAAAGCAACTTTTTCCATATAAAATCCAATACATTTAATCGATTATCCATTGAGTCATATAATCAACAAAATGTTTAGTTTTTCCGCAGAAATAAAATTCAATATTTTTTTCACACAGACACATTTTTACTATTAGACCAAACGATTAAATAATTACTTAGTCAACTTAATAAGTTCTACCACTTCTGCAAGGTTTACCATAACTGCACGGCAAGTGTATTTTGCATAATTTAAGCATTTTTTGGTATTGTGAAAAATGCCACATAAGTTTATTTATAAAAATGTCTTATTTAAAATCACTAGAATCTATCACTACTAAGTTAACCATATTTTATGACGGCGACTGCCCATTGTGCTTAGCGGAAATTCATTTTCTTAAGCAACACAACCAACGCGGTCTGCTTGCATTTACATGCTTGCAGCAATTGATTTTGCAAACTCTGATATCAAATGTGATTTGGCACTCAGAACCATACATGCCAAATTGGGTGCAGATGAGATTATTGTTGGTCCAGATGTTTTTTATGAAGCCTACAAAAGAACAGACCTGAGATTATTGAATTACTTATTTTCATTGAAGTTATTCAGATACATCTATGCCAAATTTTATGTGCTGTTTGCAAAATATCGTCACCAAATCTCGAAACTAATTGGCTCCTACATGCTTCGCAAAGTTAAAAAGAAATATCCAGAAAACTCACTACCCTTATAAATGTATCTGAATTATTTAAAAGACAATAATGTTCTGTTATTGTTTGATAGGACTGTTAAGATAACTAAGTTGGGCCATTCAAATATGAGGGGGTTGATATGAAAGCGCTACTAAATATTGCAGTATTTGCACTTATGTTATTTACGTCAACTGTTTTTGCTGGGGAGTTTGGAAATTACTGTACTACCAGTATGGCAGGAGGTTTAGCTGTACCTAGTGACTGTTCCCAAAATTTAATTTTTGAGGGTAAAACCTATTGTTTCGGCAACGAACAATCAAAATCAGCATTTGATAAGTCACCTAATAAACAAGAGATCATTTTAAAAGCAGCTGCTGAATATTCAAAAATCACAGAAGTTGAACGCGTTAAGATTACGCAAGAACAAGCATTAACTGAAATCAAAAATACTAAGTGTGACCTTTCAAACAGGGATCTAGGCTACTTAGATTTTAAGGGCATGGACTTAACCCATTGCAAATTGGTCAATGTAAGCTTTTTTGGATCCGACTTACGTGGTTCGAACCTGAGCGGTACTAATTTACAGCGTTCATATTTAAACTTAGCAAGACTTGAAAATACGAACCTAAGTGGTGCTAATTTAACAGACGCGACTATATTTCAGGCTATTTTTGATAAAACAAATTTTAAAGGGGCTAATTTAACCAATGCAAGGATGATTGGAACGTTAGGTAAAGTCGATATGAGTAATGCCAATGTCCAGAAGGGGAGATTTGGTTTAGATACAGGTAACCAGCCTATGGGCCAAATGAAATTTGACTCAGTTGGAGGTGATTTTTCAAATACAAATTTTGAAGGTGCGGATCTTAATATCGCTAGCTTTCTTTTTGCTAACTTACGAGGTGCAAATTTAAGTAACACGAATTTATACCGAGCGGAGTTTGGGCAAGCAGATTTGACTGGGGCTAATTTAACAGGGGCAAACATGACGGATGCACTAGTTGATGATGCGAAGTTTACTGACGTAATCGGGTTAGAAACAGTAAAAGGATTAGATACCATCAAAGGTAAATGTAAAGACTGTAATGTAAAAAAAATCCCTAAATAATTAAATGTTCTTACAATAATAAAATGAGTAATAGTGATACGTTCAAAGGCATGACCAATACTCCAAAATCACAACCTTCTAAAAATATTGTTAAGCGTGACAATAATGACGAATATTATCAAGCTCTAGCGAATGATGGCGAGCTAATGCTGTTAATAGTCATTTGACAATCCAGCTACTATTAATACTTGCGAGCCATCCTGTACTGGCAGCTTGGTAAATGGCGACAAGATACAAGGCGTGTTTTTTGGTGCAAATGCTTAAAAAATAGGACTGCAGCAAGGATTTACCACAAATGGTGCTGGTGAAATATTTGGTAGCGTTAAACTAGGCCGTTAATCTTATATTAAACAAAAAAGCCCGCGTTTAAGCGGGCTTTTTTGTGGTTAAGTTTTATATCAATCAAAACGGAATATCATCTTCAAAATCATCAAAACTGCCACCTCCTGATTGTGATGTGGCTGGTTTTACCGCCGACTGGTTGGCTGGCGCTGATTGTCGTGCAGGCGCCTGATTAAATTCATCTGAGCCGCCACTTTGATCCATACCGCCATCATAGCTGGCGTTTGAACCGCCACTGTCTTTTCCACCTAACATTTGCATGCTGTCTGCAATAATCTCAGTGCTGTAGCGCGTTATGCCATCTTTTTCCCATTTACGGGTTTGCAAGCGGCCTTCTACATATACTGGGCGGCCTTTTTTAAGATATTCACCTGCGATTTCGGCTAGTTTGCGATACATCACAATATTGTGCCATTCGGTTTTTTCTTGTTTAACACCTGATTTATCTTTCCAGTTTTCAGTAGTGGCAATACTAAAATTGGCTACCGCTTCGCCGTTTGGCATGTAACGCACTTCTGGGTCACGACCTAAATTACCCACTAAAATCACTTTGTTAACTGATGCCATTATCTGCTCCTATCAATTTTAAAATATTCTGCTCTATTAGCGCTTGGCTATCGTTACTTTGTTGATTATTTACCTTTACAATCAACAGTTGTTCTTGCGCAATCGCTACCGCCTCATAAACACCCGTCATTTGGGATACTTTTTGAGCTAGCGTAGTTGCTTGCTGCCCGTTTAAATCATTTAAGTGGTACATTTTTGTGCGCACCGCAGGTGGTGTAATCATACCAAAAGTTAACACTAACCAAATACACATTAACAAGGCGCAAAAAATAAACACGGCAGAATAACCAAAACGATGTGATAAATAACCACCAACGACAGCACCTAAAAATATACCAAAGGACTGCGCGGTGCTATGCAAGCCCATTGCCGTGCCTTTTGAGGCGGCAGGTGCCATTTTGGAAATAAGCGATGGCAGTGAAGCTTCTAGAATATTAAAAGCGGTAAAGTAAATCAAAAGTGAAATCACAACACCCCAAAATTCATGAATGGTGCTGGCAAATACAATTTGCGCAACCAGCATCAAAGCTACCGCGCCAATAAAAACAATTTTTAGCTTTGCGCGCTTTTCACCGATAATAATAGCTGGCAACATCAACACAAAAGAGGCGATTAAAACTGGCAAATACACTTGCCAATGTGAATTCACATTCATGCCACTACTTTCTGTCAGTGCAAACGGCACCACAATAAACATGGCCATTTGTGCCGCATGCAACGAAAAAGTACCAAAATTAAGTCTAAGCAATTGCCTATCACGCAACACGCTTTTCATTTTTTCGGGCGCGGCTTGTGCATCTGAATGAAACTGGCTTAATACTGGGTCGGGTACATAGTATTTGATGACTAAAATAGCCAAAGCTGACAATACGGCTGTCATCCAAAAAATGCCTGAAACACCAATCCACTGATTTAGCAAAGGGCCAGCCACCAGTGATAGCGCAAAGGTGATACCAATCGTGCCACCAATCATTGCCATGGCTTTGGTGCGGTGCTCCTCACGCGTCAAATCGGCTACAAGCGCAGTCAATACAGCAGAAATCGCGCCAGCACCTTGAATCGCGCGACCAATAATGACCATATAAATATCAGTTGCCAATGCGGCAACCATGCTGCCGATGATAAATAGAACCAGTCCTATATAAATCACTTTTTTTCGACCATATTTATCGGATGCGATACCAAATGGTAGTTGTAGCAACACTTGGGTAAGGCCATAGGCTCCAAGCGCTAAGCCAATTAAAGTATGGTTACTGCCGCCCTTTAATGTTTCCGCATATACAGAAAAAATGGGCAGTATTAAAAACATACCTAGCATGCGCAACCCATAAATAGAAGCCAAACTAATGGTAGAACGCAACTCTGTTGGCGTCATTTTGTCGGAAATTTGCATGGGATGGTAAAGGTTATCGATTTTTATTACAGAAAATTTTAGCTGAAAACACAATAATTGCGTATATTAACAGGTTGCCTTAATTTTCGTTTAAAGCTGATGGAATATATCAAAATACGCGGTGCCCGCACTCACAATCTCAAAAACATTTCGCTGGATATTCCGCGCAATAAACTAGTCGTCATTACGGGGCTTTCTGGCTCTGGCAAATCTAGTTTGGCATTTGACACCTTGTATGCAGAAGGCCAGCGGCGTTATGTTGAAAGCCTTTCAGCCTATGCACGCCAGTTTTTGGCACGCATGGATAAACCCGATGTGGACTTAATTGAAGGCTTATCGCCAGCGATTTCGATTGAGCAAAAATCCACTTCGCACAATCCACGTTCAACCGTTGGTACCGTTACCGAAATTCACGATTATTTGCGCTTGCTTTTCGCACGTGCCGGAGACCCAGAATGCCCAGACCATCATATTAAGCTAGAAGCGCAAACGGTTAGTCAAATGGTTGATAACGTTTTAGATCTGCCAGAAGAAACCAAGCTGATGATTTTGGCGCCTGTGGTGTCCAATCGCAAAGGCGAGCAAGTGGATTTATTTGAGCAGTTAAAAGCGCAAGGTTTTGTGCGCGTGCGCGTGGACGGCAAAATTTATGAAATTGATGATTTGCCGAAATTAACCAAAACGGTGAAGCATTCTGTAGATGTAGTGATTGACCGCATTAAAGTAAAAGCCGATTTAAAACAACGTATCGCTGAATCTTTTGAAACGGCATTACGTTTGGCACAAGGCAAAGCCATTGCAGTAGAAATGGATACCGATAAAGAGCATCTATTTTCAGCCAAGTTTTCTTGCCCTGTGTGTGATTACTCACTAGCAGAATTAGAGCCGCGCCTGTTCAGTTTTAATAACCCTATGGGTGCTTGCCCAAAATGCGATGGCTTGGGCAATATCAGCTTTTTTGACCCCAAACGTGTGGTAGCTTTTCCCACTTTATCATTAGCTAGCGGAGCCATCAAAGGCTGGGATAAACGCAACCAGTTTTACTTTCAGATGCTGCAAAGTTTGGCGTCACATTACAATTTTGATTTGGAAATGGCGTTTGAAGAATTGCCCTTACCCATTCAAGATGTTTTATTAAATGGCAGCGGGCGCGAAGTAATTATGTTTAAATACCTCAATGAACGCGGTACTTTTTTTAGTAAAACCCATACCTTTGAAGGTATTTTAAACAATCTACAGCGCCGTTATCGCGAAAGCGATTCAACCGCAGTGCGTGAAGAATTGTCTAAATACTTAAATAATCAAGCTTGCCCAGAATGTAGTGGTACGCGTTTACGTCGCGAAGCGCGCCATGTAAAAGTGGGTGGCCAAAATATTCATCAAGTTTGCCAAGTGCCGCTTAAAGTCGCGCTTCACTTTTTTGAAACCCTGCAACTTGAAGGCGCGAAGCTAGCGATTGCAGACAAAATTGTTAAAGAAATTGAAAATCGCCTTAAATTCTTAACCAATGTGGGGCTGGAATACCTATCACTTTCGCGTTCTGCAGAAACTTTATCAGGCGGTGAAGCGCAACGGATTCGTTTAGCAAGCCAGATTGGCAGCGGCTTAACGGGTGTGATGTACGTGTTGGATGAGCCAAGTATTGGCTTGCATCAACGCGACAATGACCGATTGCTAGAAACCCTGAAACGCCTGCGAGATATTGGCAACAGCGTGATTGTGGTGGAGCATGACCACGACGCGATTTTAGAAGCGGATTATGTGGTGGATATTGGTCCTGGCGCAGGTGAGCATGGTGGACAGATTGTGGCAGAAGGAACGCCAGCTGAAATTTTAGCCAATCCAAAATCGTTAACGGGCCAATATTTGAGCGGCAAAAAACAAATCGAATACAAAAAAACTCGCACCAAGCCAGACCCAGCGCGCTGGTTAAAACTATCCAACGCCACAGGCAATAATTTACGCGATGTTTCGGTTGAAATCCCGGTTGGCTTACTCACGTGCGTAACAGGCGTATCAGGCTCTGGCAAATCAACATTAATTAATGACACCCTATACCGGGTGGTTGCGCAACATTTGTATGGCAGCAATACAGAACCTTCGCCCTTTAGTGAAATTGATGGCTTAGCGTTTTTTGATAAAGTGGTAGATGTAGACCAAAGCCCAATCGGACGTACACCTAGATCTAACCCTGCCACCTACACAGGTTTATTTACTCCGATTCGCGATTTATTCGCAGGCGTGCCCGAAAGCCGTGCGCGTGGGTATGGGCCTGGCAGATACTCATTTAACGTCAAAGGTGGCCGCTGTGAAGCCTGCCAAGGCGACGGTGTGATTCGCGTTGAAATGCACTTTCTGCCTGACGTTTATGTGCCATGCGATGTGTGCAAAGGTAAACGGTATAACCGTGAAACGCTAGAGATTAATTTTAAAGGAAAAAATATCCGCGAAGTGCTGGAATTAACGGTTGAACAAGCGCATGACTTTTTCCAAGCGCAGCCAGTCATTTCACGCAAACTTAAAACATTGCTGGATGTTGGCTTGGGCTATATTACCTTAGGCCAATCGGCCACCACCTTAAGCGGTGGTGAAGCACAGCGTGTTAAATTATCACTAGAACTAAGTAAACGTGATACAGGCCGTACTCTTTACATTTTGGATGAGCCAACAACCGGTTTGCATTTTGCGGATATTCAATTATTGCTCGATGTGATTCATCGCTTGCGCAATGCAGGCAACACCATTGTGATTATTGAGCACAACTTAGATGTAATTAAAACCGCTGATTGGTTGATTGATATGGGGCCCGAGGGCGGCGATGGCGGCGGAATTGTAGTGGGGGTAGGCACGCCCGAGACCTTAGCCGAAAATACGCAGAGTTATACTGGAAAATATTTAAAACAGATGCTTTGAACCTTTTTAATTGTAAGCAGGTTTAACGTTTTTAATTACTTTGATGTAAGGGCAACCCTATCTAAAACAGATTGATAGTAGTCCAATGTTTGTGCGGCTACCACTTCCGGTGAAAAACGCTTTTTACAATCTTCAATCGCATTTTTAGATAATCGTTGCATTTTTTCAACGTCATTAATCAGCACCAACACTTTTTCAGCAATACTTTCTGGTGATTCTGATTCAGCTAATACCCCGTTGTAATCATCAATAACTATTTCTTTCACGCCACCGACAGCAGTTGCTACAGTTGGACATCCCGCGGCTAAAGACTCCAATAAAGAAAGCGGGAAATTTTCATATCTAGAACAAACTACTGTTATGAGTGCTTTTTTTCGTTGCTCAGAAATACTCTCTTGATCACAATGCCCCAAAAACCGAATGCGTTTTTTAATATCTGCATCTAATATAAATCGCTCAATGTAGTCATCAATTTTAAAATCTTCACCATCAATTGTTAAGCCTCTATCTGGTCCAACAAATAATAACTCAAGATCACTGTTTTGCAGCGCAATCTGCCTAAATGCCTCTAATACTAAATCGCCACCTTTAACTGAGTCAAACCGTCCAACAAATAAAATAAATGGTTTCTGACTGATTGAATATTGCCATTTCATGTCATATCCGACCTCAGGAACTGGGTTTGGAATCACCTGAGCATGTGATAGCTCTAGGCCGTAGTACTGTCTCACTTTATTTAATACATCAAGACTAGGAGATGTTAGACCTTGAGAATTCCTTATGGCCTCGCCTTCATTAAAGACTCTTAATTTAAAATCCCAGGCATTGTGTGCTTGTAAAATGGGACCTATTAAAAACCAAGGGCCATGAAGTCGAGTGACAACTGGCACATTAGTTTTTTTTGTTACTAAATTGCCTGTTCCAAAAGACTCTTCAATTTCTAATATATCTAAAGTTACAGTTAATTCTTTTACAGCCATTAATATTTTGTTAGCGCTTCTCTCTATATTTCTTTGATATTGAAATTTATAAATATATTTAATATTAATTCTAAATAAAACTTTATCTAGCAACTGCTTAACTGTGGCGTGGTCCACTTTTACTCTTGATAAATCGATTAAACGATTTTTAACTTCTGACCCCAGCAGAGAGGCGGCAAATACGATAGGCTTAGCAATTTCATCCAATCCTAAAAGAAGATTGTGTGTATAGGTGACAATACCATTTTGAAAGTGATTAAGAGGCCAGCCTGGCGTTGCTATTGCCACGGAAAGTTTTCTTTTCTTATGTTTTGAAAGATTTTGCATTACTGTGACCCATTAATTTTTTTTGTTTCGCTAAAAGTTCTGATTGCCCTAATAATGCACCAGCTAAAAACAAATGCATAACACTCATACCAGCATTAGGAACAGAATCAAAAATGCAAATAGCCAATATTAGTGCTAGTGCTGCAAAGTAAACCTTTTGTCGTGGATTTTGTATATTTTCAATATTTTTATGCGCATAAAACAAAGGGATAAGTAAAATGATATAAAATAATATAAAGCCTATAAATCCATTCATACCTAGCTCTATAATCCATTTTCCATCGGTTACACTAATATCTTTGCCGTCTTCATTGTAAACGCGATTTCTTCCCCACCCGTTCCAGCCGAAATAAGGCCTCTCCATTGCACGCGCCAGCAAAATAGTTTCGTTATTAAACCTAAAATCTAAAGACTGCGCACGTTCAGGGCTATATTGTTGAATGGTGCTCACGATTTCTCGGTCTGGAAAAATATCTGCAATTTTAGCTGCTGGATAGGTGAAAACGATAGCTGCTATTACTAAAGCCCATTTAGTCTGTTTTGCTGGCTTTAATTTAAAAATGAACAGCATGGCTACAAGCGCGTAAATCATGGCAGACCATGTTTTGCATAACACCAAAATAATGGCTAGGTAAATCGCCACCTTTGATGCAGAAAAAACGGAAACGCGCACTTTGTTTTTTTGTAGCGCAAGTGCTGCAATAACGCATGTCGTAATCCAAAATGCTAAGCCCAAACCATGTCCGTAAAACACGGTTGGTCTATACCCTTCACCGCGCATCTGTTGCAGAAAGTCAACATTCGAATAGCCATATACCCAATTGTGAAATTGTGGGCTTAGTCTAAGCTCGACCAACATAAATGGCGTATAAACAAGACCCATTACTACTAAAGCTTTAAATATTTTCTCGTTATCTTCTACATTATTTAAGAAGAACCTACCTAAAAAAAACGGCATCAGTGTTAGTAAAACGCGTACTACCGTAGAAAGCGCATCATAATGAGTTAATGCAGGGAAGTATTTACTCCCAATAACAAATGCATCAGAGTTTAACTCTGTGGATATCACTAAAACTAATAAGTATCCAATTAGTATTTTCGAAGGAAATCCAGATGGAAAAATAGTAAATTTTTTGTTTTTAATAAATAAGAATAGCGCCAAAGACAGCGATGTTAAGGTTTCTCTATCGATGGGGGGAATCAGCGGATAATCGACAGAAAATCCATTGGGTAAAAACATAATCGCAAGCGTGAAAGCAAAAAAGATGGCTTGTTTGGCAGGATATTTAGAAAGCAACCAGAATATTAGCAAAGGCCAACTGTAAAAAACTAAGATGCCAAAAATATTGGGCACAAGATTACCTTAATAGAAAATAGCAGATTGTAAAAATTAACATTTGCATATGGCAAAAATATAAATGTTAAAAATTATATTCTTTAAAAACTTAATATCTATGGCACTTCCACAAGCCGCATTCTTGCTTTTATAGTCGCGATCCGTCGGTTTAAATAGCGCGTATTTCGATGATCATCATAAAAAAGTGGGTTAGGAATCATAGCCGCCAGCTTTGCCGCTTGCGTTATACCTAAACCTTTCGCCGTTGTTTTAAAGTAATGCTTAGCCGCCGCTTCTGCACCAAATAAGCCATTCCCCCACTCAATCATATTGAGATAAATTTCTAAAATACGGCGCTTGGTAAGCATTTTTTCTAGCATTAGCGTAATTACCGCTTCTTCTGCCTTGCGCCAAGGTGTTCGCCCGCTGGATAAAAATAGATTCTTGGCAAGTTGCTGACTAATGGTAGAGCCGCCGCCAACAATTTTTCCTTTTTTGATGTTTTTATCTAAGGCCTTTTCGATACCTTCCCAATCAAAACCTTCATGATGCTTAAATTTTGCATCTTCACTGGCGATAACAGCACGTTTTAGGTGTGTGGATATCTTTGCGTAATCGACCCATTTATGTTTCAACTCGGCATCTGGCTTGGACTTCTGAATAATAGCAAGCCTGTCATCCATAAACGCGGTTGAGCTTGGGTTAAACTTAATCCACCAGACGATATGCAAGAAAATCCACAACTGATATAAAATCAGCCATGTTAAAAATAATACGATTGCACGATTAAAATAACCCCAAAAACCAAGCGATCTTGCACTAGCCTTGCTGTTAAATAACCAGCGTAGCACTTAAGATTTTTCCATTTGCAGCGATTTAACTATTTGTATAACTGGCTTTGTTTCTGGCCTTACTCCACGCCACAAATAAAACGCTTCTGCCGCTTGCTCTACCAGCATACCTAATCCGTCAGCCACTTGAGCACCCGATGCTTTAGCCAGCGCAATAAAAGGCGTTTCGCGGCCATACATCATGTCGTAGGCTAAAGCATTTACTGAAAAGTTACTCACACTAATATCAGGCAAATCGTCTGTTAACCCTGTAGAAGTAGCATTTATTACAATATCAAACGGGTGATTTTTAAACATTACAAATTCACCCGCATTTATTTCTAGCTTACCAAGTTTTAGTCGATTAAATGTATTGGCAAGCAGCACAGCCTTATGAAGGGTTCGATTAGCCACAGACAACAGGGCCCCTGCTTCTAGCAAGGGTAAAACCACGCCATAGGCTGCGCCACCCGCCCCCATTAACAAAACGGTTTTTTGATTAATAGCGATATTTAAGTTTTGAGTGATATCAGATACCAAACCCACACCGTCCGTATTATCGCCATAAATTTTATTTTGTTTAAAAGTTAAGGTGTTTACCGCGCCTGCCAAATGCGCGCGCTGTGTCAATTCATCACACAATTTAAACGCCTCAAACTTAAACGGCACCGTGACATTTGCGCCTTTAAACCCGTGCGCGATTAATTCCCTTACCTTAGCTTCAAATCCATTCAGCGGCGCGTGTATTGCTTCATAGCTAATATTTTGATTGGTTTGCTTGGCAAACGCGGCATGAATAGTAGGTGATTTACTGTGATCAATAGGGTTACCTATCACAGCATACTTATCTACCATTATTTAGTTTGTCCAAGGCAAATTGGCATGCTTCCAGCCGTTAATCAATGTACGTTGCTTTGCGGCATTCGCTTCACCTTCAAAGCCTTCTAGCATATTGTAAGCTTGGTTATACCCTAATTGCTGCGCTACAACTGCGGCGTTGTGACTGCGTCCGCCAGTACGGCACATGAAGATAATGGTTTTGTCTTGAATAGCTAGGCTTTGCAATTGCGCAGTAAAATCCGCGTTCGCAATCATGCCAGGGTAAAACGCCCATTCAATGTGAATCGCGTTTGGCACGCGACCAACCAAATCCAACTCAGCTTGGCTGCGCACATCAATTAAAACGGCATTGCCGTCTTGACGCAAGATATCAAAAGCCTCTTGCGGGCTTAATTCGCCAGCATAAGGCAAGTTTTTGTTTGCAGAACGCTGTTTGGCTGTATTCAACAGCTCTGTAATTAGTTGCATCGCAATTTTCGACCTGAAAAAAATTAAATAAATTATAGCGCGAAAAACTACTATCCAAGGGATGCTTTCTAGCGCACTTTTGCCAGCATTTAATTTTGCACTAAATTGGTGCACAATTAGTTTACGCGCCCTAAAAATGGGCACTAGATTTTGCTACTATTTGCTAAGTGAATGCCACAAAGTGGCTTTTTGCTATTTTTAGCTGGCACAGTTCCTGCTAAAATAACTTGTTAAAAGTTTGTGCAAAAATTGCACAGTCATTTTTTTGACTCAATAATTTAAGCCATACAATTTACTCAACGAATTACGAATCATTATGCATCAATTAAAGTCCGTCATTTAGAATCTAGGAGAGATCAATGTCAGTTGCAAATGTAATGAAAATGGTAAAAGAAAACGACATCAAGTTTGTTGATTTTCGTTTTACCGATACGCGTGGTAAAGAGCAACACGTAACTGTGCCTGTTTCAGCGTTTGATGAATCAAAATTTACAGAAGGCCATGCATTTGATGGCTCTTCAATCGCTGGCTGGAAAGGTATTCAAGCCTCTGATATGCAATTGATGCCTGATGCATCAACAGCAAACATTGATCCATTTATGGACGAACCAACATTGATTTTAACGTGCGATGTGGTTGACCCAACTGATGGTAAAGGTTATGACCGTGACCCACGTTCACTTGCTAAACGTGCTGAATCTTATTTAAAAGCCAGTGGTTTAGGTGATACGGCTTACTTTGGCCCAGAGCCAGAATTCTTTATTTTTGATTCAATCAACTGGTCTGTCGATATGCACGGTAGCTCTGTAAAAATCAATTCAGAAGAAGCAGCATGGTCATCTAGCGAAAAATTTGAAGGCGGCAACACAGGCCATCGCCCAGCCGTTAAAGGGGGTTATTTCCCAGTTCCACCTGTCGATTCATTACAAGACGTTCGTTCTGCCATGTGTTTAACTTTAGAATCGATGGGAGTGCCTGTTGAAGTGCATCATCATGAGGTTGCAACGGCTGGCCAATGTGAAATTGGTACTAAATTTGCCACATTGACACAACGTGCTGACTGGACTCAAATCCTTAAATATGTAGTGCTAAACACAGCACACGCTTACGGTAAAACAGCCACATTTATGCCTAAACCAATGTTTGGTGATAACGGTTCTGGTATGCATGTTCACCAGTCTGTTTGGAAAGATGGCAAAAATTTATTCGCAGGCGACGGCTATGCTGGTTTAAGCGATTTTGCTTTGTATTACATCGGTGGCATTATCAAGCATGCGCGCGCATTAAACGCGATTACTAACCCAGGTACCAACTCATACAAACGCTTAGTGCCACATTACGAAGCGCCAGTAAAATTGGCTTATTCTGCTAAAAACCGTTCTGCTGCTATTCGTATCCCGTTTGTACATGGCGAAAAAGCACGTCGTGTTGAAGCACGTTTCCCAGATCCAATCGCCAACCCATACTTAGCATTTTCTGCATTGCTAATGGCTGGTTTAGATGGTGTACAAAACAAGATTCACCCAGGTGAGCCAGCAACAAAAGACTTGTACCATCTTCCACCAGAAGAAGATGCATTAATCCCTACAGTGTGTTCTTCATTAGAACAAGCGCTTGAGTATTTAGACAAAGACCGCGAATTCTTAACTCGCGGTGGTGTATTCTCTGAAGACTGGATTGATTCTTACATTGCATTAAAAATGGAAGAAGTCACTAAGTTACGTCAAACGCCTCATCCAGTTGAGTTTGGTTTATACTACAGCTGCTAGATTAAAAATTAGTTTAATGCACCAAAAAAGGGCAGCGAAAGCTGTCCTTTTTTATTTTGTGCAACTATGTGCACATATCTATAATTTTTCTGGCTTTTGAACCCGCTGATAATAGTCAACCATATTAACAAATCCTTCGTTGCTAACTGTAACAGTCTCATCTAAACTATTGCTATGAATAAACAATTAAGAACTCTAAGCTTACTATTATTTGCATTTATTTTGCCCGTTTTAGTGCATGCCGAAATTTATAAGCATGTCGATGCTGAAGGCAGAGTCACGTATTCAAATGTTAAACTTAAAGGCGCAAAAAAATTAGATCTAGAGCCTGCTGATACTAATTTCGGAGGTGATAATAGCGCAGTCAGTCGCGCTGCCACTAGGGCGCCACAATCCAAAACAGCAACACCAGCCAGCTTTCCAAAGGTAGATGCTGGCACGCAAAATCAGCGCGACAATAAACGGAAAGAGATTCTCCAAGCTGAACTAGAAGCTGAAAAGCAAGCACTAGCCAAAGCAAAAGAGGCTTATATAGAGGGCGAATCTAAACCTGAGGTTTATCAAAAAAAGAATGCCAACGGTACTACTTCAACTTTTCGCAACGTAGCCAAATTTCAGGAAAAAATGAGTGGCTTACAAGCCGATGTTGATGCGCATCAGCGTAATATTGAGTTGTTAACCAAAGAAATGGATGCAAGTAATTAAAGTTATGCCTGCACTTTAAAGCTGGCTTGCCTCTTGCTTATATACAAGCAATTATTTTATTGCAGTAGTATCTAAGACATGGTCCAAAACATTCCCTCAGGCTTTTCAGGTTTAGAGCATCTTGCAACGGCAGTGATGCTGCTTAATCAATCCAATCAAGTTGTTTACGCCAACCCAAGTACCGAAATTTTGTTTGCTTTAAGTGCCACGCAAATTTCTGGTAGTCACATTTCAGAAGTGTTTTTAAATTGCGAAATCTTACAATTAGCAATTGATAACGCCGTTAAGAATGATAGCCCTTACCGAGAACATGAGTTTGCTATTACCACGGTGCGCCAACAATCATTTGCGGTTACTTGCACGGTAACGCCGATTGAAATGAGTCAAGCGACATTGCTACTTGAGTTTCAACAGATGGATCAGCAATTGCGCATTGCACGTGAAGAACGCATGCTGATTCAACAGCAAGCCAATTCTGAATTACTGCGTAATTTGGCACATGAAATTCGCAACCCATTAGGCGGCTTACGCGGCGCGGCGCAGTTATTGGAACATGAGTTGCCTGACCCTAGCTTGCGCGAATATACACAAGTGATTATCAAAGAGGCGGATAGATTACAAAGCTTGATGGATAGATTGTTGGTGCCACATCGCGTGCCTAAATACGAGCCTACTAATATTCACGAAGTATTAGAACGTGTACGCAGCTTGTTGCTAGCAGAATCGCCTAACAATATCAAAGTGCGGCGTGATTACGATACTAGCCTACCCGATTTGATTGGCGACCGCGAAAAATTGATTCAAACTGTGCTCAATATTGCGCGTAACGCTGTGCAGGCCATGCAATCGAATGGTACTGCAAATGCCGAAGTGATTTTAAGAACGCGTGCAGAACGCCAAGTAACGCTGGCAAAAAAACGCTATCGTGTTGCGATTAAATTACAAATTATTGATAATGGGCCTGGCATTCCTATCGATATTCGCGATAAGATTTTTTACCCCTTAGTGACTGGGCGTGAAGGCGGCAGCGGCTTGGGCCTTGCCTTAGCGCAAACATTTGTCACCCAGCATCATGGCATGATTGACTGCACGAGCCAACCGGGCAATACCTGTTTCACCATTTTGCTGCCTGTTGAAACCACTGTAATGAAGCATGCGATTATTCAGCAATAATTAAGAATAAATCCTAATAGTTACGCAACTAATTTGATGTTTTAATGAGAGCAATATGAAACCAATTTGGATTTTGGATGATGACAAATCGATTCGCTGGGTGTTTGAAAAAGCGCTGGCGCGAACCGATTTAGAGTTTAAAACCTTTTCTTCTGTGGCCGAGGCACTCAATGCGCTAAATCGTGATCAACCGCAAGTTGTTGTCAGTGATATTCGTATGCCAAACGGTTCTGGTTTAGAGTTTTTAGCCGAAATCAAGCAGCGTTACCCTGATATCCCAGTGATTATCATGACTGCTTATTCGGATTTAGAAAGCGCTGTTGCCGCTTTTCAAGGCGGTGCATTTGAATACTTAGCAAAGCCGTTTGATGTTGACCAAGCTATTGATGTAATTAAGCGCGCGGTTGAAGAAAGCATGCGCCAAGCGGTTGATAATGTAATACTAGAAGAAACGCCAGAAATTATCGGCCAGGCGCCTGCCATGCAAGAGGTATTTCGCGCAATCGGTCGCCTAAGTCGTTCACATGCAACTGTACTCATCAACGGTGAATCAGGCAGTGGTAAAGAGCTAGTTGCCAGCGCGCTGCACAAACACAGCCCGCGCGCCGAAAAACCGTTTATTGCGATTAATACCGCGGCCATTCCTAAAGATTTATTAGAGTCTGAGTTATTTGGGCATGAGCGCGGAGCTTTTACTGGCGCGACGGCGGCAAGGCGTGGCCGGTTTGAGCAAGCTGATAACGGAACTCTTTTTCTTGACGAAATTGGCGACATGCCAGCCGACTTACAAACAAGGCTATTGCGCGTATTAAGCGATGGTCAGTTTTACCGCGTGGGTGGTCATCAGCCGCTTAAAGTGAATGTACGTGTAATTGCTGCTACTCACCAAGATTTGGAAGAGCGCGTTAAACTTGGTTTATTCCGCGAAGACTTATTTCACCGTTTAAATGTGATTCGCCTGCGCTTACCACCGCTACGCGAACGTCGTGAAGATATCCCACATCTTACTAAACACTTTTTAGCGCAAAGCGCAATTCAGTTAGGTGTAGAGGCAAAACAACTCTCTCCAGCGGCATTACGTTATTTAACCGCTGTCAATTGGAGCGGCAACGTTCGCCAGCTAGAAAACGTTTGTCATTGGCTAACCGTGATGGCGCCTGGGCAAAATGTGGATGTGGTGGATTTGCCGCCAGAATTGAAAGAAGACACTAGCAAAACAATTACTGCTAATTCTTGGCAAGAAGCTCTGGCGCAAGAAGTGTCCGATGCTTTGAATCGCGGTGAACAAAACTTACTAGAGGCGCGAACCAAAGATTTTGAGCGCGTGATGATTATGAAAGCCCTGCAACATACGGACGGCCGCCGCATTGAAGCAGCCAATCAACTCGGCATGGGGCGAAATACGTTAACGCGTAAGATTCAAGAGTTGGATATTAAAGAATAGATTTGATTAATTACAGCTTTGAAAGCTTAATTATCTTCTCCCAAACTTGCTAGCAAATCAGCCTGATGTTCGGCTGATAGCGCTCCAATTAGCTCATCCATATCGCCTTCGGTAATCGCATCAATTTTATATAAAGTTAAATTGATGCGGTGATCGGTGATGCGGCCTTGCGGGTAGTTGTAGGTGCGAATACGTTCACTGCGATCGCCACTGCCGATTAAGCTTTTACGCTCACTGGCGATTTTATTGTTTTGCTCATCTACCTGTTTAGATTTAATACGCGCCGCTAAAACTGCCAGCGCTTGCGCTTTATTGGCATGCTGGCTTCGGCCCTCTTGGCATTCCACCACAATGCCCGTTGGTGCATGCGTAATGCGCACAGCTGAATCGGTTTTATTAATATGTTGGCCGCCTGCGCCTGAAGCTCTGTAAGTATCAATGCGAATATCGGCTGGGTTGATGATGGTATCGTTGATTTCATCGGCTTCAGCCAAAATAGCCACGGTGCAAGCGCTGGTGTGGATGCGGCCTTGCGTTTCGGTATCGGGTACACGTTGCACGCGGTGCACGCCTGATTCAAACTTAAGCTTAGAATAAGCACCGTAACCTTCAATTTTGGCAATAATTTCTTTGTAACCGCCCACTTCTGATTCATTCGCCGACATAATCTCGACCTTCCACTTTTGGCGATCAGCATAGCGACTGTACATGCGGTATAAATCACCACAGAATAAACCAGACTCATCGCCACCCGTGCCTGCACGAATTTCCAAGAAGATATTCTTATCGTCATTGGGGTCTTTTGGTAGTAATAATTTTTGCAAATCAAGCTCTACTTTTTCTAGCGTTGCTTTGCCGTTTTCAATTTCTTCTTGCGCAAATTCTTTCATGTCGGGGTCGCTTAACATGCTTTGCGCTTCTTTGATATCGGCTTCGGCTTTTTCAAACAAATAATATTGCTCAACAATAGGCGTTATTTCAGCATGCTCTTGGGTAATTTTGCGATAATTATCCATATTATTGGTCACACCTTCACTACTCATCAGGCGGTTTAATTCTTCTAAACGCTCGCTTAACGTGGCGAGCTTTCTAATCATGCTGGGTTTCATGCTGGGTTTCTTTGTTTAAATTTTATTTGTTTAAAGTTCTGAATAGATAGTAAGTACTAACTTTTAATAAGGTACAACTGACGTAATAATTGTTCTATTCTGGCGTGTTCATCGCCATGTGCGGAATTAAGCGCGTAGCTGGGCGCATGCAAAAACTTATTGGTGAGCGCATTGCTTAACATGTCTAACACAATGGCTGGATTTTCTCCTTTTTGAATCAGTTTTAGCGCCTTTTCTAACTCATTGATGCGTACCGCTTCGGCTTGATCGCGTAAGGCTTTAATGGTGGGTACCGCATCGCGTTTTTTCAGCCATTGCATAAAGCCTTCAGCCCGCGCAGCCACAATCATTTCGGCATTAATGGCGGCGGTTTGGCGATTTTCAATACCATCGTTCACCACTTGCGCCAAATCGTCTACCGTATATAAAAACACGTCGTCCAACTGTGACACTTCTGGCTCTATATCACGCGGAACGGCTAAATCGACCATAAAAATAGGGCGATGACGGCGCGCTTTAATGGCGCGTTCCACCATGCCTAAACCTACAATCGGCAACTGGCTAGCAGTGCTGGTAATCACAATATCAAATTCGGCAAAACGTGCTGGCAAATTGTTAAGCAAAATCGCCTCAGCATGCATCCTTTGCGCACTGATTTTTGCCGCCAACAACTCGCCACGTTCTAAAGTACGATTCGCCACTGTCATTGATTTAGGTTTTTGCGCGGCAAAATGGTCGGCGCATAGCTCAATCATTTCACCTGCACCAATTAATAATATTCTTTGATTTTTGATATCACCAAAAATACGTTGCGCTAATTTAACTGCCGCAGCAGCCATGGATATTGAGCTCCCACCAATATCGGTATTAGTACGAACTTCTTTGGCTACTTCAAAAGTACGCTGAAAAAGCTTATGCAATAACATGCCCAGGGTACCTGCATCTTGCGCCACTTTTACAGATTGCTTGAATTGACCCAAAATTTGTGGCTCGCCCAGCACCATACTATCTAAGCCAGATGCCACACGAAACGCGTGTTTAACGGCTTCTTGGTTGCTAAGCGTATAAGTGTAAGGCTGAATATTTTGTAAATCTAGGCGATGATATTGCGCTAGCCAATTCACAATGGGTTCAGGATTTGTTGATTGCACATAAATTTCGGTGCGATTGCAAGTAGACAAAATAGCTGCTTCCGCAACATTATGGGCGGTTAAATCACTTAATGCGTGATGCAAAATATCGCTGTTAAACGCGATATGCTCACGGATTGAGATAGGGGCAGTGGTGTGATTAACACCAATTGTATAAAGCTGCATACATCTATTTTACCAACTCATTCAACATATTAGTAACATTAACGAATATTAAAACGCGGTTAAGTCGATTACTCAATTAAAGAGTCAGAGAAATTAATGCCCATAATTTTGAAGTATCGGCTTATGTTAAGCAAGGCGCATGTCCTAAAACTTCAAAATGGCGTTAAAATAATGACTTAGTACTGTCTTTAGTTGCAGTTAATTTAAATATACTTATAAAAAATTGTGGATGTTAGCCATGGATAAAACTTTTAGAATTGCCCCTAGTATTCTTTCTGCCAACTTTGCCAAATTGGGCCAAGAGATTGAAGATGTGATTAACTCTGGTACCGATATTGTGCATTTTGACGTGATGGATAATCACTACGTGCCAAATTTAACTATCGGCCCTTTGGTATGTGACGCTATTCGAGAAACAGCTAAAAAAGTGGGCGCGCTTATTGACGTACACTTAATGGTTAAGCCTGTAGACCGCATCATTCCTGACTTTGCTAAAGCGGGCGCAAACATCATTACATTCCACCCAGAAGCGTCTGACCATATTGACCGTAGCCTTGCCATGGTGCGAGAGCTAGGTTGTAAATCCGGCTTGGTATTTAACCCAGCGACCTCTTTAAGCTATCTAGACCACGTCATGGATAAAGTCGATATGATTTTATTGATGTCGGTTAACCCTGGTTTTGGCGGTCAAAAATTTATTCCAGAAACATTAGAAAAACTAAAACAAGCACGCGCGCGCATTGATGCTTACTTCGAAAAAACTGGCCGTCAAATCTGGCTTGAAGTTGATGGTGGTGTAAACGCCAATAACATTGCCGAAATTGCTCGAGCTGGCGCTGATACTTTTGTGGCTGGTAGCGCGATTTTTGGTGCACCTGGTGAAAACGATAAAAATCGTTACGATACTGTAGTTAGTGCCATGCGTACTTCATTAGCAAGCGTATAAAAACTAAAATATCTTCACAAAGCTTCTTTCATAAATAGATATTAACTACTTCCATACTTTTTTGTATGCATTGTTTTAATATCTATTAAAGCCTAGTCTTGTTTAAATATTTTAATTTTCTAATATTAATTAACGATGAAATTTAAGGTGAAAGCAGTCATGATTGATCTTGACGGCACCTTGATACACACTGCACCTGAAATAGCGCGTGCGGCAAATGCTATGTTGGCGGGCTTAAGCATGCCAACATTAAATACCAAACTGATAGAAAATTATATTGGTGAAGGCGCCACGGTGCTGATTAAGCGCTGTTTAACAGGCAATTTGGATGACGAACCTGAAGGCGATTTGCTGGCTAGTGCACAAAGACTGTTTTTTGATTATTATGCGCAAATCGTCGCCGAAAGTAAGCCTTACCCTCACGTAAAGGAAGCTTTGCAGGCCATTAAACAAACAGGCGTTAAAATGGCTTGTATTACCAATAAACCAGACGCTTTTACGATGCCTTTATTAGAAAAAAGTGGCTTGTTGCCTTATTTTGATTTAGTGGTGGCGGGTGATAAGTTGCAAAATAAGAAGCCTGAACCAGACCAAATTTTTTATGCTTGCGAAAAATTCAACGTTTTAGTCAATGAATCGTTGCTAATTGGTGACTCTAAAACTGATATTACCGCCGCACGAAATGCAGGATGCCTCATATTTGCCGTGCCATACGGCTATAATCAGGGGTATAGTATAGGTATTGGCACGGTTGATGCGATAATTAATCATCTTCATGAGTCGGTGGATTTAATCACAACCTAATAATGATCATTAAAATTTATTCAATCTTTTTAAATTATTAAATATGTATTTCCTAAACAGCAAAGAAGCATGTAGTTGGCGATGGTGGCGAGGCTTGTAAACAAAAGTAGATTCATTTTCTGCTTGATACAGCGATTAGTAACTCAAATTAACCCAATTATACTGTTAGGAAATTTATGTTTAGCACGATTAACTTAGAACAATTCAACGCACTCAGCGTGCAGGGTTTTAACCGCATTCCGCTGGTTTTAGAAACGTTTGCCGATTTAGATACGCCGCTTTCTTTGTATCTTAAACTGGCCAATCAACCTTTTTCATATTTGTTAGAATCCGTACAAGGCGGCGAACGCTTTGGACGCTACTCCATTATCGGCTTGCCAGCCAAAACGCGCATTGTGGCGCATGATAATCTTGTACAGGTATTAGAAGGCGCAACGGTAATTGAATCGGCCGACAATATTAACCCCTTAGACTTTGTAAAAAGCTACCAAGCCCGCTTTAAAACTCCACCCTATGAAGGTTTACCTCGATTTACGGGCGGCTTAGCTGGTTATTTTGGCTATGAAACAGTGCGCTATATTGAAAAACGTTTGGCACATAACACCAAGCCAGATGCGATTGAAACACCTGATGTTTTGTTAATGGTGTCTGAAGAACTAGCCGTTATAGATAACTTAAGTGGCAAGCTATATTTTATTGTGTATACCAATCCAGGTGATGTTAACGCCTATCAAAATGGCTTAAACCGCTTAAACGATTTGGTAAAAATTCTGCGTAAATCGGTTGCAGTCCCTGAAGCTGTTGCTGGAAAACCAACTGCTGCGCAATCTGAATTTGGCGAAGATGCCTTTAAGGCCGCGGTTAAGCGCGCCCAGCAATATATATTAGATGGTGACATTATGCAGGTGGTGTTAAGCCAGCGCATGTCGCAAGAGTTTAGCGCACCGCCATTATCCTTATATCGCGCATTGCGAAGCCTAAACCCATCCCCTTATATGTTTTATTATGATATGGGTGACCACCATGTGGTAGGGGCATCACCCGAAATTTTAGTGCGGCTTGAAAACGGCACCGTGACCGCGCGGCCGATTGCTGGCACGCGCCCACGTGGCAAAACTCGTGAAGAGGATTTAGCCTTATCCGTTGAACTATTAGCCGACCCCAAAGAACGCGCTGAGCATGTACAGCTGATGGATTTGGGCCGCAACGATGTGGGTCGTGTTGCTGTTACTGGCTCCGTTAAGGTGACCGACAATATGATGATTGAACGCTATTCGCATGTGATGCATATCGTTAGCAATGTAGAAGGCAAACTTAAGCCTGGCATGGATGCAATAGATGTGATTAAAGCCACATTCCCTGCTGGCACCGTTTCTGGTGCACCAAAAGTGCGTGCCATGGAAATTATTGACGAACTAGAACCCAGCAAACGCGGTATTTACGCAGGTGCTGTAGGTTATTTAGGCTTTGATGGCAATATGGACGTGGCAATTGCAATTAGGACCGGTATCATTAAAAATAATCGGCTTTATGTACAAGCGGGTGCTGGAATTGTGGCTGATTCAGTGCCGCAAAGCGAATGGATTGAAACGCAAAATAAAGCACGCGCTGTTTTACGTGCAGCAGAGTTGGTGCAAGCAGGGCTAGATATTCAATAACACAACCCGTTTTAGGTTTGAAATAACATGTTACTAATGATTGATAATTATGATTCTTTTACTTACAACCTAGTGCAGTATCTAGGCGAGTTAGGTCAAGACGTCCAAGTGCATCGTAATGATGAAATTGATTTAGCTAGCGTCAAAAAGTTTAATCCACGCCATATTGTTATCTCCCCTGGCCCTTGCACACCCAATGAAGCAGGTATTAGCGTGCCTTTGATTCACGAATTTGCAGGGAAAATTCCATTGTTAGGTGTTTGTTTGGGGCATCAAAGTATTGGCCAAGCGTTTGGCGCGCGTATTATTAAGGCAAAAACATTAATGCACGGTAAAACTTCACTGATTCACCACACCAATACCGGTGTTTTTAAAGATTTACCTAACCCTTACACTGCCACTCGCTACCACTCATTAGTGATTGAGCGTGCAACCATTCCTGATTGTTTAGAGATTACCGCATGGACTGAAGACGCGAATGGAGATTTTGGCGAAATCATGGGTGTTAAGCATAAAACCCTTGCAGTAGAAGGTGTGCAGTTTCATCCTGAATCGGTACTAACAGAACACGGTCATGCCTTGTTAAATAACTTTTTAAAGGCCTATTAAGTGCAATGACGTCAATAAACTATAAACAAGCGTTAGATTCGCTTATAGCAGGCCAAGATTTAGGCCACGCCAACATGCTTAGCATTATGAAGCAAGTGATGCAAGGTGAACTCACACCAGCACAAATTGCAGGCTTTTTAGTTGCGCTGCGTATCAAAGGTGAAACGGTAGATGAAATCACCGCCGCCGCAACCGTTATGCGCGCGTTATCCACTAAAGTGAGCATTGCCGATGATGCTCATTTAATTGACACCTGCGGCACAGGTGGCGATGGCATACAAACCTTTAATGTATCCACTGTTTCGGCTTTTGTGGCCGCTGCGGCAGGCGCAAAAGTCGCCAAACATGGCGGCCGTTCTGTGTCTTCCACCTGCGGCAGTGCCGATGTACTAGAAGCGCTAGGGGTTAACGTTAATTTAACGCCCGAGCAAGTAGCCAATTGTGTAGACACCATTGGCATTGGGTTTATGTTTGCTCCTAATCATCATAGCGCAATGAAACACTCTGCCCCGGTTAGACGCGAATTGGGTGTGCGTACATTATTTAATTTATTAGGCCCTCTTACCAACCCAGCAAACGCTAAACGTCAGTTGATGGGCGTATTCAAAGCAGATTTAACTCTCACATTAGCAAAAGTGCTGCAAAATTTAGGGTCAGAACATGTATTAGTGGTGCACGGCGCCGATGGCATGGATGAAATCTCCTTTACTGGCGATACGCATATAGCAGAACTAAAAAATGGTCAAATTAGCCAATACACCGTTAATCCAGCGCTATTTGGACTAAATTGCCATAACTTAACCAGCATACAAATTCAACATGCTGAGCAATCTAAAGACATGGTTTTAGCGGTATTAAATGGTGAAAAAGGACCAGCCAGAGAAATTGTATTAATGAATGCAGGTGCGGCGATTTATGTGGCCGGCATAACAGAAAGCTTACATGCTGGTATCAATCAAGCAGGGCTGGTCATTGATAATGGACAAGCCTTGGCTAAATTAGAAGCTCTAAAAGCTGCCTAAATGCTAAATTTTAAAGCTCTAATACTTATCTTGTTAGTAAGTGCTTGCTCACAAAATGAGCAATCTAACGATTTCAGCAACGGCAAACAATCGGCCACTACCGTTAAATCGCAAACACAAAACTTGCAGCTAAAGTCGCTAAGTGAGCATGATTTAATTGCCAATCTAGATGAGAACAGTGACGCAGACACGCCAAATTTGCGAAGTGCTCATGCACTTTATTTAGCTAAGATTAGTGATGCGCAAGTACAAGATAGTGGCAAAGTGGTTAAAATTCTTGCGGACGATAATCGAGGCTCACGCCATCAAAAATTTTTAGTCAAAATCAGTAGCTGGCAAACGCTGTTGTTTGCGCATAATATTGATTTAGCCCCGCGAATTGATGATATTCAAGTGGGTGATTTTCTGAGTTTTCGCGGGGAATACGTGTACAACCCAAAAGGTGGAGTAATGCATTGGACACATCACGATCCGCAAGGCCGCCATTTTGGAGGCTGGATTAAGCACAACGGCAATACTTATCAATAATGGCATTGGTATGACTCCGTTTTAAAAGCAAAGATAAAACCAAATATGAGTGATATTTTAGATAAAATTTTAGCTACAAAAATAGCGGAAGTTGCTACCGCAAAATCCATCGTTAGCCCAGATTCCATTCAACAAATGGCATGTGCTCAAGCCAAACAGCGTGATTTTATAGGTGCTATTCGCGCAAAAATTGCGGCTGGAAATGCCGCTGTAATTGCAGAAATCAAAAAGGCAAGCCCATCAAAAGGTGTTATTAGGGCTGATTTTAATCCAGCCGAAATTGCTAAAAGCTATGAGCAAGCCGGCGCAGCTTGTTTGTCAGTGCTCACTGACTCGGAATACTTTCAGGGCAATAGCGATTATTTAAAGCAAGCACGTGCGGCGTGTGATTTACCAGTGCTACGTAAAGACTTTATGATTGACACATATCAAGTGTATGAAGCGCGAGCCATGGGCGCCGATTGCATATTGCTGATTGTGGCCGCATTAGACCTGAACCAGATGCGTGAGCTAGAAAAAGTGGCGCATGATTTAGGCATGGCAGTATTGGTGGAAGTGCATGATGGCGATGAATTAGAATTGGCTTTGCAATTAGAAACGCCCCTTGTTGGCATTAATAATCGTAATTTGCGCACTTTTGATGTCACCTTGCAAACCACATTAGGGTTGATGGATAAACTGCCACAAGACCGCATTATTGTGACTGAATCAGGCATATTTACAGCTGAAGATGTTAAATTAATGCGCGATAATCATGTGCATACATTCTTGGTTGGCGAAGCGTTTATGCGGCAATCTGACCCTGGTGCTGAGTTGGCTAAAGTATTTGAGTAAAGGATTCAACCCATGAGCTACCCCTATTCCCGCCCGCGCCGTATGCGTAAAGACGAATTTTCGCGCCGTTTAATGCGCGAAAATGTGCTTACCAGCAACGATTTAATTTACCCAGTATTTGTGTTAGAAGGTGTAAATCGCGTCGAAGAAGTGGCTTCTATGCCAGGAGTTAAGCGCCAAAGCATTGATTTTCTTTTAAAAACTGCAGGCGAATGTGTAGAATTGGGCATTCCATTATTAGCACTTTTTCCAGTAGTAGATCCAAAACTCAAAAGCCTAGATGCAGCAGAGGCCTTCAATAACGATGGCTTGGTGCAGCGTGCGGTAAAAGCTTTAAAAGCTGCGTATCCGCAATTGGGCATTATGACAGATGTAGCGTTAGACCCTTACACCACGCACGGACAAGATGGCTTAATTGACGACTCAGGCTATGTGCTGAACGATGAAACAATAGAAGTGCTAGTTAAACAATCCATTTCTCACGCGCAAGCAGGCGCCGATATTGTTGCACCCAGTGACATGATGGATGGCCGTATTGGCCAAATTCGTGAAGCTTTGGAAAGCACACATCACATTCATACCAAAATTTTAGCCTACTCGGCCAAATACGCCTCCGCCTTTTACGGCCCATTTCGCGATGCAGTGGGTTCGGCTGGCAATTTAGGTTTTGGCAATAAAAATACTTACCAAATGGATCCTGCCAATTCGGACGAAGCGATGACAGAAGTAGCGCTAGATATTTCTGAAGGCGCCGATATGGTCATGGTAAAACCCGGCATGCCTTATTTAGATATTGTACGCCGCGTTAAAGATGAGTTTGGCGTGCCCACCATAGCCTACCAAGTCAGTGGCGAATACGCCATGTTAAAGGCCGCAGCACAAAATGGTTGGCTAGATGAAAAAGCTTGCGCGTTAGAAAGCTTACTAGCCTTTAAACGCGCTGGTGCCGACGGAATTTTGACGTATTTTGCGATGGATGCAGCAAAATGGTTAAAAAGTTAAAGCACTTTAAATAAAATTTTGCATAAGGCCTAAATTAATGCCCGCAATTGGGCAATATCCAATCGCTCAGCATTAGCGCCATCAGTAGCTTTTTTAGTAGCAATGCGTAAATCGTCCACATCAAATACGCTTAGTTTTTGCACACCCAGCTCGGTTTCTAAAGTAAATACGGGTACCGTTTTACGCACTCTATCTTTTTTGTCTTTGCTGGGTTTATCCGATAAGCGATAGGATTTTTCGCTACTTTCAAATGGAATTTGCATATTCAGCAAAAACATTTCCACTTCTTTGGCGCTATCGGCAAAAAGGTGAATATTGGTTTGCGCGAATTTACCAGCAGTGCCATCTAACACGCTGCCGGTTAAATGTGGATTAAAGCGCTCAAATAATTGCATGGTAATAAGTGCGGCTTTGCGTAACTTTTCAAGCTCTAAAGGCTGCTCATCGGCGTTGTAGATTTCGTGATACAGCCTGATTTCTTCTTCAATCTCGGCGTTGGTAGGAAGAGCGCTATTTTCACTTACACCTAATTGTTTTCCTGCTTTTTTCTTGGCATAGGCAAAGTCATGAATACCATCTTCGGCCATCATGCGCGCGGCCTTCTGGGCAATCATCTGCCGAATATGATCTTGATTTTCGCGTGCCATTTGGCCACTCTTTTAATTAGCCGATGGGTTTAACACCCTTGCTGCAGCGTCTGAGTTATTGGGCGCAGGCCTGCTGGCCGCTCTTAGATTATTCACAGCGGCAGCAGTTGAATCTCTTAGCGGTTTGGCCAACACCGCCTCATTTTGCGAATTTTCTGGCAAGTTAGGCGACTGAGGCTGCAATGGATTATCAATCATACTATCAGGGAAATCTGTTTCATTTGGGTCTAACATTGGAGGAAAATAAGCCTCTGGTGTTGGTGGTGGGTTCTCATGATAAAAATACTCATAAACGCCATCATCATCTTCACCAACAAGCGTGCCGCTTAAAGGGTTGATTTTAACCGACATGACGCCATCAGGTACGCTGTATGGAACGTCTGGCATACCTTTTAATGCGGTTGCCATATACGTAATCCAAATAGGCAAAGCGGCTTTACCGCCCGTTTCATCAAATCCTAGTGTGCGCGGTTGATCATAGCCAATCCAAGCAATGGCAACCTGTCGCTGATTGTAGCCAGCAAACCAAGCATCCACTTGATTATTGGTCGTGCCTGTTTTACCTGCTAAATCTTGCCGCCCTAATTGTTTTACTCGTGTAGCTGTACCTTTTTGCACCACATCGTGCATCATTGATGTCATCAAGAAAGCATTACGACCATCAATCACCCGTGGCGCATCCTGATGCGCGCGCGGATAACGCAATTCTTCGATAACATTGCCTTTGCTATCAGTAATTTTGCTAATCAAATGCGGTTTAATGCGGAAACCGCCATTAGCAAAAACGGCGTACCCAGTCGCCATTCCCCAAGGCGTTGCCGCCCCTGCTCCCAACGCCATTGTCAGATAGGCAGGATGATCTTTGCGCGAAAAGCCAAATTTAGTGATGTAGTCCTGCGCATAACGTGGGCCAATTTTTTCGATAATACGAATTGAAACCATATTTTTAGATTTGGTTAATGCAGTTCGCATGCTCATGGGTCCACTATATTCTCCATCGTAGTTTTTAGGTGACCATGCATCATTGCCGCCTACCTCTTCTGCTGTTTTAGAAAACGGCGCATCATCAATAATAGAGGCTGGTGTTAAGCCTTTTTCTAGCGCGGCCGAATAAATGAATGGTTTGAAACTAGATCCAGGCTGTCGCCAAGCTTGAGTCACATGATTAAATTTGTTTTTATTAAAATCAAAACCGCCAACCAAGGCTGTGATTGCGCCATTTGTTGGATCAAGCGCAACCAAGGCCGCTTCTACTCGTGGCAATTGAACAATATGCCAAGTACCATGGCTTTTAATAATGCGCACCACAGAACCCGCTTTAATTTTATGATTTTTAACCACTTTATCGGCTAAGTTTTTTTGCAATAAACTTAAACCCACGCCGCTAATATCGATGGCCTCACCTCTTTTACTAAACACTTTAACCAAATTGGCAGAGGCCTCAGTCACAATGGCCGGCACAAAGCCGTTATATTCTTCTATATCTTCCAACTCAGTTTGCAAATCTTTAGCTAAATCACCCGATTGAAATCTAGTTAAATCAATCGTTTTTTCTGGCTTTTGATAACCTTGCCTACTTTGATACTCTAAAATACCTTGTAGCACCGCACTATTTGCTGCCTCTTGATTGGCTTTTTTGATGGTGGTGTAAACTTTTAAACCACTGGTATAAATATCATCTTGATAGCGCTCAAACAAACTTTGCCGCACAATTTCTGCCACATAATCAGCCGCTAAATCGCGCGCTTGTTTAGATGTTTTGTATTTTAATTTTTGCGCCATCGCTTCTTTAAACTTAACTTCATCAATAAATCCAAAGCGATGCATATCGCGTAGCACTTCATGTTGCCTGTCTGATGCGCGTTTAGGATGAATAAATGGATTATAGCCAGATGGTGCTTTTGGCAGACCCGCCAATAAAGCGGATTCGGCTAAAGTTAATTTAGCTAAGGGCTTTCCAAAATACACCTGAGAGGCAGCTGCAAAACCATAAGAACGCTGGCCTAAATAAATTTGATTTAAATACAACTCTAAAATTTTATCTTTACTTAATGTTTTTTCGATTTTTAAAGCTAACAGCGCCTCTTTTACTTTAGTCACCATATTTCGCTCTTTACCTGGCGTAGTGAAGAAGTTTTTAGCTACTTGCATAGTAATCGTGCTGGCGCCTTCATGGCTTTTGCCAGTGACATTGTTTTTTATGGCGCGCAATATTCCTTTGGTATCAACACCACCATGTTTATAAAAACGCCTATCCTCAATAGCTAATACCGCATCAATTAAATTTTTGGGGATTTTATCAATGCTAACAAAGGCCCGTCTCTCCTCGCCAAACTCGCTAATTAAAAAGCCATCGGCAGAATAAACACGCAACGGTAATTTAGGCTTGTAATCGGTAAGCGCCTCTAATGAAGGCAATGTGGGATAAATTAAGGTAATTGCCAAAGCGGCCATAGCCGTCAGCGTCAAACCGCCTACAAGGATAAATAATATTAAAAAGTGCCACCATTTTTTTGGAGCCATATGCATTAAAACCATCGATATATTGTAATGAATTGGGTCGTGAATTTTAAAATCACAAACCACAGTATATAAGTTAAATAAAGTTTAACAAAAACTGAGTTGATATTTTGCATGGAATTTATTTTCATTGAACGTAAAACAAATTTAATTGAATACAAAATAAAGCGGATATCTCGACATAATAAGCATTTATTACAAGCTTTATTAAAAAATGAGACAGCTGTTGTAACTGTGCTCATAGAATAAATATTAAATTAAAATTTACTTTACAGGGCGTAAACTTGTTGCTAGGATTTAATGTAAATTATCAATATTGTGCGTAACCCTTGAATATAGAAAAGAATTTTAATTTGAAATTCGATTTTTTTAATGAAAGTACTCCCTCACTTATCGGTGTGGACATCAGTACTTCGGCTGTCAAAATGGTAGAGCTTTCGTCTACGGGCAAGGGGGCATATCGTCTTGAGGCATACTCTATTGCCATGATTCCTAAAGATGCAGTTGTTGATGGCAATATTAGTGCGTTAGATCAGGTTTCAGATGCGGTTAAACTGGCGTGGAAGTTACTTGGCTCACGTGAAAAACGCTCAGCATTAGCGCTACCATCAGCAGCAGTGATTACCAAAAAAGTAATGATGTCTGCCGCACTTAGCGAAGAAGATATGGAAGTTATAGTTGAGGCAGAAGCCAATCAGTACATTCCCTTCCCGCTAGAAGAGGTTAATATTGACTTTCAAGTGATTGGCCCAGCAGCAAGCAGCCCTGGTGAAGTTGAAGTATTAATAGCTGCTGCTAGAAAAGAAAAAATTGAAGACCGCGTCGCAACTGCAGAAGATGCAGGATTAAAAGTGACCGTGATGGATGTTGACACCTATGCCACTGAGGCAGCTTACAGCTTAGTTGCCAACCAATTACCGAATAAAGGTAAAGATCAAACCGTGATGATTGTGGACATTGGCGCCGTGATGATGCACATCAATGTATTGCATGACAATAAATCGATTTACGTGCGCGAACAAGCGTTTGGTGGCACACAACTTACGCAAGAAATTCAACGCCGTTTTGGCTTATCGGCCGTAGAAGCCGATATTGCAAAACGCAAAGGTGGCTTGCCAGAAAGCTACGAAACTGAAGTGATGCAACCATTTATGCTGTCACTTTCAACTGAAGTAGCACGCGCATTACAATTTTTTACCAGCTCAACTCAATACAACCGCGTCGATCACATCGTATTAGCGGGGGGCTGTGCGGCTATTCCTGCAATTGACGTGTTGGTGCAAGATCGCACCCAGGTAAACACCATTATCGCGAATCCTTTTCAGTCAATGTCGCTTGCAACCAAAGTAAAACAGCAGCAAGCATCACTTGACGCGCCTGCATTGTTAATTGCATGTGGCTTAGCAATGCGGGGGGCTAGATTAATATGATGCGCATCAACTTATTACCGCATCGCCAATTAAAACGTGCTGAACGGCAACGTCAATTTGGTTTAATGGCACTGATGGCGGCGGTTGCTGCAGGCGCTGTAGTGTTTACAGGTTGGACCTACCTTGGGGCAAAAAAAGATTCACAAATTGAGCGTAATGGCAGGCTAGAGCTAGCCATTGCCAATTTAGATAAAGAAATTGCAGCCATTAAAGATCTTAAAGACCAAATTAATAATGTATTAGAGCGCAAACAAATCGTCGAGAATCTACAAACTAATCGAAGTCAATCAGTCGTCATTTTAGATGAGCTCGCAAGACAACTACCAGAGGGCCTTTATTTAAAAAGCATCAAACAACAAGGCAATCTCATTACGTTAGAAGGTGTTGCAGATACAAATGCGCGAGTAGCAACTCTGGTGCGCAATCTAAGTGTTTCAAACTGGATGGAATCGCCGAATTTAATTGAGATTAAATCTATGCTTGTAAATGGCATCAAGCAAAATGACTTTACGCTAAACGTCTCTATCAAAGTTCAAAAAGCGGAAGAAGCACCCAATACTAATAAAATCAACGGGACATAATCCAGATGAAATTAGATGATTTTAATAATATTGACTTTAAAAATGCGGGTAGTTTACCAACGCCCGTCAAGCTGGTTTTACTGGGATTTTTGTTTTTATTGCTAGTTGGTTTAGGTTATTGGTTTATGTGGAGTCCGCAAATTGATGAGTTTGATCAAGCACAATCAAAAGAGCAAGAGTTGCGTCAAGTGTTTGTGGCCAAAAAAAACCAAGCGGTAAAAATTGAAGCCTACAAACAACAAATGATTGATATTGAAAAAACATTTGGTGCATTACTTAAACAACTACCCGACAAATCACAAATGGATGGCTTATTAACTGACATTAACCAAGCAGGATTAGGTCGCGGCTTAGAATTTGATTTATTTAAACCCGGCCAAGAAACTATTGCCGACTTTTACGCGGAAATGCCGATTCAAATTAAAATTAAAGGCAGCTATGACGATGTTGGTGCATTTGCGTCTGACATATCCAGGCTATCTAGAATTGTGACATTAAACGACATCTCTATTGTCCCTTTAAATAAAGACACAAAAGACGGTCCGCTTACATTAGAAGCCGTAGCAAAAACATATCGATACCTAGATGCTTCAGAAATTGCCGCAAAAAAAGCGACTGAAAAGAAGGGTAAAAAATAGATGGCTAGCTTTAATCCCTTATTAAAATTAATTACCATACCAACACTCTGCCTCATCTTAGTGGCTTGTAATGGAGATGAAGGTGATGATCTAGACAAATTCATGTCGACTGCTGCCAACGATATGAGCAAAGGTGTTGAGCCTTTGCCAGAGGTATTACCCTATTCCCCAATTCAATATAACGCTGATGGCTTATTAGCTGATCCATTTAAACCACGCAAGGCAGCCAGCAAAAACGGCTCATTACAACCCAATATCAATCGGCCAAAAGATGCGCTTGAAGCTTACCCCTTAGAAAGCTTGAAATATGTAGGTTCAATGAGCCGCAGCAAATTAACCTATGCACTGATAAAAACACCTGATAATACGATTCAGCAAGTCAAGGTTGGCAATTATTTAGGCCCGAATTATGGATTGGTGACGGCCATTAATGAAGGAGACATTGTACTAAAAGAAATTGTGCAAGATGACCTGACTGGTGACTGGATTGAGCGTAGCGCAAGTATTAATCTGCAAGAATAAATGATGGGAATCAACATGTTTAAAATGATGTCAAAAATATTTACACTCACACTGCTAATTGTCAGCTTTAGTGTCGGCTCTGCCAACGCAGTTGCAATAGAGGATAATCCATCGCTCAGTAATAAAATTGAACGTGTAGACTTCTCTGCCTTGTCTGGCGGACGTGTGAGCGTACGCTTGCAAATGAAAGAAGCCTTAAAAAATCCTCCAGCAGGCTTCACGCTTAACAATCCAGCACGAATTGCATTAGACTTTCCTAACACCGCCAACGGCTTAAATAAAAATAATATTGTCAGCGACCAAGGTGCACTTAAAAGTCTTTCATTAGCTCAAGCAAAAGACCGCACGCGTGTTGTACTTAATTTAACTAAAAATGTTGGTTACAACACCGTTATCAGTGGTAAAGACGTCATCATCACCCTCCAAGGCAATGAAGCCAGCGTTGGCAATTCAATCGTTGAAACACGTTTTGCTGAGGCGATAACAACTAGTCAAGGTAGTGCCATCACCAACGTAGACTTTAACCGTGGCAAAAATGGCGAAGGGCGAATTATTGTGGATCTATCGGACGCCAACTCAGGGATTAATATCAAACAAAAAGGTAAATTAATTATTGTCGACTTCATCAACACCGACGTGTCTGCCGATTTACAACGCCGTTTAAATGTCATCAATTTTAATACGCCTGTGTTGTATGTGGATACGATGAAACAAGGTAAAAACAGCCGTATCTCAATTGAACCAAAAGGCAATTGGGAACAATCAGCTTATCAGGCGGATAAGAAATTTATTATTGATGTGCGCCAAGTGATTGAAGACCCAAATAAATTAGTTAGAGGCTCTAAGCCTGGTTATGCTGGCGAAAAGCTGTCACTAAACTTTCAAAATATTGAGGTGCGCTCAGTGTTGCAAGTGATTGCAGACTTCACAGGCTTAAACATTATCACCAGCGACACAGTGACTGGTAACTTAACCCTCAGACTGAAAGATGTGCCATGGGATCAAGCCATGGATATCATTATGAAAAACAAGGGCTTAACCATGCGTAAAACAGGCAACGTGATTATGGTTGCGCCAGCAGAAGAAGTCACCGCTAAAGATAAAGCGCAATTAGAAGCCACGCAAGCAATTGAAGATTTAGAACCATTACGGACCGAAGTATTTACCCTTAAATATCAAAAAGCATCAGAGTTTAATAAAATTTTGGATGGTACTAATTCTTCCGGTGGCGCTGTAACGGCTGGCGCACCTGGTCAAAATCGCATACTGTCTAAACGTGGTAATGTTAATTACGACCCACGTACTAATACGCTCTTCATACAAGATACCGCGAAAAAATTAGAAGAAATTCAAGCGATTATAAATAAAATTGACGTTTCAGTTAAACAAGTCATGATTGAATCTCGTCTTGTATTGGCTGAAGATAAATTCAGCAAAAGCATAGGTGCTAGGTTTGGCATACAAAGTGGAACAACTCCAGGAAATAATGCTCTCAGCGTTGGTGGATCATTAAACAATACTGGCAACGCTACAGGATCTACTACCACGGCTTCGGCTATTGGTAACACAGGTGGCCTAAACTCAAACTTACCTGTAAGCTCAGCAAGCGCTGGCAGTATCGCATTCAGTTTATTCAGATTGCCTGCAGGTTTATTACTAAATCTAGAACTGTCAGCATTAGAAAGTGATAGAAGAGGCAAAGTCGTGTCCAGCCCACGCGTAACAACGGCCAACCAACAAACAGCAAGAATTGCATCTGGTGTTGAGATTCCTTACTTACAAGCTGCAAGTAGCGGTGCCGCCAACATTGCCTTTAAAAAAGCGGAGTTAAGCTTAGAAGTGACACCACAAATCACCCCTGATGACAAAATCATTATGGATCTTGAAGTCAGAAAAGACTCCAAAGGAGAAGAGACGGCGGGCGTACCGGCAATTAATACACAAAATGTCAAAACACAGGTATTAGTTTCAAACGGAGAGACAGCGGTACTAGGTGGTATCTTTGAACAAACTGAAGACAATTTTGTAGAAAAAGTGCCATTCTTTGGCGACTTGCCGATTATTGGCAATGCGTTCAAACGCCGCACAAAACAAGATGATAAGAGAGAATTGCTGATCTTTATTACACCTAAAATTATGGATGAAAGTTTAGGCCTGAGATAAGTCCTGTAAGTCTTAACTGACAGAACCGCCGCTTTACCTTAAAATGCCTATCATTAGCCTGATAGGCATTTTTGCTTACCAATTAAGCGACAATATATTTTGACAGAAACAAATAACATTTTTTTTATTGGTTTGATGGGTGCAGGTAAAACCACCGTTGGCAAAATTTTGGCCAAACATTTAAACAAGCAGTTTTATGACACCGATGTAGAAATCGAAAAACGTACTGGCGTTAAAATACCGGTTATTTTTGATTTAGAGGGTGAAGCAGGCTTTCGCAAGCGCGAAACAGCAGTGATCCAAGATTTAGCCACTCAACATGATATTGTGATGTCTACTGGCGGTGGCGCCGTTATCGCGCCCGAAAATCGCGAGTTGCTCAAAGCCAATGGCGATGTCATTTACTTACGCGCCAATGTTAGCGAGCTATGGCACAGAACGCGCAACGATAGGCATAGGCCACTATTACAAAACGTCGATATTCGCGCTAAGCTTGAGCAGCTATACGCTGAGCGCAACCCTTTATATACAGAAGTGGCAACGCATATTATTGATACGGGCAACCAACCTGTTGGCAACATTATTGCCAAAATACAATCCGCTTTAGACCTAAAATTTCAAGATTAAAATAATACACAATGATGCAAACCTTACATGTAGCACTCGATAATCGCACTTATCCGATTCATATTGGCACCAATTTGCTTTGTCAGGCCGATTTGATTTTGCCGCACCTTAAACGCAAAAATGTAGCCATTGTCACCAATACGACTATTGCGCCTTTGTATCTAGATAAGCTTGCTAGCACCTTGCGTAACGCCGGTGTAACAGTGATTGAAATTATTTTGCCGGATGGCGAAGCCTATAAAAATACAGAAACGCTTAATCTCATTTACGATGCATTGCTTAAAAATCGCTGTGAGCGCAGCACCACGCTGATAGCCTTAGGTGGCGGAGTAATTGGCGATTTAACGGGTTATGCTGCCGCCACATTTTTGCGCGGTGTGCCGTTTATTCAAATTCCAACCACATTACTTTCTCAGGTGGATTCGAGCGTTGGCGGCAAAACGGGCATTAATCATCCGCTTGGTAAAAATATGATTGGTGCATTTTATCAGCCCAAATTAGTGTTGGCCGATATCGACACACTGCAAACGTTGCCAGCGCGCGAATTATCGGCTGGGCTGGCAGAAGTCATTAAATACGGGCTGATTCGTGATGCCGATTTTTTTGATTGGCTGGAAAAGAATATAGGCAAACTGTTAACCTTAGATGAAGCGGCAATCAGTTATGCCATTTACCGATCGTGCCAAAATAAGGCTGAAGTGGTCGCGCTGGACGAGCATGAAACAGGCGAGCGCGCATTACTTAACCTGGGCCACACCTTTGGCCATGCCATTGAAAATGCGATGGGCTACGGTGTTTGGCTGCATGGCGAGGCCGTGGCCGCAGGCACAATAATGGCCGCCGATTTATCGCTACGCATGAAGTGGTTAAATGCGGATGAATATAAACGCATTCATAACTTACTAAGCGCGTGTAATCTGCCACTGCAAGCACCAAGTTTAGGTGTGACAAATTATTTAGATTTAATGGCAAATGACAAAAAAGTGGCCGATGGCAAAATAAGGCTGATATTGCAGCAAGGCATTGGTAAGGCGGTGATAACCAGCGATTACGATGCAAACAAACTCAACGAAACACTTTCGCTAACATAAGTGATGAATACTCTCGCCGTCTACGCTGCCAACCCAGAAGCCACGATTGGCAGAAGGTTTGAAGAACCTGCTTCATCATTACGCAACGCTTTTCAGCGCGACCGCGATCGCATTATTCACTCTACCGCTTTTCGCCGCTTAGAATATAAAACGCAAGTATTTGTAAACCACGAGGGCGATTTATTTCGCACCCGTTTAACGCACAGCTTAGAGGTCGCGCAAATTGCACGCGGCATTGCACGTACCTTAAACCTGCACGAAGACCTAACCGAGGCCATTGCTCTGGCTCACGACTTAGGCCACACCCCTTTTGGTCATGCGGGCCAAGATGCACTCAACGATTGCATGCGCGATTACGGCGGCTTTGAGCACAATTTGCAATCGTTACGCGTGGTCGATCAATTAGAACATCGCTACGCCGAATTTGATGGCTTAAATTTAACCTTTGAATTGCGCGAAGGCATACTTAAGCACTGCTCACTTAAAAACGCCAAACAATTGGGCGATGTAGGCCAGCGCTTTATTGATAAAACCAACCCCAGCCTAGAGGCGCAGTTAACCAACTTTGCCGATGAAATCGCCTATAACAATCACGACATTGATGACGGCTTGCGCTCTGGCTTAATTACCATTGAACAACTCCAGGAAGTGGCTTTGTTTAATTCGCAGTTACAAATCGTTAAGGCCAAACACCCTAAGCTTGAGCAAAGACGGCTGATTCACGAAACCGTGCGCCGCATGATTAACATTTTGGTGGTCGATTTATGTGAAACAAGCGCACAAAATATTCAAAAACTAGCGCCAGAATCGATACAAGATATTCGTAATGCGCCTTACCTAATAGCTTTTAGCGCCGAAATTTCGCAACAAAACTTAGCCTTAAAACAGTTTTTACGCAAAAACTTATACCATCACTACAAAGTCAACCGCATGAGCGCAAAAGCCGTGCGCATTGTTAAAGAGTTGTTTCAAGTGTTTTTTAGCGACCCTAGCCTGATGCCGCCCGAGCATCTGCAAAACGCCAACATAGATAAAGCGCGCGCTGTTGCCGATTATATTGCCGGCATGACAGATCGCTTTGCCATTCGCGAACACCGCCGCTTATTTACAGTTGAAGAGTCTTTATAGGCCGCCAATCAAGCTATTACAGCATTTTCAATGTCATAACTGTTGCGCCAATACAACAATTTATTATAACTCACTAAAAAAACCACAAAACACTTGCTGTTAAAACGGCATCTTTGGCATACTACGTAAACAATCTTAGTAAATAAACGTCAAGTTTGTTTTATTGGGGGAGTTCGCGAACTTTCTCGTTTTTAGCGTTAAGTTGATGTTGTTAAAATTAACAGGCATCAATTTTAAACACTAACTAATGAGGGTTATTAAGTTTCAAACTTTAAGAAATAAATTTTTGGAGATTCATATGAAAACAAAATTAAATTTAGCAGTTGCATCAGCTTTATTAGCTGTAGCATCAAGCGCTAACGCTGGTATCACGATTCCAGCTGGCGATTGGACACTAGACATCGGTGGCGTTGTAAACGCTTACTACACATCAACAAGCTACAGTGGTACTACTGGTGTTGGTACTGGTCCTTTAGGCTTAGGTGATGCCCTTCAAGATACAACAAGCAACATCACAACTGGCCTGTTACCTAACTACCTATCAGTTTCTGGTAAAACACGTCAAAACGATTTAGATGTTGGTTTCACAATCTCAATCAACCCAGGTGCTTCAACAACACAAGCTGGTATTCAAGGTTCACAACAAGAAAACCGTCAAGCGTTCTTAACATTTGGCGACAAATCATGGGGCTCTATCAAATTAGGTAAAGACTTAGGTATCTACGCTTCTGACGCTATCTTAAACGACATGACATTGTTAGGCGTTGGTTCATCAGCTGGTTCATTAGCTGGTAACACAACAACTCTAGGTCGTATCGGTACTGGTTTTATGTATGCTGACTGGAAATCACAAGTAGCTTACTCATCACCAAATTTCAATGGCTTCAGCTTCACAGTTGGCTTAACACAAGGCTGGAATGCTTTAGATAGTGGTTATGGTTTGAATTCTTCTGGTAGTACTCTGCGTAGTGGCTCACAAACTGCGTACGAAGGTAAAGCTTCTTACGAGTGGGCTGGCGACGTAGCAGGTAAAGTTTGGGTATCTGGTATTTCACAAGAAGTTGAAGGCTTACAAACAAATTTAGGCGTAACAAGCGAAACTGCGACTGCATTTGACATCGGCGCTAACGTTAATGTTGCTGGTTTTGGTTTAACTGGTTACTACGGTCAAGGCGAAGGTATCGGTCAAACAGTACAGTTCATGGATGGTTTCGATGAAAATGGTCAAACACGTGATTCAGACCAATGGTACGTACAAGCTACCTACACCATTCCAGGTGTTGGTACTAAATTAGGCGCTTCATACGGTGAATCTACATTAGACGGCAACGCAGTTGATGGATTCAGTGAACTTCAAGACTCTATGTGGACAGTTGGTGCTTACCACCCAATTACAAAACACTTGAACTTGGTTGCTGAGTACTCACAATCTGAGCGTGAGTTTAATGACCGTGTAGTAACTAATTCAGCTGAAGCAAAAACTATCTCTTTAGGCGCAATCTTATTCTTCTAGGATAAGGCAGGGTTAACCCTGTTAGCTTAAAGTTATAAATAAAAACGGCAACTTCGGTTGCCGTTTTTTTATGTCATTTCTTAGCAGTGCTTAGCAATACCGCAGAATATATTAGCTAAAGCTCATTATTAATGCGAGTAGCGGAGCTTGGCAATCCAAGCAGTTATACTAGATTGCTTCGTCGTTACACAACTCGCAAATACGTTTGTTATAATCTTAAATAAATAAAATCAGCGGCCATAGAAAAGTACACTATGAATCTATATCCAGTAACAATCATTGAAAATTTTTATGAAAACCCTGATGCGATTAGAAAGTTTGCATTGGCGCAAAAATATACTTTGTGTCATGAAAGGGAAGATTTAGAGTACGTTTATCCTGGTGGTCGAACAAAAGATTTATTCGACATAGATAAAGCTTTGCATGAAAAAATTTTAAAAAAAATAGTATCTGTTTTTCATAATGCATCATACGATATAATGCGTTGGGCAATCTCTACAAGCTTTCAAAGCGTAACAAAAGAGTATGGGGAAGGTATTATTCACACAGACCACAATACAATATTTGCTGCCGTACTATATTTATCGCCAGATGCACCATTAAATTCAGGCACATCTTTATTTAAGCCAAATACAAATTTTGATGAAGAAAAGTATAAACAAGCCTTACTAGAAAATGATTCAAATTTCAGAGCAGGAAAAATTGCGATGGATACCGGTTATCACAGCATGTTTGATGAAATTGTGCGGGTTAATAACGTTTATAACACGCTAATTATCTATGAAGGCCGGCATTACCATGCGGCTAATAATTTTTTTGGTAAAAACCTACAAGATTCACGCTTGGCGCAGGTGTTTTTTATTAACAAAATTGATGCGCAAAAACAAAGTGTATTTCCACTGAGTAGAACTAAAGCAATTAGAGTGTGATTATTTTTTCAAAAAAATGTTTCGTTAAGTTTTATTAACATGTTTTTGTATCTAAATGTTTTCTTATATAAGATGTTAGAAATTTAAAGATTAGTCTTTTGTACACGTTTACTGTGTAAAAGTGAAATATTCATTTCTCCGTTTAGGTTTGATGCATAAAGGTAAATCAACCTCAGATGGTAACTCTATGATTCATTTAACGACAACAAGAGCAATATGTGGACTGTTGGTGTTTACTACCCAACCACAAAACATTTGAACTTAGTTACTGATTACTTAATAGCTAAAGACTTAGTAGATAACAAAGTTGCTACAGATTCTGAAGTAGAAGTAAAAACTATTTCTTTAGGCGCAATCTTATTCCTCTAGTTTAATGCAGGCTTAGCCTACTTAAGTGAGTGAATAAAACAATCCATTTATAATCTTCCTATTATGTTGCTTTCAGTCAATCAAACTATTCAACAGAGTGAAGCACGGCTAATCACCCATTTAAAAATAAATGGCGATGAAGCGAAATTTGAATCGCAGCTTTTGTTGCAGCACGTTTTAAATGTCAATCGTGCATGGCTTATTGCACATGCTTTGGACTCTGTTCAAGAAGACGTTTACAAAAAATTTGAAGCATTACTTATACGCCGTTTAAATGGTGAGCCAATTGCTTATATTTTAGGCTCTCGAGAGTTTTTTGGTTTACCAATTAAAGTTTCGACTGATACGTTAATACCAAGGCCAGACACCGAAACACTAGTTGAAATAGCGTTAGATAAAATGTCGGCAAAGTTAAGCCTTGATACTTTAGACCTTGGCACAGGGTCTGGCGCAATTGCATTGGCCATTGCCAAGCATCGCCAAAACGCACAAATAACTGCCGTTGATGCCTGCCAAGAGGCCTTGGCTGTTGCCATTGAAAATGCGCAACTTTTGAATATTAAAAATGTGCATTTTGAATTGAGTAACTGGTTTAGCGCGATAAGAAATCAGAAATTTGATGTCATTGTCAGCAACCCGCCTTATATTGAAGCCAATGACGCGCACTTAAAGCAGGGTGATCTGCGTTTTGAACCACTTTCTGCTCTAGCTTCTGGCGCAGATGGCTTGCAGGATATTCGCACAATTATCAGCCAAGCGCCGCAGCACCTTAACCCGCAAGGTTGGCTGCTGCTAGAGCACGGTTATAATCAGGCTGAGCAAGTTGCTGCACTATTAAAACAAGCTGGGTTTAGCCAGATTAGTCATGCACAAGATTTAGCCGGAATTAACCGTGTGACGATGGGTAAATTTTCAAAATCATAATTCTAAGCGGCTGCAAATAATCTAATGCTTCTATGAATAATCCTTCAAAGTGCATTCTTTACTATTACTAAGATTGACAGGCTTGGCTGAGGGGTTATTTATAGGCTTTTAAATAGTATAATTAGTGTATGTCTGAACATAATTCTATTGGTATTGTAAAAGCCCAAACAGCACACTTTGATACCCCGCTAAATCTAAAAAGTGGCGGAACATTGCCGCAATTTCATTTGGTGTACGAGACCTATGGCACGCTAAATGCTGACAAAAGCAATGCTGTCATCATTTGTCATGCACTTTCGGGTAACCACCATGTGGCAGGAAGATACGCCGAAACCGATAAAAATGCCGGCTGGTGGGATAACTTAATTGGCCCTAATAAGCCGCTAGATACCAACAAGTTTTTTGTGATTGGACTGAATAATTTGGGCGGCTGTCATGGTAGCTCTGGGCCAAGCAGCATTAATCCTGAAACCAATCAACCGTTTGGCGCTAGCTTTCCAATTGTGACAGTTGAAGATTGGGTGAACTCACAAGTTAGGTTATTGGAACACCTTGGCATATCAACATTGGCGGCGGTTGTGGGAGGTAGCCTTGGCGGCATGCAGGCTTTGCAATGGACAATTGCTTACCCCGATTTAGTGCGACACGCTTTGGTGATTGCCTCTGCGCCTAATTTAACCGCTCAAAATATTGCCTTTAACGAAGTGGCGCGCCAAGCGATTATGACAGACCCTGAGTTTTACGCAGGAGATTATTACGCGCACAACACGGTGCCGCGACGTGGACTAAGAATTGCGCGCATGCTTGGGCATATTACCTACTTAAGTGATGACGCCATGGGCGAAAAATTTGGCCGTAAACTTAAAGACACGATTAAGTATGGTTTTGACGTGGAATTTGAAATGGAATCTTACTTGCGCTACCAAGGCGATAAGTTTGCTGGCGAGTTTGATGCCAATACCTATTTGCGCATGACGCGCGCACTAGATTATTACGACCCCGCACTGGAATTTGATAATGATTTAAGTGCTGCCTTAAAAGTGGCTAAAGCACAATTTTTGGTGGTGTCTTTCACTAGTGATTGGCGTTTTTCGCCTGCACGCTCACGCGAAATTGTAAAAGCGTTGCTGGATAACGAACGGACTGTGAGCTATGCCGAAGTAACGGCCGCGCATGGGCATGATGCGTTTTTAATGCCGGATGCGCATTATCACGCGATTTTACGCACCTATTTACAAAAAATAGAGGTGTGATTGTGACTAAAACCATGGATAATAATGTAAATTTTACAAATTCAGAAATTAAATACCGCCAAGATTTTGCCATTATCGCGGGCTGGGTTCGTTTTGGCTCAAAAGTGCTGGATTTAGGTTGTGGCGATGGCAGTTTATTGCAGTTTTTACATAGCAGCTTAGAAGCAAGAGCTTATGGTGTAGAAAAGGATGATGCCAATTGGTTGGCCTGCTTACAAAATGGCACCAACGTCATTCAAATGGATTTGGAGGCAGGGTTATCGGGCTTTGAGGACCAATCATTTGATACTGTTATTCTTTCGCAAACGCTACAAGCTATGCACAACACAGAAGCCATTGTGCAAGAAATGTTACGCGTTGGGCGCGAAGTGATTGTGACGTTCCCCAATTTTGGCTACTGGCGTAATCGATTACAAATCACGGCTGGCAGTATGCCCGTATCCAAAACTTTACCTTATCAATGGTACGACACACCGAATGTTCACCTTTGTACGATTAACGATTTTGACAAATTTTGTAAAAATCACAAAATTGAGGTGATGGAGCGCAAGGTGATTACCGATGCGCAAGAAATTAGTTTTATGCCTAATTTTTTAGGCAATTTGGCGATGTATCGCTTAAAAGCCGCTTAATTTTCTGATCATTTTTGGTTTTTCTGATTCAGCGAATTAATGGCTAGTCGCATCCACCACAGCATCACAATACCCGGTACTGCCATCACTACCGAGAATAAGAAGAAGTTTGACCAGCCCAAAGTTTCAGATAACACACCTGCCACTGGGCTAACGTAAATCCGCCCTACCGCCGCCAAGGCAGAAAGTAGCGCATAGTGCGTGGCGCTAAACTGGTTGTTGCACAAACTCATCAGCAAGGCCACAAATGCTGCCGTGCCCATGCCGCTGGTAATGTTTTCTAGCGCAATCGCGCTCATCAATAACCAATCGATTTGCGTTGGCTCTAAAACTGAAACAAAGCCTAAATCAAATGGCATAAGCATAAAACTACCCCAAGCGCCCTTGCCCAAAACAGCCAATGCGTAAAAACCAAAGTTAGACAGCAATTGCAATATGCCAAAACTCATCAGTGCTTGAAATAAACTTAGCCGTATCATCAGCAGGCCCGCTAAAAATGCGCCAATAATGGTGAGCCAAATGCCAATGATTTTATTGACGATGCCAACCTCAATTTGGCTAAACGCCATGCCTTTTAGTAAAAACGGGGTGAACAAACTGCCTGCAAATGCGTCGCCCAGCTTATATAAAATAATTAAAATTAAGAACGCCCAAGCACCTTGCTGGCTAAAGTAACTCGCTAGCGATTGATTTAAGGTGGCAAAGCCAGCTTTTTGCGCCGCCTTCAAACCCAATGGCAGCGCCACGGCCAAGCTTGTCATTACATATGCCAATTGCATCCATTTGTTGGATTCTTGCAAATTGATGCCCGCCAAGTTAAATGCCATACGCACCAAATACACGCCTGCCAGAACACCGACTAACATGGCAAAAAAGCCCAGCAATTCTTTTTTAGGATCGCTGGCAAGTGGCTTAATATCACTCTTTACCGAAGGCAAAAATAGTAGTGAAAATAGCGCTACGCCCAACATAATGGCCGCCATTACCGCATAAACCTTACCCCAACTTTGCCATTGTTCTGCCCAAATAAGCGCAATGCCGCCAGATGCAATCATGCCAATGCGATAACCTAGCACCGACATGGACGCGCCAATACCACGCTCATCTACGCGCAGTAAATCGGTGCGGTAGGCATCAATTACAATATCTTGAGAGGCTGATAAAAAAGCGATAAGTAAGGCAATTGCGGCAAATACACCAGGTTTTAGTGCAAACGAAATAGTTGATAGATAATAAGTGCTGGCTGCTAAAATTAATTGCGTCAGCACCAGCCAACCGCGCCTGCGTCCAAAAAAGGGCAGCTCAAAGCGATCCATTAGCGGCGCCCACAAAAACTTAAAGGTGTATGGCACGCCCACAAGCGCCAAAAAGCCAATGGTGGCAATCGCCACACCATCGGTAGTGAGCCACGCCTGCATGGCCTGACCCGTGAGCGCAAGCGGCAAGCCTGAGGCGAACCCTAGCAACAATATAGCTACAAGCCGATGTATGCGCTGCAATTGTTTCATGTGGATACTTTAGTCTAGTTAAAGTCACATTCTAACCAATGCACACCTGTAAAGTAAAAATATGTCATGAAAATAATCTGTAAGTATTTGCAAATAATGCGACAAGTACATGTTACTAAGCCAAGGAAACCAATCGTGTTGAAACGTAATGTAATTTTTTAGGGCATAGTTTATTGTTTAGCATATCGACCATTGCCGCCGAATTCGCATTTAAAATTAGCAAGACTTACAAAAGTTTTTTATCGATTCAATTTTTAACGGTGGATTATTTATAATCGATAATCAGCGGTGCATGGTCGCTAAATTTTTGCACTTTATAGATTGAAGTTTGCACAGCGCGTGCGGCCAATTCTGGTGTAGCCACTTGATAATCCAAGCGCCAACCTACGTTTTTTTCATAGGCCGCACCGCGATTACTCCACCAGGTATAACATTCGTCAGTAGTTGCAGGGTGTAAAGTACGGTACACATCTACCAAGCCAACACGCCCGAATAAATCTGTTAACCAAGCGCGTTCTTCTGGCAAAAAGCCAGAATTCTTTTTATTGCCTTTGTAATTTTTTAAATCAATTTCTTGGTGCGCGATATTCCAATCACCGCATACCAACACATCGCGGCCACTTTTTCTTAAGTTTTCTAGATGCGGCATAATGCGCGCCAGTACGCTAAATTTAAACGCTTGCCGTTCTTCGCCACTTGAGCCGCTGGGCAAATAAAGCGAAATCACGCTTAGACTTTTTCCATTTAAATCATCAAAATTAGCCTCAATATAGCGGCCTTCAGAATCAATATCGGGAATGCCCAAGCCTTCAACCACCGCATTTGGCTTCTGCTTGCAATAAATACCAACGCCGCTGTAGCCCTTTTTTTCGGCATAGTGAAAATAGCCATAGTAGCCAGCAGGTGCGAGCATCTCTGCGGTCATATCCGATGCTTGTGCTTTTACTTCTTGCAGACAGATAACATCGGCCTCTTGCGTTTGCAGCCAAGCAAAAAAGCCCTTGTTATTGGCAGAACGAATTCCGTTTAAATTTGCCGTTATAATGCGCATATTGACTTTCAATTGATTAATAATGATGAATACCCAGCCTAATAATGGCCAGTTAAGCCAAGATTTTATTGCTTTCTCTATTCAAAAACAGGTGCTTAAATTTGGTGAATTTAAAACCAAAGCAGGCCGTTTAAGCCCTTATTTTTTTAATGCTGGCCTTTTTAACGATGGCGAAAGCTTATTAAAACTAGGCGAATTTTACTACGAGAGCATTCAAAAATCAGGCATAAAGTTTGATATGCTATTTGGTCCAGCCTACAAAGGCATTGCTTTAGCCGCCGCAATTGTCATTGCATTTGCCAAAAATGGTCATAATTTACCCTATGCCTACAATCGCAAAGAAGCTAAAGACCATGGCGAAGGCGGTGTTATTGTGGGCAGTCCATTACAAGGTCGTGTTTTAATAATTGATGACGTGATTTCAGCAGGAACATCGGTGCGTGAGTCCGTTGATTTGATTACAAAACACGGCGCAACGCCTTGTGGCGTGGCGATTGCGCTAGACAGGCAAGAAAAAGGGCTAGGCGAATTATCGGCTGTACAGGAAGTACAGAAACTGCATCAAATTCCAGTTTGTGCGATCGCCGATTTAAGTAATTTATTACAATTCATTCAACATGACCCTGACATGGTACAACACTTGCTTAATGTAAAAGAATACCGCCAACAATATGGCGTGACTTTTTAAAACAAAGCTGTATAGATTACAAATTTGTTGTGCAGTGTTTGGGAGTTGATATGAAAAATTTAACTTTAATCATAAGTGCTTGCTTATGCCTAATCAATGTTAATGCATATGCTGAAGAAGAAAAGATTGTTAAGTGGGTAGATAGCAGCGGAGTAACGCACTATAGCGATAAATTACCTAGCAAAGAAACGGGGCGCAGCAACGTAGAAATGAGCAAAAAAGGTATTGTTTTAAAGAAAAATATCGTTCTGGATCAACAAGCGGCTGCAAAAGAATACCAGAAACAGCAAGAAATATTGGCACAAGAACGCCGCGATAAAGTACTGCTTGCCTCTTATACCAATGTAGAAGAAATTGATTTAGCGCGTGACCGCAATTTAGAAACAGACCAAGCAGCGATTCAGGCCCTTATGCAAAGCAAACTAATCATAGCCAATAAAACAACGCGTAACAAAAAAACGGCGCAAAGCTTTAAAAATAGGCCCCTACCAGCTTACTTAATTGATGAACTCAAGCTTGCGCAAGTAGAATCCGATAAGCTTGATAAGAAAATTCAACATCGCAAAAATAATATGCAGGCTATCAGCAAACGTTACGCCGATGAAAAAGCCCATTTTATAGAACTGAAACAGCGCAATTTAAACCAAGCTCAATAAATTGGCGGCAACATGTTTGCCCCTAAAGAAAGTTTAGTTAATTAAGGCTAGGCATATCAAGTTTAATTGGCCAGTTTTTTCTTTAAAACTTCGTTCACTTGCGCAGGGTTGGCTTTGCCTTTTGAGGCTTTCATGGCTTGACCCACTAGCGCATTAAAGGCTTTTTCTTTACCTGCTTTAAATTCTTCTACCATCGCAGGATTCGCTTTTAGCACTTCATCAATAATCGCTTCAATCGCGCCACTGTCAGATTCTTGTTTTAGGCCTTTTTCAGCAATAATGGCATCCACTTCACCTTCGCCTGCCCACATGGCTTCAAACACTTGCTTGGCCGCATTGTTTGAAATTGTGTTGTCTGCGATGCGTTTTAATAGTTGTGCTAATTGCGCAGCGCTAATGGGTGACTCATTAATCATTTTTTCTTCAGTATTTAACTTTGCCGAAATAGCGCCCATTATCCAATTGGCAGCGGGTTTGGCATCACTTCCTGCGTGAACAGTTGCCGTAAAGTAATCCGCTAACTCGCGGCTTGCCGTAAGGGCCGCCGCGTCATAACTACTCAAAGCATAATCCGCCTCAAAGCGCGCCTTCATGGCATCTGGTAATTCTGGCATTGTCGCCTTTACGCGCGCTTTATCGGCCGCGGTAACTTCTAAAGGCAACAAATCGGGGTCTGGAAAATAACGGTAATCATTGGCCTCTTCTTTAGAGCGCATGGCTTTTGTTTCGCCCGTGTCTGGATTAAACAAAACGGTTGCCTGTTGAATGGTGCCGCCATCCTCTAACGTTTCAATTTGCCAGCGCGTTTCGTATTCAATCGCTTGCGTCATAAATTTGAATGAATTCAGGTTTTTAATTTCGCGGCGCGTGCCGAACTTGTCAGTGCCTTTTGGGCGTACCGATACATTTACATCGCATCTAAAACTACCTTCTTGCATATTGCCATCGCAAATATCAATCCATTGCACTAGCTCATGCAGTTTTTTGGCATATGCAACCGCTTCTGACGCGCTACGCATATCTGGCTCTGTCACAATTTCTAGCAAAGGTGTCCCAGCGCGATTTAAATCAATGCCACTCATACCCTCTAACGCGCCATGTACAGACTTACCCGCATCTTCTTCCAAATGTGCGCGGGTGATATTAATCACTTTTTCATAGGCCGCATTTTTGCCACTGGCTGGTACTTGAATCGTCACCGCGCCTTTGCCAACAACTGGCAATTCAAACTGGCTAATTTGATAGCCTTTTGGCAAATCGGGATAAAAGTAATTTTTGCGGCTAAACACAGAGCGCGCAGGAATGTCGGCATTAATCGCCAAGCCGAATTTAATCGCACATTCCACCGCTTGTTTGTTTAAAACGGGCAACACACCCGGTAAGGCAATGCTCACTTCATCGGCTTGTGTATTAGGCTCTGCGCCGTAAGTAATTGAAGCACCACTAAATTGTTTACTTTTTGTTCTTAACTGCGTGTGGGTTTCTAGCCCAATAACAACTTCCCATTCCATCTTAAATACCCTCTGGCATAGCGAGATGCCAATCTGTTACTTGTTGATAAGCATGCGCCACATCTAACATACGCGCTTCATCAAAATAATTACCCATTAACTGCAGGCCCACGGGTAAGCCGTTTGAGAAACCTGCTGGGATGCTCATACCCGGCAAGCCTGCTAAATTGGTAGCAATGGTGTAAACGTCTTGCAGATACATGGCCACTGGATCATCTGCTTTTTCACCTGCTTTAAAAGCTGTTGAAGGTGCGGTTGGGCCCATAATCACATCGCATTGTTTAAAGGCTTGTGTGAAGTCATCGGCAATCAGGCGCCTAATTTGCTGAGCCTTTAAATAGTAGGCATCGTAATAACCAGCACTCAACACATAAGTGCCAATCAAAATACGGCGTTTGACTTCAGCACCAAAGCCTTCAGAACGGCTTTTCATGTACATATCCATCAAGTCATCATATTCAGCAGCGCGATGACCGTAGCGCACGCCGTCATAGCGCGACAAATTAGAGCTAGCTTCGGCTGGGGCTAATACGTAATAAACAGGGATGGATAATTGGCTGTTTGGCAACGAAATATCCACCGTTTCTGCGCCTAGCTTGCGATATTCGGCAATCGCCTCTTGTACCACTTTTGCGACATTGGCATCTAGGCCATCGGCAAAATATTCTTTTGGCAAACCAATGCGCAAGCCTTTTAATGGTTGCGTGCCTTGTATGTTACTCAAACCACGCGTGTAATCTTCTTTGGGACGATTCAAGCTTGTAGAATCGCGCTCATCAAAGCCTGTCATCACATTCATCATCAAGGCACAATCTTCTGCGCTTTTTGCCATAGGCCCCGCTTGGTCTAAGCTAGAAGCAAACGCAATCATGCCGTAACGAGAAACCAAGCCATAGGTTGGTTTTAAACCTGTAAATCCACAAAGGCTGGCTGGCTGACGAATTGAACCGCCTGTATCCGTGCCCGTTGCAGCCGCACATAACCTGGCCGCAACCGCCGCCGCAGAACCACCTGAGCTACCGCCTGGCACGCGATCAAAATCCCAAGGATTTTTAACGCCACCAAAATAACTGGTTTCGTTAGAAGAACCCATGGCGAATTCATCCATATTGGTTTTGCCTAAATTTACCGCGCCTGCATTGTCAAATTGCGTAATAACATACGCATCATAAGGCGCGACAAAATTTGCAAGCATTTTAGAGCCGCAAGTGGTTTGCCAGCCTTTTGCACAAAAAATATCTTTTTGGGCAAAAGGGATACCAGTTAGTGGCTCTGCTTTACCATTAGCAATACGCACATCAGCGGCTTTAGCTTGCGCTAATGTTTTATCGGCATTTAAAGCGATATAGGCATTAATGGTTGGATTGTATTTATTAATACGGTCAAGAAACGTTTGCGTCATTTCAACGCTGGAGATTTCTTTCTTAGCCAGCATCTGGCTTAAATTTTTAAGGCTACTATTAATCATGTTATTTTTCTATTCAATTACTTTTGGAACAAGATACAAACCGCTATCTACCGCTTTTTCCGCCGAACCGTTGCCTAAAAAAGGCGCATTACTTTGAAAAGCTTCACGCTGATTAATGGCGGTTACCACATCTTCCCTTAATCGTTGCGTGACATCTTGCGAATGCGACATAGGCGTAATATTAGTAGTATCCACCGCCTGCATTTGCTCGATTAAGCCTAAAATACCACTGAGTTTGGTGAGAGTAGCAGTTGCTTCTTGATCGCTAATTTCTAAGCGCGCCAAATGCGCAATCCGTTTAATATCGGTGATGTTGAGAGCCATAAAAACGATTCAATTTGAAAATTTAGAGGATTATTAAAACGTGCATAAAAAAATTGTGGTTTGTTTGTAACAAACTGTAAGTACACCTTAATATTCGATGTAATTTACGTTATTATACCTTGATTTTAAAGCATGCTTAAGTTGCATCGGTGGCTGGCGTGTTAAGACCCAAAAACACAGGATAAACAATATGTTTGGTTTTATAAATAGTTACTTCTCAAACGATTTAGCCATTGATTTAGGCACAGCAAACACCTTAATTTATGCGCGCGGTAGAGGCATTGTCCTAAACGAGCCATCCGTTGTAGCGATTCGCCAAGAAGGCGGCCCTAACGGTAAAAAAGTATTACTGGCAGTAGGCTCTGATGCCAAAGGTATGCTTGGCCGTGCGCCTGCTAATATTCAAGCGATTCGCCCGATGAAAGATGGCGTAATTGCTGACTTCACCATTACCGAGCAAATGCTCAAATACTTTATCCGTAAAGTACACGAATCACGTTGGTTTTCACCTAGCCCACGCATTATTATCTGTGTTCCTGTTGGTTCAACTCAAGTTGAACGTCGCGCAATTAAAGAGTCAGCCGAGCGTGCTGGTGCAAAGCAAGTATTTTTAATTGAAGAACCAATGGCCGCAGCAATTGGTGCGGATATGCCAGTAGCTGAAGCCAGAGGTTCTATGGTGGTGGATATTGGTGGTGGTACCACCGAAGTGGGCGTGATTTCATTGGGCGGTATTGTGTACGCTAAATCAGAGCGCGTGGGTGGCGATAAATTTGACCAAGCAATTATCGATTACATCCGCCGAAACTACGGCATGCAAATTTCAGAACCAACCGCTGAAGCCATTAAGAAAAAAATCGGCTCTGCTTTTCCAGGCTCAGATGTATTAGAAATGGAAGTGACTGGCCGTAACTTGGCAGAAGGCTTACCACGCAAATTCACTATCTCAAGCAATGAAATTTTGGAAGCACTAACAGAGCCACTGAACGCTATTGTTGGCGCGGTTAAAAGCGCATTAGAGCAAACGCCACCAGAATTAGGCGCTGATATTGCCGAAAAAGGCATGGTATTAACAGGCGGTGGCGCTTTGCTTCGTGATATCGACAGGCTGTTAGTTGAAGAAACTGGTTTGCCAGTGATTGTGGCAGAAGACCCGCTAACCTGCGTGGCACGTGGTTGTGGGCGCGCACTTGAAGAAATGGATAAGCTAGGCAACGTATTTGCAAATGAGTAAGCAGTCGGTTTCGCATCCATTATTAACGCATCGACACGTTTATTAGTGTTGGCATGCTTAAGGGTGTTCATCAAAAGCTAGAACCGCAACAAACACCCGCTTTCTTTGTTCGCGGTGCTAGCCCGTTTTCACGCATGGTATTTTTTTGCGCGCTATCTATCATCATCATGGCAACAGACGCGCGCTTAAATTATCTTTCGCAGTTACGCCAAGGCTTTATTGCTGCGCTACACCCTTTAGAGATGATTGCCAAAGCGCCCAGCAATTGGGTGCGCGATGTAAACCGATATTTTTCGGCGCACAATCAATTAGTGCAAGAAAACTACGCGCTTAAGCAGCAAGCATTTGAGCATCAAGTCAGGCTGCAACGCTTAACGACTATTGAGGCAGAAAATACCCATTTGCGTAGCTTATTAAATGGTGATATTCCGATTCAGCCAAAAGCGATTTTGGGTGAAATTTCGCACACAGGGCGCGACCCTTTTAGCTTGGTAGTAGTGGTTAACCGTGGCAGCCAGCACAATGTTAAAGCCGGACAAGCAGTGGCCGATTCAAAGGGTGTGATTGGCCAAATCACACGCGTTTTTCCATTCAGTAGCGAAGTCACCCTGATTACCGATAAGGGACTTTCGATTCCGATTCAAATTGAGCGAAATCAACTGCGCGCGATTGCGTTTGGCGAAGGCAATAACACCTTAGATATACCTTATTTACCTGCCAATGTTGACATTAAGGTGGGCGATAAATTAGTGACTTCTGGTATTGATGGCGTTTACCCCTCTGGTTTGGCGGTGGCAAAGGTGACCAAGATTTTACAAAATCCAGAGTCGCCATTTGCTAAAATTATTAGCACGCCAGTATCTGAAGTGAGTAATCACTTACAGCTTCTGATATTAGAATTGCCACAGATTAAAGAAGCAGCACTGCCTGTAACAACAACAATAGCCACTGACGCTAACGCAACAGTTACGCCAACTTCCGTAGTAAAACCAGCAACAAAATCGCCAGCATCAGCAAATGAGGCTAAGCCCAATGCGCCCAACTAGCTTAGTCGCCGTTATTATCACTTTGTTGATTGCGCTTATCTGCCAACTATTCCCTTGGGCAGGGCAGGGCGTTATTTTACGCCCTGACTTTATGCTGGTGGTGATGTTGTATTGGCTCTTACGCGCTCCCAATCTTTGCAATGTGGGTACAGCATGGATTGCAGGCATATTGGTTGATTTGGCCACTGGCAGCTTGCTTGGTCAGCACGCGTTGAGCTTTACCTTAACCGCGTATATCGGCCTAAGCTATCAACGCAGATTGGTGCTGTTTAGCCCATGGCAGATAGCTGGTTATGTGTTTGGCTTACTAATGTTTGAGCGCCTATTAATGCTATTTTTAAAACTATTTGAAGGCAACAGCTTCCCAGGCTGGGCTTACTTTTTACCAGTGATTTCAGGCCTAATACTCTGGCACATCATGATTATGCTGTTTGGGGCTCTTACACGCCCTAAACATAAATAGCTTTTTTTGTATGGCTTACGGTAACGAACTTAAAAATCACCAAAATGAGCTGCATCACTTTAGGCTACGCCTAACCGTGCTGGGGTTTTTAGTGCTGATTGCTTTTAGTATTTTGGCTTCACGATTTTATTTCTTACAAATAAATCGTTACGATTATTATCAAACGCTAGCCGAAAATAATCGTATATCTATCGTGCCAATCGCCCCAAACCGGGGTTTAATCACCGATAGAAACGGCATAGTGTTGGCACATAACTTTTTTGTGTATACCTTGGAGATCACCCCCTCCAAAATAGCCAATTTAGAATCGACCATAGCTGAACTAAGTCAATTAGTTGAAATTAATAAAAGCGATTTAAAGCGATTTAAAAAGCTAAAAGCGCAAAGTAATAGTTTTGAAAGCGTACCAATTCGCACTCACTTAAACGAAGTAGAGGCCGCAAAATTCGCTGCAAATCGCTATCGTTTTCCTGGGGTTGAAATTAAATCGCGTCTATTCCGCCACTACCCACAGGGCAAAATGGGTGCGCACATGATTGGCTACATTGGTCGCATAAACGATAAAGATTTAACTAAACTAGCCGAAAAAGATGTGCTATCGAATTACAAAGGGTCGGACCACATTGGTAAAAGCGGTATTGAACAATCGTACGAATCGGAATTGCATGGCACAACTGGATTTCAGCAAGTAGAAATCGATGCGGATGGCAAAGCCGTTAGGGTACTTTCTAGCAAGGCGCCTGTTTCAGGTAACAATTTAGTATTGTCTGCCGATATTAAATTACAAGAAATTGCCGAAACCGCATTTGGTGACCACCGCGGTGCGCTAGTAGCCATTAAACCCAGCACAGGTGAAGTGCTGGCATTTGCCAGCATGCCTACTTTTGACCCCAATTTATTTGTGGATGGCATTGATACTGAAAATTGGAAGCTATTAAACGAGTCGCTGGATAAGCCACTAATCAACCGACCATTACGCGGCATTTACCCTCCAGGTTCTACGTTTAAGCCTTTTGCCGCGCTGGCTGGTTTAGAGGCAGGCAAACGCGAGCCTCCTTTTAGCATTAACGATGCAGGCTATTTTATGTTGCCAAATAGTAGACACCGCTATCGCGATTGGAAACCTGGTGGCCATGGCAATGTGGATATGCGGCGAGCGATTACCATTTCTTGCGATACTTTTTTTTACGGCCTAGCCATGGAATTAGGTATTGAAAAGCTAACCGACTTTGTACGATTTTTTGGCTTTGGTGAAAAAAGTGGAATTGATATCGCGGGTGAGGTGGGTGGTTTGTTACCCACGCCAAAATGGAAACAGCGTCGCTTTAAACAACCTTGGTATAAAGGTGAAACGGTGATTGTAGGTATTGGTCAAGGCTACACGCTGGCAACGCCTATGCAACTGGCCCAAGCGACCGCCATTTTAGCCAACAAAGGCGTTGCCATGCGCCCGCATTTAGTTTCAAGCATTACCAATAGCAAAACCGGCGTAAATAAAGTTAATAAACCATTTATAAACAACACCATTATCCTTAAAGACAAAAATTTAGAAATTGTAAAACTGGGTATGATTGATGTAACACTACCAGGCGGCACCGCTGCTGCCGTTGGAGCCAATGCTGGGTATAGTATTGCGGCTAAAACAGGTACTGCGCAGGTGATTGGTATCAAGCAAAATGAAAAGTATAACGAAAAATTAATTAATGAACGCCATCGCGATCATGCTCTATTTATCGCTTACGCCCCAGCCGAAAATCCAACGATTGCGGTAGCCGTCATTGTTGAAAATGGTAGTCATGGCGGCTCTACTGCTGGGCCAATCGCCAGAAAAGTCATGGATTATTATCTATTAGGTAAGCTCCCTGTGGTTGAGCCGCCTAAAGACGCAAAAATTACACCCTCTATTACAGGAAATGCGATTACAACTCTTATCCAGCCAATCGAAAATGCGCTAGAAGAAAAACTTCATGACTAAACGCCTATTCAATACTGTGTTTTCGACAAGTCGATTAATGCTAACGCGAATTAAAGGCTTCTATGTTTAGTAAACTTGTTCAACCTTTTTTTAAGCATATCGATTCATTTCTGATTAGCTGCTTATTGTTTACGATGCTGGTCGGGTTGTTTGTGTTATATAGTGCCTCTGGGCAAAGTTTTGGCAGGGTAAGCGCGCAAATCATCAATATTGCGGTGGCACTTACTGCTATGTGGATGGTGGCTAATATTCAGCCGCAACTTCTTGAACGAATCGCGCCACCTATTTATATGATGGGCGTTTTATTACTAATTAGCGTTGCTCTTTTTGGAGATATTAGTCATGGCGCAAGGCGCTGGCTAAACTTAGGCTTTACCAAAATTCAGCCTTCCGAAATTATGCGCATTGCTGCCCCTATGATGCTAGCTTGGTTTTTTGCCAAACGTGAAGCAAGCCCACGCATTCGGGATTTTTTCTTTGCCGCCATTTTACTGGTAGTACCTGTTGTATTGATTATGAAACAGCCCGATTTAGGCACTGCTTTATTAGTGACTTCTTCAGGATTTTATATTCTTTTTTTAGCAGGGCTTAGCTGGAAATTTTTACTTGGTGGCGCCGTCACCATCGGCGCATTAACACCCATTTTTTGGTCACTATTGCATGATTATCAGCGCCGTCGAATTGAAATTTTAATTGATCCCACGCAAGACCCTCTGGGAGCAGGCTACCACACCATTCAAGCCACCATTGCGCTGGGCTCTGGCGGAGCAACAGGCAAAGGCTGGCTTAACGGCACACAATCACAATTAGATTTTTTACCAGAGCGCACCACAGACTTTATTTTTGCCGTATTTGGCGAAGAGTTTGGCATGATTGGCAATATCATTTTGCTGATTTTATTTAGCCTAATTATCATTCGCGGCTTAATCATTGCAGGGCAAGCGCAAACCACTTTTAGCCGATTATTGGCGGGCAGCATCACCTTAACTTTTTTCACTTATACATTCGTGAATATCGGAATGGTCAGTGGCATATTGCCGGTAGTCGGTGTACCCTTGCCATTAATTAGCTATGGCGGCACATCAATGGTGTCACTATTTATTAGCTTTGGAATCTTAATGAGCATACAAACCCATAAAAAATTAGTAGCGTCAGGATAAGTATTTTGAAAAAACTGTTCGTTTTTATTGTCATCACTACACTTTTTTTGGCAGCCTGTGGCGGTACTCAAACCGTTAAACCAATAACCGGCGGCTCCCAAGCCAGCGAACAACCCAGCTCTACTCCAGCAACTGGCGCAACAAAACCAGGTGGTTATTATTTAGATGATGGGCCAGATGACAACCCACCAAAAAATATCGATAGCATTCCAAACGCAGTGCCAAAAAACGAACCCTATTTGGCTCGTGCCATGAAGCCATACAAAGCATTAGGTGTAACATACACACCAATGACTGCGTGGCAACCTTACAAAGAGCGGGGCGTCGCATCTTGGTATGGCAAACGCTATCATGGCAAAAAAACAGCCAGCGGCGAAGTTTATGATATGTATAGCATGTCTGCCGCGCATACTACATTGCCATTGCCCAGCTACGTTAAAGTCACCAATCCTGCTAATGGCCGCTTTGTAATTGTGCGAGTCAATGACAGGGGTCCTTTTAAAAGTAATCGTCTAATCGATTTATCGTATGCGGCGGCGTATCAATTACGCTTTGCTTCTAGCGGCAGCAGTTTGGTGGAGGTAGAGGCGATAGACCCGAACAACACAGCCAGCTATATGCAAACCGCACCTGCCAATACGCCAATCATAACCCCAATTGCAAGCTCAGGCACTGTTCAAACCAAGCCATCAACCAGTGTAATCAATAGTCCAGCGGCAACAACACAATATTTTGTTCAAGCAGGTGCATTTAAAAATCAAGCCAACGCACAAGCATTGCTTAAAAGAATTCAGTCATTAGAAATTGCACCAAATGTGGAGATTAACAGTGTGTATAATAATGATCTGTATCGTTTAAAACTTGGGCCTTATGACAACAAGCCTGAAGCAGACATCGCCGCCGCTAATATTCGCAGACAGCTCAATTTACCCGCAATAACTCTAAACCAATAATATGATCAATCTATTCAAACCCATGCGTATATCACTGTATTTCTCATGCCTTTTCGCCTTACTTTTGGCACCCGTCATCAGCCTGGCGGAAGTAGCGCCACCTCCCTCTTTGGCTGTTAAAGCTTATTTGTTGCAAGATTTTAACAGCGGCACAGCGATTGCACAGTTCAAAAAAGATGAACGGATTGAACCCGCTTCATTAACCAAAATCATGACCGCATACGTGGTATTTGATTCCATTCAGAAAGGCCATCTAAAGCTAAATCAAACCTTAACAGTCTCAGAAAAAGCATGGAAAGTGGAAGGCTCAAAAATGTTTATTGAGCCGAATAAACCCGTCACCGTGGACGAGCTTTTGCATGGCATGATTATTCAATCGGGCAATGACGCCTCAATTACCCTAGCGGAAGGTGTTGCTGGAGCTGAGGATCAATTTGCCGATATGATGAATAAACAAGCGGCAAAACTGGGCATGAAAAACACGCACTACATGAATGCAACAGGATTGCCTGATGCTAATCATTACACCTCTGCCAGCGATTTAGCGTTATTAGCTACGGCTTTGATTCGCGATTTTCCACTAGAATATCGCCGTTTGTATTCAGTTAAAGAGTACACCTATAACAACATCAAACAGCCTAACCGTAACCGTTTATTGTGGCTAGATGCCAACGTAGATGGAATGAAAACTGGCCATACTGAGTCTGCCGGATATTGCTTGATTTCATCATCAAAACGTGGCGAAACGCGCTTAGTATCGGTGTTACTAGGCGCTGTCAGTGAAGCTATGCGAGCCACTGAAAGCCAAAAATTACTCAATTATGGTTTTCAGTTTTATGAGTCAACCTTAGTTTATAAGCAAGGGCAGGTCATCAACACCCTTCGTGTTTACAAAGGACAAGATAAAACAACGGCAGCCACAGTTGCCAAAGATTTTTATCTAAACTTACCAAAAGGTGATTACGCAAAAGTAAAAGCCAGCATGACTAGCCAACAACCGTTAATCGCTCCGATTAAAGCAGGCCAAGTGGTTGGTAAAATCACCTTTAGCATGAATGGAAAAGTGATTAATACGCAAAATTTATTGGCTGCTACAACCGTTGAGCAAGCTGGATTCTTTGGCAGAATCGCTGATAACATTCGATTAATGTTGATGTAATGATTGACTAAAATTATGGCAGAACAACCAACAAAACCAGAAACTTTAATCGAATTTCCCTGTTATTTTCCGATTAAAGTTATGGGCGAAACGCATCAGCATTTTACGCAAGAAATGGTGAAAGCAATTCGCCATTTGTTGCCTGATTTTGATGAATCAAGCATTGAAATGCGTGGCAGTTCTGGTGGCAAATACATTAGCTTAACTTGCTCGGTTTATGTCACCTCCAAACCGCAATTAGATGATATTTATCGCGCCTTAACATCGCACCCCATGGTAAAAGTTGTCCTTTAACCATGCAAGTGCTTGGCCGCGATTTAGGTCGTACCGATTACCAAACCACATTGGCAGCCATGCAAGCTTTTACCACCAATCGCACTGCCGAAACCGCTGATGAATGCTGGCTAACCGAGCATGACAGCGTGTATACCTTAGGCTTAAATCGTCAAGGCACCCGATTCCCCGCCAATGCGATTCCAGTAGTGCCAGTCGACCGTGGAGGAAAAATTACTTATCATGGCATTGGCCAAGTGATTATTTATGTGCTGGTGGATTTAAAACGCCGTCAGTTGAATGTGCGCCAATTGGTTCAAATCATGGAGTCTTGCATGATTGAATTATTAGCCCGCTTTAATATTGATGCCGACACCAAAAAAGACGCGCCTGGTGTGTATGTGTGGTTAAACGGACAACAGCAAAAAATTGCCTCATTGGGTTTGCGCCTTAAGAATCAATGCAGTTATCATGGCCTTAGTTTAAATGTGGATATGGATTTAAGCCCATTTAGCGCCATAGACCCATGCGGTTTCGCTGGTTTGCAAATGACGCAAACCAAAGACTTGGGCATTGAGAAAACGCCGCAAGAACTCGGGCAAGCGTTACTGCAATTATTGAAGGAAAAATTAGCACATGACCGATTTAACTAGTATGGCCATAAACAATTCACCTAACAATAATATGCCCGCCAAAAAATTGGCAGGCGTTAAGCAAATTGATGCGGAAAAAACTGCACGTATTCCCATTAAAATTATCCCGCAGCCTATGCTACGCAAACCTGAGTGGATTCGCATGAAAGTGCCTGATAGCACGCGCTTTCAAGAGATTAAGCAGGTACTGCGTGATAATAAATTGCACACGGTTTGTGAAGAAGCTAGCTGCCCAAATATTGGCGAATGCTTTAGTGGCGGCACCGCTACGTTTATGATTTTGGGGGATATTTGCACACGGCGCTGCCCGTTTTGCGATGTGGCACATGGAAAACCACTCGCGCCAGATGTAAACGAACCCGAAAACCTAGCGCGCACCATTGCGCAAATGCGCCTTAAATATGTGGTGATTACTAGCGTTGACCGCGATGATTTAAAAGACGGCGGAGCACAACATTTTGTGGATTGCATCCGCGCCGTGCGCGCGGAATCGCCCGCCATTAAAATCGAAATCTTGGTGCCTGATTTTAGAGGTCGCTTAGAAGTTGCTTTGCATATTTTGCGTAACGCTCCACCAGATGTAATGAACCATAATCTGGAAACAGTTCCACGTTTGTATAAACAAGCACGACCCGGTTCAGATTACCAAAATTCATTGAGCTTACTCAAAGAATTTCATGCTATGTACCCAGATGTTCCGACTAAATCTGGCTTGATGCTTGGTCTAGGTGAAACGGATGATGAAATTCTGCAAGTGATGCAAGATTTGCGAGCGCACAATGTAAGCATGCTGACCTTAGGTCAATATTTGCAGCCTAGCGTTCACCATTTACCAGTAATGCGTTATCTTGAACCCGCGATTTTTGAGAGCTTAAAACAAAAAGCCGATGAAATGGGCTTTAATAATACCGCTAGCGGCCCCATGGTAAGAAGTAGTTATCACGCCGATGCGCAAGCACAGCGAATCATATAATCTGCACAAATGCCAAGCCTTAAATAAGGATTAATATGGTTCCACATTTAACAACCGCACTCAATGGCCCGCTACTCAGCATAGAAAAGCGCATGCTAGAAGACATGCCTAAAATCGAGCACTGGTTCCGATCACAGTGGTTAGAATACGCCTCGCCTTTTTATGCTTCGGTAGATTTACGCAATGCGGGTTTTAAACTAGCGCCTGTAGACACCAACTTATTTCCAGGCGGATTTAACAATCTGAATCCGGAATTTTTAAGCTTAAGTGTGCAAGCCGCACAAGTGGCTGTTGAAAAAATCTGTCCCGAAGCACATCGTTTAATGATTATTCCCGAAAACCACACCCGCAATACCTATTATTTGCGCAATGTGGTTGAGTTGGTGAATATTATGAAAGCCGCTGGTTTAGATGTACGCGTAGGGACTATTAACCCCGAAATTACTGAACCCACTAAGCTTGAAACGCATGACGGTGAAAAACTTTTATTAGAACCAGTAGTGCGTGTTGGTAACCGCATCAAATTAACCAATAAAGAATTAGGCGATTTTGATAGCTGCGCGATTTTGCTGAATAATGATTTGTCAGGCGGCGTGCCTGACATCCTTAAAAATCTAGAGCAAAATTTAATTCCGCCATTGCATGCAGGTTGGCACGTTAGACGAAAATCGCAACATTTCAAATCCTATAACCGCGTAGTAAGTGAATTTTCATTACTTTTAGGTATTGATGAATGGCTATTAAACCCTTACTTTGAAACCTGTGGTGAAATTGACTTTCATGCGCGTACGGGCGAAGAATGTCTGGCGTTAAAAGTAGAACAATTACTCACCAAAATAAAAGCAAAATATGCCGAATATGGTGTGACGCAAGAGCCGTTTGTGATTGTAAAAGCCGATGCAGGCACTTACGGCATGGGCATTATGACGGTTAAATCGCCAGAAGATGTACGTGATTTAAATCGCAAAGCGCGCAATAAAATGTCGGTAATTAAAGAAGGCCAGCAAGTGTCTGAGGTGATTATTCAGGAAGGCGTTTACACCTTTGAAAGTATTAACGACGCTGTGGCTGAACCTGTTGTATATATGATGGATCATTTTGTGATTGGCGGTTTTTACCGCGTGCACACTGGCCGTGCAATTGATGAAAATTTAAATGCCCCTGGTTCCCATTTTGAGCCTTTAGCATTTGAAAAGCCTTGTAGCCTACCTAGCTGTACAGGTTCGCCAGACATTGTGCCTAATCGCTTTTATGCCTACGGCGTAGTGGCACGCTTGGCCTTATTGGCCGCCGCGATTGAGTTGCAAGAATTAGACCCTTTAAATAACTAAAAAAACATGAAATTTCTTTTTATTCTAGACCCAATCAATAGCCTTAAAAGCTATAAAGACACCAGCATCGCCATTATGCGTGAGGTGGCTAAACGCGGTCACAGACTTTATGTTTGCCAGCAGAGTGACGTTTTTTTACGCAATCAATTGGTTAAAGTAAATGCCTGTGCGTTTACTTTCAGTAAAGGCGAAAAATGGTATGAGCTAGGTGAAAGCCAAGAGTTATTACCTAGCGAATTTAGCGCTGTTTTAATGCGTAAAGATCCACCATTTGATAACGAATATTTGTACAGCACCTATTTATTGGAACTAGCCAGCAATCAGGGCGCACGTGTTTTGAATAACCCATCTGCGATTCGTGGCTGGAACGAAAAACTATCAATCGCCAAATTTGCACAATTTACGCCAGAATTTTTAGTTACCGCTAGTGATAATTTGATTCGCTTATTTTTAGCGGAACATAAAGACATTATCGTCAAACCGCTAGACGGCATGGGCGGTACTGGCATTTTTAGACTAACTGAAACCGACCCTAATATTGGCGCCATTTTAGAAACAGCCACAAAATTTGGCACCCAAACCATTATGGCACAGCGCTATTTAACCGCTATTTTGCAGGGCGATAAACGCATTATCGTGATTAATGGCGAACCATTACCATATGCCTTAGCGCGCATTCCTAAGTCGGGTGAAACGCGTGGTAACTTAGCCGCAGGCGGCACAGGCGTTGTGCATCCATTAGGCGCGCGCGATTTAGAAATTGCAAAAACAGTGGGCCCAACACTTAAACAAGAAGGCTTATTTTTAGTTGGGCTTGATGTGATTGGTGATTACTTAACCGAAATTAATGTGACTAGCCCCACCGGCATGGTAGAAATTGCCGCACAAACTGCTAGCCTTAGTTTAGCGTGCAATCCTGCCGAAATTTTTATGACCGCACTAGAAGGCATTTGCCAGCCATAATCAAATCACGCTATAGTGGAAATTATGCGCTTACTTTCAATACTTGCCTTTTGTTTACTCCTCACATCTTGCTCTAGACCAGAACCCATTCATAATACGCAAAGTTACGTCTTTGGTACGCTAGTCGACATTACGATTTATGGTGAAACTGAAGAGGTAGCGCAAGAGTTATCCGGTGAAATAATTCGTGATTTTCAAGAATTGCATAACCGCTTGCATGCTTGGCGAGCTAGTGAAATTAATACTCTTAATATTGCGTTCAAACGTAACAATCTACCCGCCACCGTTAGGCCCGATGTTGCCGCCATTATTTCAGATGCCACTGCACTTTCTATTCAATCTAAAGGCGCTTTTAACCCTGCCATTGGCGCCTTGATTAATTATTGGGGATTTCAAAGCGATGAGTTGAAACCCGTTCAGATTGATGATCTTAAAATAAAAGAGTTATTAAGCCATAACCCACAAATGATTGATATTTCGATTAAAAATGGCAAGGCAGCCAGCACAAATCCGCATGTTCAGTTAGACTTAGGTGGTTATGTGAAAGGCTTTGCCCTAGATAGCGCCTTACAAACTTTACGCCAGCACGGGGTTAGAAATGCCTTAATTAATGTCGGTGGTAATATAATTGCCTTAGGCCAGCATGGCGATAAACCATGGCGCGTAGGCATTCAGCACCCTCGTAAACCCAGCGCAATTGCCACACTCGATTTAGAAAGCGGCTGGTCCATTGGAACCTCGGGCGATTATCAACGTTATTTTATTCTTAAAGATAAGCGCTATTGCCATATTATTGACCCTGCAACAGGCTACCCAGTGACAGGCGTACAAGCTGTTACCGTATTAATACCTCCACAAGCAAATGCAGGCACATTATCCGATGTAGCCTCTAAACCAATTTTTATCGCGCAACCAAATCTACGTGCCGAAGTAGCTAAAGAGATGAATGTTGAAAATTTTATGGTGATAGAATCAGACGTAAAAATTATCACGAGTAGTGCCATGGCCAAGCGCATTACCTGGACCGATGTGGCTACTGCAAAGTATGTTACGCAAATTCAACTTTAACTTTACAAAAAATCTTTTCCGCCAACACCCAAAGCCGTTAGCGGGTGATTGGCTCATTCTATTAATTGGCTTAATCAGTGTTATTTGGATGTTTCAGCAATTTTGGCAAACGGCACCCGCCAGCCAATTTAAAATCAGGCAAGGCAATCATATTGTTGGGATTTTTGATTTAAACCAAACTCGTGACTTAAGCATCAAAGGTGCGCGGGGTGAGTCACATATCAGCATAGAAAATGGTAAAGTACGATTTAAAAAATCGCCTTGTAACAATCAATATTGCGTTCACCAAGGTTGGTTAAATCGCGCAGGGCAGGTGGCCATTTGCCTGCCCAATCAAATTAGCCTGCAATTGTTGGGGGCAAAAAGCGCATATGATTCGCTCAATTATTAAAATTAGTACTATCAAAGCGTTTAGCAAACGTACTATTGCGATTCGCACCACTTCAGAAGATCACCAAATCGCCCAATTGACCGCACTAGCAATTGGCCTGCATATGATAGAAGCGATTATTCCATCACCCTTACCTGGCGTTAAACCAGGTGTCGCCAATATCGTCACGTTATATGTGCTTTATCAATATGGCTTTAAAACAGCCGCATGGGTAAGTTTGCTACGAGTATTTGCCAGCAGCCTATTATTGGGTCAATTTTTATCACCCACTTTTATTTTAAGTTTAAGCGGCGCTTTATTCAGCCTGGGGTGCTTATGGATTGCCCAAAAATTGCCATCAAACCATTTTAGTGCTATCAGCTTAAGCATACTCGCCGCCTTCGCACATATTGCTGGCCAATTGTTGATAGTTAGATTTTGGCTAATTCCACACACAGGAATCGTTTACTTAATACCCATTTTTTGCCTAGCGGCGTTAGTATTTGGGTTGATTAATGGGTTAATTACTTTGAAACTAATAAATAAACAATAAAGTACTTGATGCTAAAAAGCCATTTTCAACTATTAAAAATGGCTTTTTAGCTTAAATAATTACAACATATTATTCATTAATTAATTCTCGCCAAATAACACGATGATTCGTAAAACCAGATGCAGAACCACCCGTAAAGATTGGTTGTTGCGGCGGGAATTGTGGTGTTGGATTATCTGCCGTCACCACATTGATAACGGGTTTACCTTTTATGTAAAGTATATTCATACCGACAATTGGAGCATTGGTTTTACTTGCCACAATATTACCAGCCACAGAAGCACCTGTTTTATAGTCCAAGAAGTTAAGCCAACCGTAACCGCCTGGTGAGCAAACGGTATTAGAAGGCACCGTAGTGGGCAACAGTAAAGTACCAAATACTAATTGAGCAGGCACAGATTGACGCTCGCCTGTGTCAGGAAAATCAATATACCAGCCTCTTCCTGAGGCGAAATTCACTTGGTTCGCAGGTTGCTGAACGCTTCTAGAACCTGCACTTGCATTATTGACTAACACCTGATTAACCATTTGTGAGCTAATGCGAGGATTATCTAATGTAGCCGTTAACGTTATATCATCACTAATCGCATATATGGACTGCTGTTGGTTATCATTCAAATCACTAGTACCTAAGTATCTACCTGTACCCAAGTACAGAACAGGTTTTCCACCCACCTCAGCCAGCTCTGGACGAACAGTAATTGGTTGAGGATTGCCGCTTGGGTCTTTTAAAACAGCTATCTTAAATGGATTACTGGATGAATTGGCATTGTTAATGTTAAAGCGCCAAACATTACCCAATAAATCACCCGCATAAATATACTTGGCTTCATTATTGACTTCAGCATCTGTTATAAATGCATTAATTTTAGCCAACCCACTTGGTGTAGCCGCATTGCCAACATTGGTATCGTATTTACTGATTATTGTGCCACTTAAAGCGTTCAACACATACAGCGCTCCTTCACCAGGATTGTTGCCAGTTACATTATTGTAACCAGTAGCAAACACGACTACCCAAGTGCCGTCCGCCTTTTTAGTGATAACAGGATTACCGAAACTAAAACCAATATCGTTATCATCTGCGCTATCAAACTCCCATAGAAGTTGAGGAGAGTTTGGCACAGTAATATCGAGCGCAAAATAACCCTTACCACCACCATTTAAACCGGCTACTAATATTGTTTTCCAAACAGCGCTTGTTGGAGATGTACAATTATTGGAACAAATATCGTTCACCACAATATCACCATCAACATAGTAGCTATGGTTTACACCGTTGCCATAATTTTTGTCGGCAAGTTTCCACATATTGTCCAACACCATTGTTGGAACATACGCCCAGCGCTCATTGCCAGTAATTGCATCAATCGCATGTAACATACCGTCATTGGCGCCAGTATAAATAGTACCCGCACGCAATGCTTGGGACCTTTTAAAAGACCCAACAGCACTATCTGGTCCGTAACCTGGGTCTGCAAAATTTGCTTTTGGTGCACCAATATATACAGGCGTCGAATCTACCAAATCACCTAATACCGTTTCACGGAAGCGATATAGTCGATAATCCTCAGTGCCGTCAATATTACTTGCACGATCTTCATAACCATTATTACCGCGTAAAAAATTAACCATTGTTGTACTATTTACTATCAATTTTTGATCGGCAGATAACGTGCTCCACTGACTTAAATTAGCAGACAAGAATGCATTGCTAAAATTGCCAGCTTTACCAATTGTATTTAGGTTGTTACTACTAAAGCTACCTAATACACCATTCACGTTCATATAAATAATGCGACTATCACTAGCTTCTTGAACGATTGATTCAGAAACTTTTGCCTGCATAGTGCCCGTGCATGCTGTTGAAATTTCTGTTTTACACTCTAGTGTTGCAGTATCAAATAAGCTTGGTGCAGAACAATTGGCCGATGTAGCACCAGGTCTTACACATTGGTAAGTATTACTACTGCCTTGGCTGGTTGTTACAACTGTACTTGGGGCTGCACAGGTATCAGCTAGCACATTCTCCACACACCAAGTAGCATCCTCACTCACCTTACCGGTGTCTGTGTTGATGGTTCTTGCCTCTAAATTACCTGTCCATTTAACGCTTGTGTAACTGGCAACATAGGTAAAATTGTCGCCCGAAACAGGATTTAGTGTACTGGTAGCCGCCGCCGCACCAGCCCCAACCTTAGCTGAAATAGAACTTAATGCCTCATCTAAAGAATCCGCTAATTGGTTAGGATCTTTAGCGCTAAAGTAACTACCTTGGCCGTTTACTGCAGCATGCCATAAATCATCTACCGCCGTTTGAGAGTCAGCAACTGGTACAGGCCAATTTCTGGTGCCTTGTTTTAACTCATAAAAGTCTCCTTCACTGGCTGATTTATAGTCGGAGGTATAAGTCAGTGAGGCATCTACACCAAGACCCAAAGTGAATGTTGTCATGTGTTGCTGTAAGTTGTTATCCGTTGTGGTAACAAATACATTATTTTCACAAACATCGCCTCTTGTGCCATTTGGCCTTACGCTACCTGTGCAATTACCAAAAGTAGAACTTCGTAAATCGGTATCATAATAATACTTAGCTGCATCAGCAAGGCTGTTTAAGCTGGGCGTTCCACCCTCATAAAAAGGCCTGGGCGCAGTCGTTATATCACCATCCATATTACCCACAGAGCCTGTACCTGCCACATTCACTACATTCGAACCACTATCAGTGTTCCAATAGCCGTCGGTAGTTAAGATAGAAAAGTTTTGCTGACATGAAAATTGAACGGGATCAGCACTAAAACCTGGAACAGGGTTTTTGCCTGCAAAAATTCGTCCAACTCTTGTTAATGCCGAACGTAAAGGCGTTCCGGTTTCTGGTTTTGTTGCCAATAGCATGTCATACCAATCGGCTTTTTGCGCAGAATCGTATTGTGCAATTGGTAGATAATCCACGACACCACTTGAGTTTCTTGGTGCAATCGTAATAAAGCCAACTCTGTAGCGCGTGTCAATTGTTTTAAAGGCGCGACTGGTTGAAGTTTTCATCATTTGCATGCGCGTACGGTAATAACTGTACCAGTTTGCAAAGTTAGTCATTTCCTCATCGTATGTGCATGTTGATGGATTAGCACAATCTGTTCTAGTAGAAGCTTTAGGATATTCAGTCACAGATGGCTCAATGTTAACTCGCTCAAAAGTCGTTACCACCGGAGTGTCTCCAGAAAACTGTGCAATAGTCGTAGGAATTGAATAAGTTTTGCCAGGAACATCATCTGTTCCGCCCACTAAATTTGAGCGACTATACGTTAAATTATTGCCACTATTCGGGTTAACCGTTAAATTGCCATTACTGGCAGAACCTGTGTTAACTGCTGTTATTGTTATTGTTGTAGATGTACAGGTTGCGGTGCCAGATGTCCCAGCTCCGCAAGTTGCGGTGTAATCTGGAGCTGAAACTCGTGCATTGATACTATTTTTAACTTTTGTTGCAAGGTCTAACCGAGTGGTGATGGAGTCATATAGATTTAAAGACGTTACATTACCATTAGTTATAATAACTGAGCCGACACTGACGCTATTAACTGTTACCTGTTGCGTTGCGCCACTTGTTCTACCTGCGCGGGTAATTGTAAGGCTACCCGCTGCTTTGAAACCAGGCACTGTCGCAACTGTTGGCGATGGCGATGAATAAGTCATCGCTATAGTCCCACTAAATGACCCTGTAGCCACTGGCTGAATGGTCACTTCGCTTTCGTTTCTTACCGCCACAAAATCTGGATCACCGCCTGTTGGTACAAAAGTATTAATTGCATTGACAATATTCTGGGCAAGAGTATTGCGCGCAGAAGCAGAAGTTGTATCCCTAATGGTTAAACTAGGGTTAGGTGTAACTGGAATAATCCTTTTACCATTAATGGTGATACCAGTAATACCCATATCAGGGGAGTCGGGGGGAAGGGAACAAGGAGGTAATTCTGCTCCTCCACAACCCAATGTGTCTGGCAAAATTTTAATTTTACCTACTGTTGATTTAGAGATACCAGCCCATCTGGCGCGGGTGTAACCTGTTGTTTCAATATACTTAGCCTGGCAACCCGTACCATTGGCAGAAGTCACTGCTGCTGCAGAATTACACCAACGCACCTTAGCCGGAAATATATGGGTCACAGTTGGTACTTTTGATGTAATACAACTCGTCAAGTTTTTATCCGTACAGTACTCGCCCGCACTTACATTATAATAAAAAGGATAGCCGCGCATACTGTAAGCTTGGTTGAAAGATTGTGCTTGGGTGCCATTATTGTTTGGGTATATGTATTGACTGTTACTTCTGCAAACCAAAGGATTAAATAAATCTGCCGTTAACGCCGAACTTGTATTACACCAAACCTTATCTAAATAACCTGCAGTTGTAGAGGTTGGCACTAAACTTGTATTACTGCTACTTTGCACACCATATGCATCAATTGGCACTGATGTCCATCCTGCCGTATTTGCAGAGGTTCTAGATGGTCTTTCTGAGCCATCCGCACTTAAGCCTGGTGAGTAGGTAATCTCTGGGTTGTAATAAATAGAATTAAAGTCTTTTGTCATGTACGGTGGGTCACCATACCCACAACTAGCGGTAAACGCTTCTGATGTGCCTATTGTTTTACATTTGTTCGAATCGTTCACAAAGTCTGGCATGTAATCCCAACTCATACTGCCCGAGTTATCTAAGATATACATTAAGTTTGGTAAAACATCGCCAGTAGCCGCGCTTACCAAAGGTGCTGTACCTAAATCTGTTAAAGCAGCTTGACTATGATTAATGGATAAAGCCCATAGAAATACACAAGTTACTTTTACTAACTTTTGCAATAAATGGGTTTGGGGTAGGGATGTCATGTAAGACTCCTAAATAATTCGAGTAAATATTATTAAGATTAATAAATAAAGGCTTGTAAGAAGCTCACCGTATTTTTGGGACCAGTCACTCGTACAGTTGCGCGATAAACTACTGCATCTGCACCACCTTTTTGTCCACCAAAAGCACCGCCACCGGCACCACCACCTTCGCTTTTTGCACCCATCGAATTGGCTGCCGAATTACCCGTTCCAACTAAGCAATTTTCCTGCGTAACGGGCCCAGCGGCTCTGCACATACGCTGCAGAATAATACGTGTCACATTTCCACTTCTGTCGTAAAGATCGTTATCAATAACGATGGCATTAGCCCAATTTGCTTCATCGTTTAGTGAAGCAGGCGTTTCAAAAAGTAAGCCATCCAGATTAGCAAAATAGCCACCATTAGAAGCTTCAAGTGCGGCATCTCCCGATTCATTAATAAATCGGTATGCACTAGCAATACCTGTTTCGGCAGACATAATCGCGGATTGTTTAAATGCAAGGTTACCTGCTACCAGTACGCCACTGTCGACAGAACGAATCAGTGCAGCGGCGGCCAATGACATTGCCACTAGCGCAATCAGAGCAATAAACAATACCAAGCCATTTTGTGACTTTTTAGTTGGGCTATTTTTAATCATCAGAGTTTGGTTCAACATTGATGACTTCCTTTCAAAACAATTAATTTAATTAAAGTTGAATGCATTTTTTACAATTGAGGACTGGCCGCCAACATATTCCTAAGTGGCACCGCAACCTCATAAACACGGTAGCGGTAATTTGTCCAATTTGCCCCTAACGTGCCAGACAAGTCTAAATTATTTCCAAAAACGCAAAGTCTTACGGGTTCCACAGCGGTCCCATCACACAATTGTGTAACGACTTCCTTTTCCAATAGATTGTTTCTTGCCACCACAGCAACACGCACCACTTTAATCCGATTACGATCATCTACTGAAATGGAAGCTGGCGCCCAAATACCTGTAGCATCTTGCCAACTACTAACCAACTCGCTATTGGCAACATCTGCAACTCCATACTGCGCCTGCATACTCACTATTTCAGTTAAAACAGACTCTTGCTCACCGGTGGTAGGGTTAGTTCTTCTTAACTGATTACCAGCCACATCAAATGTCACAGCTCGTACTTGGCCCAAACAAGCCACTTTGTCGTTTTGAGCCATTCCGGCATTTGATAAAACAGTCATTCCATTGACAAGGCCATTAACGCCCGTTGCAGTAACTTTTGTTGCAAAACAAGATGTACTACCATTTCTAGTTACCAGCACAACGTCGTTATTTCGGCAACCCATATTATTGTCTACACCGATATAATTGCTACCAATCAAAGTCGATATGTCTGTAGAGATGGCACCACTGTTACTATCGCCATAGTGCACAAGAATACTGTCACTATTTGCGCCATCTGTAATAATGACAGGCGAAATAATATCCCTAGCAATGCTGGTCGCATTTGGTAAAGCAGAGATATTGTCTGTATCAAGACTTATGCTATCTGAAGGTGATGCACTATCGCATTTGAGTGCGGAATAATTAACTCCACCTGCAACCAAGGCTTTGTCAGCCGAAATTTTGGCATTATAGGCTGGCAAAGCGGCGTCTTGTATTGCTTTGACTTCTGCTAAAGTTTTGCCCGTGTAATCTTGAAATTGAAACGTATTCGCCGCGTTGGCAAGGTTAATTGTCGGTAAAGTGCCGCTGGTTAGTGGTATTCCATAGCCTGCAAATTGAAGCTCTCGCTGAATCATGTACAAAGCAATATTGCCGTTTGTCTGAGCATCAGCAATTCCTGTCGTTGAACGTTTTCTACCTTCAAAGGCCGAAAATGTTTGCATCACTACAAGAGTTGCAATTAACCCTATTACTAATCCAACCATTAATTCAACCAAACTAAAACCTTGTTGATTATTTGAATTTTGTAATTTTTTTTGCATAACTATCTCGCTGTAAATATAGAAGTAACAGCTTCATAGCGATGATCTGTTTCGCCTGGAACTTGCCAAGTCACTACAAATTGATAACGACCCTCAGAAAGTAACTTTGTTGTTAATTTGCCACTCGGCAAACTATATATGGGTATCTCATTATTGCCACCTAAAGCCAATGGGCTTGATAACATTTCACCTAACTGGCGTTGCACTGAATAGGCCGCTTCGGCTCTATATGTAGCATCCGCCGCGCTTTTCATCATGGCTCCTTGCAATCCCGTGATTGCCAAAATACCAAATGAAAAAATAAGAATAGCAATGAGAGCTTCCAGCAAGACTGCGCCTGCTTGGGTGTGCTTTGCAACTTTCATCATAATGAATTGGTTATTTGTCATATTTTAATCGCCAGACTTATTTGAATATCAACATTTACGTGGGTCAGTACTAGGTGCACTAGGATCACACAGACGAACTGTGCCGCCTGCTCCCAAAGTAACATTTAAGTTGCGATCTGCCCCTGTAAAACTAACTCCAATTTGTGTCAATTGAGAAGGTGCCGTTGCAGACCTAACACCTAGATTATTAAAGACGGCGTCTGTCGCGCCCCCCGGCGAAACGGTAGTAATCGCGGTAGATGTATTTCCATCTTGATTACTACGTGATTCAATTACTGCGGGGCAATCATCTACTCCGTCGCCATTCAAATCGCCAACAACTGTTACACAACCTACTGTCCAAGCTGAATTAGCTCCTAATCTAAAACGAACCGGGGCATTTCGCATTAATGCTTCAGAGCGAGCTTTTTGTATACCATTTAATATGGATTCGCCTGCAGTACGCACTTTGGTGTTCTGAATCCAAGCCCTATAACTAGGAGCAGCCAAAGCAGCCGTAATGCCAATGATGGCAACTACAATCATTAGCTCTACTATCGAAAATCCGTTTTGTTTAAATCGAAACATTTCTAACAACTACCAGAAGGTTTTAAAGACCAGCAAGCAGCGTTAAATGAGGAGCTTTTAACATTATCTTGATTGATGTTATAAGAGTAGGCCGCCATGTCGCCAGAACCTGTAGCCGTTAATGTATAAGATGTGGCAGTACCAGCAACGCTACAATTAAATGTAAAATAAGTTGTGCTTGTTCCACTTGGCGCCGCGCAAGGTCCTCCCACATAAGTGCGGTTATCTTGAAAATACTGCTCCATTTTAATTCGCATATCCGCTAATGCACTTGTTGCTTCAGTAGCACGCGCACGCCTTATGTATTCAGTATAGCTAGGAATTGCGATAGAAGCCAAAATACCAATAATGGCGACCACAATCATTAGTTCGATTAATGTAAAACCTTGCTGAATTCTTTTAAATCTAACCATTTTAAAATTCCTTTTTTGCTTGATTGAATCATGCCAAACTTAAATTGGCGAGGCTAGCACTATCCGATAATCGGCAAAATAGTCGTAATAAACGGCAACTATTTAGTTTTTTCAACTAATTTTTTCAAAAATATCCGTAACTGTTAGATTAGCGCATTAATGGTAAAATAGTGTTTTAGATGATTTAGGAATAATCATGTTGAAATTTAAATCGTTTTTCTTGATGACAATTTTAATAAGTGTCGGTTGTAGCGCATTGATTGCGTGCGGCACTAAAGGTCCTTTGTACATTCCTGAGCAACGCTACCCTCAAGAAACGACTAAGCCAGCAGTTGATAATAATCAAATAGATGCTGAGCAAGCTAAACCACCTTCGTCCAAATAAACTCAAACGACTGATAAAGAATAATAAAGTGATCGAATTCAATCTAAAAAACGGCACTCTGCATGCCGAAAATATGGCCTTAGACCAAATTGCTGCTGACTTTGATACGCCTTGTTATGTGTATTCCAAAGCGGCTTTGACACAGGCTTTTAAGGATTTTAGCGCAGGTTTAATTGGCACCAATCATCTAGTGTGTTTTGCTGTAAAAGCTAACCCTAATATTGCTATTTTGAATTTATTTGCAAAATTAGGTGCTGGCTTTGATATTGTTTCTGGCGGCGAATTAGCGCGAGTTTTAGCGGCAGGTTGCGACCCTCAAAAGATTGTTTTTTCTGGCGTAGGCAAAAGTGCAGATGAGATGCGTGCCGCATTAAATGCTGGGATTTTTTGTTTTAATGTAGAGTCTGCCAGCGAATTAAATCGGTTAAATAAAGTAGCAGGCGAAATGGGCAAAGTTGCGCCAGTTTCTTTGCGCGTTAATCCAAACGTAGATGCTAAAACGCATCCTTATATTTCGACTGGGCTAAAAAATAATAAATTTGGCGTTGCATTTGAAGATGCAATTGTGGTTTATGAGCAAGCTGCCGCTATGCCTAACATCGCTGTGCATGGTGTTGATTGCCATATCGGTTCACAAATTACAGAGTTAGCGCCATTTATTGAAGCACTAGATTTAATTTTAGGCCTGGTAGATGCGCTTGCCGCCAAAAACATACCGATTTCACACATTGATGTAGGCGGTGGTATTGGAATTACTTATTCGGATGAAACGCCTCCAGAATTCACAGCTTACTCACAAGCGATTTTAGCTAAATTGGCGCATAAAAATGTCAAGGTTTTATTTGAGCCAGGTCGCGCTTTGGTAGGAAATGCTGGCGTATTGCTTACTAAGGTTGAATATTTAAAACATACTGAGAGTAAAAACTTCGCCATTGTGAATGCTGCGATGAATGATTTAATGCGCCCTGCTTTGTATGATGCCTATCACGATATTGTAGCGGTGAGTCCACGCGCAGGTGAAATGAAGACTTATGAAATAGTTGGGCCTGTATGTGAAAGTGGCGATTTTTTAGGTCACGATCGTATGCTTAATTTAGCTGAAAGCGATTTATTAGCCATTAAATCTGCTGGTGCTTACGGCATGAGCATGGCTAGCAATTACAACACACGTGGCCGCGCGGCTGAGGTGATGGTAGATGGTGATAAAACTCATTTGATTCGTCAACGCGAAAAAGTGACTGATTTATTTGAACTTGAGAAACTGCTCCCTTAATTTTATCTTTGATCATTAAAGACTTAAAAAAGCGAGGCATTAAACCTCGCTTTTTTATGCTAAAAATGATTAATCAAAAATCACCGTTTTATTGGCATAAAGCAAAATACGGTTTTCGATATGCCAGCGAACAGCTTTAGAAAGTACAATGCGCTCTAAATCGCGGCCTTTTTGAATCAAATCTTCTACTTGGTCACGGTGCGAGATACGGTCGATATCCTGCTCGATAATCGGCCCTTCATCCAGCACCTCTGTCACATAGTGGCCTGTAGCGCCAATGAGTTTTACGCCGCGCTCAAACGCCCTATGATAAGGCCGCGCCCCGATAAATGCGGGTAAGAATGAATGATGGATATTAATAATTTTTTGCGGGTAACGCGCCACAAAATCGGGCGACAAAATCTGCATATAGCGCGCTAACACAATCAAATCAATCTTGTAATCAGCGAACAATTTAAACTGCGCGGCTTCAACCTCAGCCTTATTTGACTTAGTTATGGCGGTGTCTTTAGTCACGGGCAGATAGTGAAAATCGATGCCGTAAAATTTAACCAAGGCTTCTGTATCACGATGATTACTGATGACTAGCGGAATTTCACAGGCTAGCTCGCCACTTTTATGGCGATGCAATAAATCGGCCAAACAATGATCGTATTGCGACACCATAATGGCCACGCGCGTTTTATGCACAGACATTTTTAGCTGCCATTGCATACTAAATTTGGCAGCGATTGGCGCAAAAGCGGCACTAAAATCCTTCTCAGATAAATTAAAGTTCGCCACATCCCACTCAACACGCATTAAAAATAGATTATTTTCTCCATCTTGATGTTGGTCTGCGTGTAAAATATTAGCATTATGCTGATATAAGAAATCGGCAATCGCCGCCACGATGCCTTTAGTGTCTGGGCAGGTTATGAGTAAAGTTGCTGTATTTTTCATAAATTTTACGGGCGTTTAAATAAAAACTGGTGTCATTATACCCAATTAACAAGGTGTTAACGATTTGAGTAGTAGCCAACAAGCTGAAACTAAAGCAGAAATTGTGCTTGCCAACCCGCGCGGCTTTTGTGCGGGCGTAGATCGCGCGATTATTATTGTAGAACAAGCCTTAGAAAAATTTGGCGCGCCTATCTATGTTCGTAACGAAGTAGTACACAACAAATTTGTGGTGGATGGCTTACGTGCCAAAGGCGCTATTTTTGTAAACGAATTAGACAAAATACCCGCAGGTAGCACGGTGATTTTTAGTGCGCATGGCGTATCAAAAGCGGTGAGAAAAGAGGCCGAAGCGCTAGGTTTAACAGCATTTGATGCTACCTGCCCACTAGTCACTAAAGTGCATATTGAAGTGGGGAAATTGCGCCAAGCGGGCATGGAGATTGTGATGATTGGTCACAAGGGTCACCCTGAAGTTGAGGGTACGATGGGTCAGGCAGATAATGACGCCCATCCTGAGGACAAAGCAGCCAGTTTGAATATGTATTTGGTTGAAACACCTGATGATGTGTTGAAATTAGCGGTTAAAAATCCTGAAAAGTTGGCTTATGTGACACAAACGACGCTTTCTATGGATGATGCGGCGCTGGTGATTGATGCGCTTAAAGCTAAATTTCCGTTGATTAAAGCGCCCAAAAGCGACGATATTTGCTATGCCACGCAAAATCGTCAAGATGCCGTCAAAATCATGGCTAAAGATTGTGATTTAGTGATTGTGGTTGGCTCGCCAAATAGCTCAAACTCTAACCGCTTAAGAGAAGTCGCTCAAAACCAAGGCGTTGAAGCGTATATGGTGGATAATGCCAGCTACTTAAAAGCGGAGTGGTTAGTTGGTAAAAAGAAAATCGGCGTATCTGCTGGCGCATCCGCACCAGAAGTATTAGTGAAAGAAGTGATTACTAAGCTTGAAAATCTAGGTGCTGCTAATATCACCGAACTGCATGGCGTTATTGAAAGCGTGGTTTTTCAACTGCCTAAGAATTTGGTAAATGTAAGCGAAAACGCAACTTTACCCGCCAACAAATAGTCTAGTAAGTTATTAATTCATTTAAAAAATCAGCGTGTTTAAAACTCCTATCTCAGCTTTGGTGCTGATTCATACCAACGATTTACAAGTATTAATTATGGAGCGTGCCGACAAGCCAGGCTTTTGGCAATCCGTTACAGGCAGCCTAGAAGCAGGTGAAACGCCTAAGCAGGCAGCGACACGCGAAGTTCTTGAAGAAACGGGATTAGATACTAATCAATATGATCTTCAGGATTGGCAAGCCAGCAACACCTATGAAATCTACCCGCACTGGCGTCATCGCTATGCGCCTGGTGTTGTACAAAATATTGAGCATCTATTTGGCCTTGAGTTACCTCAAGCAGTGCCAATTACACTGGCACCAGATGAACATGTTCGTTATGAGTGGTTAGACTGGCGAGAGGCAGCTAAACGCGTTTTTTCATGGACTAATATCGATGCGCTTAAAAGATTAGGCGAGCGTCATAACCTGATTTTATAGCTTACAATTTTTATCCGTTTTCGCGTTCGCTTTATCGATTATAAAGTTATAAAATAAACTACTTTAGTATTTCAAGTTCAAACCACCATGCAAACCGAAGCAATTCAATCTATTCCGATTAAATTTGAAAAGTATCAGGCTGTTGATGATTCGGATTGCCAGCGCCGTATTATTGCGGCGCGTAATAAACTGGGTAAACGCTTGGTGATTTTGGGCCACCATTATCAAAATGAGGCTGTCTACCGGCATGCGGATTTCACCGGTGATTCACTTAAACTATCGCGCTACTGTGAAAATTTAGATGCAGAATTTATCGTATTTTTAGGTGTGCATTTTATGGCCGAAGTGGCGGATATTTTAAGCCGTCCAGAGCAAATTGTAGTACTTCCCGATTTGGCGGCAGGTTGTAGCATGGCGGATATGGCAAACTTGGCTAAAGTAGAGCGTAGCTATCGCGAGTTAAGCAAAGTACTGGATTTTGATGAAACCATCACGCCTGTTACCTATATTAATTCTGCCGCCGATTTGAAAGCGTTTTGCGGTGAGCACGGCGGTATTGTTTGCACCAGCACCAACGCGACAAAAATTTTAGAGTGGAGTTTTGCACAGCGCGAAAAAATACTATTTTTTCCTGACCAAAACCTGGGCCGCTGGTCTGGCCACAAAATGGGTATTCCACTCGAGCAAATGCCGATTTGGGATCCTGACCAACCAATGGGAGGCTTATCGGTTGAAGAAATCAAGAATGCCAAGATTTTGTTATGGAAAGGGCATTGCGCCGTTCATCAAATGTTTAGATTGCAAAATATCACCAAATTCCGTGCTGACCATCCGGATGGTATTGTAATTTCGCACCCTGAAGCGCCATTTGAGGTCTGTTTAAATTCAGACTATGTGGGCTCTACCGAATATATTTTAAAAACCGTGAGCGAGGCAGCGCCTAATACCAAATGGCTAGTGGGTACTGAGCTAAACCTAGTGAATCGTTTGGCTGAACAAATGAAACCGCAAGGCAAACTGGTGCAATTTATGAGCCATGTGGTGTGTGAATGCAGCACCATGGCACGCATTGACCCGCAACATTTGGCTTGGACGCTAGAAAACTTGGCGGATGGCAATATCGTGAACCAGATTAAAGTGCCTCAACATGATGCCAAATTATCCAAATTAACCTTAGACCGTATGTTGGCGGCTTCATAATTGAGCGCTTGCGATTTATGTAAGCCCAGCCCGCACCACATTTTGTGGCAAGACGATTTTTGCCGCGTGGTGTTGCTTAATGATGCCGATTATCCAGCATATTGTCGAGTTGAATTGCTTGAACACATTAAGGAAATGACGGATTTAGAGCCCCCGCAGCGTGCAAGAATGATGAAAACCGTTTTTGCAGTGGAGATGGCATTACGAGAAGTCACACTTGCCGACAAAATCAATCTGGCCAGCCTTGGCAATAAAACGCCGCATGTGCATTGGCATCTGATTCCGCGTTTTGAAAATGACAAGCATTTTCCTAATTCGCACTGGGGAACTGCGGTGCGCGATGGCCAACCTTTTGGTTTTAACAGTGCATTGCTGGAAAGCTTAACGCAAAAAATAAAAGCGCATATTGAATGCGCTTTATTGGCTGAATAAAATCTATACAGCTTTATTCAATATTTTTAATCTACAAGCAGCCTAGTCACCACTTTGCCGTTAATTAAATGGCTTTCAATAATCTCATCAATATCGTCATTATCCACAAAGGTATACCAAACTGCCTGCGGATACACCACTAGCAGAGGACCTAATTCACAGCGGTCTAAACAGCCAGAACGGTTGATGCGTGTTTTGCCTTCACCATTTAAACCCAGTTTTTTAACGCGCGATTTCATATAATCAAAAGACGCTTCGGCACCTTTATCTTGGCAACAAGACTCTCCATCTGGCCGTTGATTCAGGCAAAAAAAGATGTGATTTTTAAAGTGGTTATCCATGTTTTTCTACTTATTTTGCTTCAAAATTGTAATCATCGATAAAGTAAACCGCATGCAGTTCTATTGTAATGCAAGCAAAAAACACCGCATAAAACCAAAAGATAATGGCTATTGTGTGGCTAGTGCGTCTTCTTGGGTAAATGTCCAAGTTCGGGTGATACCCAAAATATCCGTACTTTTCTTCATCTCTTCTGAAAACTTGGCGTAGGGTGCTGCCAAATTCACAATATTTTTGGCTGCTTCATCTAAAATTTTAGAGCCAGAACTTTTATCAATCACAATACTTTCAATGCTTCCATCGGCTCTAATCGATACTGTCATGCGCAATTGACCGTAGATTTTCTGGTCTCTTGCTACCTCGGGATAATTTAAATTGCCAATGCGCTCCACTTTTTGTCGCCATGCATCTAAGTACATGGCGTCACTGGCCTCTTTGGTGCGCGCGCCAATAAATCGACGTTTTGGCCGTTTTTGATACTCATCTTGCTGCTTGCCAATTTGTGCCTCTAAACGGTCAATTTCAATACTCGCTGCAATTAAATCGGCACGATCTAAGGTTTTGGCCAAGGCTTTTTGATCGCCTTTTTCAGGATCGGCAGAGACTGCTTCTTGTGTCGGATTTGAGTCCATTTTATTAACGGCATTAATTTGCGTTAGCAGCTCTTGCGCTTGCTTTTCTAATGCATCCACGCGCTTTTGTTCACGCACCTCTTGCGCTTGAACTTTAGCTGCTTTGGCGGCGATACTGGCTTCGGCACTTGGCCTTAATTTTACTTCAGTGGTTTTTTGCTTGGGTGCTGGCAACATGGTTTTCATTTGCCGATTCGCATCGGTATTGCCGCCACGGTCAAGGTTCGCCTGCGCTAACAATTCGGCTTTATCGGGCGCATTTTTAGTTTTTGCATTAACCAATACCACATTTAATGACGGCAATTTATTGGCCAGTTTTTTTATCTCTGGCTCAAAATGAATGGTTAAAATTACCCCATGTACAATCGCAGAAATACCAACTGCAATACCAAACGCACTGACGGCTTTAGCAGCACCAACCACCGCGACTTCCGCAGCAACCTCAGCGGGATTAATGGCTGTATGTTTTAATTCAGTTTGTTTAAGCACGGCACTCAAACTTTATTTTTCTACTAAAACCACACTTAATGCATCTAATATTTTTTGATGTACACCACCAAAACCACCATTACTCATCACCAAAATATGGTCATCGGGTTTGGCAACACTTACGATGGCTTGTACTAACTTTATTAAATCATCAAACGTTTTGGCTTTATTTGCAATCGGTTTTAATGCTTCTGCGGCATCCCAGCCCAAATTAGCACCATAACAAAACACCAAATCGGCCTCACTTAGGCTGGCTGGTAAAGCGTCTTTCATCACGCCTAGCTTCATAGTGTTACTTCTGGGCTCAAGCACAGCCAATATGCGAGCCGCGCCCACTTTGGCGCGTAAGCCAGCCACCGTCGTATGAATCGCAGTGGGATGATGCGCAAAATCATCATAAACGGTTACATTTTTAACCACACCTTTTGTTTCCATGCGGCGCTTTACGTTTTTAAAGTCGGTTAATGCGGCAATGCTGGTTTCAGTCGTTACACCCACATGCCGTGCCGCCGCAATGCTGGCTAACCCATTCATTCGGTTATGCTCCCCCAACAAATCCCAATCCACGCGCCCTTGTACTTTGCCTTGATACGACACATCAAAACTGCCATCACCTGCTGCATTTACCGCTTTCCAATCGGCATCGGTTCCGAATTTTTCAACTGGCGTCCAGCAGCCTTTTTCAATCACACGGTTCAAACTACTTTCTTTACCGTTGGCTACTACTAAACCCTGCTGCGGCACAATGCGCACTAAATGATGAAACTGCTTTTCAATCGCTGCTAAATCATCAAAGATATCAGCATGGTCAAATTCTAGATTATTTAATACGGCGGTACGTGGACGATAATGCACAAATTTTGAGCGTTTATCAAAAAATGCCGTGTCATATTCGTCGGCCTCAATTACAAAAAACGGCGATATACTTTTTTCATCTTGTTTGGGTTGTTGCGGTAAGCGCGCCGAAACACCAAAATTCTCAGGCACACCGCCTATCAAAAAGCCTGGTGCTAGACCAGCGTATTCCAATATCCAAGCCAACATTGAGCTGGTGGTGGTTTTGCCGTGTGTACCAGCCACGGCAAGCACCCATTTACCTTTCAATACATTTTCAGACAACCACTGCGGCCCAGATATATATGGTAAGCCAAGATTTAAAATTTCTTCTATTAAAGGATTGCCGCGCGAAACCACATTACCAATCACGTAAATATCAGGGTTAAGCTTGGTTTGCTCAACTGAAAAACCTTCTATCAACTCAATGTGCTGCGCCTGTAACTGTGTACTCATGGGCGGGTAAACATTGGCATCGCAACCCGTGACGCGATGCCCCGCTTGCTTTGCGAGCAACGCTATGCCGCCCATAAATGTGCCACAAATACCTAAAATGTGAATGTGCATGATGTGATTTTAATGGTTTAAATAACTTAAAGGCTAAACCAAATTCGGGCTTAACCAACGTTCTAAATATTCTTTTGGTAAGTTTCTGCGTTTCGCCATATCTTCCAGCTGATCCATGCCAACTTTATCCACACTAAAGTATTTAGCTTGTTTGTGTGCAAAGTAGAAGCCAGACACGGCAGCGGCTGGCAGCATGGCAAAAGATTCTGTGAGTTGCATGCCAATCTCTTCGGCTTGCAACAGATTAAACATATCCGGTTTTACACTATGGTCTGGGCACGCAGGGTAGCCAGGCGCAGGGCGTATGCCTTGATATTGCTCTTTAATAAGGGCAGTTACATCGAGTGTTTCATCGGCACTGTAGCCCCAAAAATCGGTACGCACGCGTTCATGCATATATTCAGCAAAGGCTTCTGCAAAACGGTCAGCCAGCGCTTTAAACATAATGCCACTAAAATCATCATTGGCATCCGCAAAGCGCTTTTCAATTTTATCTGTGCCTAAGCCGCCTGTCACAGCAAACAAACCAATATAGTCATCTGTGCCTTTCGGCGCAATAAAGTCGCTCAAACACTGATTAGGACGAGGTACGCCATCAACCACGGGTTTAAGCGTTTGTTGGCGCATGCCGTAATAGGTAAAGGCGACTTGGCTTCGGCTTTCATCGGTGTAGATTTCAATATCATCATCATTGACAGTATTGGCTGGCATCAGCGCAATTACGCCGTTGGCGTTTAACCAGCGGCCATCGATGATTTTTTTCAGCATGGCTTTGCCTTCGGCAAATACTTTAGTCGCGGCTTCGCCTACTACTGCATCGGTCAAGATCGTTGGATAAAAACCCGCTAAATCCCATGTTTGAAAAAATGGACCCCAATCGATATATTGCGCGATTAAGCTTAAATCGATGTTTTTAAAAACGCGGCGGCCGATGAATTTAGGTTTTATGGGCGCAAATTCACCGGCAAACGAAAGGGCTAGTTTATTTTTACGCGCATCGGCAATAGTGAGCAGTGGTACGCCTTTTTTATTGGCATGTTGCGTGCGTGCTTTCTCGTAATCGGCTTGAATCTCGGCCAAATAAGCGCCGCGCGTTTCAGGTGTTAACAGGTTCTGCATCACGGTAACAGAGCGCGAAGCATCTGGTACATACACAATCGGGCCATCGTAATATGGGGCGATTTTGACAGCAGTATGGGCGCGTGAGCAGGTGGCCCCGCCAATCAACAAGGGAGTTTGCATCTTAGTAAAATAAGGGTCACGCTGCATCTCTTTGGCGATATGGGTCATTTCTTCTAGGCTTGGCGTAATCAACCCGCTTAAGCCAATAATGTCAGCATTTTCTGCCTTTGCCATGGCTAAAATCTCAGCCGCTGGCACCATCACGCCCATATTAACCACTTCAAAGTTATTGCATTGCAGCACGACACTGACGATATTTTTGCCAATATCGTGCACATCACCTTTTACTGTAGCAATGACCATTTTGCCTTTAGGCTTAGAAATCATGCCTGTTCTGGCTTCATTTGCCGCTTTTTCGGCTTCGATAAACGGAATTAAATGCGCAACAGCGGTTTTCATCACACGCGCCGATTTCACCACTTGCGGCAAGAACATTTTGCCTTGGCCAAATAAATCGCCCACCACATTCATGCCATCCATCAATGGGCCTTCTATCACGTGAATTGGGCGGCCACCCGATTTTTCAAACGCGGCACGAGCTTCTTCCGTGTCTTGCACAATAAACTCAGTAATGCCATGCACCATGGCGTGGCTTAGCCGTTTTTCTACTGGCACTGGATGTTCTGGTGTACCGCGCCATTCTAAAGTTGCGGCTTCTTTTTTGCCACCTGCCACAAGCGTGCCCGCGATTTCAATCAGGCGTTCAGTTGGCGCAAGTAAATTATCAGGGTCAGTAATGCGGTTTAAAACTACGTCTTCTACACTGTTTTTAAGCTCAGGGCTCAAGCCATCGTAAACGCCCATCATACCCGCATTTACAATGCCCATAGTCATGCCTGCTTGAATCGCATGGTATAAAAATACAGTATGAATCGCCTCACGTGCAGGGTCGTTGCCGCGGAAACTAAAGCTTACATTCGATACGCCGCCAGAAATTTTAGCGTGCGGCAGGTTTTGTTTAATCCAGCGCGTGGCCTCAATAAAATCTACTGCGTAGTTATTATGCTCCTCAATACCTGTAGCAATGGCGAAAATATTGGGGTCGAAAATAATGTCTTCAGGCGGGAAACCTGTGCTGACCAATAAATCGTAAGCACGTTTGCAAATTTCAATTTTTCGCGGGTAAGTATCGGCTTGGCCTTTTTCATCAAACGCCATTACAATCACCGCGGCACCAAAGCGACGGCAGAGTTTGGCTTGGCGCAAGAATTCGGCTTCACCTTCTTTCATTGAGATTGAGTTGACGATGGCTTTGCCTTGTATGCATTTTAAGCCCGCTTCAATGACCGTCCATTTACTGGAATCGATCATAATCGGCACGCGGGCAATATCTGGCTCACTGGCGATTAAATTCAAAAAGTGCGTCATGGCTTTAACGGCATCCAGCATGCCTTCATCCATATTGATATCAATGACTTGCGCGCCGTTTTCGACCTGCTGACGCGCCACACTTAACGCTTCTTCATATTGCTCATTAATAATCATGCGCGCAAATGCTTTTGAACCCGTTACATTGGTACGCTCACCCACGTTTACAAACAGGGAGTTTTCATCAATGATAAAGGGCTCTAAACCCGATAATTTAGTGGCAGGCGTAAATCTTGGCACAAGGCGCGGTGGCAAATTTTTGATTTCATTATAAATAGCGTTAATGTGTGCTGGAGTCGTCCCGCAGCAACCACCCGCCATGTTTAAAAATCCACTATTGGCGAATTCCTTCACCAAACTAGAGGTAACGTCTGGTGTTTCATCAAAACCTGTGTCGCTCATGGGGTTTGGCAAACCGGCATTTGGGTAAATGCATACAAAAGTGTCGGCGATTTTAGAAAGCTCTTCTACATAAGGGCGCATTAATGTTGCGCCCAAAGCGCAATTTAAGCCGATAGTGAGCGGCTTAGCATGGCGAACAGAATGCCAAAATGCGGTTACGGTTTGGCCAGACAAAATACGGCCAGATGCGTCTGTCACCGTGCCAGAAATCATCAGTGGCATGGTGTAGCCGACCTCTTCAAAAAAGGTGTCAATCGCAAACAATGCCGCCTTACAATTAAGCGTATCAAAGATGGTTTCTACCATTAAAATATCGGCGCCGCCTTCAACCAGCGCACGCGCTTGCTCTAAGTAAGCGTTTACTAACTGGTCAAAATTGACGTTACGCGCAGCGGGATCGTTTACATCGGGAGAGATACTGGCAGTCTTAGGCGTTGGGCCTAATGCACCAGCAACAAAACGTGGTTTATCTGGCGTGGAGTATTTAAGGCAAGCTGCTTTAGCTAGCTTGGCCGATTGCACATTCATCTCATGCACCAAATGCGCCATATGGTAATCATCTTGCGCAACCGATGTCGCACCAAAGGTATTGGTTTCAATCACATCCGCGCCTGCGGCTAAATATTGCTCATGAATCTCTTGAATCACCTGCGGTTGCGTTAAACTAAGCAACTCGTTATTGCCTTTAACAAACAGCTCACGCTCACCTGCTGGAGCGGCAAAATCTTTAAACCGCCCGACATCTCCGTTTGGCTTTGCGCCTCTGTAATCCGCCTCAGACAATTTGTATTGCTGGATCATGGTACCCATCGCGCCATCTAAAATGAGGATACGCTGATTAAGTAATTCGCGAAGTTGCGCTTCTATTGCAGATTGCATGAACAATACTTTGAGAAAGATTAGTTAATCACTATTTTAACATGCGAATGGTTTAGCTTCTTCACATGCGCCAGCTAAAAATAGTTAAGATTCATTGCGCCTGTATTGCAAGGCCTCTGCAATGTGGGCTGGCTTGATTGCCGCCTCACTACTTAAATCTGCAATGGTTCTGGCTACTTTTAAAATGCGATGATAGGCTCGTGCCGATAAATTTAATTTTGAAATAGCGTTTTTTAGCAAAGTTAAGCCCGCCTCATCCGGCTGGCATAGAGCGTCTATTTCTAAACTACCCAATCCAAAATTGGCTTTACCTTGACGCTTAAGTTGGATTTGGCGCGCTTTTTCTACCCGCGTGCGAATGGTTTCACTTGATTCGGATTGACTGCTGGATACCAATTCATCTTCTTTTAACGCTGGCACTGTAATTAACAGGTCAATTCTATCTAAAAGCGGCCCAGAAATTTTGGCGCGATAGCGCGCAATATTGTCTGGTGTGCAACGGCATTTATTATTGAAATGCCCCAAATAACCACATGGGCATGGGTTCATGGCGGCTAATAGTTGAAACGATGCTGGAAAATCCGCCTGCCGCGCAGCGCGTGAGATGGTAATATGCCCTCTCTCTAAAGGCTCACGCAAAACCTCTAATACTTTTCGATCAAATTCTGGCAACTCATCTAAAAACAAAACACCATGATGCGCTAGCGATATTTCACCTGGGCGCGGAATGCCACCACCACCCACTAAGGCAATGCCTGATGCAGTATGGTGCGGTGAGCGATAAGGTCTGCGCTTCCAATTCTCTAATTTATACGCACCGCTTAGCGATTGAATCGCCGCGCTTTCCAGCGCCTCTTGCTCTGTCATGCTGGGTAAAATGCCTGCAAAGCGGCTAGCTAACATGCTTTTACCAGTGCCAGGTGGCCCGCTCATTAATACACTGTGCCCGCCAGCGGCGGCAATTTCTAGAGCACGTTTGGCTTGAGACTGGCCTTTTACCTCATTAAAATCTGAATACTGAATGGTTTGGGCTTGGGCATCGGCAACATATTGCTTTAGCGGAGTATGCCCACTTAAATGTGCACATACTTCTAGTAGCGAATTAGCGGGGTATATCACTGCATCTTTGACCAAACTGGCTTCTGACGCACTATTTTGAGGCAATATAAATGCGCGCTGGTGATGCGCCGTTTTATGTACCATATGATATGTCATGGCCAGTGCACCGCGAATCGACCTTAATTCGCCTGTCAGCGCCAACTCACCGGCAATTTCGTAGCGCTCTAATGATTCTTTGGGAATCTGCCTGCTAGCGGCCAAAATACCCAAAGCAATCGGCAAGTCGTAACGACCACTTTCTTTTGGTAAATCGGCGGGAGCTAAATTGACTGTGATTCGCCTGGCTGGGAACTCAAATTGAGCCGTTTGAATCGCCGCGCGTACACGATCTTTGCTTTCCTTTACCTCAGCCTCTGGAAGACCAACGATAGTAAAGCTAGGCAAGCCGTTTGCCAGATGCACCTCTACCACCACCTCTGGCGCGTCCATACCGCTTAGCGCGCGGCTGTGCAGAACAGCCAAACTCATTGTTGATTAAGCTTTTGCTCTAATAACTCAAGCTTAGCCTCAAGAGCGGCCAACTGTTCTCGCGTGTTGCGTAAAACTTCTGCTTGTACGTCAAACTCTTCGCGCGTCACAAGCTCCATTTTGGTGAGAACGCCCTTAATTAGTGCATGAATATTTTTATCCATGTCAGCCAAAGGTGATGAAGATTTCATCTCCTTGATTTTATTAGATAATTCTTCAATTTTTGATGAGTTAAACAAAATAATTTCTCCTAATTTTTAATTAGTTTACCAGATTTTTAGCGCACTTTTATATTGCGATTAATTATATAGGAAACTTAAGTTATTGATTTTAAAAGCCAATTAATTGGCATGCGCCTTGCTAGATATCATCGTGGATAAAACTACTTCATCATTTATATAACAACGTTAGGGGATACACAATGCGTAATTCGTTATTATCAATTGCAATGTTAAGCATTTTCGCAATGCCAACATTTTCACATGCAGAAGATGCACCAGCGGCAGTAGCGGCTGCACCAGCGGAGCCAGCATCGGCTTGGGCGGCTACAGCTAATATTAGCTTTGTTTCAGATTACTACTTCCGTGGTATCTCACAATCATGGCACAAACCAGCGGTACAAGGTGGCTTTGATATTTCGCATACAAGCGGTTTTTATGCTGGTATGTGGGGTTCAAACGTAACACCAAACACGTATCCAGACGCAAGCGTTGAGATTGATGCTTACGCTGGTTATAACGGCACTATTCCATCAGTAGAAGGTTTAGGCTACACGGTTGGTTTGTACGGCTATTTTTATCCAGGTGGATCTTGGAATAAATATACATACTTCACGGCTCCTGGCGTTCAACAAACGCCACAAGGTGGCAAATGGGATACGTATGAAGCTAACTTCGGCGTATCTTATAAATGGTTAAGTGCTAAAGCATCGGTTACTTTAAGCGATTGGTTTGGTGCTGAACGTGAAACAGGTTGGGATGGCAGTACTAAAGGTACAACATATTTTGAATTAAACGCGGCTTATCCATTACCAATTGGCGGCTTAACATTAATTGGCCACGTTGGTCATTTAAACGTATCTGGCAATCTTGATGTGAATTACCAATCCAGCTCAGGCCAATTTCCATCAGCGACATTAGAGAGCACAAGCCCAGATTACACGGACTGGAAAATTGGTCTAAGTAAATCATTTGCTATTGGTAAAACAGAAGGCTGGAATGCTGGCGTTTACTATGTTGACTCAAGCAACGACAGTTACTGGAGTAATAGAGGTTACGGCGGTTCTAGCTTTAATGGGAGTACAGAAGCTAAAAGCTTAAGCGATGGCCGTTTTGTTGTTACAGTAGGTCGTACGTTCTAATTTAGTTTTAATTCAAATGAAAAAAGCCAGTTTGACTGAATTGGTTTTTTAAATAACCTGCCAATAGGGGAATAATATGAAATTTGTATCGGCAATAATCAAGCCATTTAAGCTTGATGAGGTTCGTGAGGCCTTGTCTAACATAGGCGTTCAAGGCATTACAGTAACCGAAGTTAAAGGCTTTGGTCGTCAAAAAGGGCATACCGAGCTTTACCGTGGCGCGGAATACGTAGTGGATTTTTTGCCAAAAGTTAAATTAGAAATTGCCATTAAAGATGACATGCTGGATCAAGTAGTGGATGCGATTGAAAAAGCTGCAGCAACAGGCAAAATCGGCGATGGCAAAATCTTTATCTTTAATTTAGAGCAAGTGTATCGCATCCGTACCGGTGAAACCGGACCTGAAGCACTTTAAGGAGCATAAAATGAAAAAATTATTATCTGTTTTATCGCTAATTGCTCTTCTTAGTACGGGTGCAATTAGTTCAAGTTTTGCAGAAGATTTGCCAGCGGCAGCTGAAGCCACAGTGGAAGCTGTAGCAGAACCAGCAGCACCCGTTGTTAAAGATATGCCGGTTGCCGATGCAGAGGTGGCTCCTGTTGAAGCGATGCCAGCGGAAGCAGCAGCATCTGAGACAGCAGCACCTACACCAGTGCCAAACAAAGGCGACACAACTTGGGTAATGGTTTCTACCATATTGGTTACGCTAATGGTAATTCCAGGTTTGGCATTATTTTACGGCGGTTTAGTGCGCCAAAAAAATATGCTTTCTGTGCTGATGCAAGTATTTATGATCTTTTCACTGATGGCTGTTTTGTGGGCATTGTATGGTTACAGCGTTGCGTTCACGGGCGGCAATCCATTCTTTGGCGGATTAGGTAAAGCATTCTTGGCTGGCGTAACTCCTGAATCATTAGGCGCTACATTCAGCAAAGGTGTTTACATTCCTGAGTTCACATTCGTTGCTTTCCAATTAACATTTGCGGCTATTACGCCAGCGTTGATTGTTGGTGCGTTTGCTGAGCGTATGAAGTTTTCTGCTGTATTAGCATTTATGACTTTGTGGTTCACATTTGCTTACCTGCCAATGGCACACATGGTTTGGTACTGGGACGGTCCTGATGCCATCACAACCGCTGAATCATTAAACATTGTTTTAGCCAATGCTGGTTGGTTATGGGCTAAAGGTGCCTTAGATTTTGCTGGTGGTACTGTTGTTCACATTAATGCAGGTGTGGCTGGTTTAGTGGCCGCTTATGTATTAGGCAAACGTATCGGTTACGGTAAAGAGTCTATGACCCCACACAGCCTGACCTTAACAATGGTTGGTGCTGCGCTACTATGGGTGGGTTGGTACGGCTTTAACGCTGGCTCTAATTTAGAAGCGAACGGTTATGCTGCATTAGCTTTAATCAACACAACAATCGCTACTGGTGCTGCTACTTTATCTTGGACATTCTCTGAGTGGTTGTTAAAAGGTAAACCATCAATGCTAGGTGCTGCTTCTGGTGCTGTAGCTGGTTTAGTGGCTATTACTCCAGCATGTGGTTTCGTAGGCCCAATGGGTGCCATTATTATCGGCTTGATTGTTTCACCAATCTGCTACTTCTTTGTAGCAAAAGTGAAATACATGCTTGGTTATGATGATGCGCTTGATGTTTTTGGTGTGCATGCGGTTGGTGGCATTGTAGGTGCCTTGTTAACAGGTGTGTTTGTTAACCCAGCACTTGGCGGCGCAGGCGTAGTTGATTATGTAGCAAACGGTGTAGCGGCTTACGACTTTGGTGCACAAATGACAGCACAAATCTGGGCTGTTGGTACGGCGATTGTGGTTTCAGGTGTGGTTGCCTATGTATCACTTAAAATCATCGACTTGGTTATAGGTTTACGTGTATCAGAAGAATCAGAGCGTGAAGGCTTAGATACCAGTGAACATGGCGAGCGCGCTTACCATTAATAATCTGCTTAATGGCTAACTTGTTTGACTGTTATGCTTGATTAATAAAAACGGACGCTTCGGCGTCCGTTTTTATTCGGTCTTTTACTTTTATAAATTCAACTCAAGAATAATACATGCTTCATAAAACTAAATAACTAATTATATAGTTATGAAATAAGTACTCATCATTTCTGATGCATGGCAAAATACTGCAGCGCTTTTTATCGCCTTGGGTGACGCGCATCGGCAACGCATTTTGCTGGCGTTTGAAGCAAACGAGCACCTTACAATTTATTGCGGCATCATCCTAAATCCTCACCGCTGTTGTTTGATTTTGCACTAAAATGCTCTACGGTTTGAGGGCAAATCGTTTCCTGCCAAACTATTTGAACCCAAGCGGTTTTTAGCGGATTTTATTTCTCAGCACAATATGACTACACGTACTCATTGCAATTCAAACCAATTATTTTCACACGGTATGGTTGCCGTTTTAATTGCACAGTTTATATCGGCGCTAGCTGATAACGCGCTCTTATTTGCAGCGATTGCGCTTCTAAAATCGCAATTAGCACCTAATTGGCAAATTCCATTATTGCAAGAATTTTTTGTAGTCGCTTTTATTTTACTGGCGCCATTTGTTGGCCATTTTGCCGATGGATTCCCAAAAGGACGGGTGATGCTAATTGCCAACTTGCTCAAACTATTAGGCGCATCTGCCATGATATTGGGCTTAAATCCCTTGCTGGCTTATGGCTTCGTAGGCATTGGCGCTGCCGCTTATTCACCTGCAAAATATGGAATATTAAGTGAAATAGTCAGCGCAGAAAAATTAGTCAAAGCCAACGGTTTGATTGAAGGCTCCACCATTGTGGCTATTCTATTGGGTGCGGTTTTGGGCGGAAAATTAGCAGATGCCTCCGTTAGCATGGCCTTATTTGCCATTTGTGCTTGTTATTTGCTGGCTGCCATCGCCAATACCTTTATACCGGGCTTAGCCGTTGCGAGGCCTGGAACAAAGCTGTCACCACCCAGAATGGTAAAAGAGTTTTTAGAAGCGCTAAAAGTACTTTTATACAATAAAGATGCGCGATTTTCACTGATCGGCTCTAGCGTATTTTGGGGTACAGGCTCTACCTTGCGCCTGTTATTGGTGGCATGGGTGCCCGTAGCCTTGGGTATAAACGATTTAAGCATGCCTGCCAATTTAAGCGGCGCCGTTGCTATTGGCATCGCCATTGGCGCCGGATTAGCCGCCAATTTCATTCGTTTAGAGCATGTAAACCGCGTGCTACCTGCTGGCCTGTTAATTGGCATATTAATTATGCTTTTTGCGCACGCCACACAACTCTACTCTGTCATTGCCCTGCTAATATTAATAGGTGCAGCTGGTGGATTTTACGTGGTGCCGCTAAACGCTTTATTGCAAGAACGAGGCCACGAAACGGTGGGTGCTGGCAATGCGGTTGCGGTACAAAACTTTTTTGAAAATTTTTGCATGATGACCTTTGTGGGTTTGTATGTTGTACTAGAAAAAAATGATGTGCCTGTAATTACCACCACCTATGTTTTTGGTGGGATTATTTTGCTGGCGATTAGCTTGTTAGCGATCACAAGATGGCAACAGTCGCAATCCAAAAAATAGAACGCGCAAAGTGACGGTTAACGCTAGATTTTCGCGTTAAGCGATATAATCATTACTCTGTAAATGCCCACTAACAACCCTACCTAAAACTATGCATTTCTTTGATTTTTTTGGCGCCATTCAGCGTGTTATTTGACGTGTTGCAAACAAGCTAGGACTATTTGCGCAACCAGTCAGAATGCTTTTGTTGTGCTTGTTTATCTTGTCTTTCTGACGCCTAGGCTTGGTCTTATGGAAATCTGAGTGTGTTGAAGCAACAGCTAAACCGATTGAAGTGATACTGCAGTGCATGTGCGTTGATATAATTAAGATGAATTTATAAGCATTAATTCCACTGCTAATTGCAACATTTCTAGCTATCAGGCCCCTATTTAAATCTTGGCAAAAATTCACTTATTATTGGGTGATATTTAGTATTATTCTGCTGGTACTTTTAGAAGTCGTTACTCATGGCTTTATTACAGAATACGATGAACAACCTAAAAGCCTGTTTGTTGTGTACTTATAATACCCAAACGAAGTCTTCCCTATGTTGCGGGGTGGTTTTAAAATTCATGTATTTGCTAACCTTGGATTTGTGGCGTTAACAGTGTGGATTATGCGCTGCTTTATGCAGATTTATTTAAGGCTTTCTGGCATGCAATTTAATTGGCAAAACCGCTTACACTTTAAGCTATATGATTTCAAAGTTCCGCTAAAACTCGCAGTTGGCCACAAAGGCATTAAGCGTTTAATAAAGCGAATCAAAAGCCAAGCTTAAAGTTAATCTAATGAAAATCATGAGTGTGTTTTAAGTGCTTTAGATAGTGGCTAATTTAACAGTAGGCGTAGTATTGCATTTACGTGATGCGGTTGTGAAAACAAAGCAAACGAATTTTAACTTAAGGAGATTACTATGTGGACAACACCAGCTGCTACTGAAATGCGTTTCGGTTTCGAAGTTACAATGTACGTAATGAACAAGTAATTTTTGTTTATCGTATTAAAAAGGGTGCTTTTAGCACCCTTTTTTATTGGCGTCAGTTTTGAAAAATTCGTTTTTTATGTAATGTGTATTTGGATATGCAAGCTCCAGCAATTTCCATTTCCAGCAAGCCTGATACGATTCATGATTTTGGCGGCTTTCCAAAGCAGCTGTATGAGATTGAATACCCAGCAAACAGTGCGCATGGAATGGCGGCAAAAGCGTCAGATTGGCTTATGCAAGCGAGGATTGATGCAAAAAAATAGATACAAGGCGTGATTTAGATCACGGAGCGAAGTTACCGCGGATATTGATGTACCCAAAAGACAATATTACTTTGACACAAGTTTCCATTTAAAGCGGGCAAAGCCCGCAAGCGGATAATGTGTTGCTGATTGCCAGCGGCTTTTCCGCAGAATTTAGCGCGATTTTTTTGCCCGCAACGCAATGTTAAAACCTTGGACTACGTGCCTTTGTTTGCAAATTCGCTAGCTGAAAAAATTGAGAAAAATGACACCGCAGCATTGTTTTATTAACACCATCAAAACCAATATGTGGTAAAACGCATTCTACCGCAGACCATATTTTGCCGCTATTTTTGGCGCATGGTTGGGCAAATGGGGCTGGTTATTAATTCAATAATCTTCTATACGGCAGATAACACTATTGCCTTTTTAGCGATGGGTTTTCACTATTGGGGTTAAATAGCAGCAGTTTTAAATATCAATCGCTTAAAATAAACGCCATAATTGCTAAGCCGCTTATTTGGGTAATACAAAACCTTTAGGTAATAGCACCCAAATTTTACCTTGCTGTTTCATGGCGCCTGCTTGTTTGCCAGCAGCTTCACCTGTACCCCAAAAGAAATCCGCACGCACGCCGCCTTTAATAGCGCCACCTGTGTCTTGCGCCACCATCAAGCGTTTAAGCGGTGTTGCACTGTTGGGTTGTGTGGTCGATAAAAACAGTGGCGCGCCTAAGGGTATATATTTAGGGTCAATTGCCACGCTGCGCTCTGCTGTAATAGGTACGCCTAGCGCACCCAAGGGGCCTGGTAATCCAGCGGGTAATTCTCTAAAAAAAACATAGCTAGGATTACTATTAAGCAAATCGCGCAATTGGCTTAAATTATTGCGCGCCCAATTTTTAATGCCCTGCATTGACGCTTGATCTGGTGTTAAATCACCGCGCTCAATTAATAAACGGCCAATTGAATTATAAGCATGGCCATTTTGATCCGCATAGCCCACATGCAATTGCTGGCTATTGTCTAAATTCACCAAGCCAGAACCTTGAATATGTAAGAAAAACACATCGATAATGTCGTTAATCCACACAATTTCGGTTCCTGCCAATGGCGACGGGCTGGTTTCAATTTCGGCGCGCGTTATATAGGGAACAAGCTTTTTTGTGCCCTGTTTGGTGTCAACTAGCTTGCCTCTAATACGCTTAAATTTAAGCTCAGGATAAATATCAGCTAGCTCCACAGTGATAATATCCTTTGGTTGAGCATATAAAGGATAAGGATATTGTTCAGATTGTTTTCGGCTACCCTGAAGTAGCGGTTCATAATACCCTGTAATTAAACCTGTATTTTCGCCTTCCGCGCTGGTGGCTGAATAAACATCAAATTGGGTTGTTAAATAGGCAATAATGGTCGCACTATTTGGCTTGGTAAGCGTTTTGGCCACGCTGCAAGCAGTCTGCCACTGTGGCTTATTTTTTGCCGATTGATTTGACAAAGTGCTGCAGCTTTGCAGCCAAGCATCCCAAGCCGCACTTAAATCGTCTTGCATTAAGCCGTCAATATCTTCCCACTTAGCGGGTTTAAGTAAGCTGTAATCTGGCGCTATTTTTGCGTCTTTTATTTCTGCAGGTTTTGGCTCAACCTGCCCTGTTGGCGGCAATTGAACTGGGGCTTGGACTTCTGTGCAATTGCAATTAGGCGGATTTGGTTTTGCGACAATTGGCTTATTATTTCTATTGGTACAAGAGGCTATTAGCATGCCCAACAAAACAAAAATAAGTAAGCGCTTCATCAATACGCGTCGCATCTTTGAATAGGCTTAATGCAGCACTCTTGGCTGTGATAAAGAAAATGGCTCAATAATGGTTTCAAACGGAGTTCCGTCAACCGCTACCATAAAATAACTACCGCGCATTTCACCTTCTTGAGTAGCTAACACAGTACCGCTGGTATATTCAAACTGTTGGTTCGGATTTAATAGCGGCTGAGCACCCACCACGCCTAAACCTTTTACTTCTTGCACATGGTTATGGCTATCGGTAATTACCCAATGGCGGCTGATTAATTGCGCGGCCACATTGCCAACATTAGTAATGGTGACGGTGTAGGCAAATGCAAACTTGCTTTCTTCCACATTAGATTGGTCTGGCAAATAGCTTGTTTGCACCGAAACCGAGAAAGCATATTGGTTTTGCGCCGTCATTAAGCGATTAACCCTTCAGTGGGCGAGCTAGGGCTGGCTGAATACAACTTTTTAGGCATTCTGCCGGCAAGATACGATTCGCGGCCTGCTTCAATCGCTTTTTTCATCGCACCAGCCATCATTATAGGGTCGCGCGCTGCCGCAATCGCCGTGTTCATTAATACACCTGCGCAGCCAAGCTCCATCGCAATCGCCGCATCTGCCGCACTTCCAACGCCAGCATCTACCAACACTGGGATTTTGGCATTTTCAATAATAATCTGTAAATTCCAAGGGTTTAAAATGCCCATGCCAGAGCCAATCAGCGAAGCCAACGGCATCACTGCACAGCAACCAATGTCCTCTAATTGTTTCGCAATAATAGGGTCATCTGAGGTGTAAACCATTACATCAAAACCATCTTTTACTAACACTTTTGCCGCTGCAATTGTTTCAATTACGTTTGGGTACAGCGTTCTTGGGTCACCTAATACTTCTAGCTTTACCAATTTATGTCCATCTAACAATTCCCGCGCCAAGCGCAAGGTTCGCACCGCATCATCTGCCGAATAACAACCTGCTGTGTTGGGTAGATAGGTAAATTCTTCCGGAGGCAAATACTCTAGCAGTGATGGCTCACCTGCTGTTTGGCCAATATTGGTTCTTCTGATAGCCACCGTCACAATTTGCGCGCCACTGGCGTCAATGGCTGCACGGGTTTCTGTAAAGTCTTTGTATTTACCAGTACCTACCAACAAACGTGAACAGTAGGATTTTCCTGCAATAGTGATTTGTTCTGACATATTTAATTATGATCTAAAAATTTTACTGCTATTTGAATATACTTAACCGCCGCCTACCGCACCCACAATTTCAAGCTTATCACCCTCTTGCAAAAACACATCGGCAAAGTGGCTACGAGGCACAATTTCGCCGTTTTTTTCAATCGCCAAACGCTTGCCAACCAAATCCAGCTCTGCAACCAAGCCTGCGATTGTTAAATCAACAACATTAAATACTTTAACATTACCATTAATTAATATGTTCATTATTTAACCGCTTTTAATTGTTTGCTCATAGATAGCTAATTGATACACACAGTTGCTAAGTTAGTTAGGCCGAAAAGTAAATAAATAATAAATCTAATTTTTGTGTATTCCCCAACAAGTTATGGGCGTTAACCTCTCATGAGTCATGATTTTATTAAATTATTCATTAAATGCATCAATTGAATGAATTATTTTGATAAATTGTTTTCACATGCAACAGAAACAAAATTTCTGTTGTTTTAATTCCCAAAAGGATTTTTTAAGGAAGTCATAATGCAAGCACTAAATGTAAAACCTGTATTTCAAACGCAATCAGATCCACAACCACAGCTGTTAAGCGAAATTTACGAACCATCACTGAGCCCAAAGTCAGATAAAGTAAAAGTCCAAGAAGCGAATATCTTAAACTTACAAAAACTAAAAAACTTAAATCGACTTTTAGAAGCTTACAGCGATTGCGTTTAATTAAGCAGTAAATCTAAAAAACATCAAGTTGTAGGTCGCTTCATGGCAACCCACATATTGATTTTTATTTCACACTCAACAGACATCATTTCAGTCGCCAGTTATCATTCATTTGACTTCTATTAAAGAACAACTTACTCAATAGAAAGTTGTGGGCGGCCAGCTTCTGGCCAATCTAAATGATAGAACTGACCACGCGGTTGATCTTTACGTTCATAAGTATGCGCGCCAAAGTAATCACGTTGCCCTTGCAATAAGTTAGCCGGCAAATCGGCACTACGGTAACCATCATAATAGGCTAACGCCGCCGAAAAACCTTGTGCCGGAATACCGTTGGTGACCGCCAAGGCAATCACTTTACGCCAACCTGCTTGGCCGTCATTCATGGAGTTAGTGAAATATGGATCTAACATCAAGTTTTTCAAACGTGAGTTTAATGCGTAAGCATCGGTGATTTTTTGCAGGAAACGAGCACGGATGATACAACCACCACGCCAGATTTGTGCGATTTCACCGAAGCTTAGTTTCCAATTGTAAGCCACTTGCGCTTTATCCATTAATTGGAAGCCTTGCGCATAAGCACAGATTTTTGAGCAATATAATGCATTTTTAATTGCTTCAATAATCGCAGCTTTGTCTGTTTGTTTTACAAGCACTGGGCCTTTTAAGATTTTGCTAGCGTCAACGCGCTCTTCTTTTAAGCTAGAAAGTGCACGTGCATAAACAGCTGCCGCAATCGCATTAGCTGGTGCGCCTAATTCAAGCGCATTCGCGGCTGTCCATTGACCAGTACCTTTTTGACCAGCGGTATCCAAGATTTGATCTACCAAGAAACCTTTACCCATTGGGTCTTTTTGTTGCAAGATATCCGCGGTAATTTCAATCAAGAAGCTAGATAATTCACCTTTGTTCCACTCAGCAAATACTTTACCGATTTCATCGGCTGGCATACCTAACAAGCTTTTCATTAACCAGTAAGCTTCGCAAATCAACTGCATATCGATATATTCAATACCGTTGTGCACCATTTTCACGTAATGACCAGCTCCATCTGGCCCTATGTATTCAGCACAAGAGAAACCGCCTTCAACTGGTTTACCAGGTGCGCCTCCTTCTAATGGCTCGCCTGTTACTGCGTCTACCTTAGCGGCGATATCGCGCCAAATGGGTTCTAAGCTTGCCCATGCCCTACGCGTGCCAGATGGCATTAATGATGGGCCGAAACGTGCACCAGTTTCGCCACCTGAAACACCAGAACCAATAAATTCGATGCCTTTAGCGACTAATTCTTTTTCACGACGAATAGTGTCTGTCCATAATGAGTTGCCCCCATCAATAATAATGTCGCCTTGCTCTAAGAATGGTAAAAGTGCGTTGATCGTCACATCCGTTGCGCTACCAGCTTTAACCAATAAGATGATTTTGCGTGGGCGTTTGATACTTAATACAAAAGAAGCTAAATCAGCGTGTCCAACTACATTTTCATGTGAAGGCTCATTTTTTTTGCATTCTTCAACAAAGTTCACCATTTTTTTAGGATCGCGGTTGTAAACAGCGATGGTGTAGCCGTGATCAGCAATATTGAGGGCTAAATTTTGGCCCATGACAGCTAGGCCAACTAGGCCAATATCAGCATTTTTTGGTGTGGTCATATCATTCTCAAAAATTAATTAAATGGGTAATTTAAACTAAAAGAATCATGCAGCTCATGGCTACAGCTTCCAGTACTTTACTTTAAACTCACTACAGCTTTATTACTGCAGCTTACAACATTGCTATCAATTACTTCTCCGCAAAACATTACAACAAAAAGTTTTAACGCCTCGTTGCGCTAAACTTAAAAAACCTTGCCAAACAGCTACAGCGTATTGCCAAACATTTGAATGGTTAATTGATAACCTGTCATGGCTAGTTGCGGGTCATAACGTTCACCTTCATCGCGCATAAACGCATGTTGGCCATTAAACTCATGCCATGAAAAGGTTAAGTTCGCTTCTGTTAATTTTTGATTCACCAACACACGCCCTGCAGTAGGAATATGGTTATCTTGCTTACCCCAAATCATCATCAACTCGCCTTTAATATCGTTTAATCTTTCCATGCTGTGTTGATTAGGTTTATTTGGGATGATATTCGTGTGTAAATCGGTGGCATAAAAACAAGCGGTGGCTTTTACTTCTGGCTGCAAGGCGGCACGAAACGCTAAATGGCCGCCAATACAGAACCCCATAGCGCCCAAGCTGCCGTTATACCAATCTTGCGTGCCTAAATATTCAATCATGGCGCGGTTGTCGGTATCATAATCTTGCACATCTTTTGCGGCTTTATCGGCATTCCCTTTCTCACGGCCAGCATCGTCATAACCCAAAACTGTACCAATTGGATTAAGCTCGTGAAACACTTCTGGCACCAATACGCCATAACCTTGACCTGCCATAAAACGCGCGGCGCGTTCAATTGGACCCGTTTGCTGGAATATTTCAGAATAAAATAAGATGGCGGCGACTGGTTTGTCGTGAATTGGACGGTGCACATAGGTGCGCATCACGCCAGTTGCGGTGTTTAAATCAACAATATGCGTTTGAATTTGCATTATTTTATTCCAGAGCTTAGATTTCCTAAAACAAGTATTTTACAAGGCTTTATATTCATTTTCACGCATAATTTAGGTTTATAGTGTAATTAAGTTTAATGTTTAAGAATTATTTTTTTTAAGTAGTGTCTGTTAGTTAA